>JBBRYR010000007.1:0-99620 GCA_038237415.1 Burkholderiales bacterium
CAGAAGCCCAAATCAAGCAAGAAGGAAGTCCATCCAGAACCATCGTGACCGACACCTCTACAATTTAGATGCGCAACACCGCACGCTGCGCCACCGGTCACGATCGACCGGAATCAGCGGTCACGTTCGCCGGAATACGCAGCGTGTGGCTGTGCCTTAAATACGAGCTGGCGCAAATGCTCAAGCAAGGCGGCGGCTCCATTGTCAACACGGCATCGGTGGCGGGTCTGGTGGGCGCGCCCAAGATGGCGGCCTATAGCGCCAGCAAGCATGCGGTGCTGGGCCTGACCAAATCGGCAGCGGTGGAATACGGCCGCAAAAACATTCGCGTCAACGCGGTGTGCCCCGGTGTCATTCGCACCGCCATGTTTGACCGCGCCGTGCAAGCCGACCCCAAGGTGGGACCTGCCGTTGCGCAACTGCACCCCATTGGCCGCATTGGCGAGGCCAATGAAGTGGCAGCCGTGGTGCTGTGGCTGAGCTCGGACGCGGCCTCGTTTGTGACCGGCCATGCCCACACGGTGGATGGCGGCATGACTTCCGTTTAGCGAAGCAGAGCGGGTTTGTTGCATGGCCCGCATTACATTTCTTTACAGGCGAAGTTGGAGTGGGCAGTCAACTGGCAGAAGCCTGCCCTCGTTGAGGATGGGTATCAACAACCAACCGAAAGACGACTCCATGAACTTCAAGACTTTGACCACTACTGCTCTGATCGCCGGCATTTTCTCCATGGGCGCCTTTGCCCAGACCGCTGCACCTGCAGCGCCAGCCATGCCAGCAGCACCCGTTGTCAAGTCCGCTGTTGTAGCTGCCGACAAGGCCGCTGTAAAAGCCGACAAGGAAAAGATGTCTACCGACAAAGCTGCCAACGCAGCGCCAGCCGTCATCAAGGCTGACAAGGAAAAGCTGAAGGCTGACCGCGCACAAGCCAAGAAGGACCGCGCTGCTGCCAAGAAAGCCAAGATGGTGAAGCCTGCTGCCACACCGGCAACGCCAGCTACACCAGCGACCCCAGCGGTTGCTCCAGCCAAGTAATTTCTGGCCACCATAACAAAAGCCCCGCCCGGGCATCCTGGGCGGGGCTTTTGTTCGCAAGGACTCAACCGCGATGCGCACTCGCGCAAAGCGATTCAATAGTGGGGAGGAAGCTCTTCGCTGGCGCGGCTGAAGCCGGCACTGGCGCCATCCGGCATTTGCTGGCGTAACTGGCCTACCTCACGAATCAGCATGGCAATTTCTTCTTGCTGGCGCACGATGATCTGGTTGAGTTGATCCAGCAAGTCTTCGGTAAAACTCGCCTTGATTTCCAGATCGGTCAGGCGCTGGTCGGTGTTGTTTGATTTTTCCATGCGCTCTATTGGACACGATCAGCAGCGGCCTTGCTTTGAATCGGCAGCCGGGTAGATTCACACCAACCCGCTTGCGCAATAATGGTTTACAAAATGAAAGAGACCATGGACGTTCAGAACACGTTGGATCTGGACATGCTTGACCTCCACCGTTGCGCTGTCCACCGTCGGTATTGGCTACCGCTACCGACTCAGCATATCCCGTAATCAAGACCCCATTTTCTGGACTCGGGCACAAGTGGCCTGCGCCGGCGTGCTCGGCTTGGTGTGGGCCTCTTCAGTCTGGTTTATCTGGGTTGAAGGGCAATTCCTGTATTACTTGACTGACCTGATTATTCTTGTGGGGGTATCGGGCATCTGCATGATGATCATGTCGCCGGTGCGCTTGGCCACGTTTTTCTTTTCGGTGGGCATGTTGCTACCCCCTTTATTGCAGCTGGCCGTCGTCGACAACCCAATTGGGGCGCAGATCTTCGTGGGCTGGGTCGTCATGTTTGCCGTGCAGGTCTGGTCCGCCCGGGGGTTGGAGCAGGAGCTTTTTCGTGAACTCGACCACGCGGTGCGCAACGCCCTGCTGGTCACGCTGCTGACGCAGGCGCGTGGTGACCTCAACCAGACCAACGTGGAGATCAAGGCAAAGAATGAAGAGCTGAAATCGGCCATGGAGCGCCTGAATGAACTGGTGACCCGAGACCAGCTCACGGGCGCCTTCAGCCGCCGCTTTATTTTTGAGCAACTGGAACGCATGGTCGCGATCAAGGCACGCCACGAGGTCCCGGTGTGCATCATCATGTTTGATCTGGACCACTTCAAATCGGTGAACGACCACTATGGTCACCCGGTGGGCGACAAGGCGCTGCAGGAAGTCTCGCACACCGTAGCGGCCGCCTTGCGCGATGGCGACATGCTGGCGCGGGTGGGCGGCGAAGAATTCCTGGCGCTCTTGCCCATGACGCACGGTGCGGCAGCAGTCTTGCTGGCCGACCGGCTACGGGAAGCACTTTCGAAGACTTTCATTACCGAAGGTCTTCACCAAATCTTTCTACCAGCTTCTTTTGGCGTAGCCGAATTGAGCCACGGTGAAGATGTGGCGGCCTGGTTTCAGCGGGTGGATGCAGCGCTCTACGAGGCAAAAGCGCAAGGACGCAACGCGGTTGTGGCCGCGAAATAGCTACAGGTGCGCCTCGCTTACCGAGTTTTCCAGCTCGGTAAAGGCCTCTGAAACGTACTCGGCGAGGCGCTCCAGGTGGGGTAGCTCATCGGTGGCAATCAGGCCGAAAAACAGCTCACCGGCATAACTGAACAGCGTGATGTTGAGCAGGTTGCTGGGCGGCAGCGTGCTGATGGGGTGCATTTCTTCCATGCGGGCGCCCTTGATGTACAGGTATTCCTTGGGACCGGGCACGTTGGAGACCAGGGTGTTGCCCATGGGCGGCATCTTGTTGCTCAGCTTCAGAATCTCGGCAATCTGCGCGACCAGCCCGGTAATGATGGTGTAGGACTCAATGGCTTCGGGCGGCACGCTGTCGACCATGGTGCGCACATTGCGCAGCGAATACCCGATGTTGCGCAGGCGCACATAGGGGTCGTCCGTGGGCGGCGACAGTTCCACCTGAATGATGCCGATCTTGTTGCCCGCCGTTTTCTCGCCCTCTTTGCGCAGGTTTACCGGCATCTGGATGGTGATGGGCTTGCGCAGTTCAACCCCCTGGTCTTTCAGGTAACGGCGCAGCGCACCGTCCAGACAGGTGAGTGCGATGTGGTTGAGAGTAGACCGGGTGCTGGCCCGTATCTTGTTCACCCGTTCCATGGACACAGCGGCCGTGGCAAATTGCCGCCCGGAAGTAACCTGGCCTGTGAGCGGTGTCTTGGCGCTGGAGACAAATGGCAGTGCAATGGCATTTTTGGTGAGCTTGATGCTCTCCAGAAACAGCATGGCGCCCAGGCGCCCAATGCCCAGAAACCGCCGGCCGTTGCCCGTTATTTCTTTCCAGGCGATCTGCATCAACTCCTGGTTGCGTGAAGCACGGTGGCTGCCGTGGCCACTGTGCTTGAGCGTCCACACCGGAGTGAGCTCCATGGCGTCGGGCGACGGGCTCAGGCCATCGGCCGTCCAGCGCGCCATGGTGATGCCGTCCGCATAGGCGTGGTGCAGCTTCTGGTAGAGCGCAAAGCGTCCCTCGGTCAGCCCGTCGATCACATGCACTTCCCACAGCGGGCGTGTGCGGTCGAGCATGGGGGTGTGCAGCTTGGAGACAAAGTCGTACAGGGCTTTGCGGTCGTTGTGGCCGGCCTCCAGCTTGTGAAAAAACACGTGCTGCTCCAGATCAACCACCACATCCTGCCATTGCGGTCTGGAGGTCAGCGAGAAATGGATGATGCGGTTGAACGGCGGCTTCACGTCAGTGAAGGTCAAATACTCGCGGTACAGGTTTTTGGCAAAGGCGGCCGTTGATTTGGGAGGGCGTTTGCAGATCAGGAGCCCCCCCACGTGCTTGGGGCTGGCTTCGGATTCGGCAATAAAAAAACCGAGATCCAGCAGGGACAATTTGCTCATGAGAAGGGGCGCCTTTCGCAGCACGGGAGCGTGCCGTAACCTGCAATGTAGGGGATGCAACGAAAATGGTCAAAACAGGGCTCAGGCATAGAGCCCATGCAAATACCACCGGGCCATGTTTTGCGCTCCCTGTTTTGCCTGCCCTCCCAGCCGCTCCTGGTACACCCACACCAGGCCCGCCTGCGCGCTGCGCGCCACAAAGTAGTCGCGCAGCGCGCAGGCGGCATCGCCGTCCAGCCAGCCGGATTCCAGCCGCTGCGGCCCGGCCAGCAGCGTGAGCGGCCCCTGGTACTGCGGGCTGCCGTGGTGCACCGCCAGACGCAGGGGGGTGGCGAGCAGCCAGGTGGGATACAAGGCAAATTCCTGTGCATCTTTCACGTCATTCAGGCCTCTAGCCCCCGTGGATAGTGCGCGGGCAGCTCCTGATTTCATAGCATTTTTTACGCCAAGGGTTTCTGCGGCCGCCGTCCAGTGCTGCATGCACTCGGGCCGGTGGTCCGCATGGGGCGTGGCACCCAGCACCTGCGGCACACCCAGACGCGCGCTTAGTCGCTCCAGCAACTGGTGCAGGCTGTCGCCGTGGCGCTGGTCATCGTGCAAGAGGCTCAGGCTCTCCCCTGCCAGGGGCTGCGTTTGCACGGTGCGCAGCCGCAGGTGCAGCACGGGGGCGGGCAGCGTGACGCGCGCCAGCTGCTCGCCCAGCAGGCGCTGCAGGTGCTGCATGTCTTGTGTGGGCTCGGCGGTGCGCAGGATCAGGCGGCCCTGCGCGCCACCGGTGTGGTGGGCATCCACATGCTGGGCGTTGGAGCGCCGGGCGTCCAGCTCCCACAACAACTCGAGAGCCAGCACGCCCTGCTGGCGGGCTTGCAGCCATACCTGCAGTTGCGCCAGCAAACGGCGCGCTCCAAACAGCAGAGCCGGGGCCGACTCCACGCTGGCCGAGAGCTCCAGCGGCGCGTCAAACACCTGCGGCAGGGTCAGCCACGGATAGACCTCGGGTCGCAGGCCATAGGCGCGGTCCAGCGCATCGACCAAACCCGCTCCAAAGCGGCGCGCCAACCCACCCCGCGGCAACGCGCGCAGCTGCCCCCAGTTGCGCAGGCCCAGGCGCGCCAGTGTGGGCAGGTGCGGGCGGGCGGCGGCCAGGGTGTGCAGGGGCAAGGCATCGGGCGGGATGGCATTTTTGTCACCCTTCGCATCACACCCCAGGCGCCCTATTGCTATTAAAGATGTAGCGCCTTGCGCATATTCCACAGGGGCTAGAAGCCTATTTGTCTTGAATAAGTGCGCCAGCAGCGCGGTGCGACCACCAAACAGGCGCTCGCTGGCAGACACCTCCAGCACCAGTGCCGCGTCCACGCGCGCCACCAGAGGGGTGAACTGCAAAGCCCACCACGCCCAAGCGGTGGGGGCGTCTGCCAGTGCACCGTCTTCAGATGACGGCTGCAGTGCGATCCAGTGCATGGTTTCCTCCTGCACCGTAGCCGGTGCGCAGGCTGCTGGCCGCCAGCAGCCTTGCAAGGCGCATGGGGCGGGCTGCCATGCGCAGGGGCTGCGCCAAAGGTGGGCCGCGTCGCTTGAGTACCTGCACTTCCAGTGCATCCGGCACCTCTTTGGCCGGTGACACCCACAGGCGCAACACCGCGGGGGATGACTCGTGTTGCGCCTGCTCCGGGCGCAACACAAACAGCAGCTTGGCGTACTCGGCTGCGGCCATTTGCAGGCGACGCAACTGGTCGGGGCGGGTCTGCGGCAGCCAGGCCAGCACGGCATCTACATCGGCACAGCGAAGCGCCTGCTCGGTAGACCACAGGCGCTGGGGTGCGTCCTGGGCCATAACCCACAGCAACCGATTCAAGTTCAGGCCTTGTGCACCCAAGGCCGGGCCAAAGGGCACATGCGGTGCGCCCACCAGCACCACTGCCCCCGTGCCACTGCGGGCCAAAGCAGGCAAGAGCAAGCGCCATTCGCTGTGCACACCGGGTGCTTGCAGGATCTCGGTCAGCGCTCCCAGCGGCCAGCCGCCGCCAGGCAACTGGGCGTCCAGCAGGGCGTCCCCCGTGGCCAAAATTCGGCCTGGCGCACCCGCCAGCGCGTCCGCATGCCAGACGTCGGCATGGACGCTTGCCAGGGAGAAAATGCGCGCAGAGGTAGACATGGCAAGGGGTTTCGCAAAATACTGTATTTTTTAACAGTATACGCCTTCATCGTCAATTTCCCTGATGCCATCCTGATACGGCTGGTGGTACGCTGACCGCACCATGAACGCTACCTCCACGTCAAACGACACCCAAACACCCCTGCGGAGCTGGGCCACGGTGGCCTTGCTGCTGACGGCGGCAACCGTTGGCGGATTTCTGCTGGACCACCACGTCTCGCTCACCAGCCAGGCCATGGTGTATGTGCTGGCAGTCGTCCTTGCGTCGTACCGCCTGCGCTGGCTTGCCTCGGTGGTCTGTGCGGTGGGTGCCGTCACGGCATTCAATTTCTTTTTTGTTCCGCCGCGCTGGACCTTTGAAGTCGACAGCCGGGAGCATCTGATTGCCCTGTTCACGATGCTGCTGGTCGCACTGGTGATCAGCAACCTGGCAGCCTCCCTTCGGCGCGAGACGAAAACCGCGCATCGCAACGAGCAACGGGCCCGCCAACTGCAGGCATTGGCCACCGACCTGTCCGGCGCCACCACCGCACACGAAGTGCAGACACTGGGGCAAAACGCTCTGGACAGTGCCTTCACCGGGCCTTCGGTGCTGGCCTTGCGCCAACCCGACGGTACTCTGGATCTGGCATCCGGGCTGGCCACCACCTTCGGCGACGGCATGCAATGCTGCATGCGTGAAGCCGCGGTGTTGGGCCCCGGGACCGGGCGCTGGCCAGGCCTGAACGCCTGGTATGTTCCGCTGGGCGACAAGGGCCAGATGCACGGGGCCGCCTGCATCCAGAAGGGTCTGGCGGCCGATGCCGATGGGCGGGAGCACGCCCAGGCACTGTGCGCTTTGCTGGCACAGGCGTTGTGGCGCCTGCGCCTGACAGCATCAATGCTGGCAGCCGAAAATGAGTCCCACCGGCAACAGGTGCAAAGCACGTTTCTGGCCGCCATTTCACACGACTTGCGCACGCCGCTGGCGGCGGTGGTCGGCGCTGCGTCTTCCCTGCAAACGCAGCGCGACAAACTCAGCGCAGCCGATCAGGACCGCTTGCTGGGCAGCATCGTCAGCGAGGCGACCTACCTCTCCACCGTGACCGAAAACACGCTGCAGTTGGTGCAGCTGACCAATGCGTCGCAGCCGATCCAGCGCGGCTGGGAGTCCATGGAAGAAATCGTGGGCGCCGTTCTGGCCCGCGTGCGGCTGCGGGACCCTGCCCGGCGCATCCAATCCAGGGTGCCTGAGGACTTGCCTCTGATCAAGGCCGACCCGGTTTTGCTGGCGCAGCTGATCGGCAACCTGCTGGACAACGCGCTCAAGTACAGCGCTGACGCGATTGAGCTGGTCGTGAGCACCACCGCCCAGGAGATGCAGGTGTCGGTCAAAGACCGTGGCGAGGCGATTCCTGAAGAAAAATACCAGGCGATATTTGAGCCCTACTCCCGCAATGACCAGTCTGGCCAGCGCGGTGCCGGGCTGGGTCTGGCCCTGTGCCGGGCGATCGCCTGCGCGCATGGCGGCAGCCTGACAGTCAGGCGGCGTACCGGAGGCGGGAACCGCTTCACCGTGACACTACCCATCGACCCCCATCAGCCGCAAGGAGCCCCCCCATGAGCTTGCGCATTCTCGTAGTGGAGGACGACCGTGAAATCAGGGCAATGATGCAATCGTCCCTCTCAGTAGAGGGTTTTGAGGTGCAGACTGCCGTGTCATTGAGCGAGGCCCGGGCCATGCTGAAGCATGCAGTGCCCGATGTCATGGTGCTGGACCTGGGTTTGCCCGATGGCGATGGCGTCGAGCTGGTGCATGAGGTGCGCAAGCACCATGCGCTACCCATTCTGGTGGTGTCTGCCCGCCACCAGGAAGCCCAAAAGATTCAACTGCTGGATGCAGGGGCCGACGACTATCTGACCAAACCCTTCAGTGTGAGCGAGTTGCTGGCCCGAATACGGGTGGCGCTTCGCCACCGGGGCACAGCGCTGGCCGCTGCGGTCACGGTGCACGCGTTGGACGATTTGAACGTAGACCTGGCCTTGCGGTTGGTGCAACGCGAGGGGGAAACCCTGCACCTGACGCCCACTGAATTCAACCTGCTTGCGCGACTGGTGCGCAGTGCGGGCCGTGTGGTCACGCACCGGCAATTGCTGACCGATGTGTGGGGGCCCGAGTTCACCGAGCACACGCACTATTTGCGCCTCTACATGGGGCAGCTGCGCGCCAAGATTGAGCGCGACCCGGCGGAACCCCGCCATTTGCTGACGGAGACCGGCGTGGGTTACCGCCTGGCCGTTACCTGACAGCCGCGCCGGATGCCGCAGCCCCTTATGCGTTCCTGATACGCGGGCTGCGACAGTGGAGTCCTGTTTACTGCGAATGAAATGCCATGACCAAAGCGTCCAATCGGGAAAGTCTTGCCGCCCTCACACTGGGTGCGCTGGGGGTGGTGTATGGCGATATCGGCACCAGCCCGCTGTACACCATGAAAGAAATTTTCAGCCCCGCCACGGGAATTCCGCTGGACGCCACGCACTTGATCGGCGCGGTGTCCGTCATCTTCTGGGGGCTGATGATGGTGGTTACGCTGAAATACGTGCTACTCATTCTGCGGGCCGACAACCGGGGCGAAGGCGGCATCATGGCGCTCACCGCCCTGGCCGCCAAAGCTGCGGGCAACACGCCCCAGAAACGGATTATCCTGTTGCTGATTGGCGTGTTTGGCGCGGCCCTTTTTTATGGTGACAGCGTGATTACCCCGGCTATTTCGGTACTCAGCGCAGTCGAGGGTCTGGAGGTGGTAACGCCCGCTTTCAAGCCCTATGTGCTGCCGATTTGTGCCGCCGTGCTGGTGGGCCTGTTTGCGATGCAACGCTTTGGCACCGGGCTGGTGGGCAAGCTGTTTGGCCCCGTGATCGTGCTGTGGTTTGGCGTGCTGGCGGTGACGGGCGTGATGGAGATTGCCCAGCAACCCGCCATTCTGGCTGCACTTAACCCGCTGAATGCGATCGCATTTTTGAGCGGCCAGGGCTGGCATATGTTCGTGGCCGTCGGGGCCATCGTGCTGGCATTTACCGGCGCCGAGGCGCTCTACGCCGACATGGGCCACTTTGGCAAACGCCCCATTCAGTACGCGTGGGTCGGCATGGTGCTGCCTGCACTGGCCATCCACTACATGGGCCAGGGTGCGCTGCTGATACGTGACCCGGCTGCGCTGGAGAACCCGTTCTACCGCATGTTCCCCTCAGCCTGGTTGATGCCCGCCGTGGTGCTGGCCACGCTGGCCACGGTGATTGCCTCGCAGGCGGTTATCTCGGGCGCCTATTCCATGACCAAGCAGGCCATGCAACTCGGGCTGCTGCCGCGCATGCAGGTGCACTACACATCAGCCAAAGAAGCCGGGCAAATCTACATGCCCGAGGTGAACTGGTTGTTGCTGGGCGCGGTGCTGCTGGCGGTGTTTGGTTTTGGCAGTTCGTCAGCCATGGCCTCGGCCTACGGCATTGCGGTGACGGTCACGATGCTCATCACCACGCTCTTGACCTTCTTTGTGATTCGCCATGGCTGGCATTACCCGCTGCCCGTGGCGATTGCGGCTACCAGCGTCTTCATGGCGCTGGATCTGTTGCTGGTGGTGTCGTGCTCCATCAAGTTCTTTCAGGGGGGCTGGTTCCCGCTGGTGCTGGGCTTTGGCATCTTCATCATCATGGCGACCTGGCGGCGTGGTCGCGAACTGCTGATCGAGAGCATTCGCCATGACGACCCGGAGCTCTTGCCTTTTGTCACCGCGCTATCAGGCGACACGGTGCACCGCGTGTCCCGCACGGCGGTGTATGCCGTGGCCAACCCCGACACCGTACCGCAGGCCTTGATGCACAACCTCAAACACAACCAGGTGCTGCACGAGCGCAATCTGATTCTCACCGTAGTCTTTCACGATGTGCCGTGGATACCCTTTGCCGAGCGCGTAACGGTACAAGCCCTGGTGCCAGGCTTCTGGAAAGTGCAAGTCAACTACGGCTTCAAAAACACGCCGGATATTCCCAAGGCACTGGAGCTGTGCAAGGCCAAAGGCTTGGCGATCAACCTGTTTGAGACCTCGTACTTTTTGAGCCGTGAAATTGTGGTGCCTACCAAAGGCACCGGCATGGCGCGTTGGCGCGAAGCCTTGTTTGCGCTGATGTCCCGCAACGCTGGGAGCGTTGCAGGATTCTTCAGGCTGCCCAACAACTGCGTGATTGAGCTGGGAACGCGCGTTCAGATTTGACCGCCAGGCACACAGTGCCTGCGCAGCCTCTAAACAGCAACCCTTAAACCGCAGCCAGCGCCTGCTCCAAATCTTCCAGCAGGTCGTCGATGTGCTCAATGCCAAGTGACAGGCGCACCATGTCGGGCTTGACACCGGCCTTGGCGAGTTCTGCCGGGTTGAGCTGGCGGTGGGTAGTGGATGCGGGGTGGCAGGCCAGCGATTTGGCGTCACCAATGTTGACCAGGCGGGTGAACAGCTGCAGCGCGTCCTGGAAGCGCGCCCCGGCGGCCAGGCTGTCGGCCGCTTTCAGGCCAAAGCTGACCAGGCCGGAGGCGCGCCCGCCCATGTACTTGTGCACCAGCGCGTGGTCAGGGTGATCAGGCAGACCGGCGTAGTTGACCCAGGCCACCTTGGCGTGGCTTTGCAGGTACGTGGCGACGCGCAAGGCGTTCTCGCAAATGCGGTCCATGCGCAGCGGCAGGGTTTCAATGCCTTGCAGAATCTGGAACGCCGCCATGGGGCTCAGCGCTGCGCCCATGTTGCGCAGCGGGACCACGCGGGCGCGGCCTATATAGGCGGCAGCGCCCAGGGCTTCGGTGTAGACCACGCCGTGGTAGCTCACGTCGGGCTCGTTCAGGCGCTTGAAACGCTGTTTGTGCTCGGCCCAGGGGAATTTGCCGGAATCGACGATGGCGCCGCCAATGGTGGTGCCGTGGCCGCCCAGGTATTTGGTCAGCGAATGCACCACGATGTCGGCACCGTGCTCGAATGGGCGGCACAGGTAGGGGCTGGGCACGGTGTTGTCGACGATCAGCGGCACGCCGTGGGCATGGGCCACCGCTGCCAGTGCGGCCAGGTCGGTCACATTGCCCAGCGGGTTACCCACCGACTCGCAAAATATGGCCTTGGTGCGCTCGTCGATCAGCGCGGCAAACGATGCCGGGTCGCTGGGGTCGGCAAACCGCGCCTCGATACCCATCTGCGGAAACGTGTGGGCAAACAGGTTGTAGGTTCCACCGTACAGCCGGGCGCTGGAGACAATGTTGTCGCCCGCCTCGGCAATGGTCTGGATCGCGTAGCTGATGGCCGCCATGCCCGACGCCACGGCCAGCGCCGCCAGCCCGCCCTCCAAGGCGGCCACCCGCGCCTCCAGCACGGCGTTGGTCGGATTCATGATGCGGCTGTAGATGTTGCCCGCCACCTTCAAGTCAAACAGGTCGGCCCCGTGCTGGGTGTTGTCAAACGCGTAGGCTACCGTCTGGTAGATGGGCACAGCCACCGCCTTGGTGGTCGGGTCAGGGCTGTAGCCGCCGTGGACGGCTATGGTTTCGATGCGCATGCGTGTCTCCTTGTGTGGTTGAGAACGACAGCTTACAACGCCCATGCAGCGTCGACGCTTGCGGCTGCCGAATAATGGTGTGGTTGAACTGGGAATTACTGAAAGCCCACTTTCCATTCGCGGACCTAGAATGAATCCTTCCAAGCCGATGGCTTGCTTCACAAGGATTGCTTCATGTTCTTCAGAACAACCGCCACTGCACTGGCCGTATCCGGTCTCAGTTTTTTCATGAGCGTATCGGGTCAAGCTCAAACTGCCGCGAGCACCGCGCCAGCCACGCAAAGCACGGCAGCACCCACGTCGTCCCGGCTAACGGCCGACTACACCGTGTTTGCGGGTTCAACCAGCAATGCAACCGCACTGGTTAACGGCATGCGCGATGGCACCAGCGTCACTTTGACCGCCAGCTCCACCAGCACAGGCTCAACCCCGCCTCCCGCCACATTCACGCCCGTGACGGGCAAACTGGGCAACGGCGAAATCAATATAGCGTTGTCGCTGGCCAAGGCCGACTTGGCCAAGCAAGGCATCACCAGCCCCACGCCAGCCCAGCTCGCGGCCGCGCTCAATGGAGGAACCATGACCACGGCCACCACCACAGTGTCCATGAAGGGCATCCTGGCGCAACGCGAATCGGGCATGGGCTGGGGACAAATTGCCAACGCCATGGGCGTCAAACTGGGATCACTGGTCAGTGCATCCAAGACCGACAAGGCCGGCAACAAAAACAAAGGTCGGGACGACGCCAATGAATCGCATAACAGCAAGATGACAGGAGCGGGAGAGCACGCAGGTGGCAATGGCTCCGGCTCAGGCGGCGGTAGCCATGGTGGTGGTGGTGGTGGTGGTAAAAAGTAAGCCATGAAATCATCTTCACCAACATCCATCCAGCGCTCTTGGACGCTGCCTTTACTCATCAGCTTGACCTGCGTTTGCAGTGCGGCATTAGCAGGAAAACCGGAGTGGGCCGGCAACGGACACGGTAACGGCAAGAAAGAGCAACCGCAGGACACGCGCACCGCAGAAATTCAGATTGGCGCCTATTTTGCAGACCGCCAGCGGGTTGAGGTATCCAGTTACTACGATACCCAGCGCACGGCAAAAAAATGCCCGCCCGGTCTTGCCAAGAAAAACAACGGCTGCCTCCCGCCTGGCCAGGCCAAAAAATGGCATATGGGCCAAGCTTTGCCGGGCGATGTGGTGTTTTACCCGGTACCCAATGAAGTCATCGTACGCATTGGCTTGCCGCCGCAGGGCTACCGCTATGTCCGGGTCGCCAATGACATTTTGCTGATCGCCATTGGCTCGCGAATGGTTGTGGACGCCATTGAAGACTTGATGCGCCCCTGAGCCAACACCCGATCGGATCGGGCCTTTGGTCTTTTAATGGTGCACGATGGTTTGCCCAATCTCGGGCCAGCGGCGGCGGATGTAAATCCAGGCCACCAGGCCTATGCACATCATCAGCACGGACGATGCGGCCAGCGCCACGGTAGAGTGCATGACCAGTGGCGAGATCACACCCGCCACGATGCCGTTGGCCGTGGAACCCACGAACATCTGAAGGCTTGATGCCATGCCACGCCGGTCAGGGTGCAGATCCAGCACCAGCAGTGTCACCACCGGCACCATCAGAGCCCAGCCAAATGCAAATACGCAAATGGGCAGCAAGGCCCAGCCCACCTGCGCCTTGAACAACAGATTGGCAACCAGGTTGATGACCCCAATCGTCAGCATAATCATGAAACCATAGCGAATTTGCTGCTTGGGTGCCATCTTGCCTGCCAGGCGGCCACTGAGCATGGCGCCTCCCATGATGCCAATGATGGTCAGACAAAAGAACCAGAAAAACTGCTGCGGCACCAGGCCCAGATGCTCACCCAGGAACACCGGGGCGCTCAACACGTACAGGAACATGCCGTTGAACGGGATACCGCTGGCCAGCGCAAGCAATAGAAACCGGGGGTCTGACCCCAACTGCCAGTACCCGGCCATGAGGTTTTTAACGTGAAATTGCTGGCGCTGGGTGACATGCAGGGTCTCTGGCAGCAGCCGGTAGTTGGCCACCCACAAGGCCACACCCACCGCGGTGAGAAACCAGAAAATGCCATGCCAGCTGACATGCACCAGCATCCAGCCGCCCACCATGGGCGCAATGGCAGGAGCCACGCCAAAAAAGATGGTGACCTGACTCATCACCTTTTGTGCCTGGGACGGCGGGAACATGTCACGAATCACCGCGCGGGACACCACAATGCCAGCTCCCGTGGACAGGCCTTGCACCGCCCTGAAAAAGATCAGTTGCCCGATGCTTTGCGACAGGGCACAGCCAGCGGACGCGACCGTGAACGCGGCCAAGCCCCACAGCACCACAGGGCGGCGGCCAAAGCTGTCGGAAATGGCCCCATGAAAAAGGGCCATGAAGGCAAATCCAAACAGGTAGGCCGACAGCGTTTGCTGCATCTGCACTGGCGTGGCGTTCAGCGACTGGGCAATGCCCGCAAAAGCGGGTAAATACGTGTCAATGGAAAACGGCCCCAACATGCCCAGCAGGGCCAGGAGAATGGCAAAGGCCCACTGCGGGGCGTGCCAGAGTTTGTGTGCGTCCGGGTTCATGAACCTATTGGACCATGGACACGATCCCCATAGCGTGCGCCGGGTCGCCCAAGCGCAAGACTCAACCCCTCATTGGCTCTGCCATTTCAGTCGCACAAACAGGCGCGCGCCAAACAAATTGAGTAGCAAACCAGCCATCAGCAACGCACCACCGGCAAAGTGCACCGGTTTGAGCGCCTCGCCGAAGGCGACCCAGCCCGTGGTGAGCCCGACCAGTGGCACCAGTAAGGTAAATGGGGCCACCCGGTTGGCCGGATAGCGCGCGAGCAGACCGGTCCACACCCCATAGCCAAATAACGTCGCCGCCCAAGCCAGGTAGGCGACGGCGGCAAAGGCGTGCCAGCTGAAGTTATGCAAGGCCGAGGCAATGGCTGCAGGACCCTCCAGCCATGCCGACAGCAGCAACAGGGGAATCGGCGGCACCAGACTGGCCCACACGACAAATGCGAGTTGATTCATGGGCCCGTATCGGCCCACCGCACGGGTCACGATATTGCCGCTGGCCCACATCACGGCGGCCGCCACCGTGAGCATGAAGCCTGCCAATGGCATTGACAGACCATGCGCACTGCCAATCAAACCCAAGCCCACTGCGGCCAGCATCAATCCTGCAAGCTGGTTGGCGTGCCAGCGTTCTTTCAGGAAAAAAGCGGCAAACAGCATGGTGAAGACGGCCTGCGACTGCAGCACGAGCGACGCCAGCCCGGTGGGCATACCCACATGAATGGCCGAGAACAACAGGGAAAACTGCCCCACCGAAATCGTCAGCCCATAGATGACATACAGGCGCAGCGGCACCTTGGGAGCCCGAAAAAACAGCAGTGCCGGAAATGCAGCCAGCATGAAACGCAAGGCGGCCAACAGCAGCGGCGGAACGTCTGCGACCCCCACCTTGATGACAGCAAAGTTGACGCCCCAAACCAAAATTACAAAAATGGCAAGAAATAGGTCTTTGTTCCGCAAAGCTGCGTTTTGTGTATGCATGTGCACGATCTTACGGGCAGCCCTATGGAATACTTGACGCTTCATTTTCAAAGGAGTTACGGCATGAAGAAACAATCCCTCTCGTTGGCTTGCACCCTGGTTGTTGCGGCACTCACCACACTGGCACCCAGCGCATGGGCCGTGACGGCACCGGCGGCAAAATCCCAGCTTGCGGCAGACAGCAAAGCGGCAATGGCGCGCTATGAATCCGACAAGAAGCTCTGCAATGACGAGACCACATCCACTGGCCGTCTGCAATGCCGCCGCGATGCCAAAACAGAATATGACAAGGCCATGGCTGAAGCCAAAGCCCGCATGACAGCCGCAAGCAAGCCCGCCCCAGCGATGGCATCCTGCGCGGACTGCGGCAAGGTCGTCGCGGTATCGATCACTGAAAAAGAAGGTGAAGGCAGCGCGGTTGGCATGATTGCTGGCGGCATTGGCGGCGCCTTGCTGGGCAATCAGGTTGGCGGCGGCCTTGGCAAAGACCTTGCAACACTGGCTGGTGCCGCTGGCGGTGCTTATGCGGGCAAGATGATTGAAGGCAAGATCAAAACTCACAAAGTGTGGAACGTGAGCATTCAGCGCACCAACGGCGACAAGGAAAATTTTGACTTCGACAAGGACCCAGGCTTCAGCGTGGGTGATGCAGTGAAGAAGTCGGGCGACTCGATCATTCGCCAGTAATGGGGCGCATCGTTCCCGCTGAATCGTTTTTTGAACCGGATTGGCGATCCGGGGCAGAGCCGTTCCAAATCGCATCCACCGGACAGCCGGCCAACCGATGGGACTCGCGGGACTGTGCTCATGCTGGAAATCGCCGAAAGGCGACTGGGTTCACAGCTACACGCTGCTGACGATCAATGCCGACGACACCCTTTGATGCGCCTGTTTTACAAGCCAGACGCCAGCTTGCTGGCTGGCACGCCGCGGCGCTGCATCATGTCTGCACTCATGGCTTGCAGCGCTGTACCTGAAAGCGTTGCTTGCGCCGCCGGATAGACGATGCCTTCTTCGTCCTGAATATGCTGACCGTAGAGTGCAGAAAAACTGTCGAGTGCCGTCGTTTGTTCAGATGACAATGGCACCCACTGTGCCGCTGGCGCATCGGCAATGATCAGCAATACACACCGGGCCAGAGCCCACGCAGACTCCATCAGCTGATGGTCCCGCATGAGCTTTCGGACCAGCGCATGCACCGTGGGATCAGGCCCCCTGAGCAAGGGAGGGAAAACATGCAATTCTTCATCCTGGTGGTGCAAGGGTGCAGCCAGATCAAAGTAGCGCATGACGTCGCGTGCGGCCTGGCGGGCATCGGCATCCTGACCTTGGTCGATCAAGTGCTTCTGCAAACGCACCATCAGGTCCAGAGAGCGCTGAACCCGCTCATGGCAGGCCACCAGCATTTCAAAAGGAGCTTCAAGGCCGGCCGCAGGCGCGCGGTGTCCCGGCAGAGTCGGCATCATCACAGCCCTGTCAGCCGATGTTGACGGCGTGACCCTGAACGTCAAACGGAATGTAGGCGCCAATGTTGCCCTGCTTGATGGCTTCCACCATGTGCTCCAGCGCCTTACCGGCTTCTTCACTGGTGGGGGGCTCGCCGGGCGCGCCCGACATGGCGGCTGCAAATACCATGCCCCAGGGCTGACCCAACAGGCTGGCTTCCTTCACCAGATCGGCAAACGAATCCAGCTCTTGCGGGCTTTTGTCCACACACATGCGGGGGACCAGGGCTCCGCCCTCGCCCGCTTCAAAGCCTGCGCGCTGCTCAGGGGTGCTGTCATCGGGCAATTCCACCCCAGCAAACACAAACAGCAGGCGCTGGGGCAAAGGCTGGTAGCGGGCGGACTGCAAAAGATCGTCAAAACTTGAAATGTTCATCGCGGTATTCCAGTAAAAAATTAAACCCCGTCCTGCGCATTCGCAAGAGGCGCGAGAGTGCCAACATAGTCAGCCGCTGCGGGTCGCAAACGTCCGTTCTTGCGTGACTGCACAGTACCCATACTCACAAAACACAATGCGTGTTCACCGTCAGTCAAATTGAACAGGGTGCGCAGACGGACCGACTTCAGAGCCTTGCCGCTGGTCAACGCCGAGCCATAGCCCAGCGCGGTGGCCATCAGCAACATGTTTTGCACCGCGCAACCGGTGGAGACAATGCGTTCGTGCAGGTCCACATCGGGGTCGCCGCGCTGGCCGTCCACCACCACCAGCATGAGCAGCGGTGCACGGTGGGCTTTTTCCTGCGCCTGCGCAACCTGGTCGGGCGTGGCATCTGCATCACGCTCCAGCAGCGCAGCGCCAAACACATCGGCCAGCCGCACGCGTGCGTCAACAGGCACCAGCACAAAGCGCCAGGGCAAAATTTGCCCGTGGTCGGGCGCCGAAGCGGCCGCGCCGAGAATCAGAGGGAGCGCGCTGGAATCGGGGCCGGGCTCCATCAGCCGCTTGGGCAGGATGGTTTGACGCGACCGCATCAGTTCAGCCGCCAAAGTGGCAAGTTCGTTATTGGGCATCACGCCTCCACTTCAGCCAGTTCGCCCCACGCCCGCGCGATGACAACCCACACGGCAGCTACTTCCATGCCAGTGGGTATCCACTGTTACCCGCAAGTCCCGATGTGCCCGCATTGGGTGCAGTAGTCGCAACCGTCCTTGCGGATCACCGCATGGGCACCGCATTCGCCACACTTCTTGCCGGCCATCACGGGCAGCGGTGCCGAGGCCAGCGCGCGTTCCTGCGAGGGCAGCAAAGTGTCGGAATCGTTGTGAGCCTGCGCCTGGTCACTCAGGCGCTGCGCCTGAATGTTCTGAATGGCGAAGGCCATGGCGGCCACTTCGGAGTCGTGCCACATAGGCACTTGTGTGCCGTCAGCCTTTTTGTAGGTACCCAAACGCACCGGGCCACGGTCCCAGGCAACCTTGCGCATGTCGCTGAGCGCACGCTCCAGGAAGCCACCGCGCGCTGCCAGCGAGAGAAGGCGCATGCTGGCCGTAATCCATTGCTGCGACTCACCGTTCTGGCCCACAGGCATAAAGAACTCAATGGCACGGTCTACCGTACCGACACCGTCTGCTGCAGGCACGGGCAAGAACGACACCAACAGGTACAAGGTCTTGTGGCCTTCCTGTGTCCAGTAGTCAATTTTTTCGGCCACCGCTCCCAGCGCGCCTTTAGGGCGGCGCTCAATCACTGTGCGCATGGGGTCAATCACCGGCACGGCGACTGCAACCGCTGCCGCCACGGGCTCCGAATGCACCTCCAGCACCGAGCCCAAAATGGCATTGGGCCGGTAGGTCGCCAAACCCTTGAGGCGTGCGCGCCAGGCTTGCTGGTACAGGTTTTTGAAGTCGTCGTACGGGTAGTCGGCCGGCACATTGACCGTCTTGGAAATGGCGGTATCCACAAACGGCTGCACCGCTTCCATCATGGCAATGTGGTTGGTGGCCGACATGTCGAGCGCCGAGACAAAGTAGTCGGGCAACTTGCTGACATCGCCACCCAGCTCGCGGTACATGCGCCAGGCGTGGTCTTCGACCGCGTATTCAGACGTGGTGCCGTCCGACTCGCGTTTCTTGCGCTTGTACATCCACGAGAACGCCGGCTCAATGCCGTTGGACGCGTTGTCAGCGAAGGCCAGGCTCACGGTGCCCGTGGGCGCAATGGACAGCAGGTGGCTGTTGCGAATGCCGTGCTTGCGAATGGACTTTTTCAGCGCGTCTGGCAAACGGCTGGCAAAGGTGCCTTCAGCCAGGTAACCATCGGCGTCAAACTTGGGGAACGCGCCTTTTTCTTGCGCCAGCGCCACGGAGGCGGTGTAGGCTGCATCGCGCATGCTGGTGGCAATGCGGGTCGCCATCTCACGGCCCTCTGCGCTGTCGTAGCGCAGGCACATCATGGCCAGCACGTTGCCCATGCCGGTGAAGCCCACGCCGATGCGGCGCTTGGCAGCAGATTCTTCGCGCTGCTGTGGCAGGGGCCAGAAGGTCACTTCCAGCACGTTGTCGAGCGCGCGCACTTGCAGTGCGATTGACTTCTCGAACGCGGCAAAGTCAAAGCCCGGCGTGCCGTCAAACCCGAACGGGTTTTGCACAAAGCGCGGCAGGATGACTGGGCCGAGGTCGCAGCAGCCGTAGGACGGCAAAGGTTGTTCGCCGCACGGGTTGGTAGCCTCAATTTTTTCGCAATAGCGCAGGTTGTTGTCCTGGTTCATGTTGTCCAGGAACAAAATGCCGGGCTCGGCAAAATCGTAGGTGGAGCGCATGATCGTGTCCCACAGCTCGCGGGCCGCCAGGGTCTTGTAAACCCACAGGCCATCGTCACGCTGATAGGCGCCTTGCGCCATGATGGTGGCGCCAGGCTTGGCGCGGTGCACCAGCTCCCAGGTGCGGTCGCCGTCCAGCGCCTGCATGAACGCGTCCGACATGCCGACCGACACATTGAAGTTGTTCCAGCGGCCCGGCGTGCGCTTGGCGGTGATGAATTCCTGCACGTCCGGGTGGTCAATACGCAGCACGCCCATCTGGGCACCCCGGCGGGCGCCAGCGCTCTCGACCGTAGAGCACGACTGGTCAAACACGTTGATATAGCTGCAAGGGCCCGACGCCATGGAGGCGGTGGCCTTGACCTCGGCTCCGCGGGGGCGGATGCGCGAAAAGTCGTAACCCACACCGCCGCCGCGGCGCATGGTCTCGGCCGCCTCGCGCAATGCTTCGTAAATGCCGGGATAGCCGTCGTCGTCCACGCCCTGAATGCAATCGCCCACGGGTTGCACAAAACAGTTGATCAGCGTGGCCTGAATGGAGGTGCCTGCGGCGCTCATGATGCGGCCTGCGCCAATGGCACCCGCATACAGGTTTTCCAGGAACAGCGCCTCGTATTTGGCGCGCAGGGCTTCGGGCTCGGCCGAGGCCAGTGCACGCGCCACGCGCAAATACACGTCGTCAATGCCGGTTTCACCCGCTTTGAGGTATTTTTCCTTCAGCACATCCAGACTGATGGGCTGGGTCGCCACGGCCTCTGGCGGGGGGCTGATTTTTTCGCGTTTCATGGGGATTGTCCTTACGATAAGACGGCTGGGTGCATGCCACCGAGCCGCCATTGCATTAATTCTTGGAAGGGACGAATTTAATCACCAAAAGGCAAGCGCCCGGCCCCTCTCAAGTAAATCCCTTTCCTCGTCTCGCACCAAAGGCCAGCAACCTTGTTCAATTTTCCGGCCGCTTAACGGGTAAAACATTGGGAAATTGCTACGGTATTGATAGCTGCTCAGGCACATTGCACGGGGGCTAAGGTTCAATAGGAGAAGATATTTCCGTCGTTCTCGATGTACGGCTGGTAGGGGCCGGTGCCGCTGCTGGACGCGATCGACGCCGGAACAAAATTACCTTGACTTACATCAAATATGTGAATTTCCCCCTCTTCGATCACGTAATGCCAGCCATGCAGGGTCAAGCGACCGGCCTCCACCTCACGGCGCACCATGGGGTAATCCATCAAGCGTTCCAGTTGCAGCACCACTACGCGCTGCTCGGTGCGACGCAGCGCCTCGGGGCTGGACTGCACGGGCAAGAGCGCTTCCTCTGCGAGTTTCAGCCAGGCCTTGAGCGCCACCGCTTCCTCCGGTGCCCCTTCATAGGCGGTTCTGATGGCGCCACAGTGGCTGTGCCCACACACAATGATGCGTTCCACATGCAGTGCCAGGACGGCGTATTCAATGGCCGCGGTTGTGCCATGCAGGCCATGCGATCCGTCGTAGGGCGGCACGAAGGCACCCACGTTGCGGACAATGAACAACTCGCCCGGACCGGCCCCGGTCAGCAGGTAGGGCACCAGACGGGAGTCCGAGCACCCAATGAACAGTGTCTTGGGGTGCTGGCCATCGGCCACCAGGTCCTGAAACCGCTGCTGGTGTAGCGGAAAGTAATTGGAATGAAAGCGCCGCAACCGCAACAGCAGGTCATCTGCAGGCGCGGGAGCGGCTGGCTCGCTCATTGCACCAAAGGTGAATCAGACCCTTCCAGGTCGACCCCCTCCACCAGCGCCTGGCCTACCAGAAGGCTCATGTACTGGCGCAAGGCCTTGGACCGCGACTGCAGCGTCAACTGCGCAGCGATGCGTTCCTGCACCTCGGCGTAGGTCTTTTGCTCACCCTCGCGTCGGCCCAGTACTTCCATGATGTGGAAACCAAAGCGCGAATGCATCAGCTTGGTGTGCACGCCATTGCCGCGCTGCGCGTGGTTCTGGTGAAACAACTCGTTGGCCAACTCAGGCGCGCAGTCCTCCGGGCTGACCCAACCCAAGTCACCGCCCTGGGTGCTGGTGGGGCAGTTGGACAGCTCGGCCGCCAATTGCTCAAAGCGACCCGCCGGGGCGTTTTTGTGCAACAACTCCAGCAAGGCTTTTTCAGCATGCGTGGCCAGTGCCTGCACATTCACACCCGGCGTCACGGCAAACAGAATGTGCCGCAGATGCAATGCCTGGCCCACCACGAACTGGGATTTGTTGGCATCGTAATAGCGCTGGCACTCTTCTTCGGTGGGCTGCGGGGTGAGCACGGCACCGTCCACCATGGCTTCAACGATCTGGCGTTCGCCGTCGTTCAGGTCAGGTGCCGTCAAGCCCTTGTGGCGCGGTAGCAGACCGGCCTTGACGGCCTCCTGGCGCAGCAATTCGGCATAGGCCAACTCTTGCACGGCGTCAAGAGGCGGCTGCTGACCCTGCTCGAACAAGGCAATGCCGTTAATGCTTGGAACCGGACTGGCCAAGGCTGCCGCAGCCGAGGCGCATTGGCAAGAGCCGCTGCCGCAGCCAACGGACGCAGAAGAGGATGTGGTCATACGAGGGCCTCGTTCTTAAACAGATTTGTTACGTTGGCTCAAAGGCGTGCTGGGCGTCATGCCCACACGGCGGCTGCGCACCACCTGGTACGGACGCACCAGGTACGCCGCCGCACCGAAGCCACTCCACACGTGCACCAGGCGGGTGAACGGGAAGATCAGGAAGATCGACATGCCCAGGAACATGTGCATCTTGAAGATGAAACCAGCCTCCGCCAGCATTTCCGGCGCACCGGCCTGGAAGGTCATGATGTGCTGGGCCCAACCGGCGAGCTTCAGCATCATGCTGCCATCCAGGTGCTGTGCCGACAAGGGAATGGTGGCCAGACCCAGTGCCAACTGCAACCACAAGAGCACCAGCAAGACGATGTCGCTGGTTTTGGAGTTGACGCGGATACGCTCGTCGCTCAGGCGGCGGTGCAACAGCAGGCTCACACCAATAAAACCGAACACGCCAAAGAGGCCACCCGAGACCATGGCCATGATTTGCTTGTTGCCCGCACTGATGAACGGCTCATACACAAAGTGCGGCGTCAACATGCCAAAGGTGTGACCGAAAAACAGGAACAGCACGCCTACATGGAACAGATTGCTGCCCCAACGCAGCTGACCCGCGCGCAGCAACTGGGAGGAGTCGCTCTTCCAGGTGTACTGGTCGCGATCGAAGCGCAACAGGCTGCCCAGCAGGAACACGCTCAGGCAGATGTAGGGATAGATACCAAAGAGAAAGTTGTCGAGGGGGTTCATAGTAGTCTCCGCAGAGCCGCCTCAAGGAGGCTGAAAGTCCCCGTGGGGGGCAACGAACGAATGTGAGTGTGGGGGCTCATAAGCTCACTCCTTGCGCAGCGGATGCTTTGCGAACAAAGTGAATCGGTTGAGGGTCGCCAGGTTTGGCCTGGCCTTTGGTACTGCAGCCGTCAAAGGCCATGGGCTCGACCCACGCCTCGTCCATGGCTTCATCTGCCACGACGGGCACAGCCTGCACTTTTTGCCCGGCCAGCTCCAGGACTGCTGCGATGATCGTGGCGTACGGGCTCTCGCGCTTGAGCAATGCGCTGAAGATGGCAGTCAGGATGTGCTCCATCTCGCCCAGAAATTCAGCCGCGAGTTTGGCGGGCTGCGTAGAAGCGAACTCCAGCACCACGCACAAATGGTCAGGCAGCTCTTCAGGCCCCATCATCAAACCGGCTTTCTCATAGGTCTGCGCCAAATCGACCATGGCGGGGCCACGATCGCGCGAGTCACCGTGGACATGTTCGAACAGATGCAGCGACGTCGCGCGGCCCCGGTCAAACGTTTCCACGTAGCGGGCTTCCACTTCCATGGGGTCCATGCGCGCCAGTTCAGATGCCAGGGCCTTGAGCTCCAGACGCCGCGCTGCGGGCACGGCGGCCTCGGTGTCAATGGCTTCGATCAGTTGAGGCAAATTCGCGCGCAGGGCGGCGTCGGGGTAGCCCAACATCATCGCCAACGCACGCAGGGAGTAACGGTTGTCTTTCATCATGCACTCCTTTAAACCATGGACTTGATCGGGATGGTGCGCGTCTTGGTGCCACCAAACAAACTGGTTTCCGACGCACCGTCAGAACAACCATTGCCAAACGAGAAGCCGCAACCGCCGCGCAAATCGAACGCGTTCTCGGCGTATTCGCGGTGCGATGTCGGGATGACGAAGCGGTCTTCGTAGTTGGCAATCGCCATGATCTGGTACATCTCTTCCACCTCGGCAACCGACAGTCCGGTTTGCTCCAGCACCGCCAGGTTTTGCACGTTATCGACATGCTTGCTGCGCTGGTAGGCGCGCATGGCGAGCATGCGCTCCAGGGCGCGCACCACGGGACCGGTGTCACCCGCGGTGAGCAGATTGGCCAGGTACTGCACGGGAATGCGCAGTTGGTTGACGTCGGGTATTTCGCCGTTCAGACCGACATGACCGGCATTGGCTGCCGAGTTGATCGGTGACAGGGGCGGCACATACCAGACCATGGGCAGCGTGCGGTACTCGGGGTGCAAGGGCAAGGCCACCTTCCACTCCACCGCCATCTTGTAAACCGGGCTGTTGCGGGCACCGGCCATCCAGGCATCGGGAATGCCATCGATGCGTGCTTGCTTGATCACCTCGGGGTCGTTCGGATTTAAAAAGATATCGAGTTGGGCCTGGTACAGGTCCTTCTCGTTTTCCATGCTGGCGGCCTCGGCAATGCGGTCTGCGTCATACAGCACTACGCCCAGGTAGCGGATACGGCCCACGCAGGTCTCGGAGCACACGGTCGGCTGACCGGCTTCGATACGGGGGTAGCAGAAGATGCACTTCTCGGCCTTGCCCGATTTCCAGTTGAAATAAATCTTTTTGTAAGGGCAGCCCGAGACGCACATGCGCCAGCCGCGGCACTTGTCCTGATCGATCAGCACAATGCCGTCGTCTTCGCGCTTGTAGATCGAACCCGATGGGCACGATGCCACGCACGCGGGGTTCAGGCAGTGCTCGCACAGGCGCGGCAGGTACATCATGAAGGTGTTTTCGAACTGACCCATCATGTCTTTCTGGACCTGGTCGAAGTTATCCAGATTCGCATCCTTGCTGCGCTTGGAAAACTCGCCACCCAGAATCTCTTCCCAGTTCGGGCCCCACTCAATCTTCTCCATCCGCTTGCCGGTGATCAGGCTGCGTGGGCGGGCTGTAGGTGGTGCCTTGGATTCTTTGGCCGACTGCAGGTGGTCGTAGTCGTAGGTGAAAGGCTCGTAGTAGTCGTCAATCGACGGCATGTTGGGGTTGGAGAAGATGCGCATGAGCAACTTCCACTTGCCGCCTTGTTTGGGCTCAATGGAGCCGTCGGCTTTGCGAACCCAGCCACCATTCCACTTGGTCTGGTTTTCCCACTCCTTGGGGTAACCAATGCCGGGTTTTGTTTCGACGTTGTTGAACCAGGCGTATTCCATACCGGGACGGCTGGTCCACACGTTTTTGCAGGTGACTGAACAGGTGTGGCATCCGATGCACTTGTCCAGGTTCAGCACCATGGCGATTTGCGCGCGTATTTTCATCGTGTTTCTCCTTAGGCCTGAATGGTGGGAGCGGCTTCACCGTCGAGCCAGTCGATCTTGCGCATCTTGCGGACCACCACAAACTCGTCGCGGTTGGTGCCAATGGTTCCGTAGTAGTTGAAACCGTAGCTGAACTGCGCGTAGCCACCAATCATGTGCGTCGGCTTGGTCACGATGCGGGTGACCGAGTTGTGAATACCGCCACGGGTGCCGGTGATTTCAGCACCGGGGGTGTTGATGATCTTCTCTTGGGCGTGGTACATCATGACCATGCCAGGGTTCACGCGCTGACTCACCACCGCACGGGCCGCAATGGCACCGTTGGTGTTGAACAACTCGATCCAGTCGTTGTCCACAATGCCGGCTTCTTTGGCGTCGTCTTCACTCAACCATACGCAGGGGCCTCCACGGCTCAAGGTCAGCATGATCAGGTTGTCCGTGTAGGTGGAGTGAATCCCCCACTTCTGGTGCGGCGTGATGAAGTTCAAAGAAATCTCTTTGTTGCCATTGGGCTTGCGGTCCTTGATACCGGTGACGGTTTTCAAGTCCACCGGTGGGCGGTAGCTGGTGAGGCCCTCGCCGAAAGCGGTCATCCACGGATGATCCAGGTAGAAGTGCTGACGACCGGTGAGGGTGCGCCATGGGATCAATTCATGCACGTTGGTGTAGCCGGCGTTGTACGACACGGTTTCACTCTCGATGCCACTCCAGGTAGGCGAGCTGATGATCTTGCGCGGTTGCGCCTGGATATCGCGGAAGCGGATTTTTTCGTCTTCGCGATGGATGGCCAAATGGGTGTGGTCGCGCCCGGTGATCTTGGACAGCGCCTCCCACGCTTTGACAGCCACGTGACCATTGGTCTCTGGCGCGAGTTGCAAAATGACTTCGGCGGCGTCAATGTCGGTGACGATCTTGGCCATGCCCTTGGTCACGCCTTCGGTGTGGACCTGGCCGTTCAGGCTCTGCAGTTGCTTGACCTCGGTTTTCGTGTCCCAGCCAATGCCCTTGCCGCCGTTTCCAACCTTTTCCATCAAGGGGCCCAGGGCCGTAAAGCGGGCAAAGGTGTTGGGGTAATCGCGCTCAATCACGGCAATCGTAGGTGCCGTCTTGCCGGGGATCAGATCGCATTCGCCTTTGTGCCACTCTTTGACGTCAAACGCCTGCGCCAACTCGGCCGGCGTGTCGTGCATCAGCGGCGTGAGCACTACTTCTTTTTCAACACCCAAGTGGCCCACGCACACTTTGCTGAAGGCTTCGGCAAAGCCTTTGTAAATCTCCCAGTCCGAACGCGATTGCCACGCCGGGTCTACCGCTGTGGACAGCGGGTGGATGAAGGGGTGCATGTCGCTGGTGTTGAGGTCGTTCTTCTCGTACCAGGTAGCGGTGGGCAACACAATGTCGGAGTACAAACAGGTGGTGCTCATGCGGAAGTCCAGCGTGACCAGCAGGTCCAGCTTGCCTTCGGGCGCCTTGTCATGCCATTGCACTTCAGTCGGTTTGGCTTCTTCGGCGCCCAGGTCTTTGCCTTGCACTCCGTTGGTGGTGCCCAAGAGGTGCTTCAAAAAGTACTCATGGCCCTTGCCACTGGAGCCCAGCAGGTTGGAGCGCCACACCAGCATGTTGCGCGGCCAATTGGCGGGGTGGTCCGGGTCTTCGCAGCTCATTTTCAAAGAGCCATCCTTGAGCGATTGAACCACGTAGTCTTTGGGGTCCATGCCTGCCGCAGTGGCGTCCTTCACCACTTGCATCGGGTTGGTTTGCAACTGCGGTGCACTGGGCAGCCAGCCCATGCGCTCGGCGCGCACGTTGTAGTCAATCAGGCTGCCACCAAACTTGGCCTTGTCCGCCAGGGGCGACAAGATTTCGTCCACACCGAGTTTTTCGTAGCGCCACTGGTCGGTGTGCGCATAGAAGAAGCTGGTGCCGTTCATCTGCCGGGGTGGGCGCACCCAGTCCAGGGCAAATGCCAGTGCCGTCCAGCCGGTTTGCGGACGCAGTTTTTCTTGCCCCACATAGTGCGCCCAGCCGCCGCCGCTTTGGCCGATACAGCCGCACATCATCAGCATGTTGATGATGCCGCGGTAGTTCATGTCACTGTGGTACCAGTGGTTCATGGCCGCACCGATGATGACCATCGACTTGCCACGGGTCTTGTCGGCGTTGTCGGCAAACTGGCGCGCCACGGCGATCACCTGCTCACGCTTGACGCCGGTGATCATCTCTTGCCACGCCGGTGTGTACGGGGTGTTGTCGTCGTAACTGGTAGCAGCGTTTTCACCGGGAATGCCACGGGCCACGCCGTAGTTGGCAACCGTCAAGTCAAACACGGTGGCCACCAGTGCATAACGCTCTTCGCCAGCCTTGCCCAGCTTGATACGGCGCACGGGCACCTTGCGCACCAGCACGTCATCCGGCGCCTGGCCTTGCTTGTTGGCGGTGAAATTGGGGGTGTCGATACCGCCGAAATACGGGAAGCCGACTTCGCCAATTTCATAGTCCGCTGCGCCGCCATTGGCAGATGCTTCCATCATGCTCAGCTTGAGCTTGACGGTACCGTTGTCGCGCGCCTCTTTGCTTTCCAGATTCCACTTGCCGATGTCGGCGCGGCCTTCCGCACCCCAGCGGAAGCCGATGGAGCCATTGGGCAAGACGATCTTGTCGTTCTCGTCGATGGCAACGGTTTTCCACTCGGGGTTGTTGGCCTGGCCCAGCTTGCCATTGAAGTCGCTGGCACGCAGGTAGTGGCCGGGCACCATGACCTTGCGGCCATCCGGCAGGGTGCGTTCTTCCAGTTGCACCAGGTTGGGCATGTCGGTGTAGCGGCGCACGTAGTCGTCAAAGTAGCTGCTGCGCTTGTCAAAGTAGAACTCTTTGAGGATGACGTGGCCCATGGCCATGGCCACGGCCGCGTCGGTGCCCTGCTTGGGGTGCATCCACAGGTCGGCCAGCTTGGCCACCTCGGAGTAGTCCGGCGTGATGGCCACCGTCTTGGCGCCCTTGTAGCGCACCTCGGTGAAGAAGTGGGCGTCGGGTGTACGCGTCTGGGGCACGTTGGAACCCCAGGCAATGATGAAGTTGGAGTTGTACCAGTCGGCCGACTCGGGCACGTCGGTCTGCTCGCCCCACACCTGTGGGCTGCTGGGAGGCAAATCGCAATACCAGTCGTAAAAACTCAGGGGCACACCACCGATGAGCGACAGGTAGCGGCTACCAGCCGCATAGCTGACCATGGACATGGCCGGAATGGGCGAGAAGCCCACGATCCGGTCCGGGCCGTATTTCTTGGCGGTGTAGACGTTGGCACTGGCGATGAGCTGGTTGACTTCATCCCAGGTGCTGCGCACAAAGCCGCCCAAGCCGCGTTGCTTTTGCCAGTCGCTGCGTGCAGCCTGGTTTTCAACGACGGCGGCCCAGGCATCGACCGGGCTCTTGGCCACAGCCAATGCTGCGCGCCAGTGCTCCAGCAAACGGCCACGCACCATGGGGTACTTGACGCGGTTGGCGCTGTACAGGTACCAGCTGTACGAGGCGCCGCGGGCACAGCCACGCGGCTCGTGGTTGGGCAGGTCGTCGCGGGTGCGGGGGTAATCAGTCTGCTGGGTTTCCCAGGTGACGATGCCGCCCTTGACGTAAATCTTCCACGAGCAGGAGCCCGTGCAGTTCACGCCGTGGGTCGAGCGCACGATCTTGTCGTGGGCCCAGCGGTCGCGATAAGCGTCTTCCCAGGTGCGGTCTTCACCGGTGGTGACGCCGTGGCCGTCGGAGAAGCTCTCCTTGGGGGCCGAAAAGTGGCTTAGTCGATCAAGGAAGTGGCTCATAAAATGACCTCAGTGGACAAAAATAGTGAACAAATCGGGCTGTAGCCCCCGTCAATACTGCGCAGGCAGCTACTAAATTGATAGTGATTCATGGCAAGCCGAATCATGGGTTTTTGATCTCGGCGCCCGCGCGCAGGTAGAACCACCAGTTCAGCACCAGGCACAGCGCGTAGAAAATGGCAAAGCCGTACATGGCGTTTTGGGGTGTGCCCGCTTTGATCTGGGCACCAATCACCACCGGGGCGATGAAGGCGCCGTAAGCGGCCACAGCAGACGTCCAGCCCAGCACGGGGCCGGCTTGCTGGCGATCAAAGATGAAGCCCACGCTGCGGAAGGTGGAGCCGTTGCCCACACCGGTGGCGGCGAACAGCACGATGAACAGCACCATGAACACGAAGAAATACTGCTCGGGCGTGGCCGACTGGTAGGCCAGCATCATCACGTAGCCCACTGCCGCAGAAGCCGCAACCATCACCACCGATACCCATTGGGTGACGATGGAGCCGCCCAGCTTGTCGGAAATCCAGCCACCCACCGGGCGCACCGCAGCGCCAATGAAGGGGCCCATCCAGGCATAGGTCAGTGCTGACGGTGCGTTGGGATTTTTCAGCGCGTGCTGCATGACACCCGCTGCATCAGGAATATGCTGAAAACCAAAGATCACGGTGATGGCCAAAGGCAGTGCCATCGAAAAGCCGATGAACGAGCCGAAGGTCACGACGTACAGCGCCGTCATGGACCAGGTGTGTTTGTTACTGAAAATGGCGAACTGCTTCGCAACGTTTTCTTTCATCGAGCCAAAAGCCGCGAGCCGCATGACTGCCAGGGCCGCCGCGATGTCCAGCGGGATGGCCACCCACATGTTGAGCAGCCCCAAGCCGGTGGGCGCAGGCAAATAGAGGTACAGCATCACGATCGACGGGATGAAGGCCAGCGTGTACAGGTACGTCACCTTGGCAAACGCGGCCAGCGGGCTGCCCGTATCCGGCGACACGGTCTTGAGGTTGTTCATGCCGAACCAGCACAAGATGCTCAGCGGCACCAAGGAGAGCACCCAGGCAAAGCCGGCGTTCTGGATGTAAGTGGGGGTGCCCGCGGCAATCTTGCCGAAAATCCAGCCACTGGCTTTGATCAGCACGCGGGGCTCACCGCCAAAGGCGCCAAACAGGCCCATGGTCATCACCAGCGGAATGACGATTTGCATGGTGGTCACACCAAAGTTGCCCAAGCCCGCATTCAAACCCAGGGCTGTGCCTTGCAGGCGCTTGGGAAAGAAGGTGGTGATGTTGGCCATGGAGCTGGCAAAGTTGCCGCCGCCCACGCCCGACCAAAGCGCCATCAACTGAAACACCCACAGCGGCCATTCAGGGTGCTGCAACGCCATGCCGGTGCCAATGGCCGGGGCCAGCAGCATCGCGGTGGTCAGGAAAATGGTGTTGCGCCCGCCCGCCAGACGGATCAGAAAGGATGCCGGGATGCGCATGGTGGCGCCCGAAATGCCCGCGATGGCCGTCAGCGTGAACAGCTCGGCCTGGGTGAAGGGAAAGCCCAGGTTCAGCATCTGCACCGTGATGATGCCCCACATGCCCCAAACGGCAAAGCCGCAGAGCAAGGCCGGGATGGATATCCACAGATTGCGGTAGGCGATCTTTTTGCCGGTGCTCTCCCAAAACTTCTCGTCCTCAGGACGCCAGTCGGAGATGTCGGCCCCGGAAGTGTTTTTTGTGTTCATAGTCATGACTCCCGTGGAGGGGCCGGTTTAGTTTTGAAGAGAAAAGGGTTTGGCGTCTTTGCCCATGACAGGTGCCTTGCGCACTTCGGTCCAGTACATCCAGATCAATGAGACCCAGACCACGCCATACATCAGCATGAAGGCGCTGGAGCGGATACCGGTCAGGTCCATCAATGCGCCAAACAGGATGGGCAACACGAAGCCACCCATTCCACCGGCCAGTCCGACGATGCCGCTGATGGTGCCGATGTTCTGCGAGTAGTCATCGCTGATGTACTTGAACACGCTGGCTTTGCCGAAAGCAAAGGCCACACCCAGAACGGCCATCAGTGCCGTGAAGGTGTAAACATTCAAACCAATGTGGTACGTGCTGGGTCCATTGGCCGTCAGAATGGTGAAGTCGGTTTGTGGGTAGGACAACAGGAACAGGCAGATCCAGCTCACCCACATGACCCACCAGGTCACGCTGTGCGCGCCGTATTTGTCGGACATGACACCGCCAATGGCACGCAACACGCCGCCGGGCAGCGAGAAGCAAGCCGCCAACAGCGCCGCAATACGGATGTCGAGCCCGTATTCGCCCACGTAGTACTGCACCATCCACAGGGACAGGGCGACGTAGCCACCAAAAACGATGCTGTAGTACTGGCAGTACTTGACCACTTTGGGGTCTTTCAGTGCCTTGAGCTGGTCTTTGAAACTGACGTTGGTGGACACCCGGTGCGCGGGGTCGCTGTAGCTGAACATCCAGAACAGAATCAGGGCACCCAGCATGATGCCGGCGTAGACCTGCGGCACCATGGCCCAGCCAAAAGCCACCAGCAACACGGGTGCGATGAACTTGTTAACAGCAGCACCGGAGTTGCCCGCGCCATAAATGCCCATGGCCGTACCCTGCTTGTTCTTGGGGAACCAGCGTGCCACGTAGGGCGTGCCCACCGAGAACGAGCCACCCGCCAGACCCACGAACAAACCAATGGTCAGGAAGTGCCAGTATTCGGTGGCGTAGCTCATCATCCAGATGGCGGGGACCGTCAATGCCATCAGACAGGCCATGACAACGCGGCCGCCGTACTTGTCGGTCCAGATGCCCAGAGGCACCCGGATCAGCGAGCCCGTGAGTACCGGTGTGGCCATCAGCAGGCCGAACTGGGTTGCGTTGAGGCCCAGCATCTTCTTGATCGGGATGCCAATGACGCCAAACATCATCCACACCATGAAGCACACGGTAAATGCCAGGGTACTGACGATCAGCACCGACCACGCTTTTCTTGAGTTGCCCAAATCAGAGGCCATATTTCCTTCTCCTGAGGTATGGCATGACTATCCCGGATAGGGGGCAGATTGACTATCCGCCATTCGAACGTGCCGAACCAGAAAATGGAACTATGTCGGCCAGGCCCGGCCTAGTTCGAAAGAACTAGGCCGCACTCAAACAGAGGGGATGTTGATGAATATCAAGAAATATTCAGCGCAGCGGCGTACACAGCTGCCTGCACTCGGGATGAAAGCTGCAACTTGCGCAGGATGTGCTGCACGTGAATCTTGACGGTGGTCTCGGCAATCTCCAGGCTGCGGGCAATCACCTTGTTGCTGTCGCCACGGGCAATCAACGACAACACCTCACGTTCTCTGCCGGACAGGAGCGCAATACCGGCATCTTCCGTGCCCGCGGTCGAGGCCGCCACCAACGGAGCGCCGGATGCGGGTTTGGCCCTGAACGCGGCGACCAGCTTGGTCATCATTTCGGGACTGACCACCGACTCCCCGCCCAGCACCTTGATGATGGACTCGCACAGCTGGTCCGACTCCACCGTCTTGAGCAAGTAGCCATCGGCCCCTGCCTGCAGGGCCGCCGCCAGATCGTCTTCGTTCTCGCTCACCGTGAGCATCAGAACGCGCGCACCCGGGGCCGCTTCTTTCAGGGCGGCAATACCGTCAACTCCGCGTACGCCGGGCAGGTGGTTGTCCAGCAAGATCAGATCGGGCCGGCTGCGCTGGGCGCAGCGCAAGGCCTCGCCCATGTCGGCGGCCTCGCAGGTCACGTCAAAGCGCCCGTCTTGCGACAGCAGGGCAATCAGTCCGCGACGAAACAGGTTGTGGTCATCGACCACCAGCAATTGAACAGGTTTCATGGTGCGTGTCATGTTGCGCCCGCCGTCACCCCGTTGCCCATCACGGGATGGGGTGGCAGCGTCAGTGTCACGGTGGTTCCCTGGCCTTCTGCAGATATGACGCGCACCTCGGCACCGATGCGTGCAGCCCGCTCGCGCATGATATTCATGCCGACATGGGACTCGCCATGGTCCCGGTCCAGATCAAAGCCAATGCCATTGTCACGCACCACAAAGCGCCACCGGGCGCCTTTGAGTATGTCCAGATCAATGTGGGTGGCCCCTGCATGCTTGCGGACGTTGGACAAGGCTTCCTGCACCACATGCAGCACCTGCACCTGCACATCCGGCGGTAGCGGTAAGCCGTCGCCCTGAACCTTCAGCAGCGTGGGCAGCCCGGTCTGGTGTTTGAATTTTTGCAGGGTTTCCTGCAACGCCTGCTCAATGTCGTCCGTGTTGGTACGCGTGCGGAAATGAACCAGCAGCTCCCGCACATCATTGATGCTCTCGCGCACGCCGGTATCGAGCTCATCCAGTGCGGTTTGCACCTGGGCGGCCTGCTCTTTCTGGGTGGCCGAGCGCAGCAGCTGAACCTGAATTTTCAAAAAAGCCAGTGACTGGGCTATGGAGTCATGCAGCTCCCGCGCCAGCAGCGCACGCTCCTCCCCCACAGCCGCTTCGCGCTCCAGTGCGGCGGCGCGCAGCCCCTCCAGCGCACTGGCCAAATGGCTGGCCAGCGCGTCCAGCAACTCGACTTCATCGGTTCGCAAGGTCACACTGCTGCGAAAGAACAGGTCGATCTCGCCAATGAGTCGCTGCTGCAGCCGTATCGGCACGCTGACCAGCGACTCATAACCCGCCCGCGCACAGTGGCGAACGGGCGCGTGCTCATGGCTCACGATGGGGATGACGCGTGTACGGGCATCGGGCTTGAGGTTTCCGCACGCACAGGCCCCTGCCAGCAAACTGCGTTCATCTTCCATCATCTCCTGGGGGAAACAGTCAGACGCCAGCATCAGGTAGCGCTGGTTGGCCTCGTCAGACCAGCGCACCGCCACGGCATCGGCCTTCATGACCGTGCGTACACGCTTCGCAAACCCTTTGGACAGTTCCTCAATCGTGTTGGCTTCCGCCAAAAAGGCGCTGACTTCGTAGAGGGTTTCGATGCGGGCGCGCTGGGCTTCTATGTGGCGGGTCTTGGCCTCAACCTGGGCTTCCAGCCCTTCATACAGCGACTGCAATCGGGTCGCCATGCCATTGAAACCGGTGGCAACCTGGCCAAATTCGTCCTGGGTATCCACTTCAATGCGGGTGGTGAAGTCACCCGACTCCAGCTTGCGCAGCCCCTGTCGCAGGTTCGCAAGCGGGTTGATCACAAACAGGTAGCCGGTGTAGAGCATCACAACCGCGCCCCCAATGGCCAGCGCCATCATCACGAATTGAAAAAGATTCAGAATGGCCGTGAGGCGGGACAGTTGCTGCTCGATGGCCAATACAAAGCCGTCGATGGCATCCACAAAAACACCTGCTGTCAGCAATGAATCCTGTGGGGAAAGGGGCTGCTCACGGAGCCACTGCGCCCGTTGCACGCTCCACAGCGACTCCACCACCGCAAACTTGCGGCTGACCTGCACATCCGATGGAACAAACAGCGGCCGGGCGGGGTCTCCCGCACGCAACAAGCCCAGACTCTCATCAAACTGCCCCACCAGCGCCTGCACCTCGGCATGCGGCAAGCCGGACTGCACCGTGCTGGACAGACGCCAGGTTTGCATGCGCATGCGCCCCGCTTCGTTCACCGCAGCGGCGCCACCTTCCAGCTGCCAGGTGACCCACAACGTCAGCCCGATCGACGCCAGAGCGACGACCAGCAGGCTGACGCCAATTCGGATGAGCTTCTTTGAAAGCGAGGATTGGGGATGCATCCCCGTAGGTTAACCGCGGATTACCCTTCCACAAAAACCCGCGCCTTGCGGGGTGTCAGCACCAGCGTTTCACCGTCGCGCAGGGCGAGATCCCTGAACTGCTGCGCGGGCATCTGCGCCTCAATCAACTCATCCTTGACACCGTCCGCCGGATTCACCCGGACCAGTTCCAGCCGTGCGATCGGCCCGATCACGATGGCGCGCTCCAGCTTGGCCACGATGCCGGTGGCCCCCGGGGTGTAGCGCACCACCTCCAGGTCGTGCGGCCGGACATAGGCAAAAGCCGTGGCGTTTTGCGCATCGCCGTGTTCGGGCGATGCCAGGCGAATGCCGTGGTGCTCAGGGCCAATCTGCACCTCGCCCTCATGGGCACGACCATGGAACAGGTTCACATCGCCCAGAAAGCCGTAGACAAACGGACTGGCCGGATGGTCCCACACCTGTTGCGGCGTGCCCACCTGCTCCACCTTGCCGCTGTTCATCAGCACCACGCGGTCGGCCACCTCCAGCGCCTCTTCCTGGTCGTGGGTGACAAAAATGCTGGTCACGTGCAAGTCGTCGTGCAGGCGGCGCAACCAGCGGCGCAGCTCCTTGCGCACCTTGGCATCCAGCGCACCAAAGGGCTCGTCGAGCAACAACACCTTGGGCTCCACCGCCAGGGCCCGGGCCAGTGCGATGCGCTGACGCTGCCCACCCGAGAGTTGCGAAGGGTACCGATCAGCCAGCCAGTCCAGTTGCACCAGACCCAGCAGCTCATGCACTTTTTGCTTGATCTTGTCTTCGCTGGGACGCAGGGCACGGGGCTTGACGCGCAGGCCAAAGGCCACGTTTTCAAACACCGTCATATGGCGAAACAGCGCGTAGTGCTGAAACACAAACCCCACCTGGCGCTCGCGCACATGCACCTCGGTGGTGTCGGCGCCGCTGAACAGGATGCTGCCCGCGTCCGCCGTTTCCAGCCCGGCGATGATGCGCAGCAGTGTGGTCTTGCCGCAGCCCGAGGGCCCCAGCAGCGCCACCAGTTCACCCGAGTCAATGTCCAGCGACACATCGCGCAGCGCGTGGAAGTCGCCAAACTGTTTGCTGACGTTGCGAATTTCGATACTCATGCGAGGTCCCTGGAAGGCCGCTCTGGCGACAGCGCGGCAATGGCTTTGAGCTCGCGCGCATGCAGCCACTCGGCCGCTGATTTGATGAACAAGGTAACGAGCGCCAGAATGGCCAGAAGCGAAGCCACGGCAAAGGCCGCCACCGACTGGTACTCGTTGTACAAAATTTCCACATGCAGCGGTAGCGTGTTGGTTTGTCCACGGATGTGGCCCGACACCACCGACACCGCGCCAAACTCGCCCATAGCCCGTGCGTTGCACAGAATCACGCCGTAGATCAGGCCCCACTTGATGTTGGGCAGGGTCACATACCAGAAGGTTTGCCAGCCGGTTGCGCCCAGCACAATGGCGGCCTGCTCTTCGTCGTTGCCCTGCGATTGCATCAGCGGAATGAGTTCGCGGGCGATGAACGGAAAGGTCACAAACACCGTGGCCAGCACGATACCCGGCACGGCGAAGATGATCTTGATGTCATGCGCCTGCAGCCACGGACCAAACCAGCCTTGTGCGCCAAACATCAGCACGTAGATCAGGCCGGCCACCACGGGTGACACCGAGAACGGCAAATCCACCAGCGTCGTCAAAAAGGCCTTGCCACGGAACTCGTACTTGGCAATGCACCAGGCGGCGGCCACACCAAACACCAGGTTCAGCGGCACGGCAATGGCAGCGGTCAGGAGCGTGAGCCGCATCGCAGACCAGGCATCGGGCTCGTGCAGCGCCTCCAGATAGGCGCCCAAGCCTTTGCGCAGCGCCTCGGCAAACACGGCTGCCAGCGGCAGCACCAGAAACAGCGCCATGAAAGTGAGCGCCACGCCAATCAGCGTGTAGCGCACCCAGGCGGCCTCGGTCGTGCCTGCTCTGGCGTTGCGCAGGCTACGGGAGTTAGCAGCGGTACTCATGACGAGGCCCCCGAGCGCTTGCGCTGCCAGCTTTGCAGCGCGTTGATAACCAGCAAGAGCGCAAACGAAATCACCAGCATCACCAGCGCTACGGCGGTGGCACCGGCGTAGTCATATTGCTCCAGCTTGCCGATGATGATGAGCGGCGTGATCTCGGACACCATGGGCATGTTGCCCGCAATAAAAATCACCGAGCCGTATTCACCAATCGCGCGGGCAAAAGCCATGGCAAAGCCGGTGAGCAAAGCCGGCGCAATCGACGGGAAAATCACCCGGGTAAAGGTTTGCCAGCGTGTGGCACCCAGGCAAGTGGCGGCTTCTTCCAGCTCTTTCTCGGCATCTTCCAGCACCGGCTGCACTGTGCGCACAACAAAGGGCAGGCCGATGAAGATCAGTGCGATGACGATGCCCGCCGGTTTGAACGCAACTTGAATGCCCAGGGGCTCCAGGTATTGCCCGATCCAGCCATTGCCCGCCAGCAGCGCGGTAAGCGAGATGCCAGCCACCGCAGTGGGCAGCGCAAACGGCAAATCCACCAGCGCATCGACCCATTTTTTGCCAGGAAAGTCGTAGCGCACCAGCACCCAGGCCACCAGCAGCCCAAACACGACATTCACCATGGCGGCCAACAACGAGGCGCCAAACGTGAGCTGGTAGGACGCCACCACACGCGGCCCGCTGATGGCGGCCCAGAATTGCTCCCAGGTCAGGGTAAAGGTTTTGAAGACGAGCGCCGAGAGCGGGATCAGCACGATCAGGCTCAGGTACAGCACCGTGTACCCCAGCGTGAGGTTGAAGCCGGGCAGCACGCGCCGGGCCGTGCGCTTGCGCGCCAAGCCACGGGGCGCGTGCAGCGGCGCAGTAAGGGAAGCAGCGGTCATCTACTTGACGGTGTAGAGCTTGTCGAACTGGCCGCCATCGTTGAAGTGCACCTTCTGCGCCTCAGCAAACGAGCCAAAGTATTCCTCTACGGTGAACAGCGCAATGGGCTTGAACGTGCTGGCGTATTTCTTGAGGATGGCCGCATTGCTGGGGCGAATAGCATGCTGCGCAGCGATTTCCTGCCCCGCGTCTGAGTACAGGAAGTTCAGGTAGGCGCGGGCAGCCTCGGTGCTTCCCTTCTTCGCCACGGTGCGCTCCACCAGGGCCACCGGGTTCTCGGCCACGATGGAACTGCTGGGGTAGATGGCATCGACCTTGCCTGCGCCAAACTCTTTGTCCACGGACACCACTTCCGACTCAAAGGTGATCAGCACGTCGCCAATATTGCGCTGCAAAAAGATGCTGGTTGCGTCCCGCCCACCCTTGGCCAGCACGGGCACGTTCTTGTAGAGCTTGCCCACAAATTCGGCGGCCTGCGCATCGGTACCGCCCTTTTTGCGCACGGAACCCCAGGCGGCCAGATAGGCCATACGGCCATTGCCACCGGTCTTGGGGTTCACCACCACCACCTGGATGCCGGGTTTGATCAGGTCGTCCCAGTCCTTGATGCCCTTGGGATTGTTGTTGCGCACCAGAAACAGCATGGTGGAACTGGTGGGCGCCGCGTTGTGCGGAAAGCGCTTGGTCCAGTCTTTGGCCACGACGCCGGTGCTGGCCAGAAAGTCGATGTCGGTGGTGGTGTTCATGGTCACCACGTCGGCCTCGAGGCCGTCGTTCACCGCGCGCGCCTGGGCGCTGGAGCCCGCGTGGCTTTGGTCAATCTTGATGTCTTTGCCGGTGGATTTTTTGTAGCTGGCCACAAACGCCGTGTTGATGTCCTTGTAAAACTCGCGCGCCACGTCATACGACACATTGAGCAAGGTGGTGGATTGCACCGTTTGGGCTGCTACAAAATTGCTAGCTGCCAGCGCAATGGCTGCGAGGGCTAGCGTCGCTTTTTGTTTGAATTGCATGGGGTCTCCAATGGACTGCTGGTAAGGGGTGAATGGACAAAAACCAAGGGCGCACATGCGGGATGCGACCCCTGCCGCTCGAAACGATGAGGGAGCGCCTGCCATCGGTTGATATTGCTGAATTACCTACCTGTGTTGCGCAAGTTCGCATTGTCTGCAGCAATGCTTCAATCCCAAACGACTCAGTTTTCATTTGCTAATTCGCCTAAAGCATAAGCAGGCCACACCAGGCTCCCGCTATGAAATCAGGAGCTGCTTACGCATGCTCTACGAGGGGTACAGACCGATTTACCTCTTCAGGTAGATCTGATCAAACGAGCCACCGTCGGCAAAGTGGTCCTTGTCCGCCTTGGCCCATCCGCCAAAGGCTTGCTCGATGGTGAACAGGTTCAGCTTGGGGAACTGTTTGGCGTACTTGGCCTTGGCTTTTGCTGAAACGGCCGGGCGGTAGAAGTTCTTGCCAGCAATGTCCTGCCCTTCTTCGGTATAGAGGTACTTCAGGTATTCCTCTGCCACCACGCGGGTGCCCTTCTTGTCCACGTTTTTGTCCACCACGCTGACGGGCGGCTCGGCCAGAATGCTGAGGGATGGGTAGACCACGTCCACCTTGTTGCCGAATTCCTTCTCCAGAAGGTAGGCCTCGTTTTCCCAGGAAATGAACACGTCGCCCTGGTTGCGCTGGGCGAAGGTAATGGATGAGCCCCGGGCTCCGGTGTCGAGCACCGGCACATTGGCATACAGCTTGGCGACGAACTCTTTGGCTTTGGCATCGCCGTCCGCCTTGCCACCGAACTTGCGTTTGGCGAACTCCCAGGCGGCCAGGTAGTTCCAGCGCGCACCGCCCGAGGTTTTGGGGTTGGGGGTAATGACGCTGACGCCCGGTTTGATCAGGTCATCCCAGTCCTTGATGCCCTTGGGGTTGCCTTGGCGCACCACGAGGACGATCGTGGAGCTGTAGGGTGCCGAATTGTGCGGCAGGCGTTTTTGCCAGTCTTTGGGAATCCAGCCCCCGTTGTTGGCAAGTGCATCCATGTCACCGGCCAGCCCCAGCGTGACGACATCGGCGTCGAGCCCGTCAATCACCGAGCGCGCCTGCTTGCCGGAGCCGCCGTGCGATTGCTTGATGGTGACATCCTGGCCAGATTTGGCTTTCCAGTATTTGGCGAACGCCGCGTTGTATTCGACGTAGAGCTCGCGAGTGGGGTCGTACGACACGTTGAGCAGGGTCACGGCTGGCTGGGCCTGGGCCCATAAGCCCGCGCCAGCCAATACGGTGGCCAGCGTGATTTGAATGAGTTTGCGACCTTGTGTCATGGTTTGCTTGCGTTTCCATTGCGGTTGATTGCGGTGGAATGGATTCTGAAAGCAACTCGTTAAAACTGGAAATATTAAATAGTCAGTTTTAAATAACCAAAACATCTAACACAAGCGCGTAACGGGGGTCCTGGGGCGATTGGTTGTTGTGAACTATCAAGGGCATTGAACTTATCGATTAGCACTCGCTCATACCGAGTGCTAATATTGACAGAATGACAAAAGGAGTTCAGCTATGACACTTCAACTTGGAACCCCGAGCGCCGCACTGGCTGTAGCCAATCCCTGGTCGCTGGTGCCCCCTCTGGGCAATCTGGATGCCTATATTTCGGCAGCCAATCGCTTGCCTATGCTCACCTTGGCGCAGGAGCAGGAGTTCTCTCGCAAGTTCAAGAATGACAACGACCTTGAGGCTGCAGGTAAGTTAGTGCTTTCTCACTTGCGTCTGGTGGTGTCGGTATCACGCCAGTATCTGGGTTACGGCCTGCCCCATGGCGACCTGATCCAGGAAGGCAACGTGGGCCTGATGAAGGCCGTCAAACGCTTCGACCCCGATCAGGGCGTGCGTCTGGTGAGCTACGCGCTGCACTGGATCAAGGCCGAAATTCATGAGTACATCTTGAAAAACTGGCGCATGGTCAAGGTGGCAACCACCAAGGCCCAGCGCAAGCTGTTCTTCAACCTGCGCTCCATGAAGCAGCGTTACAAGAGTGACGATGCTGCGGCCGACACAGGCACGCACCGCGAGACACTCAGCCCCGATCAGGTGGCTTCCATGGCGCGTGACCTGAAGGTCAAACCCGAGGAAGTTCTGGAGATGGAGACGCGCTTGTCGGGCGGCGACGTTATGCTGGATCCGGGTTCCTCCGACGACGGTGAAGACGCCTTTGGCCCTATCGCCTACCTGACCGACAGCAACCACGAGCCGGTTGCCATGATTGAGGCGCGCCAGCGGGATGTTCTGGCAACGGAGGGCATCGCCACGGCACTGGATGCGCTGGACCCCCGTAGCCGTCGCATCGTCGAAGAGCGCTGGCTCAAGGTGAATGACGACAACTCGGGCGGCATGACGCTGCACGATCTGGCCGCCGAATACGGCGTGAGTGCCGAGCGCATTCGCCAGATTGAAGTGGCGGCCATGAAGAAGATGAAAACGGCGCTGGCGGAATACGCCTAAGAAGCCTGTTTCAGCAGGATCTGAATGTCTGAGGTCAGCGCCTGGGCACCGCCTCCGTAGCGGGTGAACAGGCGCAACTGGCCTTTGGTGTCGTAGATGTAGCTGCCCGCTGAATGGTCCATGGTATAGCTGGTGGGGGTTTTGCCCTCCACGCGCTTGTAATAGACCTTGTAATCTTTGGCGAGTTCTACCAGCTTTTCTGGCGTGGTGTAGAGCGCCAGGAAGCTCGGATCAAAGTTCGCCATATACGCTTTCAGCAGTTCGGGCGTATCGCGCTGGGGGTCCACGGTCACGAAGAGCCCCTGCAGGCGGTCTCCATCTTTGCCCAGTGCTTTTTTCACTTCGGCCAGCTCCGCCATGGAGGTGGGACACACGTCCGGGCATTGCGTGTAGCCAAAAAACATGACCACGATCTTGCCCGAGAAGTCTTGCAGATGGCGGACTTGACCGTTGTGATCGGTCAACTCAAAGTTCTTCGCGTAGTCAGCGCCGGTAAGGTCAATCGACGAAAATGCCGCCTGCTTCGGAGAACAGGCAGAAAACAACACGCTAGCCCCCGCAGCTATTGCGCTAGCAGCTATTAATTTGATAGCATTTCTTTTGTTCATTGGGGGCCTAAAAAATGTAGTGGTCCAGCAGCAGTGCCGCAAATAATGCGCTGAGATGAATCAGTGAAAACCGGAAAGTTCGTCGGGCCAGCTCGTCAGAGTAATCGCGCCACAGCTTCCATGCGTACAGGCAAAAGCCCACACTCAGGACGATGGCAGTTGCCAGGTAAAGCCAGCCGCTCATGCCATACACGAACGGAAGCAGGCAGGCCGCAAACAGCACAATGGTGTAGAGCAGGATCTGCAAACGGGTGAACTCGCTTCCATGCGTCACGGGCAGCATGGGCAGACCCGATTTGCGGTATTCCTCGACCCGGTACAAGGCCAGTGCCCAGAAGTGGGGAGGAGTCCAAAGGAAGATGATGAGGAACAAAATCAACGCCTCTGGACCTACGTTCCCCGTCATGGCAGCCCAGCCCAATACCGGTGGCATGGCACCGGATGCGCCACCGATGACGATGTTTTGCGGCGTCAGGGGCTTGAGAATCACGGTGTAAATAACGGCGTAACCCACAAATGTGGCAAAGGTGAGCCACATGGTCAGCGGGTTCACCCAAAAGTACAACACCGCAGAACCACCCACGCAAAGAACGGCCGAAAACAGCAGGGTTTGCGCGTCACCCAGTTCACCGCGGGCCGTGGGGCGCCACGCGGTGCGCTTCATCTTTGCATCAATGCCTTTTTCAACAATGCAGTTGAAAGCGGCCGCCGCACCGGCCACCAGCCAGATCCCGAAACAGGCAATGGCAGCCAACCCGACTTGCGCCAGGGTGGGCGCGCCGGGCACGGCCAAGACCATCCCGATCAGCGCACAAAACACGATCAACTGGATGACGCGTGGCTTGGTCAAGGCATAGAACTGCCGGATCACCGAAGGTGGGGCAAGGGAAACATTCGCGGTCATTCGGTCACTCTCCGTTGAAATACCTGGGTGCGATCGGCTGCGGTGTTTGCCTGCGTCGACGCCAGCATCCAGACCATGACGACCACCATGGCGCCAGCGCCGCCGGTGTGCAGCACCGCCGCCAGCAAAGGCCAGCCCAGCACCACGTTGCTGACGCCGGTTGCCAACTGCAATGCCAGCAGTGCACCCAATGCACGGACCGGCAAACGCAGTCCGGAGACCGACCGCAGGTTCCAGGCAACCAGGCCCAGCACCAGCAATGTCAGCATCGCCAGTGTTCGGTGCACATAGTGAATCGCCGTCAAGGCTTGAAAGCTGATGGGTTCGCCATCGCGGCCCAAGCCAAGGGGTCGCCAAATCTCAAATCCAGCCGAAAAGTCCATTTGTGGCCACCAGGCGCCCTGACACATCGGGAACTCGGAGCACGCCAGCACCGCGTAATTGGTACTGACCCAGGCACCCGACGCGGCCTGAAGCACCAGCAAGCCCAAGGCCAAACCCATCCCCAGGCGCATCCCCGCGGACAACGCTATGCCGGGATGGCTGCTGCGCTGAAGTTGCCCCGAGAGAACGGCCTGGTACGTCAGCAAGGCGAGCAGGACGTAACCACCCAGCAAGTGAAGGCTGACGATGGCAGGGAAAAGCTTCATCGTGACCGTCAGGGCGCCGAAGGCTCCCTGAACACACACCCAAATCAGGGTCAGCAGGGGGAGCCAGAGGCTGATGGCAGCCTCCCGTCCTCGGTATTTGCGGGTCAGCCAGTTGGAGACAGCCAGCACGACAATCAACACGCCCACGCTAACGGCCAGATAGCGGTGAATCATTTCCACCCAGGCCTTGCCCTGCGTCACAGGGCCTGTCGGCATCGCATTTTGGGCCGCGGTGATGTGGGCACTGGCCCCCAGAGGGCTGGCGCTGCCGTAACAACCCGGCCAATCGGGACAACCCAGGCCGCTGTCCGTCAGGCGCGTGAACGCACCAAACAGCACCAGGTCAAAAGTCAAAAAAAGCGTCACCAGGGTCAACGCATGCAGCCGGCCCAGCGGGGTAGCACGCCGGTTGCGCAGATACACCAGCAGAAGCGGTCCAGCGGCCAGTAACAAGCCCAACGTCAGCATGCGCAGCAAGGGCGACCAATCGTATAGCGATGTGTGCATGGTGGATTTATCTCACAGGGCTCAACGCCCTGCGGTGTCCCACGAGGACGAGGCCCGCAACAATCGCTCCAGATCCCGCTTGGCGTTGGCCGCCCCTGGTGCCCCCTGCGCGGCGAGTCCGGCTGGAAATCGCATCATCCAGTTCCCCAGCGGATCCACCAGATAAAGATGCTCGGGCAAGGCATGGCCTTGCTGCGCTTGTAGCCACTGTGCAAGGTCTGGCGCTGCCACGCGAATGACCGTGGCATCCTTAAGCGCCGGGCGAATGGCATCTGGCACAGGCGTCGCATCCGTGACCAGCCACACCCAGTCCACACGATCTTTGTCTTTGCCCAAGCCTTCGCGCAATTGGCGCTGCAGGTACAAATGATCCGCACAGGCTTTGTCACAGCCCCCTGCTGCAACGCTAATCAATAGCCATTGGCCTTTTAGGGCGCGCAAATTCACGGCCGTGGCATCCAGCTTGGTCCCCGCAAGGTCGGGCAATGGCCGCTGCGGATTGATCAGCTCACCGAAATTGCGCCGCCCTTCCGGGCGCACCACGTAGTAGGTAAAGTAGGAGGCGACTACGGGGGCTGCACACATCAGGAATACCGCCAGCAACTTCCAGCGCCCACCCCGGGTACGCCCCTCCTGGGCGGCCGCAATCTGCGCGGGTTCCGGCATGGAATACACCGTCAAACCCAATGGATGATCATCACGAGGGGAAGCACTAGACATGGCGAGATGGGTCCTTGCGACGTTGAATAAAAGGTCGAATCATTTGAAACCAGAGGAAAAGCACGGCTATCAGCCCGGCCAGGCCGAACCACTGAAACGCATAACCGTAATGTTTGTCGACCCCCAGATTCACGGGGGCCCACTCACGCAGCAAACCTTCACTGGACGCACCGCTCTGCCGGAGGGTCACGGTCAACAGGGGCAAGCCCGTATCTGCGGCCAACTCCTTGAGATCCAGATTTTGCCGGATTGGACCACCGGATGGACGACCTGGCTCGTAAAGCTTGGAAGGCGCCGGGGCTATATGGCCCTCGATTTCCACCATTCCGCCGGGCGTCTCGACCGACGGCAGATGTGCACGGTCCTCAAAATTACGGGGCACCCAACCGCGCTGCACAAGAATGGCTGCACGCCTACCTTCGAGCAGCAGGGGAGTCATCGCAAAAAACCCCACCCGGTCGTTCATCTGCCGGTTGTCGAGAAAGACCGTTGCCTCACGCACCCAGGTCCCCCGCAGGCGGGCCCGTTGATACAGAAGCGGGGTCAGGTCACGTCCTGAGAGCAATGCGGTGGAGTCAAGAAAAGACTTGGAATTCTGACCCTCCATTGCGGCCTGCAGTGTCAGCTTCTGATCGGCTCGCGACAATTGCCATCGACCCAGCGAAATTGTTGCTGCCAGCGCCAACAGTGCGGATAAGGCAATCAGAGCAAACTTCCATCGGACATTCACAAGATAATCCCCGTCATGACATATCTCGTAATCATCGCTTTTCTGGTCATTCTCGGCAGTCTCGGTGTCGCTTTGGTTTTCATGATGCGTGGCGGACGCAGTGGGCCCAATGCATCCAGGAACATGGCGCGCGCGCTCGCCATGCGGGTCGGGTTTTCCATTCTGCTGTTTGCCTGCATTCTCATTGCATGGAAGTTGGGCTATATCCACCCGACGGGCATACCCGAAGGTCAATAATTTCCAGGCGGGTCGGATAAGCGGGCCGACCAATCAAAAAGGCACCGCTAGCGGTGCCTTTTTTCTGGACGCCGTAAGGTTTAGAGCCAGTACACCAGTACATATAGCCCCAACCAGACCACGTCCACAAAGTGCCAGTACCAAGCGGCGCCTTCGAAACCAAAATGGCGATCGGCAGTGAAGTGGCCTTTTTGAAGACGCAGTGTGATGAACAGCAGCATCAGCATGCCCACAAAAACGTGGAAGCCGTGGAAACCGGTCAACATAAAGAACGTTGAGCCAAAGACGCCCGAATTCAACTTCAGGTTATAAATGGTGTACGCATGGTAGTACTCGTACCCTTGCACGCAAAGGAACGTGACACCGAGCAGCACCGTGATCCACATGAAGCCGATGGTTTTGGCGCGATTACCGGCCACCAGTGCATGGTGCGCAATGGTCAGTGTGACGCCAGAGGTCAACAGCAAAGCGGTGTTGATGGTTGGCAGCCAGAAGGGCCCCATGGTGGTAAAGGGCTCCACGATGCCAGCCGGAGACGCTGTCGCCCCGGCCGAAAGACTAGGCCAAACCGCTTTGAAGTCAGGCCAAAGCAAGGAGTTCTCCAGGCTACCTAAAGCCGGGACCGAGTGCGAGCGGGCCCACCACAAGGCTGTGAAGAAAGCGCCAAAAAACATGACCTCCGAGAAAATGAACCAGCTCATGCTCCAGCGGAAGGACATGTCAATTTTGTGCCCATATTGTCCGCCCTGGCTTTCGGAGATGGCTTCTCCAAACCATTGGTACAACACGCCGAGCCACCATGCCATACCGAACATCAGGGAATACTTGCCCCAGTCGGCTCCGTTAACCCATTGGCCAGCGCCCAGAATGACAAAGAACAATCCCAAGGCCGCCATCGCCGGGTGGCGCGAGGGACCAGGAATAAAGTAATGCGGGGTTCCGCCGTGTGTCGTCGAACTCATTTCAGCTCCATTCCTTCGAAATACTCATCTATTCATACCCTGAAAAATCAGGGTCTTATTTTGAGACCACCCAATTGACCAGGGTGATCAGCCCCACTACCAGGAGCAGTGCGCCAGCGATGCCGACGCCCACTACATGCATGGGGTTAACCTTTGCGAGATCATCCTGGTATCCGCTGTTGCTGCGAATTCCCAGAAATGACCAAGCCACCAACTTGACACTGCGCCACACTGAAGGGCGGGCAGGCGCCGGTTCCGAGTTCTTGTCCATCAAGAACCCACTCCAGAGACAGCGTCACGCACACTGGCAACCGGCGCAGGCGGCGTCTTGCCACCGACCTCGAAAAAAGTGTACGACAGCGTGATCGTGTTGACATCCTTGGACAACTTGGGATCAATCACGAACACGACAGGCCAGGACTTCTTCTCTCCAGCCTCCAGTGTGTACTGATTGAAACAAAAACACTCCAGCTTGTTGAAATACGCTGAGGCCTGCTGCGGTGCATAACTGGGAATGGCCTGAGCCGACATACGTCGATTCTGGATATTCTGAAATTCGTACATCACGGTGGCCAGCTCACCCGGGTGCACCTGCAGCGATCGCGTCGCCGGCTTGAACTCCCACGGCCCACGGGAGTTGGCATCAAATTCGACCGTAATCGTGCGGCTCGTATCCACCTGCGTATTGGCCGGCAGCGCCGTCGCAGCACCGGGAACCAGACGCTCACCCAGCGCGAGAATGTTAATGCCCGTCATTTCACAGATGGACTTGTACAACGGCACCAACGCATAGCCGAAGATAAACATGGCCGCCGTGACCACGACCAGCTTGCCTACCATCCGGATGTTTTCGCGCTGCAGATTCATCGCTTATTGACTCAACAGAATCACCCGAGCCATAAAGCCCACAAAGAACACAACGGCAATCGTGGCCAAAATCAGGCCCATCTTGGCATTGGCTTTCTTTTGTTCAGGCGTCATCACATTCAACCGATGACGCGGGTCGCCGTGGCGTCGAGCTTGGGCGGTGTTTCAAAGGTATGGAAGGGCGCGGGTGACGGCACTTCCCACTCCAGACCCTCGGCAGCTTCCCACGGCTTTTGGGGTGCCTTGGCGCCCTTGCCCATCATGGTCGGCAAGACAATAGCCACAAAGAAATAGACTTGGGCAAAGCCGAAGAAGAACGCGCCAATCGAGGCCAGGGCATTGAAGTCCGCGAACTGCATGGGGTAATCGGCGTAACGACGAGGCATACCGGCCAGTCCCAGAAAGTGCATCGGGAAGAAGGTCACATTAAAGGAAATGAGCGATACCCAGAAGTGAATCTTGCCGCGCGTTTCGTTGTACATCACACCCGTCCACTTCGGGCTCCAGTAGTAGAAGCCGGAGAACATGGCAAACAGGGAACCGGCCACCAACACATAGTGGAAGTGGGCCACTACGTAATAAGTGTCATGCAACTGGATATCGATAGGCGCCATGGCCAGAATCAAGCCGGTGAAGCCGCCCATGGTGAACACGAAGATGAACCCCACCGCAAAAAGCATCGGCGTCTCGAAGGTCATGGAACCCTGCCACATCGTGGCAATCCAGTTGAAAATCTTCACGGCCGTGGGCACCGCAATCAGCATGGTGGCGTACATGAAGAACAACTGACCGGTGACAGGCATTCCGGAGGTGAACATGTGGTGCGCCCACACGATAAAGGACAGAATCGCGATCGATGAGGTCGCATACACCATGGAAGCGTAGCCAAACAAGCGCTTGCGGGCAAAGGCTGGCACCACTTGGCTGATGATGCCGAAGGCCGGCAAGATCATGATGTACACCTCGGGGTGGCCGAAGAACCAGAAGATGTGCTGGTACATCACCGGGTCACCGCCACCTGCGGGGTTGAAGAAACTCGTGCCGAAGTGGCGATCGGTCAGTGTCATGGTGATGGCACCGGCCAACACAGGCATCACCGCGATCAGCAGGTAGGCGGTAATCAGCCAGGTCCAGGCAAACATCGGCATCTTCATCAGGGTCATGCCAGGTGCGCGCATGTTCAGGATGGTCACGATGATGTTGATCGAACCCATGATGGAGGATGCACCCAGAATGTGCATGGCGAAAATGCCGGCATCCATGCTGGGACCCATCTGCAGAGTCAGCGGCGCGTACAGCGTCCAACCCGTGGCAGGTGCGCCGCCCGGCATGAAGAAGCTGCTGACCAGCATCAGGCCCGCAGGAATCATCAACCAGAAGCTGAAGTTATTCATGCGGGCAAAGGCCATGTCCGCCGCGCCGATCTGCAAGGGGATCATCCAGTTCGCGAACCCCACAAACGCCGGCATGATGGCACCAAACACCATGATCAAGCCATGCATGGTGGTGAGCTGATTGAACAGCTCGGGATTGACCAGTTGCAAGCCCGGCTGAAACAGCTCAGCGCGAATGATGAGCGCCAGAATGCCGCCAATCATCAGCATCGTGAAGCTGAACAACAGATACAAGGTGCCAATGTCCTTGTGATTGGTGGCATAAACCCATCGCTGCCAACCCGTGGGGGCATGGTGATGGTCATCATGGGCGTGATCGTGGTGGTCTAGAACGGCACTCATCCTGGTTTCCTTCTCAATTCTCGTATTTCAGTCAGTCGACGTTTCGGTCGGCGTCACATTTACTTACGCAAAGCCAGCACCTCGGAAGGCTGCACGAGCTGACCAGTCTTGTTGGACCAGTTGTTTTTGGTGAAACTAATCACCGCGGCAATATCGGTGTCGCTCAGCGCCTTCCAGGAAGGCATGGTCAAGTTGTTCTGTCCATTCAAGAGCACCATGATCTGCTTGTTCTTGTCAGCATCCAGCACTACAGCGGCTCCGTCCAGCGGCTTGATAGGTCCTGCGCCCTTGCCATTGGCCTGGTGGCAGGCAGCACAATTGGTTGCGTAGACTTTTTCACCGCGCTTGAGTATCTCAGCCAGGTCCCACACTTTGGCAGGATCGTCCGCCTTGGCCGCGAGCTTCTTATTCTCCAGTGCCACCCATTGGCTGTAGTCTTCTGCGCTCACGACTTTTACATGGATAGGCATATAGGAGTGCTCCTTGCCGCACAGCTTTGCACACTGACCGTAGTAGTCACCAATCTTCTCTGCACGGAACCACGTGTCGCGTACAAATCCGGGAATCGCGTCCTGCTGGATGCCAAAGGCCGGTACCGCGAACGCATGAATCACGTCGTTGGCAGTGGTGATGATGCGAACCTTCTTGCCCACCGGCACCACCAGGGGGTTGTCGACTTTCAGCAGGTAGTCATCAATGGGCTGACCCTTCTTGGGCCCCCCTGCGTCGGACAGGGCACGCTGGCCGCTGTCCAGGGTCGAGATGAATCCAATGCCCTGACCTTCACCCGTGAGGTAGTCATAGCCCCACTTCCACTGCATGCCCGTGGCCTTGATGGTCAAGTCGGCGTTGGTGGTGTCCTTCATGGCGACCACTGCTTTGGTGGCTGGCAGCGCCATCAGGATCACGATGATGAAAGGAACAATAGTCCACACAATTTCAACGGTGACCGACTCATGAAACGTGGCCGGCTTGTGGCCCACCGACTTGCGGTGTTTCCAGATGGAATAAAACATCACCGCGAACACGGCCAGAAAAATGACCGTGCACAAGATCATCATGAACCAATGCAGCCATTGCTGCTCTTCCGCAATTTTGGTCACTGCAGGGTGCAAATTCAACTGATTCACCGCAGGGCCACCAGGAAGGTCATTGACCGCATGCGCCACCGTGAATGCCGCAGTGCCTGCCCACGCGCTGGCCGTCAGCAGCAGTGAAGTCAATCTATTGAAAATGCTCTTCGTCATGGTCATATCTTCATCGCATCAAATTAAACAGTACCCACACTGGCCAACTACGCGCGTCAGGCGGCAGGCAGGCGAATGCATCCAAAATTCAGTTGTGACTTATTGTAGCCCACCCATCCCAAAGGGAATCAGAGACCGACCCGCATGTCAAGCCCAGAAGTCAAACGCAATGCTACGCTTTCTTGCTCTGGCGCAAACTGGTTCGCATTTCATCCAGCGACACCGTGGTTTGCGGGAGAACCGTCAGGCGGCTCTGCGGTTTGAAGGCGTGTCCATAAATGATTTCGAATGTGAGCTGCAAGCCCCCATCCCCGTCCGGCCTGGCCAAAGACGCCAGGCCGCTCAGCAAGTCAGCATGCCAGGTACGGCCTCTAAGTGAAGCAAACCGCTGCGGATTCAAATTGCGCCCCAATTCGCGCAACTCTGCCAGCAAACGCTCGGGTGTCGTGAAGCTGAGGGTGATGCGCTCCATATCCATCACCGGCTCGGCAAAGCCGGCCTGCACCAGCATGTCGCCCCAGTCATGCATGTCCGTAAAAACGTGCGAGGCAGGGGGCCATCCCCTGGCTGCATAGACCTGGCGCAACTCCCGCAGGGTATCGGGCCCCAGGCAGGAAAACATCAAAAAGCCATCGACGGCGACCAGCTTGCTCCACTGACCAATCAGAGCCTGCGGATCCGCAGCCATATGCAGTGCCATATTGGCCCACAGCATCTCGGCGGGCCGCTCAGGCGGCCCGAAATGAACACGAGGGCCAGTCCATCGAACGGGATTCCACCATGAAGGCGCTATCAATTTACTAGCTGTCTGCGCATGTTCGGCGGTGGCTTCCACCACATAACACTCGGATTTTGGGTACCGCGTGCTCAATAAAGCCTGCGCCTGCAAGCCACCCCGAACCGGCTCCCAGTGCACCCAGGTTTTCGGTTTGAGCGTCATCCACTGCAACCGTTCTTCCATGCGCCGTGCCACTTCCTCATGCAACCACGGGGAAGAAGTCGGCAACAGGTGCGCCCAGCGGGCAGCGGCGCGCGGGTCAATGCTGGGAGGAAGCTCGGTCATCATGGCTTGGAGGGTTGGGGCGTGGCGAGTATATTGGCTCGGTGTTTCGCAAACTGATTCAAGGGATATCCCGACGCCTGCCCAGCCAGTGCGCCGTGTGCAGCGCATGGCCCGCACAGCCCGTCTGCGAGCCCTGTGTTGGGGAGTTTGCCCAGCCGGTTTCCCGATGCCGGACTTGCGCCTTGATGGTGCCCGCCGGCATGCGCCAGTGTGGCGCCTGCATCGTGGCGCCGCCACCGCTGGACGCATGCCTTGCCGCTGTACCCTACGCCTACCCTTGGTCCCACCTGGTGGTGGATTACAAGTTTCACCAGCAGGCTGGATGGGCCACCAGTTTTGCGCTGCTGATGCGCAGCGCGCCGTGGGTGGAACCGGCATTGGAGTCTGCCGACCTGCTAGTGCCCATGCCCCTGTCCAAAGAGCGTTTACAGGAGCGCGGCTACAACCAGGCGCACGAACTGGCCTGCGCACTGGATGCATCCAAAGTAGCCCAAGGCCTGCTGTTACGTATTTTGCACACCGCGCCGCAAAGCGCCCTGCCGCGCACCCAGCGTCTGCACAGCGTGCAAGACGCATTTGCCATCGACCCCCTTCACACCAGCCCACTCAAAAACAGGCGCGTTGTGTTGGTGGACGATGTCATGACGAGTGGCGCATCGCTGCATGCGGCAGCCCATGCATTGAGACACGCGGGCGCTGCGCACATCACCGCGCTGGTTTTTGCACGCACCGAGTAGGAGTACATCCCCAGCGACAATACGGGCCATGTTCCATATTGTTCTGGTCGAGCCCGAAATCCCCCCCAATACGGGCAACGTCATCCGATTGGCGGCCAACACCGGATGCGCGCTGCACCTGATCGAGCCGCTCGGGTTTTCGATGGACGACAAGCACATGCGCCGCGCCGGGCTGGACTATCACGAGTACGCCACCCTGCGCAAGCACACCAGCTGGCAGGCTTTTCTGGAGGCCGAACACCCCGCGCCGGAGCGCCTGTTTGCACTGACTACGCGGGGGTCCGGGAGAGTGCACGAGACCCGGTTTGCACCGGGCGACTGGCTGGTGTTCGGGTCTGAGACCAAAGGCTTGTCAGATGCCGTTCGCGCCAGTTTTGCGCCCGAGCGCTGCCTGAAGCTCCCCATGCGGGAAGGCCAGCGCAGCCTGAACCTGTCCAACGCTGTTGCGGTGACCGTGTTTGAGGCCTGGCGGCAGAACGGGTTTACTTAAGGGTAATGGCGCGCAATCGATTCGGCAATGCAGACCGGCTTGGGCGCACCCTCGCGCTCCACGGTCACTTCCCACGTCATTTGCATACCGTCCTTGTCGATCGGATCGCACGCCAGCAACTTCATGCGCGCACGCAATCGGCTGCCCACGGGCACCGGTGCGATGAAGCGCACTTTATTCAAGCCGTAATTCACGCCCATGCGCGTTTGCACGATGGCGAGGGACGACTCAAAAAATCGGGGCAACAAGGAAAGCGTCAAAAACCCATGGGCAATCGGTGCGCCAAACGGACCGGCTTTGGCCCGCTCCACATCCACGTGAATCCACTGGTGATCGCCCGTCGCCTGGGCAAACAGGTTGACCTGCTCCTGGGTAATGGTGATCCAGTCGCTGACGACGACCTCTTGGCCGACCAAGGGCACCAGTTCCGATAAAAGTTGAAATGTTTTCATGCCCGCACTGTAGGGCGTGGCGACCGGCTCAGGTGTCAAGCCAGCGACAAAGGGTTTCCCACTGCTCCAGATCCCTGGCGACCCGCCCGGGCGCCACATCAAACAGCGTCAGGCCGTGCGCAGCCAGATGAATGTAGTTTTGCGTGTCGCGCAAATAGCCCAGCACCGGCATGTCCAGCTGTTCCACGAACTCCTGCAGCTTGTCGGCGGCAATGGTGCGGGCATCGACGCGCATGCCCACCAGCGCAATCTTCGCCTTCAAGGCATGTTTGTTTTGGGCCAATTGGTCCAGAAATGCCCGCGTGGCAAAAATGTCAAACACGCTGGGCTGAAGGGGAACCACGATGCGGTCGGCCATCTTCATCACATCATTGAAACGCCAGCCATGCAGCCCGGCTGGCGTGTCCAGCACCACATGGGTCGTTCCCTTGGGTGGTTTCACAATGGCATCGGCACTCGCATCCCAACTCGCTATCGGTCGGACAGCCGCCGGCCGCAAGCCCAGCCAGAGCCGGGACGACTGCTGCCGGTCCACATCGCCCAGCATCACGGCATGCCCCTGCGATGCGAAGTAACCCGCAATATTGGTGGCCAGCGTGGACTTGCCGACGCCGCCTTTGGGATTGGCCACAACCACTACCGGCATGATGCGCTCCTTGGGGGTTTCCAGAATTTGCTATGTTAGCGCCATGGAACATACCCCTGCCTGGCTGATCAACAGCCTCATCTACCTCAGCGCCGCCGTGATCGCGGTGCCGTTGAGCCGCGCCCTGGGGCTTGGCTCCATCATTGGATACCTCGCCGCAGGCATCGCCATCGGACCCTGGGGGCTGGGGCTGGTCACCAATGTGGAGGACATCCTGCATTTCGCCGAATTTGGCGTGGTGCTGATGCTGTTTTTGGTGGGCCTGGAACTGGAGCCCCGACGCCTGTGGAGCCTGCGCCGCCCCATCTTTGGCTGGGGCACGGCCCAGGTGCTGGTCTGCGCTGCGGCACTCTTTGCTGCCGCACTGATAGCCGGGTTCGACTGGAAAACTGCACTGGTGGCCGGACTGGGTCTGGCGCTCTCCAGCACGGCCATTGCGCTGCAGGTCATGGGCGAGCGCAACCTGATGTCCACCGGCAGCGGGCAGGCGGGCTTTTCCATTCTGCTGTTTCAGGATGTGGCCGCCATTCCCATCCTGGCACTGCTGCCCCTGCTGGCCGGCTCTTTAGCAACAAATCAGGCCGTAGCCCCCGTGGAACATGCGCAGGAAGCTATAAAAATAATAGCAGTTATCGCAGGCATTGTGCTGGGTGGGCGCCTGGCCCTGCGCCCCCTGTTTCGCTGGATTGCGCGCAGCAAGACGCCCGAGATCTTCACTGCCGCATCCCTGTTGCTGGTGGTGGGCATTGCTGCGCTGATGCAGCGGGTCGGCCTGTCCATGGCGCTGGGCGCGTTTCTGGCGGGTGTGCTGCTCGCCGAGAGTGAATACCGCCGCGAGCTGGAAACCAATATCGAGCCGTTCAAGGGCCTGCTGCTGGGGCTGTTTTTCATCGCCGTGGGCATGGGCGTGGACTTTGGCGTACTCGCGCAGTTTCCGCTGCAAATGGTGGCCATCGTGCTGGGGTTTCTGGCCATCAAGGGCGCGGTCATCTACGCCCTGGCACGCCGCATGGCCCTGCCTTTTCAGGAGCGGCCGGTATTCACCTTGCTATTGGCCCAGGGCGGCGAGTTTGCGTTTGTCGTGTTTCAGACCGCTGCTGGCGCCAACGTGCTGCCCGCACAGACCACCTCGCTGCTGATCGGCGCGGTCGCTGTGTCCATGCTGGTGAGCCCCCTGATTCTGGTGGCCATCGACAAGCTGCTGTTGCCGCGCTATGCCCACTACGGCGCCCCCTCCATGCAGGAGATTTCCGAACCACAGGACGCCCCCATCCTGATTGCCGGCTTTGGGCGCTATGGGCAAATTGTGTCGCGCGTGCTGCTGGCCCAGGGTCAGCCGTGCACCGTGCTGGACCACGACGCCGAGATGATCGAAGCGGCACGCCAGTTTGGTTACCGCGTGTTCTATGGCGATGCCACACGGCTGGACTTGCTGCGCACTGCGGGCGCCGCTACCGCCAGAATTCTGGTGGTGGCCGTTGACGACGTGGACCAGTCGCTGAAAATTGTGGATCTGGTGCGCGCGCATTTCCCGCAACTGGAAATCGTCGCCCGTGCGCACGACGTGACCCACTGGAACCAGCTACGCGACCGCAAGGTGATGCGCGTAGAGCGTGAGCTGTTTGAATCGAGTCTGCTCAGTGCGCGCAGCGTGCTGGAGCTGATGGGCCAGCCGGCAGAAGCAGCCCTCCAGACCACGCTGCGTTTTCGCCAGCACAACCTGGAGTTGTTTGAAAAACTGCACCCGCATTACAAGGACAACGCGAAGCTGATATCCGTCGTCAAACAGGGGCGCAAGCAACTGGAGGAGCAAATGGCGCAGGAGCGTGAAGAAAAGGCATAGCGCGATGCGGGATGAGCCTGATGATTCGCAAACCAGCAACTGGGCTGCATTGCTGACCTACGTACCCGAACAGGTGGACAGCCTGCGCTTCTGGGCGCGCGTTGCCCAGCTGGCATTCTTTGCTGTCTGGAGCCTGGCGCTGATGCGCCTGAACGACCACACCGGAGAAGCAGGGGGACACGACTGGATTTACCTGCTCTCCAGCACGGGCCTGCTGTACCGGGCGCACATGCTGGGTGGCTTGACCCATGCCCTCGGTGCGCTGGTGGTACTGGTGTCGCTGGGCTGGGCAGCGTGGCTGCTGCGCCAGCAGTATCCGCAGCGTGCCGGGCAGGTGCGCGATGAAGGGTAAAAAAGGCCCTTAGCCCCAGCAGAATCAGCGAAAACCGCTATAAAAACAAGAGCGCTTGTGGCTGCGTAAAGGCGGGGGAAATTCAAGCAGCCAACGCCGCCAACCAAGGCGCAGCAGCCACAATTCGCACACCATTGCGCAGCTCGGGGGAGCGCAAGTGCCGCACCAGTTGCACCGCCTGCGCCTCGGGCCAAAAGGGGAGGAACTTGGCAAAGGCCTTGTGCGGGACCTCATCGGCCCACTTGCACTCGATCAAGTGGGTGAGCACGTTGCCGCGTGAGAGTGCGAAGTCGATCTCAGCGCCTTCTTTGGTGCGCACATAGTGCAGGCCCACGGGTGCGCCCTCGGCATCTTGCAAAAACTCGACGTGTTTGAGCAACATCGCAGCCACCGCATTTTCAAACCGCAGCCCTTTTGCAGCGTTGTCGGCCACGCTGCCGATGGCTGCCGGGCTGCCATCGCCGCTGGCCACCATCCCGGTGTCGTAAAAATAGACCTTGGGCGATTGCAGCAAGGAGCGGGCAATGTTGTGGTGCCATGGCTGCACCGTGAACACGATGTACAGCGCCTGCAAAATGTCAATGAAACGCTTGACCGTCGGCTGCGACACGCCCAAATCCCGGCCGATGGATGCCAGTGACAAGGGCGACCCGACCCGCTCGCGCAGCAGTGCCAGCAGCACCCGCATGGCACCCACCTCCTGGATGCGGGAGAATTCCAGCACATCCTCGCGCACCAGACCATCGGCGTATTGGGCGCGCCAGCGTTGGGCGTTTTTGTCGCCTTGTGGCGTGGCAGGAAACAGGCAGGGCTCGGGGAATCCGCCACGGTTGAGCAGGTGAGCCAAAGCTTCGTCTGGCGTGGGTGGCTGCCCCGCTGCGGCTTGTGGACTGAGTTCACACCATTCCTTGACCGAAATGGGGTGCAGGCGCCAGCGCAGAAACCGCCCGGCGAGCGAGTCGCCCGTCTGCCTGAACGTATCCATGCGAGCGCTGCCGGTGACGAGCTGCTGCTGCCCAGCGGGGCGACCGTCAATCACGCCCTTGAGCCACGGCTTCCACTCTGACATTTTGTGCAGCTCGTCGAGCACCAGCAACCGAGACTCAGGGGCCCAGCTTTGGCGCTCAATACGGGCACGGTCTGCGCTCACGTCGTAATTCAGGTACTGCGACGGCGACACGCGTGCCTGCATTTGTTGACTGAGGGTTGTTTTACCCACTTGGCGAGCGCCCGTCACAAACACCAGCTTGCGCTGCAGGTCGGCGGTAATCAACTCATCGAGGTATCGTTTCATCTGACTATTTTAATAAGCCAACCCATCCCACAGCAGCTTGACGCCGGTGAGCAGCATGCCCGCGTACAAAAACCGGTAAAACAGCACTTGGCCAATACGCCGGGCCATCCGCACACCGACCCACACACCAATGGGCGCAAGCGGCAGCAGCACCAGCGACGTGGCCATGTTGCGGCCATCCAGCAGGCCCAGCCAGGCATAGGGAATCCACTTGGAAAGGTTCACCACAAAGAAAAAGAAGGCCATGGTGGCGGTGAACTTCATGGGCGATAAGCGCAGCGGAATCACATAGGCCGTGATGGGCGGACCGCCCGCATGCGCAATGAAGCTGGTAAAGCCCGAGGTGGTGGTGAGCAGCGCACCCAGCCATTTGGGTGGTGGCGCACTGTCGGGCTTGGGCGGAAACAGCAGGCGCTGCGCCAGAAACAGCAAGGTGAACGCTCCCACGATAGCGGCCACGGTGTGGGCATTGAGCACCTTGAACAGCAAGGCGCCAATCACGATGCCGAGCACGCCAAACGGAATCAGGAACTTGAGCAGCGCCAGGTCAAAGTCCTTGCGAAAAGCCGCCATGCCCAGCACATCCATCAGGAAGAGTACGGGCATCAGGATCGCTGCGGCCTCGGGCACGGTCACGGCCAGCGCCATCATGGGCACGGCCAGCGAGCCAAAGCCTGCACCAAAGCCGCTTTTGCTGACACCCAGCAGCAGGACCGCGGGGATGGAAACCGCGTAGAAATACGGATCGGTGATGAGGGGAAAGTTCAAAGGGACTCCAGCGGCACGTCAGCAGAGAGGCATGTTAACCTTGTTGGATGTTCAGTCCCTCCCAAGCCGATGTTCGCCGTTTTTTTTGCTCAACCTATGCCAAGGCCCGCACAGGTGTTGCGCTGGAAGCTATCGAAACCATAGCAAGTCAATGGATGAACGAGCACCCCGAATACGCCGCTGACTTTGCGGACGTAGACGCCGCGCTCAAGACCATGACCGAGGCGCAGGACGGCCGCACCAATCCTTTTTTGCATCTGTCGATGCACCTGTCCATCAGCGAGCAGTGCAGCATTGACCAGCCCCGCGGCATCCGCCAGGCGGTCGAACTGCTGACCCACAAACGCAACTCACTGCACAACGCCCACCACGACACCATGGAATGCCTGGGAACGATGTTGTGGGAGAGCCAGCGCGCAGGCCGACCGCCGGATGGCAACGCCTACATTGCCTGCGTGCAGCGCCACGCCACGCGGGACTAATGGACGCCGGTCCCACTAGAATGCATGCCGGCGGCATTCCCCGCCGACCTTCATTCCTGCGAATTCCTATTAGGAGACCACAGCATGTCCTTTCCACTGAAGCAAAGCATCCTCGGCCTTTCTGTTCTGGTATTGAACAGCGCGTTTGCACAGACAGCGAACCCGCTGGACACCATTCCGGAGAAGATGCCATTCAACATTCCTTATGGTGCCCCCATTTCCATTGAACGCGCAGACGGCGTTCTCAATGCAGCACTCGCCGAATCAAAGGCAAAAGGATGGAACCTGGCCTGTGCCGTAGTCGACTCGGGCAGCAATTTGGTGTCGTTCAAACGCATGGACGACAGCCCTGTATCTGCCGTCGATATCTCCCAGCACAAAGCCAAGGCATCGGCCAAATTCCGCCGTGAAACCAAGTTGTTTGAGACAGGCATCCAAGGCGGCAACAATTACCTGCTGACGCTGGACGGCCTCATTGGTTCGCGTGGCGGCATTCCCATTGTTGACAATGGCAAGATCATTGGCGCGATTGGATGCTCAGGGGGCACCGGGTCCCAGGACGAGGTCGCTTCAAAAGCCGGATTGGCGGCCTTCAAATAAGCGACAAAAAAGCCACCCGAAGGTGGCTTTTTTGAGAGTGCCGCAGCAGCTTACTTGAAGCGGTTTTGCGGCACCGTTTTCAACTCGCCTGGCAAGCCACCCACATAGTTGGCCAGCTCTTTGAGCTCTGCATTCGAGAACTGCTTGGCAACGCCGCCCATGATGGCGTTTCCGCGCCCCACTTGCGGGTTGTTCTCAATCTTGTAGGCCTTCAGGGCCACGTACAGATAGTCACTGTGCTGTCCGGCAATTTTTGGATACGACGGGTCGATCGGTTTGCTGAAGCTGTCACCGTGGCAGGACGCGCAGGCACCTTTGGTGACCAGATCCATGGCTTTCGTTGATCCGTCAGCCGCTTTGGCAGGCGCTGCGGCCCCGGCCACCACACCACTGGCTTCGTAATAAGCTGCAACGTCTGCAATGTCCTGATCGCTCAGCGAGGTGGCAATGCCGCGCATGGTGGGGTGTTTGCGTTCGCCTTTTTTGTAGGCATTCAAAGCCGAAGTGATGTACTTCGCACCCTGGCCGGAAATCTTGGGGACTTTGTGAATTTCGGGGAAGCTGGCTTGGTAGCCCACAATGCCGTGGCATCCGATACAAAGTGATATTTTGCCCTCGCCGGCTTTGATATCACCTTTGACTTCTTGTGCGTAGGCGGAAAAAGCGGTCACAGAAGCGACAAGCACAGCGGACACGGATAGCAGCAATTTGTTCATTTTGCGAGGACAATCAGACGTTCATTGATATAAATCTACATTTCATTATATAGACCAGCGCAACCTGCGCCGGGCGGCTGCAAGCCGCTTCTGCCCCACTTCCTATTTGCCCAGCAGGCCCAGAACCATGAAATTCCACGGAACCAAGAACTACGTCGCCACCCAGGACCTGATGCTGTCCGTCAACGCCGCCATCACCCTGCAGCGCCCGCTGCTGGTCAAAGGTGAGCCTGGCACGGGCAAAACCATGCTGGCCGAAGAGGTGGCCCAGGCTCTGGACATGCCACTGCTGCAATGGCACATCAAGTCAACCACCAAGGCACAGCAGGGCCTGTATGAGTACGACGCCGTAAGCCGCCTGCGGGATTCGCAGCTGGCTGATCTGGACGGCGGCGAGCGCGTCAAGGACATCAACAACTACATCGTCAAGGGCGTGCTCTGGCAAGCCTTCACCGCCGACAAGCAGGTCGCCCTGCTGATTGACGAAATCGACAAGGCCGACATCGAGTTCCCCAACGACTTGCTGCGCGAAATCGACCGCATGGAGTTTTATTGCTACGAGACGCGCCAGCTGATCAAGGCCAAGCACCGCCCGCTGGTGTTCATCACCTCCAACAACGAAAAAGAGCTGCCCGACGCCTTCTTGCGCCGCTGCTTTTTCCACTACATCAAGTTTCCCGATGCCGTCACCATGCAGAGCATTGTGGATGTGCATTTTCCCGGCCTCAAGAAAGAGCTGCTCACCGCCGCCATGAAAACGTTTTACGACGTGCGCAACTTGCCCGGCCTGAAGAAAAAGCCCTCCACCAGCGAACTGCTGGACTGGCTCAAGCTCTTGCTCGCAGAAGACATTCCGCTGGAAGCCCTGCAAAGCAAGGACGACAAGATGGCCGTCCCGCCACTGGTGGGCGCCCTGCTCAAGAACGAGCAGGACTCCACCCTGTTCGAAAAACTGATGTTCATGCAACGCCACAACCGTTAAGCCACCATGAAGAATTCGCTGTGGGTTGAAGGTCTGTCCGACGCCATTGGTTTTGTGGGCGGCGCGCTCTTGGGCTTCTGGATCGGACGCCTGCTCGGTCTGGATATTTTTGCGCCCGGCTACGGTAATGCCAGCATCGGCGGCATTGTGATCGTGGGCCTGGGAGGCGGTCTGGGTCTGCAGATTGCCCGCCGCTGGCGTGCCCGGCAGGCACAAAAGAAGGATTGAGCATGGCTTTTGTGGAACCCGTCACCCTGGCAGCGCGTGGCATCCAACTGGTACCGCTGGAACGGGGCCATGAGACAGGCTTGCGCGCTGCGGCTGCCGATGGTTCGCTCTGGACTATCCGCGTGACCTCCGTCCCCGAGCCCGAGCAAACCCGCGCTTACATTGAGGCCGCACTTTCCATGCGCGAAGCCGGAAACCGATTTGCCTTTGCCGTGGTGGAGAGCGCCACCGGCACCGTGCTGGGCTGCACCAGCTACCACGACATCATTCCTGCGGTAAAGCGCGTCGAAATTGGCTGGACTTGGTACGCCCGCAGCGTGCAGCGCACCCACGTCAACACGACCTGCAAGTTGCTGATGCTGACCCACGCTTTTGAGACCCTGGGCTGCCAGGTGGTGGGCTGGCGCACAGACAATTTCAACTTTGCATCGCAAGCTGCTATTGAGCGATTGGGAGCCAGACGAGACGGCGTCATCCGCGGCCATGCCTTGCGCCGCGACGGCACCATTCGCGATACCGTGATGTACAGCCTGCGGACTGGCGAATGGCCAGAAGTCAAGGCCCAACTGCTGTACTTGCTGGACAAACCGCGCAACGCAGGAGGCCCCGATGCTGCTTGATTTTTTCTATACCTTGCGATCGGCCAAGCTGCCAGTGTCGGTCAAGGAGTATCTGACGCTGCTCGAAGCCTTGCAAAAGGGCGTCGTGGGGCCCAACGTGCCGCAACCTGACGAGTCAAGCAAAGATGACGGCGAACCCAGCGGCTACAAGATTGACGATTTCTACTACCTGAGCCGCACTACGCTGGTCAAAGACGAAAAGCACTACGACAAGTTCGACCGGGCGTTTGCCGCCTACTTCAAGGGCGTGGAGATGATTGCGGACTTCACCAAGGAAGTGCCGCTGGAATGGCTGCGTAAAAACCTCGAACTGCAACTCAGCCCTGAGGAGCTCGCCAAGATCCAGAAGATGGGCTGGGACGAGCTGATGGAAACGCTGAAAAAGCGTTTTGAAGAACAGAAAGAGCGCCACGAAGGCGGCAGCAAGTGGATTGGCACCGGCGGCACGTCGCCCTTTGGCGCCTATGGGCAGAATCCGCAGGGCATCCGCATCGGGCAGGACAAAAGCCGCAACAAGAGCGCCGTCAAGGTGTGGGACCAACGCGCTTACAAAGACTACGACGACACCCAGGAGCTGGGCACCCGCAACATCAAGGTGGCGCTGCGCCGCCTGCGCAAGTTTGCCCGTGAAGGCAATGAGTTTGAGCTGGACCTGGACGACACCATCAAGTCCACCGCCGCCAATGCGGGCTACCTAGACATCAAGATGATTCCCGAGCGCCACAACAACGTGAAAGTGCTGCTTCTGATGGACGTGGGCGGCACCATGGACGAGCACATCGCCCGGGTGGAAGAGTTGTTCAGCGCCACCAAGACCGAATTCAAGCACCTGGAGTTTTATTACTTCCACAACTGCGTGTATGACTTCATGTGGAAAAACAACCGCCGGCGTTTTGCGGAAAAGTTTGACACCTGGGACATCATCCGCAAGTACAACAAGGATTACAAGCTGATCTTTGTCGGCGACGCCACCATGAGCCCGTATGAGATTCTGCAACCCGGCGGCAGTGTGGAGTACAACAACGCTGAACCGGGCGCCGAGTGGCTGCAGCGCCTGATCCACGCCTTCCCCAAATTCGCCTGGGTCAACCCCGAACCGCAGGGCGTCTGGCAGTACCGGCAGAGCATCAGCGTGGTGCAGCAGATCATGCACCAGCGCATGTACCCGCTGACCATCAAGGGCCTGGAGGAGGCCATGCGGCATTTGACAAAATGAAAGCCTTGCTGGCCGGGTTGATGATCACCATCGCCCCTGGCCTCCTGCTGGCGCAAGACCTGCCCGCCAGCCCAGTCGCTGCGACCGCAACGGTCGCAGCAGCACCCGTGGCATTCGAACTCCAGATAGAAGCCCCCGACGAGGTTCGCACGCTGTTGGCCAGCCATCTGGAATTGCTGCGTTACCGCGCGCTCACGGACCTGAGCGACAGCGAACTGACGCGGCTGCTGACAACAGCCGAGCAGGACACCCGCGAGCTGGTTGGCACGCTGGGCTATTTCTCCCCCTCCATCCGGTTTGACCAAGCGGCGCCCCGCGACAGCGCATCCACGCGCTTGCTGACGCTGACCGTGGTAGCCGGTGAGCCCACGGTGGTCGCCGATGTGCATGTGGGATTCAGCGGCCCCATCCTTTCCCAGCCGGCGGCTGCACTGCAGCGCCAGCAGATTGAAGGCAGCTGGTCGCTACAGACGGGCATGCGGTTCACCCAGGAGCGCTGGGACAGCGCGAAGCAACAGGCGCTGCGCCAACTCACCGCACAGCGCTACCCCACCGGCCAGCTGGTTTCCACGCTGGCGGATATCGACCCCGTTACCCGCCAGGCACACCTGGCTGTCACGCTGGATTCCGGACCCGCTTACCAGCTGGGTGGCATGGTCATCGAAGGCCTGAAGCGTTATGACGAACAGTTGGTCACCCGGCTGGCGCGCCTGACGCCGGGTGCCAGCTACGACCAGACACAAATGGTCGACGCACAGCAGCGCCTGGCGGACAGCGGCTACTTCGACTCGGCCTTTGTCTCACTCGACACCGCGGGCGATCCCACCGCCGCACCGGTACGGGTGCAATTGCGCGAGGCGCGCCTGCAAAAACTGGTACTCGGACTGGGCGCCAGCACCGACGGTGGCGCCCGCCTCTCTGCCGAACATACCCACCACAAAGTGCCGGGCATCGGCTGGCGCGCGGTCAGCAAGCTGATGGTGGACCGCGAGACCCGCACCCTCGGTACCGAGCTCACCTCTCCGCCCGACGCCGACAACTGGCGCTGGGTCACTGCGGCACAACTCCAGAACCAGGCGCTGGGCAGCTTTGACGTCAACAGCCAGAGCCTGCGGGTCGGGCGCGGCCAGATCGGGGACTGCATTGACCGCAATTACTACCTGCAGTACGAACGGGCGGACACCGCCACCAGCGACCCTGACAAGCCGTCCGTGGCCCAGGCATTGAGTGCCAACTACGCCTGGACATTGCGCAATTTCGACAGCGTGGCCTTCCCCACCAAAGGTTGGGGGCTGGGTGTGGCGGTGGGCGGCGGCACCACGCTGGGTAACCAGCACGACCCGTATGGCCGCGTGCTGGCGCGCTGGCTGGGCATTGCGCCGCTGGGCTCTCAGGCAGACAGCACCCAGACCGCGCTGCGCGCCGGGCGCCTGGCGCTGCGCGCGGAGACAGGGGCCGTACTTGCCAAAGAGGGCATCACCCTGCCCAGTACCCAGCTGTTTCTGGCGGGCGGCGACAACAGCGTGCGCGGCTACGGTTACCGTGACCTGGGCATCACCCTGCCCGACGGGCAAACCACGGCGGGGCGCTACCTGGCCACGGGCAGCCTGGAGTGGCAACGCCCCATCACCTCCAACGGCCGCCTGACGGACTGGGAAAGCACAGTGTTCATCGACGCAGGCGCCGTGGCGGACAAGCCCGCCGACCTGCGCGCCAAGGTGGGCGTTGGCGTCGGCGCGCGCTGGAAGAGTCCGGTAGGCCCCCTGCAAATTGACCTGGCCTACGGAGTCGCGGTGGAACGCCTGCGCCTGCATGTGACCGTGGGTTTCAATTTCTGATGAAAGCCCTGCGCGTCTTCCTGTACCTGATGGCCGCAGCGCTGGTGCTGGCACTGGCGCTGGCGGGTGCCCTGTGGACGTGGTCCGGCACGGGCACCTCGCTCGCAACCGCCCTGGGACAGCTGCAGCGCTGGCTGCCCGCAGGCCAGACCCTGGAAGCCAAAGAGGTCACCGGCTCGGTGCGCGGTGGCGGAAGCATTGGCTGGTTGCGCTGGCAACAGGGAGAGCTCCGCATCGAGGTGCGCGATGTGACGATTGCCTGGTCCTTGCGCCCCCTGTTGGGCGGCGAACTTCGGCTGGGCCCGGTGCATGCCAAATACCTCCACGTAGACGACCGCCGTGCACCAGTAGAGCCCGGTGCCCGCGCACCGTTCACCGATCTGGGCTTGCCTTTGAAGGTGGATGTGCCTTTCACCGTGGACGCCGTGGAATGGACCGGGTCCGCCTCACTGAAGGCCACCGGGCTCGCTGGTCACTATGTTTTTGATAGCGCCTCGCACAGGCTGGACGGGGGCCAGGTGCGTATTTCATCAGGAAACTACCAAATCAAGGGCAGCCTGCAGGCACACGCACCCATGGCGCTGATGGTCCAGGTGGACGGCACCGTGCAGGCCACCCTGCCCTCCACGCAGAAGCCCGTGCTAGTGCAGGCGCACGCCACCCTCACGGGCCCACTCGCCGGGCGCGACGCGGTGCTGGCGCTGCAGGCCGCACTGGCGCCAGCGCCACAGCAACAAGCACAGCCGTTGCCCGCCAACCATCAGGCGATGCAGGCCGATGTCAGCGCGCGCATCCAGCCCTGGCAAGCGCAGCCCGTGGTCGAGGCCCAAGCCCGCTGGCAGGCATTGGACCTGGCTGCGCTGTGGCCGCAAGCCCCGCAGACACGCTTGGCCGGCGCGGCCACCGTCACCCCGGCGGGCGCAGGCTGGCTGGCCGGCATCCAGCTCAGCAACGCGCTCAGCGGCCCCTGGAATCAGCAACGCCTGCCGCTGGAGAGTCTGGTTGCCAAGGTCACTTACGCCAAGAGTCAGTGGAGCATCGAGTCGCTGCAAGCCACCGGTGCAGGTGGCCGCATCGAGGCCCAGGGGCAGATCAGCGCCAAAACCAACGCCAACCCCAGCGCGACGGGTTCCCCGGCGCCTGCCCAGTGGCAGGGCAGCGCCCGCGTGTACCGCATCAACCCCGCGGCGCTGGACTCGCGGCTGGGCGCGGCGGTGCTGGACGGTCAGCTGACCGCGGAGCAGGCGCCTTCGGGCATCGCTTTCGAAGCCTCCCTGCAACCCGCCAAGGGCAAAGCCGCTGCAAGCAAGGCGGGCACCACCGCAGCGCAGCGCACGCTGGACGGCTTGCGGCTGAAGACAGTTCAGGCACAAGGCCTGTGGGCAGCTCCACTGCTGACACTGCACACGCTGACCGTGCACACCGATGACGCGCAGCTGCAAGGCCAGCTGACCTTTCACACCGTCAGCCAAGCCATGGAAGGGGAACTCACGCTGGTCGTGCCTGGCGCCCAATCGACCCTGTCAGGCCACCTGGCCAGCACCCGTGGCGAGGGCGATGTGCGCCTGACCGTAAACGACGCGGCTCAGGCCGCACGCTGGATCGCCCGCCTGCCGGGCGCGCCCCTCACACTGGGCCAGATGTCCGTTCAGGGCAACGCAGAATTCACGGGTCACTGGCAGGGCGGCTGGCAGAACCAGGGCCAGGCACTGCAAATGCAAGCCCGCCTGCGTGTGCCCAAGCTCGATCTGCGCGCCGCCGGGCAGCCCGTTCCCCAAGCCTGGCAACTACGCGACTGGCAGGCGGATGCATCGGGCACCCTGCGCGCACTGAGCCTGACCACCCGGGGCCAAGCCGAGACCGGCACCCAGCGCTTCAACCTGCAGGCGCAGGCACACGGCGGACGCCTGAGCGAAGGCGTCTGGCAAGCGCTGCTGGATACCGCCCAACTGACTGCGCAGGACCGCCTGAAGCCAGACGCCTGGACCGTGCGATTGAGCGACCCCGTCACCTTCAACTGGACGACACGCGGCACGGCTCACATAGTGGAGACGTCGGCAGGCTCCGCAAGTCTGAGCGGACCGGTTGCGGGCTCTGCCCTGGTGAGCTGGCAACCCGCCCGCTGGTCCCAGCAAACAGCCAGTGGGCGGGTTGCCGCGCGCACGGAATGGCGCACCCAGGGCCGCGTTGTGGACCTGCCGCTGGCCTGGCTGGACCTGCTCGGTCAAACCCGGATGGCCAACCTGGGCCTGCGCGGCGACGTGCTGTTCGGTGGGGCATGGGACGCCACCAGCGCCGAGACCTTGCGCCTGCACGCCACGCTGGAGCGCACCAGCGGGGACCTGCTGCTGCAGACCGAAGCGGGTGCCAGCACCTTGCGCGCCGGCGTGCGCGACGCACGCCTGGTGGTCACCGCCGAGGGCGACCAGCTGGCCGCCAGCCTGCGCTGGGACAGTGAACGGGCCGGCCAGGCCCAGGCTGATTTCAACACCCGCCTGCAGCGCCAGGACGGCTCCTGGAACTGGCCCGCAGACGCGGCCGTGCGGGGCACCGTCAAGGCGCAGCTGCCCCCTGTGGGGATCTGGTCCCTGCTGGCGCCGCCGGGTTGGCGACTGCGCGGCTCACTCGACGCCGACGCCGTGCTGTCGGGCACGCGTAGCGCACCCCAATGGCGCGGCAACCTGGTAGCGCAGGATCTGGCCGTGCGCTCGGTGGTGGATGGACTGGATTTCAGCCAAGGGTCGCTGCGCGCCACGCTGGAGGGGCAGCGCCTGGACATTCAGGACTTCACCTTGCGCGGTGCGGGCGGTGCCAGCGGTGGCCTGCTGCGCGTCAAGGGCTCGGTCGTATGGCTGCCACCCACCGGCGTGGACGCCGCAACCAGCGCCAGTGCGCTTGCGCGCGTGCGCATGGAGCTGGATGCCACCGCCGAGGCTTTGCGCGTCAGTGCCCGGGCCGACCGCAACCTCGTGGTATCGGGTGCGCTGACGGCACGCCTGAGTGGCACCCAACTTGCCATTCGCGGCAACCTCAAAGCCGATCAGGCCCTCTTTATCCTGCCGGAGAACACCGCGCCCCGGCTGGGCGACGATGTGGTGGTGCGCGCACCCGTCGGCCCGCAGGGACCTGGGGCAGCGTCCAAAGTGACCTCGGCGACATCACAAACCAAGGGTCTGCGCGTGATACCCGATGTGCTCATCACACTGGACCTGGGGCCCAGCTTCCAGGTGCGCGGCAATGGGCTTGTTACCCGGCTGGCTGGCAGCCTGGAATTGCGCAGCGCAGGAGCCGACCTCACGCCCCGTCTCACCGGTGAGCTGGCCACGGTGGGCGGCACGTACCGGGCCTATGGCCAGCAGCTCAGCATTGAACAGGGCGTGCTGCGGTTTGCTGGTCCCTACAACAACCCGTATCTCGACATCCTGGCGATTCGCCCCAACCTGCAGCAGCGCGTCGGTGTTCAGATCAGGGGAACGGCACGCTCGCCAGTGGCCCGGCTGTACGCCGAACCCGACCTGCCCGATGCCGAAAAACTCTCGTGGTTGATTCTGGGTCGGGCCGCCGGAAGCGGTGGCGCAGAGACCGCCATGCTGCAACAGGCCGCGCTGGCACTGCTGCGGGGCAATGGCAAGCCCCTGTCGGGGAGTCTGGGTGACGCCGTTGGGCTCGATGAACTGTCGGTGCGCGGCGGCGCCACCAGCGCCGACGCTTCTACTGTTCTGCTGGGCAAGCGCCTGTCGCGTGATTTTTACGTGGCCTACGAACGCAGCCTGGCCGGCATACTGGGCACGCTTTATATCTTTTTTGACCTGTCGCGCCGTGTCACAGTCCGCGCCCAGACGGGCGAGCAAAGCGCCATCGACCTGATTTTCACACTGCCCTACGATTGAGGCGGTGGCCCTTACAATGCCGCCAGTCTCGCTGTAGTTCAATGGATAGAACGAGTGCCTCCTAAGTGCTAGATCCTGGTTCGATTCCGGGCAGCGGGACCATCCGGGAATTTCAGGCGGTCTTAAAACCGGCAAAACCCGCTATGCCGAGCAGGCATGCGGGTTTTTTGTTGCCTCGCGTCATTTCAGACGCAACGACCTCACCTGTTAGAACTTGTAGCCAACGCCCAGGGACAGTGCGGTTGAGCTCATACCCGTGTTGTTCACATCGTTGTAGCGGTTGGAGTTCACTTCAGCCTGCACAAACAGGTTCTTGTCGATCAGGTGACGCACGCCAATGCCGTAGCCGACGCCGCTCAGGCTGGACGTTGTTTCAGCGCCCGCTGCATTAGCCGCAACAGCGGTTCCAGACAGTGCAGACAGTTTGCCGTATGCCAGCGTGGTATTTGAAATGGCATAGCCAGGCATGAAATCAATGGACGCGCGGTTCTTGGTGCTGAAATTGGTTCCGTTGACAGAACCGGCGTTCAGGCTGGTAGGCCCATACGAGGCGCCGACACCCATGGTGTACTGCGGGGCCAGTGCCCAGGTGTATTGCGCCTGCAATCCCAAACCGGTTGCGGTGCTGGAATCAGACCCGCTGCCAATCAATGTCGTGCTGGAAGAGGTGATCTCGGCGTTTGCGCCGACGCTGAAGCCCTCGAATTCTTTGGCTTGAGCAAATACTTGTGGAGCTGCGATAGCAATGGATGCAGCGATGAGAAGGGTGCGTTTCATGTGGATATCCTTTGATATGAGTCAATAAACTGACCTCATGAACTGTAGAAGCCACATGTAAATGACCCGTCTGCGTTTCGTCAAGACCCGGTAAAGCCCATTTACATCTCTGGGCGAACCGATTCACATGGCAAAGACCGCGTTTAGCGTGCGGGCGCGCGAAGCGTACGACTCAGCAGAATGACCGGAATCAGCCCCACCAGCACCAGCGCCAGACTCGGCAACGCGGCCTCGCCCAGGCGCTCGTCCCGCGCCAGCTGGTAGGCCACCACCGCGAGCGTGTCGCTGTTGAATGGTCGAAGCACCAGCGTGGCGGGCAACTCTTTCATCACATCCACAAACACCAGCAAAGCGGCTGCAGCGACCGAGCGCTGTAGCAAGGGCCAATGCACCCTGCGCAGGAGGCCCGCATCCGTGGTGCCCAGCATGCGGGCGGAATCGTCCAGGCTGGTGGGCAGACGTGCATAGCCGCTTTGCACCGCCTGCAAGGCCACGGCACAAAATCGCACCAGATACGCCCACACAATGCCAATTGCCGTGGCAGTGACGTAATAGCCCACCTGAAGGTCAGGAAACGACGCCTGCAGCCAGCCGACCGGGAGCAACAGCCCCACCACCACGACCGCACCCGGTATGGCGTAGCCCAGGCTCGCCAACTGCGCAGCGGCGCGCGGCGCCCAATGGTGGCTGCGTCGCACACTGAAAGCCAGCAACAGGGCAACACTGACCGCGAGCACGGCGGTGATGCTGCCCAGCCGGATGCTGTTGAGCGCCCACTGACCAAAGCGCGACCAGGGCAAGTCCGCCCAATCGGCCATCAGCGGTCGAAGCATAAACAGCACGGGCAATACAAACCCCATCAAAATCGGAATGGCGCAACCCGCCCACACCCAGGCGGCGCGTCGGCCCCGCAGCACCACGGCCTGTGCGTCCGCCGAGCCGGCGCGCGCGCCCTTGGTAACGGAAAACCGCATGCGGCTTTGCGCCCGACGCTCCAGCCCCAGCAACAGGGCCACCAGTGCCAGCAGCATGGTGGCCAATTGGGCTGCGGCAATGCGGTTGTCCATGGACAGCCAGGCCTTGTAGATACCGGCGGTAAAGGTTTGAATGCCAAAGTAGCTTGACACCCCAAAATCCGCCAGGGTTTCCATCAGGGCCAAGGCCACACCCGCGGCCACTGCAGGCCGGGCCAATGGCAACGCGACCTCGCGCAGGCGTCGGCCCAGTGGCGCTCCCATCAGGCGGGCCGCCTCCATCAAATGGGCAGTGCGCTCGCCGAGCGCAGCCCGCGCCAGAAGGTAGACATACGGGTACAACGCAAAGGTAAAAACCCAGGCGGCGCCGACCACATTGCGCACCTCCGGGAACATGCGCCCCTCGGCCCCCAGCAGGCTGCGCAAACCGTTTTGCAAAGGGCCACTGAACTGCAAGAAATCAGTGTAGGCGTAGGCCACCACATAGGCTGGCATGGCCAGCGGCAGCAGCAAAGCCCATTCAAAGAAGCGACGCCCTGGAAAATCAAACAACGTAACCGCTACTGCGGCAGAGAGCCCCACCACCAGCACGCCCAGCGCCACCATGAAGCACAGTTGAAGGGTGGTGGCGATGTACTGCGGCAGTACCGTCTGGGCCATCTCCCGCAAAATCGGCATGGATTGACCCGCAGAGCCCCCTACCGGGAACCAAGCCCCCATGATGGCGAGCACAGGCGCCATCAGCACGGCCATCAGCAGCAACAGGAGCCAGCGGGAAAAACGAAACGAAGTCAAAGGATGTGCCATAAAGGCCTGCGGCCGTTGCCAAATGAGAATTGTAATCATCTAAAATTGGCGCCATGTTTCTTGAAGTTTCCCATTTGCAGGTGCGTTACCCGGGGCGCAGCGCGGCTGCAGTACAGGACGTTTCCTTCGGGCTGCGCGCGGGAGACATTGGCGTTTTGATCGGGCCGTCCGGCTGCGGCAAGACCACCCTGCTGCGTGCCGTAGCCGGCCTGGAAAGCGCCAGTAGCGGGCACATCAAGCTGGCAGGGCACATGGTCAGCGCAGCGCAGGCGAATGTACCGGCAGAGAAACGGCGCATCGGCATGGTGTTTCAGGACTACGCGCTGTTCCCGCATCTGGATGTGGGGCGCAATGTGGCATTTGGCATACATGACTGGTCTAGGGCCGAACGCGAAGCCCGTGTATCCGAAGTGCTGGAATGGGTGGGGCTGCCAGGCACACAGGCGCGCTATCCGCATGAACTCTCGGGCGGTCAACAGCAGCGTGTGGCCCTGGCGCGGGCTCTCGCGCCCAAACCCCAGCTCTTGTTACTGGACGAGCCCTTTTCCAACCTGGATGTGGACCTGCGTGAGAGGCTGGCCCACGAGGTGCGGGGTATCCTCAAGGCCGCCGGTGCGACCGCCCTGTTTGTGACCCACGACCAGCTGGAAGCGTTTGCGATCGGCGACATGATTGGCGTGATGCACGAGGGCGCTCTGCACCAGTGGGACGACGCCTACACGCTCTACCACCGCCCCGCGACCCGCTTTGTTGCCGAGTTCATCGGCCACGGCGTTTTTGCCCCGGCCACCCTCATGGAAGTGAATGGCCAGGTAGTCGTGCAAACCCCTGTGGGTGATCTCAACGACATCGCGGAATGCCCTCTGCCTTCAGCCTTTGCTTCGGGTCAATGTGATGTGCTGCTGCGTGCCGACGACATCGTTCACGATGACCATGCCCCCATCAAGGCCGAGATCGTTCGCAAGGCGTTTCGCGGTTCGGAGTTTTTATACACCCTGCGATTGGCCAGTGGCCAGACGGTTCAGGCCCATGTGCCCAGTCACCACGATCACCGGCTGGGTGAGTGGATTGGCATACGGGCCCAGGTGGACCATGTGGTGACCTTCAACCGCGAGGGGTAAGGTCCACGTGCACGTCACCGCGCATCTCGGCGATGGTGTTGCGCACATCAGCAGCCCATATCCTGCGGTCACGACCCAGCGCCTGCTGGGGTTCGCCAAAATGGACGACCGCCAGAAGGTTCTCGGCACACAGCGTCCGCCACAGCGACTGCATGAGCGTGTCTTCCCCGATGTAGCAAGGGGCAAAACTGACGGCGCCGGTTGCCGCATCCGAAAAATGCAGGGCCACCGGCTGCACAGGTGCGGCCGCAGCAATGGCAGCCTGCAGCAGATTGGCATGAAAAGGCAGAAGCCGGGTTCCATCACCCGTGGTGCCCTCAGGGAACACCGCCAGCACATCGCCCTGGGCCAGACACTCGGCCATGTGGTGCACGACCCGCATGGCATCGCGGCGGGAATCACGTGCGACATACAAAGTGCCTGCACCGGACGCCAAGGTACCGACGATGGGCCATCGCTTCACATCGTCCTTGGAAACAAATCGGCAGTGGCGCGCGGCGTGCATGACCACGATGTCCAGCCAGGAAATGTGGTTGGCGACCAGCAGCACGGGCCCCGTCAGGGGCGGTTGGCCTTTCACTATCAATTTGATAGCTAACAGCGTAAGCATCTCCGAGGCCCAAGCCTGAACCCGCACCTCCCTTTTAGCTTGCGTCAGACGGGGAAAGACCACGCCAATGGTCAATGCACCCACCAAAATATGGCTCGCAACCCGCAGCAGTCGCCAGGCCGCCCCCAGTTGCCTAGGCCACATAGGCCAGGTGTCCACCCACCAGCGTTGCCCGCACCCGACCCGGCAACTCATAGCCACTAAAGGGCGTATGGTGGCCCTGGCTGCGCAGCGCAGCGGGCTCTACGGTCCAGGCGGCTTGCGGATCAAACACACAAATGTCCGCCTGCCCCCCCACCACCAGACGACCGGCACTGCTCGCAAATGCACCCAGTGCCGACCCGATGACACCCGCGGGCTGGCTGGTCACCACCGCCAGCGCCCGGCCCAGTGCAACACCGCTGTCCTGCGCCCACTTGCATGTCAGGCTCAACAACAGCTCCAGTCCGGTCGCACCAGGCTCGCTTTGCGCAAACGGAAGTGCTTTGGCATCTTCATCCACTGGGGTATGGTCAGACACCAGTGCATCAATCGTTCCATCGGCCAGACCCGCGCGCAGGGCATCGCGGTCGCGCTGCTGGCGCAGGGGCGGGTTCACCCGCATGCGGCTGTCAAAGTAGCCGATATCGACATCGGTCAGGTGCAGGGAGTTGATGCTGACATCACAGGTAATCGGCAGGCCATCCGCTTTGGCCTGGCGCACCAGCGCCACGCCAGCCGCGCTGCTCAGGCGGCACAGGTGCACGCGTGCGCCCGTGGCACGTACCAGCTCAAAAATGGTGTGCAGGGCGATGGTTTCTGCTGCGACCGGCACACCGCTCAGGCCCATGCGGGTGGCCAGCGGGCCACTGGCGGCCACGCCTTTGCCCAGATGCAACTCCTGCGGGCGCAACCACACGGCGTAGCCAAAGGTGCTGGCGTATTGCAGCGCGCGCTGCATGACCTGGGTGTTGGCCAGCGGCACTTCGGCCTGGCTGAACGCCACGCAGCCGGCGTGGGTCAATTGCAGCATCTCGGTGAGCGTTTCGCCCTCCAGATTGCGGGTCAGCGCACCCAGCGGGAAAACGCGTGCCTGGTGCAAGCGCTCGGCACGGTGGCGCAGCATTTCCACCAGACCCGGCTCATCCAGCACCGGCTCGGTGTCAGGTGGGCAAACGACACTGGTCACGCCACCGGCCACTGCCGCCGCCATTTCGGAGGCCAGCATGCCTTCGTGCTCATGCCCCGGCTCGCGCAGGCGCACCGACAAGTCCACCAGACCGGGCATCACGATGCAGCCGGTGGCGTCGATAACGGTATCAGGAACAAAATCATCTGCTATATTTTTTATAGCTACCACCGCAGTACCGGCGAGGGCTACATCGGCTTTTTCATCAAAACCACTGGCGGGATCGATCACCCGGCCACCCTTGATCAGTATCTTCATGTCAGGCCTTTTCTCACTTTTGCACTTTGGATCACGCTTCATTCCCGGCAACAATGCTCATCACCGCCATGCGCACGGCAATGCCAAAGGTGACCTGCGGCAAGATGACGCTTTGGCGACCATCGACCACCGCCGAATCAATCTCGACACCGCGGTTGATGGGACCGGGGTGCATTACGATGGCATCCGGCTTGGCCAGTTGCAGCTTCTCGGGCGTCAGGCCATAGCTCTTGAAAAATTCATGGCTCGATGGCAGCAGCGCGCCGCTCATGCGCTCGTTTTGCAGGCGCAGCATGATGATCACGTCGCAACCTCGAATGCCCTCTTCCAGCGTGTGGCAGACCCGCACACCCATTTGCGCCATGTCCGACGGCACCAGGGTTTTGGGGCCAACTACACGCACCTCGGCACAGCCCAATGTGGTGAGCGCATGGATATCCGAGCGGGCCACACGCGAATGCAGCACGTCACCCACGATGGCCACAGTGAGGTTGGCAAAATCTTTTTTGTAATGCCGGATAGTGAACATGTCCAGCAGGCCCTGCGTGGGGTGTGCATGGCGGCCGTCCCCGGCGTTGATGACGTGCACATGCGGCGCCACATGCTGGGCAATCAGGTAGGGCGCGCCCGATTCGCTGTGGCGCACCACAAACATGTCGGCCGCCATGGCGCTCAAATTGGCAATGGTGTCCAGCAACGACTCACCTTTGGAGGCACTGGAGCGCGCAATGTCCAGGTTGATCACATCGGCAGAGAGGCGCTTGGCGGCAATTTCGAAGGTGGTGCGGGTGCGGGTCGAGTTTTCAAAGAACAGGTTGAACACGCTCTTGCCACGCAGCAAGGGTACCTTTTTGACTTCGCGGTCGTTGACCGAAACAAAGTTGGCCGCTGTATCCAGAATGTGGGTGAGTATGGCTTTGGGCAGCCCCTCGGTGGACAGCAGATGCACCAGTTCACCGTGCTTGTTGAGTTGCGGATTGCGTTTGTAGAGCATGACTACGCCCCTTCGACATTGAAACTGAACACGCCGGCATCGCTGCGCGCCAGGGCCAGCGACTGCTTGTCCCCCAACGCCACACGGGCTGCCGCAAAATCGGCCTGCACGGGCAGCTCGCGCCCGCCGCGGTCCACTAGCACGGCCAGCTTCACACTGGCCGGGCGGCCGTAGTCAAACAACTCGTTGATCACCGCGCGAATGGTTCGACCGGTGTAGAGCACATCGTCCAGCACCAGAACGTGGGCGCCGTTGACATCAAACGGCAGCACCGTCTGGCCTCCCGCGGACAACCCCCGCTGCGCAAAATCATCGCGGTGCATGGCCGACGAAATGGTGCCGGCCTGACCCGGCCGCTTCAAATCGCGCTGTAGCCGCTCCGCCAGCCAGGCGCCACCCGATGTGATACCCACCAGGTGGGTGTCCGCCTGCATGATGGCAGGCACCCCGCGCATCAACTCGCGGTACAGCGCCTCCGCATCCAGGGCCAATAAGCTCACGGCAAACTCCTCAAAAATTGTTCCAGAATAATGCAGGCAGATGCCGCGTCGGCATCGCGTGCGCCCGAGGCCAGAGCCTCCGTGGTGCTGTATCGCTCGTCCACTTCAAACACGGGTAGCCCAAACCGGCCGTTCAACTGGCGACCGAATTTTTTCGCACGCTTCGTGTTTTCGTGCGCGGCCCCATCCGGGTGGTAGGGCACGCCAATCACCAGCGCATCGGGTTGCCACTCTTTCAGGCGCTGCGCGATCTGGGTGAACCGCGCATCGCCTTCTGCATGGACCGAACCGGCAGGCTGTGCGGTGCGCATCAGGCGGTTGCCCACGGCAATGCCGGTTCGCTTCATGCCAAAATCAATCGCAAGAAACGTATTCAAACCAGGAGGCACCGATACGGTGTCAGACGCAAGGGGAGCCTGGCTCATGCGTGGCCCGCTTGCGATGAAATCATCCAGGCTTCCAGACCCAGCAGGGCCAGGGCCTTGTCATAGCGCTGCTCTACGGGAATATCAAAAATGACGGCTTGATCCGCATCCACCGTGAGCCAGCTGTTTTCACCCAATTCGGTTTCCAGCTGGCCCTCGCCCCAAGCCGAATAGCCCAAAGACACCAGGACCTTGCGCGGGCCCGACCCGGTCGAGAGCGCCTCCAGCACGTCTCTGGACGTTGTCATCTCCAGCCCGCCCGGTATGGTCATCGTAGACGCGTAAAGGGATTCGGCAGGTTTATCAGTGGCCGCAAAGATCGACTCATGTAGCACAAAGCCGCGGTCCACCTGCACGGGCCCGCCCTGGAACACGGGGTTGTCGGTCAGGTCATGGCGCAGCAAAGGCAAATCGACTTTGCCAAACAGGGCTGCCATTTTGATGTCAGCGGGCTTGTTAATCACCAGGCCCAGCGCGCCCCGCGGGGTGTGCTCGCACACATACACCACACGTTTGGAGAACACCGCATCTTCCAGTCCGGGCATTGCGATAAGAAAGTGGTTCGTGAGGTTGATGGGTGCAGAATCGCCGGACATTTTTCCATTTTAACGGCTGTCATGCAAAAAGAATTCCAAACGGGTCTGGTGTGGTTCCGGCGCGATCTGCGGGTGCAGGACAACGCAGCGCTTTGCGATGCTCTGCAACGTTGCGAGCGGGTGCATTGTGTCTTCGTATTTGACCGCGACATCCTGGACACTCTACCCAGAGCAGACCGGCGGGTGGAGTTTATTCGTGAGTCACTGGTCGAACTGGATGCGCGCTTACGCGAACTCGCAGGCCACCCCCAGGCAGGTCTCATGGTTCAACACGATTTCCCGGTGGCATCGATCCCCCTGCTGGCGTCCGAACTGAGCGTACAAGCGGTCTTTGCAGCGCACGACTACGAGCCCTACTCGCAGACCCGTGACGCACTGCTTCAGGCACAACTCGATGCGCTGGATATCGCGCTAGTCACCTTGAAAGACCACGTGATTTTTGAGCGCAAGGAAGTGCTGACCCAGGTTGGCAAGCCCTACGGCGTCTTTACGCCCTACATGCGGGCGTGGCTGGCCCGCCTGGGTGATGCACCTCCGCCCGAGCATGCGTGCGAGCCCCACGCACGCGCGCTGTGTGAGCGCCCATTGGCGCATGTGAAGCCGGTTCCCACCCTGGAAGCTCTGGGATTTTTGCCCACTAATTTGAGCGAACTGGGCATTCCCGCTGGCATGACTGGTGCACGCAAATTACTGGATGATTTTTGGGAGCGCATGGATGAATACGACCAGACCCGCAATTTTCCGTCGATCAAAGGCCCCAGTTACCTCGGAGTGCATTTGCGTTTTGGTACCGTTTCGATCCGCCAACTGGTGGCACTGGCCATGCAACGGCGTCTGCAGGGCAGTGCTGGCGCATCGGTATGGCTGGGTGAACTGATCTGGCGCGATTTCTACTTCCAGATACTGGCAAACTTTCCGCATGTCGCGCACGGGGCCTTCAAGCCCGAGTACGAACGCATTGAATGGGAGCACGGCGAGCGGGCTCAAGCCCTGTTTTCGGCATGGTGTGAGGGTGCAACGGGCTACCCCCTGGTCGACGCAGCGATGGCGCAGATCAACAAGACCGGCTACATGCACAACCGGCTTCGCATGGTGGCGGGGAGTTTTCTGGTCAAGCACCTGGGGATCGACTGGCGCTGGGGCGAACGGTATTTCGCTGAAAAGCTCAATGACTTTGACCTGTCCGCCAACAATGGCGGATGGCAGTGGGTGAGCTCCAGTGGATGCGATGCGCAGCCCTACTTCCGGATTTTCAATCCGGTGACGCAAAGTGAAAAGTTCGATGCGCAAGGGAAATTCATCCGACGCTACCTGCCCCAACTGGCAGGACTAAGCAACAAACTCATTCATGCCCCGTGGGAGGCGAAAGCCGCAGACCTTGCGGCAGCAAAGATTATTCTCGGAGAAAACTACCCACGACCCATCGTAGACCACGCGCAGGCCCGTGCGTTGACCCTACAACGCTACGGGGTCGTCCGCAAGGCCGCCTAGACTTCCACGGGTTTGTCGCAGTAGCTTCGAACCAGACCGAGCAACTCGTCTTCCGAGTAGGGTTTGCCGAGGTAATGGTCCACACCCAGTTCCATCGCATGCTCACGGTGCTTCGCGGCAATGCGGGAAGTGATCATGATGATGGGCAGATCTCGCAGTTGCGCATCTCCACGGATGTTGCGTGCCAGGTCGAATCCGTCCATGCGGGGCATCTCGATATCGGACAGCACCACCGACGGTTTTTCTTCCTGGAGCCGTTCAAGCGCCTGAAGCCCATCGTTGGCCAGCGCCACGCGGTAGCCTTCACGTTTGAGCAAGCGTTGCGTCACCCGTCTGACCGTGATGGAGTCATCGACAACCAGCACCAATGGCACCTTGTTGACGCCGCCCATCAGCGTGTGCGTGGGCATTTCCACGTTTTCACCTGCATCGCGGGCAAGGGCCGCAGCCATTGCCGAAGCGCGTAATTGTCGCGCCAGATCTCCGTACACGGAAGCGAGCGCCACCGGGTTGTAAATGAGGGCCACAGCACCCGAAGCCAGCACGGACACGCCCGCAAGCCCCGGCAGTCGCGCCAGTTGTGGGCCCAGATTCTTGACCACCACCTCGCGGTTGCCCAGCACTTCGTCCACATGCATCGCAAGACGTTGCCCCGCGCTGCGGCAAACTACCACCGAAAGGGTTTTGGTCTGCGTTTCTTCGCTATGAGAGGAAACCTGCAGCAAGGCACCCGCCCAAAAGAACGGAATGATCTGGCCAGCCATATCAAAACCGTCGCGCTGGTAGGCCTGCTCCAGGACGGCTGCGGGGGGGCGCAAAACGGTCTCAACGAGGCTGGACGGAACGCCAATCGTGAACTCCCCCATACGCAACATCACCACCTGGGTTACTGCAGTCGTCAGTGGCAAAACCAGCTTGAATGTTGTCCCCTGACCCTCTACGGTCGATGTTTCGATCCGTCCACCCAACGCGTTGACTTCTGAACGGACAACGTCCATTCCGATTCCACGACCCGCCAATTCCGTAATCTGGTCAGCCGTCGAAAACCCGGGTGTAAATATCAGGTTCGCCGCATCGCTCTCTGACAACACGTCATCCGCATTGATCACACCGTTGGCAATGGCTTTCGCACGGATCTTGTCCAGATGCAAGCCACCTCCATCGTCGCTGAAGGACACGGACACGTCATTGCTTTCATGATTGACATGAATGGTAATCGTGCCAGCGGCGGGCTTGCCCGCGGTTGTCCGCGCAGACGTTTCTTCAATCCCGTGTGCGACCGCATTGCGCAACATGTGCTCAAACGCCGGGGCCATACGCTCCAGAACGCCACGGTCCATTTCAATTGACCCGCCGGTGATGTCCAGCTTGACTTGTTTGCCTGTGTCTTTTCCGGCCTGTCGGACCACCCCGTAGAGACGCTCCGAAATGCTTTCAAACTCCACCATGCGCGTGCGCAGCAAATCACGTTGAAGTTCACGCGCCTGCCTGCCCTGCGCAATCAAATCGTCCTCGGCCCCTTCGACGGACCGTTGCAAATTGCGCTGTACGGTCGCCACGTCGTTCACCGACTCCGCCATCATGCGGGTAAGCTCCTGCACCCGGGTAAAACGGTCGAATTCCAGCGGATCAAACGCCTGGGCGGAATCCTTGGCTTGCGCCAATCGTGACTGGACCTGCGACTCAGCTTGAAGTTCCACATCCCTTAACTGTTGGCGCAGGCGCTCCAGGTTCCCACTCAACTCGCCCAGCGACGAGCGCAATTGGATTAAACGCGCATCCATGCGGGCGCGGGAAATCATCACCTCTCCGGCCTGATTCACCAACCGATCCAACAGTTGTGAACGCACCCGCACCGATTGATTCACCAATGGTCGCGGTGGCACCAGGACCGCGCTTCGTGGCGCGGGCTGAATAATCAGAGCCGCCGCCGGGAGTGCGGAGGCTTCCGCCGGCGTCGCGACCGGCAGCTCTTCCACCAGAGGCGCGGCACCGAGCGCCGCAAAGGACGCCTGCAATGCATCGAATCGGGTCAGCAATGGCTCCAACTGAATGGCCTGCAAGGCTTCCGAGCCAATTTGCTCGATACTCGATTCCATCCGATGCGCCATTTCGCCCAATCGCATCGCGCCCGCCAGGCGCGCACTGCCCTTGAGCGTGTGCAGTACGCGCAAAACTTCATTGCGGGCTCCCAGGTTGTCCGGGCGCGCCACCCATTGACGCAGGGCAGCCCCCATTTGTGGCAACAACTCCAACGCCTCTTCTTCAAAGAAGGGGAACAAATCTTCATCCAGGGCGTCAGCGGCATCAATGTCGTCGTCAATTGCTTCGGCCACATTGAGCGGCGCCGCCGCCATGAGCGGGAAAACAGGCATGGCAGGAACCGTCACTGGAGCGGCCAACGCATCGGCTTCTGCTTCGTCCTCGACTTCTACTTCCAGCTCGACCTCTGGCAATATTTCGACTTCATCGAGATAACCAGGCGCCGACTCCATGGTGGGCGCAGGAAATTGGGTGTCAATGATGGCCTGCAACGCGGCCAGCACGCCGGCATCAGACTCCTTGAGGAAGCCGGCTGCAAACTGGTGCAGCAGTCGTCGAATGTCCTCCGCCGCGTCGGTAAACACCTGCGCCTGCTCAGGCGTACCCTGACGATGCAACTGGACATGCTGCAAAGCCTGCTCGAGCGCACGGGCCATATCGGAAAGGGCAGTAAAACCGACGGTTGCAGAACTTCCCAGCAAGGAATGCGCCAAGGCAACCAACGAGTCCGGCAATGGCCGCTCCAGTTCCATCGCCCACTCACTCACTTCGGTTTGCAGACGCCTGGACCACTCGTCCGCCTCATTGAGGTACACGTTGTAAAGCGGAATGCCGAGACGCAGGTGCCCGATGACCTTCGTCTGATCATCCGAACCGGCTTCCATCTCCGCAGATGGAAACTCCAGATGGCGCAAGGTTGCCTCCACTGGAACTTCGTCCAGCGTTGCCCGCTCATTCACCACCGGGATGCTCACGACAGGCACCGGAACCAACTCTTCATCCGCCACGATTTCAACGGCTACTTCTGGAACAATCCCTTCCGGCGCAGAAACAGGCTCCAGATCACCGAAATCAAAATTACCAAAATCGACGTCCGTATCCGGGACTTTGTCAGACTTCACTTCACCGGGGACGAGTGCATCAACCGCTGGCTCAGAGTCAAAACTGAAAGTTATCGTCTCGGAAAAGTCAACTGGTGCCTCTTCTTCAGGCTGTGGGGACAAGCCATCGAACATCTCGGTCGCCGAAAATTCCAGTGGTTCAGAGCGCTCCTCTTCCCGTTGGTCCGTTGCCGCGACATGGGCAAGTTCTTGGTCGGGCGCAACGATCTGTTCGCCAGGCGTTTGCAAGGGAACCAGCTGGTCGTCCAGACGCAATCCGTCAGATGACCGTCGGAAGTCCAGCGCGCTCCACTTCTCATCGGAGTGGCTTCCAATATCCTCAACCCAACGGCCAAATGCCTGCATTGCACTGCTGGTCAAGTTGATCAATGCATCGCTGGCCGGTCTTTGATCCGCCAGCCAGGTGTTGAGCAACTGCTCGAACGACCATGCGGCCTCACCAAACTCGTTGAGACCGACCATGCGCGAACTGCCTTTGAGCGTGTGAAATGCACGCCGCAGAGTGGTTTGCTCGGAGAGATCCGAGGGGTCCACCGCCAAGGCGCGCACCGCTATCAGTCCGTTTTGCACAACTTCGCGCGCTTCCTCCAGAAAGATATCCTGCAACTCAATGTCGTCATCCGAGTCATCGATTGCGGCAACCGGCGCGGGCACAGCCGCCGCTACCTCGACAGGGGCCATCGCCGGTGCAAGGTTGAAAGCGGGTTCTAAAACCTGATCAGCCAAGGGCGTTGGCACGCCCAGCGGGGTGGCAACCTCGCTCAAGGGCTCCTCCACCGACATACGTTCACGGCCCATCAGGGGTTTGAACTCACCCAACTCCTCGTCGTAGATAAACAGCTTCTTCGCGAGTGCCCGCTGGTAGCTCAGCATGTCGATCAGAAAGCCCAATGCCCCCAGACTATTGCCCAGCTTCTCGAAGATGCCTATGCGCGCTGCCGCTTCGTCTATGTCGTCAACCAGAAACTGTTCGACGCTGGCGCGCATGCGCAGTGCCGCAATCGAGGGTTGATCCAGCCCCAAAACCGAAAACACCCCACGCATTTGCGCCAGTTGGCTAGGTACCTCGTGCAGAGGAGCCTTGTCCTGCGGATTTCGGAAAAACTGGTCAAGAGACTTTTCCACCTCAGCCAATGTCGTGCGCAGTTCGTCGACCACGCTGCCCATGGTCTGCCTGTCGCTGACGCGGCGGTATAACTCTTCCATCCAGGCTTCGAGCGGCTCGGGCTGCCCCCCTGCGATGACATGATCAAGACGCGATGCCAACCGTACCCCACGCTCAGACATTCTGGACTCGGTCGGATCCAGATCTTCATAGGCTGCCTCGAGGTACAGCACGGCCGTAGCAACTTCCATTGCCACAGCAGGCACAGGGGCAGCACCAGTACGAACCGTTACATCAATGGCTCGCGAAAGTGCCCGGGCCAATTCCGAGCTTTCAGGGTGCAGTTTGACCACCGCGTCAGACACGGCTGCAAACTGATCTCCCACCACTTTGAGTCGATTGGTATCGCCCCCCGCCAAAGCGGACCAGGTTTCCGCCGCTGCACCAATACGCTTTCGGGCCAACACCATCAAAGCCGGATCAAAACGCCCGAACTGCTCTGTTTCATAGTCCACGGGCCTGGCACGAACCAACCCATAGGTTGTCCGCACCGCGTTCAATGCCGGCGTGAGTTGCCCAGCACCTGGAACGGCCAAGGAGCAGAAGAAGACCAAATCACGAGCAAGGCGCTCCGAAATGTTGGCATCTCCTTGCGCCAGGGTGGCGTATTGTCGAAGAATGCGCGAAGCCGCGCGCTTGGAATACACATCATCGGGACAAAGCCCCGAGGCCACAGCCTCAAAGTAAGCGGCACAAATTACCCAGAAGGTACGCGCCTCAAGGGTGGCCTGGGCCGCGGCGAGACCTTCACAAAGGTCGACCATCTTTTTAGCGGCCTTCGAGTCTCCCGACTTCATGACCTTCAGGACCGAATGGTCCATTTGCGCCCTCAACGAGGGTGCATATTTCAGTGGATCTGCTTCGAGCAGAAGACCGACGTCAAGCCAACGCCAAGGCACTGGCCAAAGGTCAGCTGGATGTGCCGCCTCACCTCCAACCAATTCAAGTACCGCCCGGTATTGCGGAAATAGCGCGACCGAAGAAGCAGCCTTTCCCTTCAGTACGCCTTCCAGATATTCTGTCAAGGCGAAGCTGGCCCGCTCCACCTTGTTGGCGGCATCATCGCTGCATAACTCAGGTCGTTGTACGAACTTCTGCGCCAAGGCCTCCATCGCACGAAGCACCTTGGCAGGAGCCTCAAGGCCGACCATTTCAAGCGCGCCAACCGCCTGGTGGAGCTGCTGACGTGCTATGCGAAGATGACTCGCGTCCAGTTCAGTGAGGTCTGAACCTCTGGCAAGTTCCGCATCGCGCACAAAACGACGCAACGCCTTGGTCGCACCGTCCAGAGATTTGCGAAGCTCATCCAGCACCCAAGCCAACGGGCCGAGATCACTAATCGCCAGCTCATTGTCGCCAGGCGCTAAAGAATTCGATGACATGGGTTCAAGGCTCCTGGGGATCACATTTCAAAAAAACTGCTACGGGCTAGCCGTCAAACAATTTTGAAACGCGAAACTGATTGACGCAACTCTTCGGCCATTCGGGACAGTTCGCGCACCTGGTTCGAGGTCGCACGCGTACCCTCGCCGGTTTGCTCCGTCACGGCAAAAATGTGCTGGATGTTCTCCGCGACCACGTTGGCGAGACCTGCTTCACGGGAGGCAGAACTGGAGATTTCTTCAATGAGTCCGGCAACCCGACGCGACACGCGATCAATTTCGGTCAATGCAGTACCGGCATTGTCGGATAGCTTGGCACCCTCAACCACCCCTTGTGTCGAGCGCTCCATGGCGCCAATCGCATCCTGTGTATCCGTCTGAATTGCCTTGACCAACGCAGATATTTGTCGCGTTGCATCTGCTGAGCGCTCGGCCAGTCGCTGCACCTCCTCCGCAACCACTGAGAAACCGCGTCCAGCTTCGCCTGCAGATGCCGCCTGGATGGCGGCGTTGAGCGCCAACACGTTCGTCTGCTCGGTGATATCAGAAATCAGCTCAGTAATTTCACCGATTTCCTGGGACGACTCACCCAGTCGTTTGATGCGCTTGGATGTCTCCTGAATCTGATCCCGAATGGAGTTCATACCGCCGATAGCATCCTGCACCGCCTTCAGGCCAGACTCCGCTGCCAACAAGGATTGACGTGCAACGGTCGCAGATTCCTGAGCTTGGGTTGACACCTCATTGATGCGTCCCGCCATATCCACAACAGACTTACCTGTTTCGCGAATTTCATGCAACTGCTCATTCGAAGCTGCCAGCAACTCGGTTGATGTGGCATCCACGTCAGCCGTCGTCTGAGCGACGCGAGCCGCTGTATTTTGTACGTTGGACACCAACGACCGCAACTCTTCCACGGTGTAGTTCACCGAATCGGCGATGGCTCCCGTAATGTCCTCGGTCACCGTGGCTTCCTGGGTGAGGTCACCTTCAGCAACGGTCTGCAACTCGTTCATCAACCGCAAAATTGCTGCCTGGTTGGCGTCGTTGACCCGCTTGGCCTCATGTTCCTGACGCTCTGCGTCAAGACGCTGGTCTTCAGCGACCACTTGACGCCTGCGGCTGTCCTGCAATTGAACGTACGACAATCCGCCAGCACAAACCAGGGCAAGCACTGCAGCAGCAACCAGTGTTGCAAGAGCTCCACCACCGATACCGGCCTGACCCGACAATTCCGCCTGCACTTCTTCGAGGTTGCGGCGCAACGGCTCGCTATCCGAAATAATGGCGTCTTGTGCTTCACGCGCTGACACGAGACCCTGCAAGTTGCCGAGAATAGCGCTCGCCTGCACGCGAGTTTCTTCATACATCTTGATCAATGCTTCAAGCTGTTCACGTGTCCCGGCGTCCTTGGAAGCCGACAATCGCAACTCGGCGCTTCCCGAGAGAAGGCCTTCTGAAATTTCCTTGAAGGTGTTCAGATCCTTACCCAGCAGGAAGACAGCCTCGGGGCTCACGCCCTCAGCCGTCAGGAACTCGTTGGAAGACTTGCCGATACGCTGGGTCAACATCACCAGTTGACCCACGGAAGATATCTCCACGGCGGGGGCATTCTGCTGCAGCTTCAGTGCAAGAATGTTTTCAGCAATCTCCAGCAAGTCCGACGATTGCCGATTGATCAATCGCAGCGCAGATCCAATTTGAGTCAGCACTTTCTCTTGGCCCATCACCGCTTTGGCGCTTTTCTCGGCGCGATCAACCAGCGGCATCGCTTTGACCAATTCAGGACGATAGGAGTCATCCAGCGCTTTCAGGCGCAACTCGTCATCGCCATCTTGCAGGCCACGCGCGGTCTTCACCAAAATACCGACGCTTTCTGAGACATCACGAAACGACTGCGTGCTTCCCACCAGCGCCTGCGAAACCGATTTGGCAAGGCGTTGCGACTGCATCAAAGCCTGACCAGTAGCACTCAATTGCTGCGCCACTTTGTTCGACTGACTCAATGCATAGAAGGTTGCACCAGCAAGCAACAGCAATGCCGCACCCAACAGGATGGAAAGCGTACGCTGGTGTTGAACCACCGTGCGGGCGCCCAGGCCCGGAATGGAAATCAAATCGCCCTCACTGCCGAGCACAACTGGCGAATCAATCGGGGCCCTGGCCGTTTCAGCTGCAATTGCAGTCTGTGGCTCCTGTACTGTTTCAACGTCAGCCAAATTCACAGAATCATCCGGTGTGGCAAGACTCAACCGGGAGTCCATCTCGGACTCCGTTGGTTTACTGGAAAACAAGTTCTTCAATTTATCGACAACAGACATGGTGAGGCCTTACGGATGGTCTAAGCGCTGATACTCAGAAATTGAGGGGTTTGGGACAAAGTACGCAAATTGATTTCCTGCCAGTCGATACCAGCAGCATCCACGAAACGATTGCCAAAGTAATGTGGGCAGTCGGGATCAGGCGGCGCCGTGGACACAAAGGCGTCCGCACCTCGCAAACCCAGCAGCGTATCCACTTGCAATGCGCAATTCACATCCAGCATGGTGTTGAGCGTCACGACGCTGGGCTCTTGTGCCGCAGGCTCGCCGCGGTTACTGCCACCGTCATCGGCAACGAAACCTGCCAGATCGACTACGCCGTACAGACCACCCCGAATATTGAGCACCCCACGGAACCAGCTCCGCGCATAGGGAACCGATTGCAAGCTGGTCAATGGAAAGATTTCCCCCGACTGACCCAGCGGGAAAAGGAAATTTTGCCCCCCCGCGCGAACTGCGAGCCAGGCAACGGACATACCCTCTGTTCGGGCCGCCTTCAAACGACTAGCCAGTCGGGTTTGGAGCTCTCTAAGTGCTTCTCTGTTGGCCATAGGTTCAGCGAATCAACCCAAAGCCTTGATTTTGGCGAACAACTCGGCGGCATCTACCGGCTTGGTGATGTAGTCCCGCGCACCCTGGCGCATTCCCCATACGCGATCCGTCTCCAGACTTTTGCTGGTACAGATGAAGATAGGGACGTCCGTGTATTCCGGCGTTCTGTTGATCGCACGAGTCAATTGGAAGCCGTTCTGTCCCGGCATCACCACATCCATCAGGATCAGGTCTGGCTTGGCCTCAGCCAGACGCTTGAATGCCTCATCCGCATTTTCTGCCGTCCGCACTGAATAGCCATTTTTTTGCAACAAGTCCGTCAGGAACATGAGCTCGGTTTTTGAATCGTCAACGATTAGTACTTTATTTATTGCCATCAAGAAACTCCTTGCATATCCACGCCGAACTGTTGCACTGCTTTCAGCAGTTGGTCTTTGGTAAAAGGTTTAGTCAAATAGTCTTGCGCCCCAACCATGCGCCCCCGTGCCTTGTCAAATACACCGTCTTTGGAAGACAGCATCACCACAGGCACGGATGCGTACTTTGCATTGCGCTTGATAATTGCACACGTCTGGTATCCATCCAGCCGGGGCATCAAGATGTCGCAAAAAATGAGGTGTGGCTGGTAATCATTTACCTTGGCCAGTGCATCGAAACCATCTTCAGCCAGCATCACCTCGTGACCGCCTTGCTTGAGAAAGATCTCGGCACTTCTACGTATGGTGTTGCTGTCATCGATGACCAGCACTCTAAATGAGGGGGCAGCGTTACTCACAAGGCTTTACTCCTGAATAGGCAATGAATGTTCATGGACACGCTGCGCCGTCCACACGCTGCCCGCTCAAATCTGCACCATCTCAAAATCTTCTTTGCGCGCACCGCATTCGGGGCAGGTCCAGTTCATGGGCACATCCGCCCAACGAGTTCCCGGAACGATGCCGTGATCGGGGTCCCCCGCTGCCTCGTCATAGATCCAGCCACAAATCAGACACATCCAAGTTTTGGTATCGCTCACAGCTTATAGGGCCTTCGAATAGAATGCAATGATTGTATAGACGCAGTGCGGGCAAAATGTGCTGCGACTGCCACAAGATCGCCATTCTGCCTGATGACAAACCCTAAGACAGGCCCTCAGATGCCGGCTTCAATCTCCTCCCCCATCGAAGAAATATCCGACGACGACGGACCCTCCGCATGCGTAATGGTGTTCAATGCAAATGACCCCAGTGGTGCCGGCGGCATCACCGCTGACATTACCGCGATCGCGTCGGTTGGCGCACATGCATTGCCCGTGGTCACCGGCGTGTATGCCCGCGACACGGCCGAGGTATATGACTATTTCCCTCTGGACGACGAAGCCGTTACCGAACAAGCAAGAGCGATCCTGGAGGATGTTCCGGTGGAGGTTTTCAAGGTCGGATTTCTCGGTACTCCGGAGAATGTGAGCGCAGTGGCAGAGCTGGCTTCTGACTACGCCGATGTGCCACTGGTGACCTACATGCCCGACCTGTCCTGGTGGCAGGAAGACCGGATTGATTTGTACCTGGATGCTTGTAACGAGTTGTTACTACCCCTGACCACCGTGTTGGTTGGAAACCACAGCACCTTGTCGAGGTGGTTGTTGCCCGACTGGAGCGCCGAGCGAAGCCCCTCCGCGCGCGACATTGCGAAGGCGGCCAACGAATTTGGCGTGCCCTACATACTGGTTACGGGAATTCCATTGCCCGACCAATTCATAGACAACGTACTGTGCACACCGGCTGCTGTACTGTGCAGCGACAAGGTTGAACGATTCGAGGCGGTTTTTTCCGGCGCTGGCGACACGCTGTCCGCCGCCTTGGCGGCATTGATTGCCAGTGGCAGCGAACTCTCCGAAGCCGCAACCGAAGCATTGAGCTACCTGGACCGCTGCCTGGAAAGCGGCTTTCGCCCCGGCATGGGCAATGTGCTGCCAGACCGTCTGTTCTGGGCTCACCCCGAAGCAGACGACGAATTGCATGAATCCACCTTTGAAATCTCACCCAATGACACTCGCCACTGACCGCAACCAGCAACTCTTCCAACGCGCCCAAAAGGTTATCCCCGGCGGCGTGAATTCTCCTGTGCGCGCCTTCAAGGCCGTGGGCGGAACGCCCCGGTTTGTGACCCGCGCACAAGGCGCCCACTTCTGGGATGCCAACGACAAGCGTTACATCGACTACATCGGCTCCTGGGGGCCCATGATCCTGGGCCACGGTCACCCTGCCGTTATCAAGGCGGTGCAAAGCGCCGTGCTGGAAGGTTTGTCGTTTGGCGCCCCCACCGAGCGCGAGGTGGAGCTGGTCGAGGCCATCCTCAAGCTGGTGCCATCCATGGACATGGTGCGCCTCGTAAGCTCCGGCACCGAAGCTGCAATGAGCGCCATTCGCTTGGCGCGCGGTGCAACCGGTCGCAGCAAGATTTTGAAGTTCGAAGGCTGCTACCACGGCCATGCGGATGCGCTTCTGGTCAAGGCGGGCTCGGGCCTGGCCACGTTTGGCAACCCCACCAGCTCTGGCGTGCCACCCGAAGTAGTGCAGCACACGCTGGTGCTGGAGTACAACAATGTCGCGCAACTCGAAGAAGCCTTTGTGCTGCACGGCAAGGATATGGCCTGCCTGATCATTGAGCCCATTGCAGGCAACATGAATTTCGTACGCGCCTCGGTGCCTTTTATGAAGCGTTGCCGCGAGCTGTGCACCGAGTACGGCGCATTGCTTTTATTTGATGAAGTGATGACGGGCTTTCGCGTCGCCCCCGGCAGCGCCCAGGGCCTGTATGCCCAGAGCATCCCCGGTTTTGAGCCCGACATGACGGTCATGGGCAAGGTCATTGGCGGCGGCATGCCGCTTGCGGCCTTTGGTGCCAAGCGCGCGGTCATGGAACACCTGGCGCCGTTGGGCACGGTCTACCAGGCGGGCACCTTATCTGGCAATCCGGTGGCCACGGCTTGCGGACTGGCCACCTTGGCCGAGATCAGCAAGCCCGGCTTTTATGAAGCCTTGAGCAGCAAGGCGCAGGCACTGGTGAGTGGCCTGAGCAGTGTAGCCGAGCAGGCAGGCATTCCGTTTTGCGGCGACAGTGAAGGCGGAATGTTCGGCTTCTTCTTCTTTGACGCCCTGCCGCAGAACTACGCCAAAGTGATGACGACCGACAACACGCGGTTCAACACCTTCTTCCACGGCATGCTGGACCGCGGCGTGTACTTTGCACCGGCCCTGTATGAAGCCGGGTTCATGAGCGCGGCGCACTCCGATGCAGACATTGCAGCGACGGTTGCGGCGGCGGCTGAAGTCTTCAAGTTGCTATAGAAATAATAGCTGTTAGCGCATATTGCACGGGGGCTAGCGGGCGATTTGGCTATTAACTTCCGTGCAAGCCACCTTGCAAACTACCGTGCGTAAGGCGGGCGGCTGCTTCTGACGGGCCAACTCCATTGCGTTAACGCTTTGGCTGGTGCGCACGCTTTGTGGCAACCGTGAATGGAGCCTGCAAACGCAAGCCCCACCACCCACCTTCGGTGCGGTTCTGTAGGGCCAAAAAACTCAATGCCTGAAATGGCGCACGGCACTGAAAACCATCGCCACACCACGCTCATTGGCAGCTGCAATCACTTCATCGTCGCGCATCGAGCCACCGGGCTGGATGATGCAGGTCGCACCCGCATCCACAACCACATCCAGACCATCGCGGAACGGGAAGAAAGCGTCGCTGGCAACCACCGTACCCGCCAGTGACAGATTCGCGTGACCCGCCTTGATGCTGGCAATACGGGCTGAGTCCAGGCGGCTCATCTGGCCGGCGCCCACGCCCATGGTCATGCCGCCCTTGCAGAAGACGATGGCGTTGGACTTGACGAACTTGGCCACGTTCCAGGCGAACAACAGGTCGTTCAGCTCGTCCTGGGTGGGCTGCTTGGTGGTCACCACTTTCAGGTCGGCCAAGGCCAACTCGTGGGTGTCGGCCGTCTGGATCAGGATGCCGGAACCGATACGTTTCATGTCCATGGCATTGCGGCCGTTGTCCCAATCCGATGTGCCGCCCTTGGGCAAGTCGATTTGCAGAATGCGTACATTCACCTTGGTCTTGAAGACAGCAAGGGCCTCGGGCGTGAAACTCGGGGCCATCAGCACTTCCACAAACTGCTTCGAAATTTGCTGCGCCGCCGCCTCGTCCAACTCGGTGTTCAGGGCAATGATGCCGCCAAAGGCTGAAGTGGGGTCTGTCTGGAAGGCCTTGCTGTAGGTCTCTAGCGCATCTTTGCCAACAGCCACGCCGCAGGGGTTGGCGTGCTTGACGATGACGCAGGCCGGGGTGTCAAAACTTTTGACGCATTCCCACGCGGCATCGGCGTCAGCAATGTTGTTGTAGCTCAGTTCTTTGCCTTGCAGCTGCTTGGCCGTGACCAGCGAGCCGGGCGCGGGGAACAGGTCGCGGTACAGCGCGGCTTGCTGGTGCGAATTTTCGCCATAGCGCAGGTCTTGCAACTTCACAAAGCGGCCGTTGCTTTGCGCGGGGAACAGGTCCAGCTTGGGTACTGCATCATCGGCCACGCCGTCGCCAAACTGTACGGCCGACAAATAATCGCTGATGGCGCCGTCGTACTGGCTGATGCGGTTGAATGCGGCCACGCTGAGTGCAAACTTGGTCTTCTGGCTGACTTTTCCAACGGCCTTGAGTTCGGCAATCACGGTGGCGTATTGCGACGCGTCAGTCAGCACGGCCACGTCTTTCCAGTTTTTGGCTGCGCTGCGCACCATGGCGGGGCCGCCGATGTCGATGTTCTCGATGGCGTCTTCCAGCGTGCAACCGGGTTTGGCCACGGTCGACTCAAACGGGTACAGATTCACAACCAGCATGTCGATGGTGTCAATCTGGTGCTCGGCCAAAGCCGCCATGTGCGCAGGCACATCGCGACGGGCCAGCAGGCCCCCATGCACGCGGGGGTGCAGGGTTTTGACGCGGCCATCCAGCATCTCGGGGAAACCTGTCATCTCGGCCACCTCGGTCACAGGCAATCCGTTGTCGGCCAGCAGTTTGGCGGTACCGCCGGTGGACAGCAGCTTGATGCCTTGGGCGTGCAGGGCTTGCGCCAGTTCGAGGATGCCGGTTTTGTCGGAGACGGAGAGCAGTGCGTTCATAAGGGGCGAAGTAATAAGGAAGAGGGTGCCCTGGTCAGCAGGGCGGAAGTAGTAGCGAACCCGCTAAGGAATGAGTTTGTGCTCCAGCAATTTCTTGCGCAGCGTGTTGCGGTTGAGGCCCAGCCATTGCGCCGCCTTGGACTGGTTGTTGTCTGCTTGTTCCATGACGACTTCCAGCAAGGGTTTCTCGAACGCGCGCACCAGCATCTCGTGCATGCCCCCGGGCTCGGTGCCGTCCAAATCGCGGAAGTAGGCATCAAGACTGGAGCGCACACAGTCTTCGATTATTCTTTTGCTCATGTGGCGGCTTCCATGCTCTTGTCTTCCCTTGGTTCGACCACCCCCCGGCAAACGGGAATGCGGTCCATTTTTTCATTCAAATCATCAAAAAACTGCTCCACCGCCGCCACCTGCGCGGCGCTGTCTTCCAGCGTGTTCATCCGGGCGCGAAAAACTTCACCGCCTGGCAACTCGCGTACATACCAGCCGATGTGCTTGCGCGCCGAGCGCACACCAATGAATTCATCGTAGAGGCTGTAGTGGTCGTGCAAGTGCTCCACCAGCAGGCGCTTGACTTCGCTGACCAAAGGCGGAGCAAGATGCGTACCCGTGGCCAAAAAATGGGCGATTTCGCGAAAAATCCAGGGCCGCCCCTGGGCTGCGCGGCCAATCATGATGGCGTCGGCACCGGTGGCTTGCAAGACCTCGCGGGCCTTCTCGGGCGTGGTGATGTCGCCATTCGCCACCACCGGAATCCGCACCGCAGCCTTGACGGACGCGATGGTGGCGTACTCGGCCTGGCCCTTGTAACCCTGCTCACGGGTGCGCCCGTGCACGGCCAGCATCTGCACCCCGGCCTTTTCGAACGCCCGCGCAAGCACCACGGCATTTTTATGACTCTGGCACCAGCCCGTGCGCATCTTCAAAGTGACAGGCACTTGGCGCGGCGCACAAGCGGCCACCACCGCTTCGACAATGGAGAGTGCCAGCGCTTCGTCCTGCATCAGGGCCGAGCCGGCCCATTTATTGCAGACCTTCTTGGCCGGGCAACCCATATTGATGTCGATGATTTGTGCCCCCCGCTCAATGTTGTAGACCGCCGCGTCGGCCATCATCTGCGCCTCGGTACCCGCAATCTGCACGGCGATGGGGCCGGGCTCGCCGGCGTGGTTGGCGCGGCGTGACGTTTTCAGGGTGTTCCACAGGTCGGGCCGGGACGTCACCATTTCACTGACCGCGTAGCCTGCCCCCAGCCGTTTGCACAATTGGCGAAACGGGCGATCCGTCACACCCGCCATGGGTGCAACAAAAAGGGAATTCGCCAAAGCGAACTGGCCAATGTGCATGCGATGAATCTGTGGAAATGGAGGTGAAATTGAACACCATGGCGAAAGCCGGCGTCCATTCTAACTGCCCAAAATTTCAGCAATTGAAATGCTGTCACCCAGGTTCGCAAACCCTTGATGTGCCTATACTGAAAATCATATGCCCGTCTGGATTGAACACCTCATCGCGCTGCTGGCGCTTCCCCAGTACAGCCTCGGCACAGTGTTTGTGGTGTCCTTCATTTCCGCAACACTGCTGCCGCTGGGGTCAGAACCGGTCGTTTTTGGCCTGATCCAGCTCAATCCGGACTTGTTCTGGCCCGTCGTATGGGTCGCCACCGCAGGCAACACCCTGGGCGGAGCGGTGGACTGGTGGATGGGTTTTGGTGCCCACCGCGTGGCCGACAAATACCACCGCTCAGCCACCCACACCCGGGCGCTGGCATGGCTGGAAAAACTGGGTCCCAAAGCTTGCCTGCTGGCCTGGCTGCCGGTCGTGGGCGACCCGCTGTGCGCCGTAGCGGGCTGGCTCAAACTGCCATTCTGGCCGTGCCTTGTTTACATGGCCCTTGGCAAGTTTGCCCGCTATGTGATGATGACGGGTGCCCTGATCGGGCTTTTTGCTTAGGAACTAAAAAGGAAGTTCATCACGTCGCCATCCTTGACGACATATTCCTTGCCTTCCGCGCGCATCTTGCCGGCGTCCTTGGCTCCCTGCTCACCCTTGAAGGAGATGAAATCTTCATACGCGATGGTCTGGGCGCGGATGTAGCCCTTCTCAAAGTCGGTATGGATCACGCCAGCGGCCTGCGGCCCGGTGTCGCCCACGTGAATGGTCCAGGCGCGCACTTCCTTCACTCCAGCGGTGAAGTAGGTTTGCAAACCCAGCAGCTTGTAGGCCGAGCGAATCAGGCGATTCAGGCCCGGCTCGGTCTGCCCCAGTTCTTCGAGGAACATCTGGCGGTCTTCATCGCTCATCTCCGACATTTCGGCTTCGAGCTTGGCGCAGATCGCCACGACCGGCGCCTTTTGCTTGTCGGCAAACGCCGTCAGGCGGTCCAGAAACGGGTTGTTCTCGAAACCGTCTTCGGCCACGTTGGCCACAAACATGGCAGGCTTGGCAGTAATCAGGAAGAACTGTTGCAGCAGCGGCAACTCTTCCTTGGTGAAATCCAGCGCGCGCACCGGCTTGGCTTCATTGAGTGCAGCCTGGCATTTCTCCAGAATTGCCACCAGCTTGATGGACTCCTTGTCGCCCGAGCGCGCCAGCTTGGTCACCCGGTGCAGGGCTTTTTCCACCGCAGCCAGGTCAGCCAGGCACAGCTCGGTCTGGATCACTTCGATGTCCGAGATCGGGTCCACCTTGCCGGCCACGTGGATCACGTTGTCGTCTTCAAAGCAGCGCACCACATTGATGATGGCATCGGTCTCGCGGATGTGCGCCAGAAACTTGTTGCCCAGGCCTTCGCCCGTGCTGGCACCGGCCACCAGACCGGCAATGTCCACAAACTCCACCACCGCCGGAACCATGCGCTCGGGCTTGACGATAACGGCAAGCTGGTCCATACGGGGATCGGGCACTTCCACGATGCCCACATTGGGCTCGATGGTGCAAAAGGGATAATTTTCAGCGGCGATACCCGCCTTGGTCAGGGCGTTGAACAACGTCGACTTTCCGACGTTGGGCAAGCCTACGATTCCGCATTTGAGAGACATGAAAAAGTCCTTATGAATCAACATCCCTGTTGCACCATCGAGCCCAATGTGGGCATCGTGGAGGTGCCCGAACCGCTATCCGATCGGGGCTTATGTGCAAAAGGGAAAAGTGGCGAAAAACCGCGCAAAGGTACAAAGTTTTGTCCTTGTTTTGCCTGGGTTCTATCGTGCCAATTGTAACGATCACTGAATCCCTGCTGAACCGGGTCACCGCTATCCTGCATTTGCGGCGCACTGCCATGACTCTGCTCAGGTTGCTGGATCATTGAAAATGTTTTGTTACCCATCGAACAGACGGGGTGAACGCTTGCCGGGTAGGCTTGTTTTTTTCACAAGTAAGGAGCAGGCAACATGCAAATTCAAGTTCACACAGACAAAAATATCGAAGGTGGAGAACGTCTCACCGATTATGTCAAGAGCGCCGTCACTGCAAAGTTAAGCCGTTTCAGTTCACAGATCACCCGTGTCGAAGCGCACCTCAGCGATGAAAACGGGCACAAGTCTCACGGTGACGACAAAAAATGCGTCATCGAGGCTCGTCCTTCAGGTCACCAACCGATTGCAGTGACGCATATTGCTGCCACATTGGATCAAGCCATTAGCGGCGCTACCGAAAAACTCGAGCGAGTCTTGGAAAGCACCTTCTCAAAACTCAATGACACCCGAGCAGTACCCCCACCAGAGGTCGAATAACCGTTGCGTCAGGCCGCAATCGCTGCGTGAAAAGACCGTTCCTTCAACGGGTCATCGACCGCTTTCAGGTTCAGCAGTACATCCATCACACCTCGACCAGTCTTCGATCCAACGGGACGCATTGGAGAACTGCTCAAGGTTGGTGGCCGTGCGGGTCGGGCCAAACGTCGCCAGAGAAACTGAAGCGGTTGTTTCCTGGGCCAGCCATTTGCAGAACTGCCCGATACCGGTTGTTGGCGATATAAAATTCGACAATAAACGCTGATCGATAAGCCGCATGAAAACCCGCGTCGTCCTCGCCCCAGCCGCACAGGCTGCAGTTGCTTTCATCGTTTTACTTGGCATGCTTGGCGGCTCGCTAATCGTCGCTCATTCAGGCTTCGGCACTTCGCCGCGTCACGGAGGGCCTTCAACATTCGTCCCCGCACCGCAAGCCTACTTTCTCGCCGCCACTATGTACAGCATGTCCACCATCGGCATGCTTGTTCTGCTTCAAAACAGAAAAGCCTCTCGGATTTCAACTGCCATTGCTTTAGTTGTATATGCCACCGCGGCCATGCTTCTTACTGCAGTGCTCGCTCCGATATGAAACCTCGTTCGGCTTAGCCTCGCGTGTCCGTGTCTTTGCCATTGCCCAAACTTGCGGGCCACCAAAACCCCGATGCAAGTTCCTTCAGTTACCGCCAATGCCACTGCACAATGGATTAGCTATCGTCAATGTGCTTCGTCGCGTATGCGGCCTACTTCGCGTGGCATTGGCCTCCTAAGTTGAAACTGCAACGCAAACCGGTTTCAAGGACAAGTTTGCACTCAGCCCCGCTTCAGCTATGGGACCGTTGTCGGCCCAACCCCTCAATTCATCGCTGCTTCCATGGATCGTCCATCATGGGTGGTGTGGCCCGACGCGTACGCGCTGGGTCGTCAGTTAGACTGGGGCAAAGGAGTCATCACTATGGCAGGCGTTTTTGGTAAAGATCCCAACATGAAGAAGAGCGGCGGCCAGGCAGAGCTGGATCGGATCAGCGACGAGCGCAAGCGCAAGCTGGCGGAAGCTGCAGCCAAGTTCCGTCAAAAGAAGCCGGCTGCAACCACCGATAAATCGGTGTCGACCCCGAAGAAGTGAACCCAGCTGCCAACGCGATCCTGTTTGCTATTAACAGCCAACGCCATATGGACACAGAGCCCATGTCGATTGCGCTGGCACATTGAATGGCCGGACGCCTGCTATGAAAATAGCATCCAATTTGTCCTGGCTTTGGCGGGCCAGGCCCCCTGGAAACTCGGAAGTAATCGATCCTTCAGGAGTTCCTGATTTGTCCGGCCCCAGGGACAATTTTCAGCGGCGACACCCGCCTTGGTCAGGGCGTTGAACAACGGGGTTTTCCCGACGCGGGGCACGCCTACAATGCCACACTTCAATCTCATAAATATCTCTGGAAACAGGGTGTCAAGTGTATGCAATACCCGCTGCTGCGCCTCCTGTTCGCAGTATTTTGTCTGTCGGTCAGCGTTCTCTGGATAGCCAACCCAGCGTACGCGCAAGCCACTGTGATTGGAGATGGCACGCCATCCATTGAAATCCAGGGCAACGTTCAGACCTGGCTGGAGCCCGGCTCAAACGCCACGATCCAGATCGCCGCCAGCTCCCCGCTCAAATTCCTATCGGTACCCGGCCAGGCACGCCATCACATGACCGAACGCGATACCTTGTGGATCAAGCTGCGCGTGGTACGGGCCGCGGGCAACACGTCGGATTGGTCCCTGAACATCCCCCTGCCATACCTCGAGGAGGTGCATCTGTACGAACGGGATTTGACGGGCAAGTGGCTCATGCAAACCTCTGGCAACGCCATTGCCAAAACAGAATGGAGCAAGAAAAGCCTCTACCCGGAGTTTGACCTTCATTTGCCCAGCGGCGTGCCGCAAGATATCTATCTTCAAGTACGCAACTTCAAGTCGATGGGGGTGCCGATACGACTCGTGGCGACTCCGTTGCGCGACTACCGTCGGAATTTCGAAATGGTGGCAATGGGGCTGATGCTGGGTACTTTGCTGACCTTATCCGCTCTTTCGGCGATCCGATACTTTGAACATCGCTATGCCATTGATGGCTGGGCCGCTCTGTATGGCCTGTTGATCCTTGCAACGCTTGCGCAGATCAATGGCGTCCTGGGCGCCTTCCTGTGGGTGGATATTCCATGGCTGGATGACTACGGCTATAGCGTGCTGCCAACGCTAGGCGTGGGCAGTGCCCTGTTGTTTGTGCGGGAGCTGTACTCCCTTTCAACGCAATACCGTCGGTACGACGCCTTTCTCGCTGGCACCGCTTGGCTCTCCATTGCATCGATCCTGAGCTATCTGCTACTGGATCGGCTTGTTGCTGACTGGGTCAGTGGCATCGTCCTGCTCTTCGGGACCTCCGTGGGATTGGTCGCCACGATTCTGAGTTGGCGTGGTGGATCTCCTATTGGGCGCTGGCTGATGGCGGCCTATACCCCCCAATTCCTGGGTGCCATGTATCTCAGTGCCGAGTCCTTCGGAATGGCGCCGCCACTTTGGGAGATGCGCTATGTAACGTCGCTGAGTATTGCCATTTCGGTTCCCATCCTTGTCTATGCGCTGGGCCGCATTACCCACGACCGAAAGGAACTGGTGGTTCGGGCAAGGCATCTTCCAACGCAGGATGCATTGACGGGACTTCTGACCCCTGAGGTTTTTCAAACCCATTTGAATGACGCCATACAACGCGCCATTGCCGACCGTCAGCCCATTGCCCTGGTGATGGTTCAGATGGTCAACCACGAGTTCATACGGGACTCCTATGGAGACACGACCGCAGAACAGTGTCTGCTACGGGCGGTGGTCAAGCTCCAGCGCATTTTGCGCGATGTTGACCCGGCTGGACGCGTCGATACAGCGCACTTTGCCCTGCTGATGGAAGGCGTCAGCACGCGTCAGGCGCTAACCGAGCGCATGGTCCAACTGATAGGCTCGGGGCTGATTCCCTTGCCCGGACTGAAGCCGGAAGTGACCCTGCAGTTTCATATCGCCTGCGTATTGCTCCACGAAAACCCGATTCCCTCTGAACGCGTGCTAAGCGACCTCCGAGGCGTCCTCGCAGACATGCCGGGCCGCACCCGCCGACCCATTCGGTTCCTGGAAGCCGCATCAACGCAGCCCGCCCCCTTGCAAACGGATATGCCGCCGGTCGCAACGACGGGTCGGTAAAAGCAAGGGTTATGCACGGCCTTTTACAATCCGTCCATGACTAGACCCTTTGACATCTGCATCCGTGGCGCTGGCATTGTGGGGCGTTCGCTGGCGCTGCATCTGGCCGCCAGGCAACTGCGGGTGGCACTCGTTGCAGACGATGGCCCCCCGCCCCCGCCTCCCAACAACACGCCGGCAAACCCCGATGTCAGGGCATACGCGCTGAACCAGGCGTCTCGCCAACTGCTGGAATCGGTTCGCTGCTGGCCCGGCGAGCAGGAGGCGACACCGGTTCTGGGCATGAAAGTACAGGGCGATGACGGCGGACAAGTCGCATTCACCGCCGCGGATCAGGGGACAGACGCCCTGAACTGGATCGTGGACGTGCCCGCCCTGCAGGCCCGCCTGACGGAGGCCGTGGGCTTTCAACCCTTGATTGAGCTGTTTGACACACCACAGCCTGCCGCGCTGACGGTTATATGCGAGGGCAAAGCCAGTAGCACCCGTGAAGAATGGGGTGTGGAATGGGATGTCACCCGCTACGACCAGTGGGCCCTGGCTGCGCGCGTGCAATGTGAGCAAGCGCATGCACAAATTGCCCGTCAGTGGTTTAGTCAAAGTGGAATTCTGGCTTTTTTGCCTTTGGGCGGCCCACAAGGGAACTTGTGTGCGCTGGTGTGGTCAGTCAGTCCGGAGCGTGCGCAGTTTCTGCAAGCCGCTCC
>JBBRYR010000008.1:0-91420 GCA_038237415.1 Burkholderiales bacterium
GATGGACTCCAGCATGCGCCGTGTGGTCGGGTCCTTGTCACTCAGGTATTGGATGATGTGGCGATAGCTGTCGATGGCAATGCGCTCGGCTACCAGGTTTTCCCGGATCATGTCGAACAGGGTGACACCTTCTACATACTCTGCATGGCTGCGGTCCAGCAAGGTCGCGGGAGAAAAATCCGGGTCACCGCCCAGTTGCACAATACGTTCGGCAATCAGGTCTGCATGGCCCTGCTCTTCGTTTGAGTGCGCCAGAAACTCACCGGCGACAGCCTGGGAATGAATGCCGCGCGCCATGAAGTGGTGGCGGCGATAGCGCAGTACGCAAACGAGTTCGGTGGCCAGCGAGTCATTGAGCATCTTCAGCACGGTCGGCAGGTCTGCCGTGTATCCAGACGTCACTGCGCCTTTTTCCATGCCTTGTCGGGCCCGTTGACGCAACGCTTCAACGTTGATAGGTTCAGATGGTGTTTTCATTAATATGCCTCACAGATAGAGATAGAAAAGAAGAGGCCCGAGAATGGCGCCTTTTTAACGCCCAGTCCGTTCGATAGCGCACACATCCGGCTCTGTTCGCCAACGAACTGATGAAACATCGCGGTTGTGTGAGCATTGCCCGCATGCGGCGCGCAAATTGCGTCCATGCGTCTTACCTTAGGAGGTTTGCAATGCAATCCAATGAACGTCTGGAACATGACTCGATGGGTTCCATCGCCGTGTCCGCCAAAGCGCTATGGGGCGCGCAAACCCAGCGCTCGCTCGCCCATTTCCACATTTCCACTGAGCGTATGCCGGACACCCTGCTGAGGGCACTGGCGCAGATCAAAGGCGTTTGCGCAGTGATCAATGCGGAATTGGGATTGCTGGACCACACCATGGCCGCTGCAATCAGGGAGGCTGCAGCCGAGGTGCTGGCCGGTGCCCACCCAGATGCATTTCCCCTGGCGGTATGGCAAACCGGCTCCGGCACCCAGACCAACATGAACATGAATGAGGTTCTTGCGAATCGGGCTTCCGAACTGCTGGGAGGAACCCGGGGCGCAAATCGCCGTGTCCATCCGAACGACCACGTCAACCTGGGGCAATCCTCAAACGACATTTTTCCAACGGCGATGCACCTGGCCGCCCTTACGGGCATCACACATGACCTGCTGCCGGCGTTGCGCGCGCTGGGTGCAGGCCTTGAAGAAAAGACAACGCAATTTTCCGGCATTGTAAAAATTGGGCGCACGCATCTGCAGGACGCGACGCCCCTTACGCTGGGGCAGGAAATATCGGGCTGGGCCGCACAGCTTCAGCATGCGGATCGTGCCATTGTGTACAGCCTGGGCCCGCTTGCAGAGCTGGCCGTGGGAGGTACAGCAGTCGGCACAGGGCTTAACACCCACCCGCAATTTGGTGAAAGAGTGGCCGCGAGGCTGGCGCAGGAAACGGGCCTTCCGCTGCGCTGTTCGACCAACCGCTTTGCCGCGCTGGCCGCACACGATGCGCTCGTGGGCGCTCACGGTGCACTCAAAACACTGGCCGTGGGACTGATGAAGATAGCCAACGATGTTCGATGGCTTGCATCGGGACCGCGATGTGGACTCGGTGAACTGCACATACCGGAAAACGAACCCGGTAGCTCGATCATGCCTGGCAAGGTAAACCCCACACAGTGCGAGGCACTCACCATGGTGTGCTGTCAGGTAATGGGCAACGATGTGGCACTCAGTCTGGGCGGTTCCATGGGAAATTTTGAGCTCAATGTATTCAAACCACTGATCGCCCACAACTTCCTGCAAAGCGTACGACTTTTGAGTGACGCAATGGTGAGCTTTGACACGTATTGCGCGAAGGGAATCGAAGCGGACCGCCCCCGAATTTCCGAGCTACTGGAAAAGTCATTGATGCTGGTCACTGCGCTGACCCCGCATATTGGTTACGACCGCGCTGCAGCCATCGCCAAACATGCACAGGTCAACGGCATTTCCCTTAAGGCAGCCGCAGAAGCCATGGGACTGGTCACTGATACGCAATTCGACCTTTGGGTAAAACCCGAACGTATGGTGTAGAACACAGGGCCACATCGATTCACTAGTCCGACGTGAGATCACCGAAAAACGAATAACCCCCGCCCCCTGTGCGCTTGCACTCGTACATGGCCTCATCAGCCCGCCGGATCAGGGTTGAAGCATCCGTTCCATCATCGGGAAAAACGGCGATTCCTATGCTCACCGACAGGTTCAACGCAGGTTCGCACAACCCACTTTGTTCCGAAATTTCCTTGATCATTTTTTCGGCAATCAGCCCTGCACCGGCACTTTGCGAAAGCTCCGCCAGCAATACCAAAAACTCGTCTCCACCGTGCCGGCTAATGGTGTCGGACTCCCGGACAACCGATTCCAGACTCCGTGCTACCAAACGCAATACGTTGTCGCCAACGGCATGCCCCATGGTGTCATTGATCTGTTTGAATTTGTCAATATCCAGAAATGAGACCGCCAGACGGGTGCCACGGCGCTGAGCCATGGTGATGGCACTTTCAAGCCGCTCCAGCATGAGTACGCGATTGGGGGTTTTCGTCAGGTGATCCCGTTGGCTGGACCATGCCAACTGCTTCAAATCCTGAACGGCCTTCTCGGCGATGCGCTCAGACGCAAGAACGGCCAATACCAGGCGCTCGTTTTCGGCCATCAACTCGGCCAGTTGGCTCTTGTCATCCTCGCTCCCCTCATCTGTCAAACGGCTTCTCAAATGCAGCAGTTCGAGCTGCATCGTCTTACCCGGTGTGTTCAACTGCATTGGTGTCCTTCAATCGTCGCCGCTGATGCTGCGTGTCGCTAATGTGCCGGAGTGTCGCTTTGAGGTCTGTGCGGTACATCACTTAGCGCACAGCAAGTCTTCGATTTTTGTGCCATGCCGCAGGTTGCCAGCAGATCGGCTGGAGCCAAGGGTATTTGGCTGATTTGTGTGATGGCGAACAGACTAATCTCTCCCAAAGTTAAAAAATTGGATTGCAGGCAGTCCATCAATTATTTATGGACCCAATGGGAGATCGGCGTGGGAACAAAGGGAGCGGTATGGTTATGGACTGCCAGTGTGGCGCTTTTCGTGTTCACGGTGCCAACACTCATCATTGGAGAAGCCGCAAGCCCTGCTGCATCTGTTGCTACTGCACACCGCGCATCGGTGCAGAGCGTGGCGCCCACCACGTTCGATGGCACAGAAAGTGTGCAAACCACCCACCTATCCAGAGGACCACATGAACAACTCGACTGACCAGAACGATACCGACCTCACCACCGGCCCCGGTCCGATCGCAGAGCGATCGGCGTCGAGCCAACTCCACAGGGTGTCGGCTATTTACGCAACCCGGGAAGAAGCCGGGCGTGTACGGCAGGACCTGATAAGCCTCGGGATCGCCGCCGACGCAGTCGCGTTGCTGGACGATCTTGCGCACGTGCCGGTTGCGGGAGGCAGTGACGATGTGCTCAAGGACATGCTGGTGGACGGTGCGATCGGCACGGCAGTGGGAACGGGCGTGGGAGCCATCGGAACCGTGATGTTGTGGGCTGCGAGTGTGACCCTGTTTGTCGCCAGCCCTTTGGTGGCACCGCTGGCCATGCTGGGCTGGTTTGCCAGCGTGGGTGGCATTGCCGGTGCGGTAGCCGGAGCGGCAAGTGACCAAGGAAAAAATGGCAAGGAAGGGAAATTTTCTGAGCTGGTGATGGATGCCATTCAAGCCGGCAATGTGGTTCTGGTCGTTCACACCCATGGCGACGGCGACAGGGAGCTTGCAAAGGCTATCATCGGAAAATCACTGACGGGTCATGGCGCGGCGCCAACCGAATCCTATTGACTGTCAATTGACGAGAAGGTACCGCAACAGCGTGTCGCAGTACCTTATGGGCGTTCGAGCCGCCGCTGCTAAGCCTGCTATTTACATGCGACCGTCAGAATAGGGTGTAACGCCGTAATACGCATGGATGTCCGTTTCCCAGGTGGCGTCAGCCATGTCAGGCCATTTATCCGCATCGAATCCCGGGGCACTTTCAAGCCGCTCTTTGTCGACGTTCAACACAAAGCGCTTGTTTTCGGTGTCCAGTGTCAGGGCGCTCCATGGCACGGCAAAAAGCTTTTCGCCCATACCCAAAAAGCCGCCAAACGACAACACAGCGTAAGTGATGCGACCGCTTTTCATGTCGAGCATGATTTCCTTGACATCGCCCAGGTCATCACCCTTCTTGTTGTACACGTCGTTGCCAATCAGGGTGTCGGCCCCCATCAAGGTAGGCCCTGGGCCGTTGCCAACCACATTGGTGGTGTACATGCCGTAGGTATCGCGTTCTGTATAGTTCATTGCGTTATTCCTTTCAGGAAATCGTTTTGAGAATTGTGTGCAACGTGGTGCCGAATTGCCCACATCACAAATCAATAGTAGGGATTGGAGCGACCCAGGTCTGTACTACAACGCACATAAAAGGGAATGACTTGGAAAGGGTAGCGCTCAAAGATCGCGACTATTTCGGACGCGGCCGTTGTATCGCGGGCCGGTCGGCTTTTAGGTGACCTGATCGCAGGGCCTGCACCGCATGGGCTACCGACAGGCCCACGTTGCGTGTTTCCTGCTGCAACGCATCGTCACGGTCGAGGGCCTCGTGGCTGGTGGCATAAGGCTCGTAGTACCCAATGAACCGGTCCAGGCGGGCTTGCGCACCCGCATCAATGAGACCCATCCAGTCGAGCCAGTCTGAAAGCTCTCGCCGCACACCTTCAATTCCCGCGACGTCACCATGTACCAGCACACCATAGGCACGGCCGGCCAGATGCTGCGGATACGACCATCCTTTCATCTCCAGCGCCTTCGCTTTGGCGGGCTGCTTGCCCGATGTGGAGGTGGGATCCGGGTTGCCACCATCGGCGCAAACCAGACGGTCCATCATCAACTTCAAGGGACTGGGGCTTTGATACCAGTAAACCGGGGTGACGATGACAACGGCGTGCGCTGCGACCCAGCGCGGGTATATCTCTGCCATCCAGTCGTTGGTCTGGTTCAGTGCATGGTTCGGGTAACAGCTGCACGGCCAGTGGCACAAAGGCATGGCGGTTGAAACACAGCCTTTACAAGGGTAGATGTTGCGTCCATATTCAGACGTGAGCAGGCTCAGGTCCAGCAGGTCCGTCTGCATGCCCTCGCCCTCCAGCGCCTCTCGCACCCATTGACTCATGCGAAATGATTTGGAGATTTCGCCGGGGCAGGTTCCGTCATTTCTGGCCGAGCCACATACCAATAAAACACGTGACGGGCCCGCCGGGTCAGCCCACCCGACTTGGGCCACCTCCAGTGCCTGCCGCGTGGCCAGCCAGTCCTGCGAGAGCTTGTAGGTGGGGTCCGCGTAGCCCGGCCCGGCCAGCCGGGTCACCGGAGCCTTTCGGCCTTCGCAATAGGCCACCCAGGCAATTTCTTCGAGGCGCGCAATCGCCGTCTGCTCAGGTGCAAATGCCGGATCAAAAAACGAAGCGCGAAAGCGCTTGCCAAATTCCTCCCGGTCCAGACTGGCGGGGGCTTGCCCTTTTCGAACTTCCGTCATACCAATACCTCCTGTTATTGCATCAACGATTCACTGAGCATCCGCACGCCTGGGATTTGACGGGGTTGCGGCGCTAACGCGCCAGATCACATTGCCCACATCGTCGGCCACGAGCAACGCGCCCCGTTTGTCAAGCGCGACCCCCACGGGCCGGCCGTAAGCCTTACCTTCCGGGCTTAAAAAACCGGTCAGCACATCGACCGGTGGGCCTGAGGGTTTGCCGGAAGTGAAAGGAACAAAGACAACCTTGTAGCCGCTGTGAGGCCTGCGGTTCCATGAGCCGTGTTGACCGATGAACATGCCATTTCCATAAGCCGCAGGAAGCGTGGATCCGGCAGACGATGCCAGCCCCAACGAAGCGGTATGGGGCCCCAATGCATAGTCCGGAATTTTTGCGTTGGCCACCCGTTCCGGCTGGGGCGGCTTCACGCGCTCGTCAACATGCTGCCCGAAGTAGCTGAAGGGCCATCCGAAGAAATCACCCTCTCGCACCGATGTCAGGTAGTCAGGAACCAGGTCGCTGCCGAGTTCATCCCGCTCATTGACCACGGTCCACAACGCGCCGCTGGATGCCTCCCAAGCCAGGCCATTCGGGTTGCGCAATCCGGACGCAAACACACGGTGGGCTCCGCTGGCAACATCGACCTGCCAAATGGCGGCTCTTTGTGCTTCCACCGCCATACCCCGTTCAGCCACGTTACTGTTTGAACCCACTGTCACGTAGAGCGTTTTCCCATCTGGCGTCGCAATGACATTCTTGGTCCAGTGGTGGTTGATCGGGCCCGCCGGCAGATCGACCAGCTTGACGCCGGGCTCCGTAATGTGCGTACTGCCAGCGGCGTAGGGAAATCTGAGAACAGCATCCGTATTGGCGACAAAAAGACTTTCCCCCACCAGGGCCATGCCAAAGGGTGAATTCAGCCCATCCAAAAGCACGAACCGTGTATCGGCGACCCCATCACCATGGGTGTCTCTCAACAAGGTTATCCGGTTGGCGCTGGGCACGCCCGCTCCGGCTCGACTCATGATCAGCTTCGTCAACCAGCCCTTGATACCTTTGGAGTCTTCGGGCTTGGGGGGCGCATTGGTCTCGGCCACCAACACGTCACCATTGGGCAATACCAACAGCCAGCGCGGGTGGTCCAGCCCCCTGGCAAAAGCTTCCACCCGCATTCCCTGCGCGGCCAAAGGCATTTCTCCTTGCGACCACCCCTTGGCGGGCGCGATATGGACCGTCGGGATTAAAGTGGAGCGCGGCGGCGGCAATGTAGGCTGCGGGCCGGAACCCTCCTCCACCGTCAACTTGGCCATCTCGCCACAGGCTGACAGGGCCAACGCCGAAACCAGCATGACAACAAATAACGCTCTCTGGCTCATGCAATCTCCTTCATGGCGTAACGATCAAACGACGGGCAAGCATCGGACAATTTATTTCGTCTGTCAGTGCGACAGAGAACATACGGGACACGGGCCACACCCTAAGCTTGGCGTCGATCCAATGGAGAATTCTCATGAAAAATCCGCTTTCCATTTTCTTTGCTTGCACTGTGCTGGTCCTGTCTGTTGCGGGTTGCAACAAGACCGGGGTACCCCAACCTGAACTCACCGTGAGTTCACCCAAAGTACCGGACCCCATCGTTCCCAAGATGCCCGACCCGATCGTGCCAAAGGGGGCTGAGGCCCCATCCCCCTTACCCGGCCAGGCCAACGACCACTCCAGTCCCCAGTTCAAAGGTGGCGGCGCGGCCGATCCGCACGAATAGTTGGACTCCGCTACCCCTCACTGCGCGGTACGCATGGCCTCCACGCAAAAGGAAGATAGGTCTTCGACCACCTTTTGCACAATCCGGTTGGCGGCCACCACTCCGCCATAAGGGTCTTCGCTGGTAGCCGCAACAGTTCCATCAAACTCGCGCCATGCCACAACCCGGCGAGTCCGGTCCTCAACCAGAATGGCACGCAGTGTGAACCGCACCCGGCTGGGCTGGCCCTGAAACTCGTGTTGCAAGCGGATGATCTCGGTATCCAGTCGCAAATCACCCGCAGCAGCACCGGGCGTAAGCACCACGGCGCCAAATGCGCCTGTGTTTGCAAGCGCGGCCACCAGCAGCGGCCCCAGCATGCGCGCCGGCGGGTCTACCCATTCACTGTGCGCGAAGTACTCCAGTTTGTGGGAATCGCGGACATAGATGATGCGCGGGCTGTCAAAACCGGCAGCTGCAATCGGTGGGTTGACAATCAATGTGGGGCCCGGAGTCTTTGCAGGTGTGGAGGGCGTCACCCGTGTGCTGTCAAGCAGGTAGAAATCCGTTGTCGGCGTTGCGGCGGGAAGTAGCGAACTGCAAGCAGACAGGGCCGATACAGCCAACGCGCAGCCCAGGAGTCGCAGTACCTTCGTGTAGGCTTTTTTACTGGTTATTTTCATGGTTTGGCTCCAGTTTCTCCCGGGCCTTCCGGGACGGGCTGGCGCCCAAATAGCAAGCCGCGTGGATCACGCGTCGTCTGCTCACTCAGGCGACGCAACGAACTCGACAGCGTGGTGAGTTCGCCAAGCAGTCGCTCCAGCTCGGGCAGGGTTTCCGTGCTAAAACGTTTGACGTCTGCTCCGACGGCATCCACCGCCTTGCCCGCGCTTGCGCTCGTGCGTGAGACTTCGTTACCCATTTTTTCCACTGCTTCGGCACTGCGTCCGATGCGATCCACAACAGCAGCCATTTCGGCTGTTGCCCTTGACGTGTTTTCCAGTGTGCTGCCAGCATGGGTGATACCGGCATCGATCGTGTCCTTGCGCGCGGCAACCGTGCGGGCCACGGTAGCGATGTCCGCCAGCGCGCTCTTGAACGCCATCTGATTGGCTTCGTTCAGCAGGGAGTTGATACTGTTGGAGGTGCTGTCGAGTTTGGCCAACACGCTGGTAAGCACATTCTCCAGCCGTGCACTGAGAGAAGGCTTGGTGCGGATCACCGGGTAGCGGCTCCCGGGTGTGGCACGCAGAGGCGGCGAATCCACCGCACCCCCGCTGAGCTCGACATAGGCGATGCCTGTCAGGCCCTGCGTTTTCAGAACCGCGATGGTGTCCTCCTTGACAGGCGTTCCCGTCTCAATGGCGAACATCAGGTTCACCCGTTGCGGGTTCACCGAGTCCAGCTCTATGGCGTGCACTTTCCCCACATCGACGCCGTTGTACTTGACCGGCGCATTCAGATTGAGGCCAGCCACTGATTCATCCATAGACGCCAGGTACATCTCATACTTTTTCTGCCATGCCCCGCCCGAGGCGAGCCACAGCACGCCGGCAACCAGCACCGCGCCAAGGGCGATCACAAATGCGCCGACCACCGCATAGTTCACTTTGGTTTCGATGATGGCTCCTTGGGCGGCTCAGCGAGACCGACTTCTTTCGTCTTCACTGCCTGGCGTTGATCCTGCTGCTGGGCTGCGCGCGCCCGTGGCCCTTCAAAAAAAGGCCGTATCGCCGGGTTGTCCATCCGGGAAAGCTCTTTCATCGAACCGATGCCTTGCACCCTGCCGTCAGCCAGCACCGCGACGCGGTCAGCCACCTGCCACAACATATCGAGGTCATGGGTGATCATGATGATGGTCAACCCAAACAGATCGCGCAACTTGAGCACCAGTGCGTCAACACCGGCGGCGCTCTGCGGGTCAAGGCCGGCTGTAGGTTCATCGAGAAACAGCAGCTCCGGATCCAGCGCCAAGGCACGGGCCAGCGACGCCCGCTTCATCATGCCGCCGCTGAGCTCGGACGGATACTGTGCACCTACCTCCGGCTTGAGGCCGGTCATGGCCAGCTTCCACGCGGCAATATCATTGATCAGTGTATTGCGCAGTGCGGTGTGCTCACGCAGCGGAAGACCCACATTTTCCGAGACGGTCAGTGAACCGAACAGGCCACCGTGCTGAAACATCACCCCCCAACGCTGGCGCAGGGCCAGAGCATCGTCATCGGAGAGTGTGGCCAGGTCAACGCCAAGCACCCGTATCGTTCCAGAGTCCGGGCGCTGCAGCAGGATCATTTCGCGCAGCAACGTCGACTTTCCGGAACCGCTTCCGCCAATCACGGCAAAGACTTCTGCGCGGTGAATCTCCAGGTCGATCCCGGAATGCACCACATGCTCACCAAAACGGGTGGTCACATTCTGCATTTCAATGACAACTGGTGAGGGCGAGGCGGCGCTTGGCATGTCAAAGATCCAGTGCACTGAAGGCCACCGAGAAAAGGGCATCGGCCACGATCACCAGAAAGATCGACTGAACAACGCTGCGCGTGGTCTGGCGCCCGACGCTGTCAGCCCCACCCTTGGTGCGAAAACCCTGAAAGCAGCCAACCATGACGATGATGAATGCGAACACTGGCGCCTTGCCAATGCCCACCAGATAAGCCGTGGTGCTGACGGCTTTGGTGAACCGTTCCAGAAACTCCACATAGCCCACACCCAGTTGCACACGCGCCATGATCATGCCCCCAGCAACGCCCAGCACGTCGGCAAAAACGGTCAGCAGGGGCAAGGCAATGACCAGCGCGATGACCTTGGGCAACACCAGCAACTCCATCGGCGCAATGCCAATGGTGTGCATGGCGTCAATCTCCTCGGTGACCGCCATGGTTCCGATCTGCGCGGCATAGGCAGACCCCGATCGTCCGGCAACAATGATGGCAGTAATGAGGGGCGCGAATTCACGCAACATGGACAGGCCGACCAAATCCGCCACAAAGATATTGGCCCCGTATTGCCTGAGCTGATCGGCACCCTGGTAGGCAACAACGATGCCGAGCAAAAATGACAGCAGTCCAACAATCGGCAGTGCATCGAAGCCTGCGCTGCGGATGTTGAAAAGAATGGGCCGCCAACGCCACTTTGCAGGGTGGGCAACACAGGCCCCAAAGGCAAGCGCGCTTTCGCCAATGAAGCTGAGGAGCGCAACGGCTTGCTCCCATGCCGCTGCGGTGCTTTGACCAACAGCCGTGAGTGCGCCCGGCGGGCTGGCAGCCACCGGCTTGGGTAAGCGCGCCTGCTCGGCAACGTGTTGACCGACCACCTCCAACAATCGGGAGAAGGCCGGGTTCATGCCACGCAGGGTCACGACAGCGCCTGCCCGGCGCAGACGCAACAGGAGCCCCTGCACCACCCAGGCTCCAGCCGTGTCAAGCGCATCGATGTGGGAACCATCCACCGCGACTGTGCTGGTGCCAACGACCTGAAGTGAAACCAGCCCCGGCTCCATGGCGCCTATGCCACGCGCAGTCCATGCCCCGGACAGGGCTATTTCCTGTGGGGTCGGCTGGGCGAAAGCGGCAGGTATGAGGGGCTCAGTTTTCATACGTGAGCGACAGTAGATGAAACAGGTCACTTCGTATGTTCGCCGCCGAACATAAGCGCACCCGTGCGCCAGCGAACAGACTTAACAGCAGTCTTTTCCTACGATGGAAATCTGACAACAAAGGACACGCTATGAAAACTCTGGACGAACTCAAAAAAGACTTTGGTGCTTTCTATCCTACGGGCTACATGGTCGTTGGATTCAGTGAACCGTCAGAGCGCTACCGCCAACTTGCCATTGAAACCGTCCGTTAGCGCACAAAGTCACAGTTCAGCATGCCAAAAAGAATTCTCATCGTGACAAGTTGTCGGGCTGACGCCGACAGTCTGGAGAAAGCGCTTGGAGACGCTACCGATGGACCTTTCAAGGTTGAGCGGCTAGACCGACTCTCCACAGCCCTCGAACGCATCGCAGCGGACGACATCGATGCGATCCTGGTTGACTTGGTGCTGCCAGATAGCCAGGGCATTGAAACATTCGACAAGCTGTTCGAAGCGGATCCGCTGATACCCATCCTGACGCTCAGCGCCCAGGAAGACGAGGCACTGGCCAAAGAGGCAGTACAACGCGGCGCGCAAGGCTATCTTTCCAAAGGGCATTTCTCCAGCTATCTGGTACCGCAATCCTTGCGCAATATTATTGAACGCATGGCCGTCGAGCAGACCCTCTATCTGGAAAAAGTGCGCGCGGAGATTACCCTCAATTCGATCAGTGATGCGGTCATTGGGACCGATCTGCAGGGCAATGTGGATTACTTGAATACCGCAGGGGAACGGATGACCGGATGGCCAAAGGAAGAGGCGCGCGGGCATCACGTCAGCGAAGTCATGCCGCTCATCAACGGCCAGACGCGTGAGCCCATGCGCAATCCACTCGAATTGGTGCTCGAACTGAACAAGCCGATCGGTTTGGCCGCCGACACCATCATTCTGCGGCGCGGCACAAGTGAAGCGGCCATTGAGGATTCAACTGCGCCAATTCATGACGCGCGGGGAAGGCTTGCTGGCGCAGTAATGGTATTTCACGACATTACGGCCTCCCAGGTAATCGTCAAGAAAATGGCCCACTTGGCCCAGCATGATTTTCTGACCAATCTGCCGAACCGGGTTTTGCTGAACGACCGTATCGCGCAAGCGATCGTTCACGCGAAGCGTCGTGGCTCGACGCTTGCCGTATTGTTTCTGGACCTGGACAAGTTCAAGCACATCAATGACTCCATCGGCCACGAGATGGGCGACAAGCTGCTGCAATCGGTTGCCAAACGCTTGTCTGACAGTGTGCGCAGCTCGGATACCGTAAGCCGCATCGGCGGTGACGAGTTCCTGATCCTGGTGTCAGAAGCCCATAGCGCGATCGACGCAGCGCTGGCTGCCGAGAAAATCATCACGACATTGGCTTCGCCCCACACCATTGGCGAACATGAACTCCATATAACGACCAGCATCGGCATCAGCATATTTCCGGGTGATGGCGACAACCCGGAGACGCTCATGCAGAACGCCGATACCGCGATGTACCAGGCCAAGGAACATGGCCGCAACAACTATCAGTTCTTCAAGGAAGACATGAATGCGCGCGCAATCGAGCGCCAGGTCGTGGAAAGCAGTCTGCGCAACGCCCTGGCACGCCAGGAATTTCTGTTGCATTACCAGCCCAAAGTCAACCTCGATACCGGCCGCATTACCGGCGCGGAAGCGCTGCTGCGCTGGAGCCATCCTGAATGGGGTATGACGCAGCCGCTGCGCTTTGTTCAGATCGCAGAGGACTGTGGTTTGATTGTCCCCATTGGCAGATGGGTTCTGCGCGAGGCATGCGAACAAGTCAAGCGGTGGAAAGATGCGGGTCTGAACCCTGGCACCGTAGCGGTCAATGTCTCGTCGCTGGAATTCCGCCACAGGGACTTCGTTGAAGGCGTGCGTTCAATCCTCCGCGAAACGGGTCTGGCGCCAGGCTCCTTGCAACTGGAAATAACGGAAAGTGTCTTGATGCGGGATGTCGTGTCCACCGCTGAAGTACTTGCTTCACTGAAAGATATGGGCGTTGAACTGGCGGTGGATGACTTTGGCACCGGCTATTCAAGTCTGAGCTACTTGATGCAGTTCCCCATTGATGTTCTAAAAATAGACCAGTCTTTCGTGCGCCACATTGCGGATGTGGAAAACAACGGCATCATTGTCAGCGCGGTCATCAGCATGGGAAACAAGCTGAAGCACCGCGTGATTGCCGAGGGCGTGGAAGACAAAGTGCAACTGGCGTTTTTGAAGGAACACCATTGCGACGAAGGACAGGGTTATATTTTCAGTCGCCCACTGGGTGCCGACCAGTTTGCCGCACTGTTGAACACAGGTCTCCCCGGATGACCGGGATTTTTGGCGACGACAAACTTTACACAGCCAATCGACCTGTGCCACTTGCTTTCGGACAAGTTGGCGCAAGCTTGGGGCAAAGGAGCCATTCGGCTCTAACCGCAAGATCTATGCAACACACATCTCTCGTCCAGCGCGCCGGAAAATGGCTCGTCGTCGTTTCATTGCTGGCATTCGGATTCGCCATGGCGCAACCCGAGCCCAGCCTGAATCAGGTCTATGCCACAGCGCAGGCTGGAAAGCTGGATGAGGCGCAGGTCATGATTCAGCAAGTGCTGATTTCGCACCCCAATAGCTCCAAGGCGCATTTCGTCAGAGCAGAGCTGTTTGCGCGCCAGGGCAACCTGAAGCTCGCCCGGGAAGCGCTGGCCACTGCCGAAAAGCTGTCTCCCGGACTGGCTTTTGCCAAGCCGGACGCGGTACAGGCTTTGCGTGCACAACTCGCGGCGAAGAGTACGCCGAAGTCCGTCAACAGCGCTCCGGTCAGTTACGCGGCTCCGGCGAACACGGCTTCCTCTTCTTCATGGACACTGCCACTGCTGTTGACAGGTGGTGTGATGGTTGCTGGCTACTTCATCTTTCGCCGTAGAAACCCGCAGCCCCTGCCCCAGCAGCCCCTCTATTCCGGTCAAGGTGGCGGCCAGGGTGGCTTGGGTGGTCCGCAGACATTTGGCATGGGTAACGGTGCAGCTACCATGCAGCCGGGTTACCCGCAACAGGCCGGCTATCCCCAGCAAGGCGGCAGCGGAATCGGCGGTCGCATCATGGGAGGCGTTGCTACCGGATTGGCGGTGGGTGCCGGTGTGATGGCTGCAGAGGCCATTGGTCGCAACCTCATGGGTAATCACAACCAGCCATCGAGCCCGCTTGAGGGGTCCGGGAAAAACGATTACCAGGCTATCAACGACAACCCGGATATGGGTGGCGCAAATTTTGGCGTGAACGACGCCAGTTCCTGGGATGACGGTGGAAGCGCTGATCTGGGCGGAGGCGGCGACTGGGACAACTGAGGGTCTCTCACCGACCTGGCTTCAGCCTGCGCGTACCGCCCAGCGCAGCTTGGCCGAGGTAGCGCGGGGGTTGGCCCTGCGCTCCTCGAATGAAGCGCGAATCGGGTCGGGCGCCACTTGGGCGTAAGTGCCATCGCGTTCACCGGTCTGGAAGGCTTTCTTCACACGCCGGTCTTCGCCGGAGTGAAAGCTCAGAATCGCCACACGCCCGCCGGGGGCGAGGCAGTGGGGCAATTGCCCCAGCAGCGCGTCAAGCACCCCGAATTCGTTGTTGACTTCGATACGCAGGGCCTGAAAAGTGCGCTGCAACACCTTCTTGGTTTCGGCCAAACGCTCCTCCTCGGGCATGCTTTTCTTGAAAGCCAGAGCCAGCGTGGCGCGCACCAGATCCGCAAGCTGCAGAGTCGTCTCCAGGTACTGGCCCTGCAAGGCAGCAGCGAGCACCGTGGCGTAGGGTTCATCGGAATTCTCGGTCAGCAGCTCGGCCAGGTGCTTGCGGGTGACCGACTGCAACAACTCGCTGGCAGACTGACCCTGGCCGGGATCCAGCCGGAGGTCCAGGGGCCCATCGGCCTTGAAGCTAAAGCCCCGCGTCGGGTTGTCAATTTGCATGGACGACACACCCAGGTCGGCCAGCACAAAGTCAAAGCCTTTGCGGCCTTCAGGCACAAACCGCGCCATTTCAGAAAAATTGCTGTGGTGCAGTACCAGCGCGGGAGGCTCAAACCCCAGTGCCTGCATGCGCTCGCGGGTGCGGGGCAGCTCGATCGAATCGACATCCAGGCCGATCATGTGCCCGCCAGGCAGCACCCGGGCCAGCAACGCGCGGGTATGGCCACCAAAACCCAGCGTGGCATCCAGCCCGCACTCGCCGGGTTGCGGGTTCAGTATGTCCAGAATTTCATCCACACAAATCGACCGGTGCATGCCCGCTGGTGTTTGCCCGCGCTGCATGACCTTCTCTACCTCGTCCGCATGGGCGCCGGGGTTGAGCTCCTTGTATTTGTCTTCAAACTGGCGCGGGTGGGTGCCGCTGTAGCGCACGCGGCGCTTGTGGGGTGGGGTTGCGCCGTCGGTCATGGGGCATTATGCCGCCCAGCTTCCGCCGAACCCCCGATAATCGACCCCGATTCGCACTACTCAAAAAAATGACTCCTATGACCGAAGCCGCTCAACGCCCCACCCTGCCCGACCACCTGTCCATTGACCCGCGCAGCCCGCACCACATCGCGGCGGTATTCGAACACGACATTGGCATCCGGTTGAATGACAAGGAGCGTCTGGATGTGGAGGAGTACTGCATCAGCGAGGGCTGGGTCAAGGTCCCCGCAGGCAAGACGCTGGATCGCAAGGGCAAACCGCTGCTGATCAAACTCAAGGGCCGAGTGGAAGCCTTCTACCGGTAAGCGACTCTTACGAAACCTATGCCCCAATTTGCGGCCAACCTGTCCATGCTCTACCCGGAGCTTGCGTTTCTGGATCGTTTTGAAGCGGCTGCCAAGGACGGCTTCAAGGCGGTTGAGTACCTGTTCCCCTATGGGTTTGAGGCCCGGGAAATCGCCGCCCGCCTGAAGGCACATGGCCTGCAGCAGGTGCTCTTCAATGCGCCGCCCGGCAACTGGGATGCGGGCGAGCGGGGTCTTGCCTGCCTGAGCGGGCGGGAAGCCGAGTTTCGCGCCGGCATCGGCCAGGCACTGTCTTACGCCGCGGCGCTCGAATGCCCGCGCATTCATGTCATGGCAGGACTGCTGCCTTCTGGTATGGCCCGCGAAGCGCAGTACCCGACCTACGTGAGCCAGCTGCGCTGGGCCGCTGCCGAGGCGGCCCAACAGGGGGTGGATGTGCTGATCGAGCCGATCAACACGCGTGACATCCCCGGCTTCTTTCTGAACCGCCAGGACCAGGCGCACATGGTTGTCCAGGAGGTTGGCGCCTCCAACCTCAAGGTACAGATGGACCTGTACCACTGCCAGATCGTGGAAGGCGATCTGGCCATGAAGCTGCGCAAATACCTGCCCACCGGAAAGGTGGGCCATATCCAGATTGCGGGGGTTCCCGATCGGCATGAACCCGATGCAGGCGAGTTGAATTACCCCTACCTGTTTGCCGAGCTCGACGCGTTGGGCTACACCGGCTGGATTGGTTGCGAATACCGCCCCCGTGCTGGCATGCAGGCTGGCGGTACGTCGGCCGGACTCGGCTGGCTCAAGCCCTATTTCTGAACCGCAGCGCGACGCGCAGACCTGCCTGTGGTGGTTCTGTCAGTCAAGGCAAATACAAGCCGGGTATTGATAGACTCCGTCGCATGACAGAAGCGACCACCAAGCCCCATTCCCCCATGATGGCCCAGTACCTCGGCCTCAAAGCCGACTACCCCGACACCCTGCTTTTTTACCGCATGGGGGATTTCTATGAAATGTTCTACGGCGACGCCGAAAAGGCCTCGCGCCTGCTCGACATCACACTGACCCAGCGCGGCCAATCGGGTGGCGAGCCCGTGGTCATGGCGGGGGTGCCTTTTCATGCCATGGAAGGCTATCTGGCCAAGCTGATTCGCCAGGGTGAATCGGTGGCCATTTGCGAGCAAGTGGGCGAGGTCACCGGCAAAGGGCCGGTCGAACGCAAAGTGGTGCGCGTGGTCACCCCCGGCACGCTGACCGATTCCGAATTGCTCAGTGAAAAAACAGAGTCGATCCTGATGGCTGTGCACCAGGGCGCGCGCAACCGTTGCGGCATGGCCTGGCTGAGCGTCACGCAAGGCGTGGTGCATCTGGCCGAATGCGCGCCAGATGAGCTGACCGCATGGATCGCGCGCGTCAGCCCCAGCGAACTGACCTACAGCGCCGGCGTCACCCAGGCGTTTGAGGACCGCATCAAGCGCTTGCGTACGAACGGTGGCGTGGGGAACGCCCTCTACACCACCGCCCGCCCCGAATGGCAGTTTGACAGTGCCCTGGGCCAACGCAAGCTGCTGGACGTGCTGGGCGCCGCCAGCCTCTCCAGCTGGAACGCACAGGACCTGACCCATGCCCACGCCGCCTGCGCCGCCCTGCTGGGCTATGCCGAACACACCCAAGGGCGCGCACTCAGCCACGTGAGCACCGTGCAAGTGCAGCGCAACGACGAGCTGATGGACCTGCCACCCAGCACCCGGCGCAACCTGGAGCTGATCCAGACGCTGCGCGGCGAGGACGCGCCCACCGTGTTCTCGCTGATGGACACCTGCATGACCGGCATGGGCAGCCGCCTGCTGAAAAACTGGCTGCTGGAGCCCCGGCGGGACCGCGCTCAGGCGCAACAACGGCTGGAAGCGATTGCCACCCTGCGAGGCGATACGGCGAACACTACGCATTCGGCCCTGTGGCACACGCTGCGCGCCCAACTCAAAGGCAGCGCCGATGTGGAGCGCATCACCGCCCGCGTGGCGCTGCGCCAGGTGCGCCCGCGCGAGCTGGTGGCGCTGGTGCAAACGCTACAAAAAACAGAGCAGCTCGCGCAGCATCTACGGGGGCTAGAGGCCTATTTGGCTACTATTTCTGAGGACTTGCACCCACCCGCCGAATGCGCGCAATTGCTGCAACAAGCCATCGCACCCGAGCCCGCCGCTCTGGTACGCGACGGCGGCGTGATTGCCACCGGCTTCGATGCCGAGCTGGACGAGCTGCGCGCCATCCAGACCAACTGCGATGCCTTTTTGGTGGACCTGGAAGTGCGCGAAAAAGCCCGCACCGGCATTGCCAATCTGCGGGTGCAGTTCAACCGGGTGCACGGCTTCTACATTGAAGTGTCGCAGGGCCAGGTCGACAAGGTGCCCGACGACTACCGCCGCCGCCAGACCCTGAAAAACGCCGAGCGCTTCATCACCCCCGAACTCAAAGCCTTTGAAGACAAAGCCCTGAGTGCGCAAGAGCGTGGCCTGGCCCGCGAGAAGTGGCTGTTTGAGCAGGTGCTGGACCGCTTGCAGCCCTTTGTGCCGATGCTGACCCGTACCGCGCGCGCCCTGGCTGCACTGGATGTGCTGTGCACGCTGGCCGAGCGCTCGCTAACGCTGAACTGGTGCGCGCCGCAATTTGTAGTCGAGCCCTGCATCGACATCATCCAAGGTCGCCACCCCGTAGTGCAAGAGCGCCTGGCCAGCCTGAGCAGCGGCAACTTCATTGCCAACGACACGCGACTGGGCCCCAAGCAGCGCATGCAGATCATCACCGGCCCCAACATGGGCGGTAAATCGACCTACATGCGCCAGGTGGCGCTGATTGTGCTGCTGGCCAGCGTGGGCAGCTACGTGCCGGCCACCGCTTGCCGACTGGGGCCAATAGACGCCATCCACACCCGCATTGGCGCGGCCGATGACCTGGCCAACGCCCAGTCCACCTTCATGATGGAGATGACCGAGGCCGCGCAAATCTTGCACGCCGCCACGCCCAACTCACTGGTGCTGATGGACGAAATTGGCCGTGGTACCTCCACCTTTGACGGACTGGCTTTGGCCTCTGCCATTGCTACCCAGTTGCACGACAAAACGCAGGCGTTCACGCTGTTTGCCACGCACTACTTTGAGCTGACCGAGTTCCCGGCCACGCACCACAGCGCGGTCAATGTGCATGTGAGCGCCGCCGAGTCGGGCCGCGACATTGTGTTTTTGCACGCCATCGAGAGCGGCCCGGCCAGCAAGAGCTATGGTATTCAGGTCGCCCGGCTGGCCGGCATGCCTGCTGCCGTGCTGAACCAGGCGCGCCATGCACTGGAGGCCTTGGAGTCGCAAGCCTCGGAGTCGCAGCGGCAAGTGGACCTGTTTGCTGCGCCACCTGCTACTGAAATAATAGCTGCAAGCGCAGTAGATACGTGGGTTACAGCCCTAAACCCCGATGCATTGAGCCCGCGGGAAGCCTTGGAGGCGTTGTATCAGCTCAAGACTCTGGCTGGTAAGGTCTGACGGCTTGGGGGATTTTCTCCGGGGGCGGTCGGGGCAGGGGTGATTGCCGGGGGCTCATGCGCCTTGCTTTTTAAAATCGCCCCCGGCAATCACCCCTCCCCCTCTCTCGCGCGTGCAAAAGTCAGGACTCGACCGCCCTGCTTTCAAGCAGCCGAAGCAAGACGGCCTCCCGAACGAGAGGCAACCCGGGTGTGCAGCGCCAAAGGCGCGTCCAGCCCGCCCCGCGCAAGACACACCCCCACCCCGATACACTCTAGGGTTTGCACCTACTGACCAAGAAATGACCTACTGCGTCGCCATCAAACTCAACGCCGGCTTGGTGTTCCTCTCCGACTCCCGCACCAACGCCGGCCTCGACCAGATCAGCACCTTCCGCAAAATGATCGTGTATGAGAAGCCCGATGACCGCTTCATGGTCCTGCTGTCGGCAGGCAACCTCAGCATTTCGCAGGCCGTGCGTGAAATCCTGCAGGTTGAAAAGCTCAAAGACCACGACGAAGACGAAGGCATCACCATCTGGAACGCCAAGAGCATGTTCGACGCTGCGCGCGTGCTCGGCTCCACCATCCGCAAGGTCTATGACCGCGACGCCGTGTCGCTTAAGCAGGCGGGAGTCGACTTCAATGTGTCGCTGATTTTTGGCGGCCAGATCAAGGGTGAAGCCATGCGCCTGTTTCAGGTGTACTCCGCGGGCAACTTCATTGAAGCCACGCCAGAAACCCCTTACTTCCAGGTTGGCGAGTCCAAATACGGCAAACCCGTTCTGGACCGGGTCATTACCCCCAATACCCCACTGGACGAAGCCGCAAAATGCGCGCTGGTGTCCATGGACTCGACCCTCAAATCGAACCTGTCAGTGGGCCTGCCGCTGGACATGGTGGTTTACGAAGTCAACCAGTTTCAGACCGACAAAGTGGTGTGCATTGACGAGCACAACCCCTACTTCCAGATGCTGCATGGCAGCTGGGGACAGAAGTTGCGTGAAGTGTTTGACAGCATTGAAGACCCCATGTGGGATGGTGGCCAGACCAACGTGCCGCTGATGGTGCCCTCCAATCGCAGCCTGCCTTTGAAGAAAATCACCACACCGCAAGAAAAACTGATCTAACTGCGCACACCATGACATTGATCGTTTTCTCTCACGCCAATAGCTTTCCCGCCAGCACCTACAAAGTGCTTTTCAAAAACCTGCGTTCGCGTGGTTTCACCGTCAAGGCGATCGAGAAACTGGGCCATGACCCGCGCTACCCGGTCAGCAATAACTGGCCCCATGTGGTGCAGCAACTCATCGACTTCACAAAGGAAACGGTCACCAAGGCCGGCGAGCCTGCCTGGTTGGTGGGTCACTCGCTTGGCGGTTTTTTGAGTCTCATGGCTGCTGCCCGCAATCCGGAGCTGGCCAAAGGCGTCGTGTTGATTGACTCGCCCATTCTGGGCGGCTGGCGCTCCACCGCGGTCGGGGTGATGAAGACGACCCAGATGATGGGCTCCTTCTCGCCCGGTGCGGTCAGCCGCGCCCGACGCAACAGCTGGCCCACGGTGCAGGCCGCCTACGAACACTTTCGTCACAAGAAGGCTTTTGCCAAGTGGGACGACGCCATTTTGATGGACTACGTGACCTACGGAACCGTGGAGGCGGATGGCAAGCGGGTGCTGAGCTTTGACCGCCATGTGGAGACCCAGTTTTACAACACCCTGCCCGACAACCTGGACCGCCTATTGGCCCGCCACCCGGTGAAGTGTCCCGTATCATTCATTGGTGGGCGCGCCTCGCATGAAATGAAACAGGTTGGCATGGCCATGACTGAAAAAGTCACGAAGGGCCGCACCATGATGCTCGACGGCAGCCACCTGTTTCCCATGGAAAAACCGGTGGCCACCGCAGCAGCCATTGAGGCCTCAATCCTCAATATGGCGGGCAACCCGGCCGCTTGAAGTCTCTCAAGCCACCCATTGCACGGCACCGCTCCACGCGGTAGCCAGCACCACCACACCGAAGGCAATGCGGTAATAGGCAAAGCCCACAAAGCTGTGGGTGGCAATAAAGCGCAACAGCCAGCGCACGCACAGCCAGGCGCTCAGAAACGAGAACACCAGTCCCACAGTGAACAGCGGCACGTCGGCCATGCTGAGCAACGCGCGTTCCTTGTACAGGCTGTACACACCCGCCCCAATCAGCGTGGGAATGGCCAGATAGAAAGAAAAGTCGGTAGCCGCCTTGCGTGAGAGGCCCAGCAACATGCCGCCAATGATGGTGGCGCCGCTGCGGCTGGTGCCGGGAATCATGGCCAGACATTGCGCCAGACCCACTTTCAAGGCGTCTTTCCAGGTCATGTCATCGGCGTCGGTGACATGCACCGCATTGCCACCCGCCGCCTGCCGCTTTTCAGCCCACAAGATAATGAAGCCGCCCAGGATGAACGTCGTGGCCACCACGACCGGCGTGAACAGATGCGCCTTGATGGCCTTGCCAAACAACAGACCCAGCACGACGGCGGGAATGAAGGCGATCAGCACATTCAGCGCCAGTTTTTGCGCCGACTTCTGTGTGGGCAAACCCACCAGCGTCGAACGGATTTTTTGCCAGTACACCATCACCACGGCAAAAATGGCACCGGTCTGGATGGCGATGTCAAACACCTTGGCCTTCTCGTCATCAAAGCCCAGCAAAGCACCGGCCAGGATGAGGTGACCCGTACTGGAGATGGGCAAAAATTCGGTCAGGCCCTCGACGATGCCCATGATGGCGGCCTTGATCAGCAAAACAGTTTCCAAAACACATTCTCCAGGTTAAAAAGGGCTGTAGCCCGCGTATTATCTGCGTAAGCAGCTCACTTATTCATAGCGCAAAGCCTGAATCGGCAGCAACTTTGACGCCCGACGTGCAGGGTAGTAGCCAAAGAAAATTCCAACAAATCCAGCAAAGCCCACGGCCAGCACAACCGAGTTGGCGCTCAGGCTCACCTGCCAGCCCGCAAAGTTGCCCACAGCCCAGGTTGCCACCGCGCCCAGCACCACACCCAGCGCGCCGCCAATCAGGCTCAGCGTGACCGCCTCGACCAAAAACTGCGCCAGGATGTCGCGGCCCCTCGCACCCACCGCCATGCGCAGGCCGATCTCGCGGGTCCGCTCGGTCACGCTCACCAGCATGATGTTCATGATGCCAATGCCACCAATCACCAGGCTGATGCCCGCCACGGCGGCCAGCAGCAGCGTCATGATGCGGCTGGACTCTTCCTGGGCCTGCAAAATCTCGGTCAGGTTGCGCACCTGAAACGGGTCTTCTCCACCACTTTGCACCTTGAAACGCTGGCGCAGCAGGTCTTTGATGCTCTCTTCCACGGCCTTCATGTCCTGCCCATCACGCACCTTCACCGAGATGGCCCCCACCCGTTTCAGGCGGCTGGAGGCGTCACCGCCCCAGATGCGGTTGCGCAGGGTCCCCAGCGGAATCATGATGGCGTCATCCTGGTCTTGCCCCATCGAGTTTTGCCCCTTGGCCGCCAGCACGCCAATCACCGTCATCGGGATGTTGCGCACCCGAATCATCTGGTCCACCGGGTCCTGATCGCCAAACAGCTCACGCGCCACGGTGGCGCCGATCCACGCCACCTTGGCCGAGCCGGACAACTCCGCAGCATCAAACAGGCGCCCGCTGGCCAGCGGCCAGTCCCGCGCTTCCAGATACTCGTTGTTGACACCGATGATGCTGGTGCCCCAGTTGGTATTGCCGAACACCAGCTGGCCGCTGGTGCGCGACGTAGGCGCGGCCACCTGCACCTCGGGAATGTCCAGTGCAATGGCCAGCGCATCTTCCTCGGTCAGGCGCTGGCGGGTTTGCGCACCCAGGCGCACACCGGCTTGCGACACGCCACCGGGCAGCACCAGCATGATGTTGGAGCCCAGCCCCTTCATCTGCTCCTGCACGCGCTGCGTAGCACCACCGCCCACGGCAATCATGGTGATGACGGCCGCCACACCAATGATGATGCCCAGCATCGTCAAAATGCTGCGCATCGTGTTGGCCGCCAGCGCGCGCAAGGCCAACCGGACGGGTGCCCACAGGTTCATTGCCGCAGGTCCTCCACGATCCGGCCGTCCTTGAAGACCATCTTGCGGCGCGCCCATGCGGCAATGTCGTTTTCATGGGTGACCAGCACGACCGTCATGCCCTGGGAATTGAGCTCGGTCAGCAGCGCCATGATGTCGTTGCTGGTTTGGGAGTCCAGCGCACCGGTGGGTTCGTCGGCCAGAATCAGTTGCGGGCTGTTCACCAGCGCCCGCGCAATCGCCACGCGCTGCTGCTGCCCGCCCGACAGTTCGGAGGGCGTGTGCTCACCGCGCTCCGCCAGACCCACGCGCTCCAGCGCGGCCTGTCCACGTTCCCGCCGCTCGACCGTCTTGATACCGGCGTACACCATGGGCAGCTCCACGTTTTCCAGCGCACTGGTGCGCGGCAGCAAATTGAACTGCTGAAACACAAAGCCAATACGCCGGTTGCGAATGGAGGCCAGTTCGTCCGGGGCCAGGTTCTCCACCTCTTCACCGGCCAGCCAGTAGCGGCCCTCGGTAGGCAAATCGAGGCAACCCAGAATGTTCATCAGCGTGGACTTGCCCGAACCCGAGGCACCCATGATGGCAACAAAATCGCCCTTCTCGATGTCCAGCGACACATCGCGCAGGGCATGCACCGTTTGCCCGCCACCTGCGGCATGCTGCGCGGGTGTGCCCATCCAGTAGGTCTTGGTGAGGTTGCGCGCCTGAATCAGGGCGCCATCCCGTAGCTCCATAGCCATCAGAACAGCGGGCGTGGCGAGGTGCCAGCGGGCTTGGCGCCCGTGCTGGCCATTGATCCAGGCACCTTGGTACCCACAATGATCTCGGCACCTTCTTTCAAATCCGCGGCCAGCGGGCTGTCGCTGGCCAGCAGCAATTCGGTGTTGCTGCCATCGGTAATGCCCAGGCGCACATTCAGCGCTTTAGGCTTGCCCTCGCCGTCCAGCACAAAGATGCGGCCACGGGTGGATGTGCGGCTGGCAGCCTTGGCTGGCACACTGGCCAGAGCCGAAGCAGAGGCGGCAGGCTGTGGTGCCTGAGCGGGCTCCACGCCCGCGATGCGCACGCGCAAGGCGGCATTGGGCACCTTGAGCACGCCGTCGCTCTGGTCGGTTATCACGCGCACATTGGCGGTCATGCCGGGCAGCAGGCGACCGCCCTCGTTAGAGAAGCCCACCACCGCCACATAGGTCACCACATTGGCCACATTGAGCGCAGCTTTGCGCACCTGGCGAATCTCGCCCTCAAAGGTTTGGCCCGGAAACGCATCCACGGTAAAGCTGGCTTTCTGGCCCGCGCGCAAGCGACCCACATCGCTTTCGTCAATACTGGCATCCACTTGCATGTCAGAAAGATTCTGGGCAATCACAAACAGTTCGGGCGCCTGCAGGCTGCTGGCCACGGTCTGGCCACGCTCAATGGCGCGCTTGATGACGATGCCATTCACAGGCGAGGTAATGCGGGTGCGGTCCAGGTCAATGCGGGCTTGCGCCAACGCGGCATCACGCTGGGCCACGTTGGCCTGCGCCGTTTTGACCTGGGCCTGCGCCACGCCCACCTGGGCCTGCACCGCCTTGACTGCCTCCACGCTGGTGTTCACCAATGCGCGGGACTTGTCAGCCTCACTTTGGGCAATGAATTGCTTTTCGACCAGGCTTTGCTTGCGTTCATGATCGCGCTGTGCCTCAATCAGATCCACTTGGGCGCGCGACACCTGGGCTTGCGCGGCAATCTGGTTGGCCTGCGCCGTCAGCACCGCGGCGCGGGCTGCATCCACATCGGCCTGCGCAGATCGCACGCGATATTCAAACGTTTCAGGATCAATCCGCGCCAGCAACTGCCCGGCTTTGACTTCGGAGTTGAAGTCCACCAGAAGATCACGTATCTGGCCGCTGACCTGCGTGCCCACCGACACCTGGGATACCGGGTTCACGGCGCCGCTGGCGGCCACTGCAGCCTGCAAGCTGCCGCGGGTCAGGGGTGCCGTGCGGTACTGCACGGCATCACTTGCCGCTTGTTGCTTCCACCACCACCCACCACCGGCCAGGAGCAGCATCGCCACGCCGCCGGCAACCACATACGATTTTTTCATCAGATTCCGCAAGGACGATCAGGGAGCTGACGGCTTCACACTCACCACAAAATATTCGGTCTCGCCGAAGCAGGATGTAGGCAAGCCCTTGTGCTGTTCGTACGTCAGGGTAACGCGCGAGCCCATGGTCTTTTCAATGGCGGCGGCCACGGCAGAGTCGCGTACAGTGAAGAGGAATTTTTCGGGCGTCGTTCCAGGCATGGCCACCATGGAGAGTTCGCCTTCCCAAGTTTTGCAGAGCCAGCCCTTGTGTGACATTTTTTGCATGAACCCGGCTCGCTCGCCACTGGAATAGCTCCAGCTCAGCGCAACCCACACGTAGGCCGTAGCCACAAGGGCGATCACAACGAGCGTTGCAACGACGTAGTAAATGGCGGATTTTTTTGCGGGCACAGGGGTCATTTGCATCTTTCAGGATAGGGTCTATCGAGGATTCTAGTGGTTGCCCATGTCACCCGCGGGCGCCCTCAACTCAGCAACTGAATAAGCCCGGTGGGATGAATGCTCCACCCAATCAGACCCGACAAACCCATCAGCACGCCAAAACCCGACGGAACCAAAGCCAGCGCATACAGCCACGGCAGTTGCGTCAGTGACGCTACTGCCAGTAGCGAGATGGCAATCGCGATCAGCGCATCCGACAAATCAAACTGGTCATCACGAAAATTAAGTGCATCGTAGGTGGCCTGGTCTTTTTCCGCCTGCGTTTTCAATTCATCCTTCTTCTGGCTCTGGTCTTTGGCCAGTGCTTCATAAATAGCGATCTGTTCCCGGTAGGCTGACTCCATCCCGGGTGGCGCTGCCACAGACTGCAACCGCAATTGCGCCAAAGATGACTTGGCAATTTCTTCGCGGATATTACGTGCCTGATAGAACTGCCAGTGGTCCAGCTTGTCCGCCTGTGCCTGCTGCATGGCCTGCACAATGTTGTCGTCCTTGACCTTGCAGATTCCCATGAAGGTCGCCAACAAGGCGACCGTGATCGCCACGGCAGGATTGAGCCAACTTGACTTGCCGCGTCCCGCTTCCGCCCTGGCCGACTCCACCATCTCTAACGTATCAATTTCCATTTGTAGACTCCCGCCAGTTTCTGGCACGTAACACATTGATACACAGTGCCGTCAACGGCGCTGCAACCCGCCTCGTTGTAGAAGCACCTCCGAATAATCGGAGCAGACAAAGCAACCTACAAGGCAATTGAAATGAACAAAGTTCTCGCTACCCTGATCGCTGGCCTGTTTGCTGTTGGCGCGTTTGCGCAAGCACCTGCTGCTCCTGCCGCACCTGCTGCTCCGGTCAAAGCTGCTGCTCCTGCGGTTGCACCGGTAGCCGCGCCTGCAAAGGTTGAGGTCAAGGCCGAGGTCAAGAAAGTGAAAAAAGTGAAGCCGGCCAAGAAGGTTGAAATGAAAGAAGCCGCCAAGAAGTAATTCTTGATGCGCCCCACAAAAAGCCCGCTCTGCGGGCTTTTTGCTTGGGCAGCAGCCCGTGTCACGGTTGGCGCTCGCAGGTGCGCTCGATCTGGCTTCCATCGAGCAGGCGAATGCTCTTGGAATCGTCGTACACAATTTCAGTTGGCGGCATAAAGCCCAGCGTCCCAACCTGGCTGGGCGACCCTGACCACACAATTTTTCCGTTCAACAATTCACCGGTCATCGCTACCGAATCCGAGCGCAGTTCAACCACGTCCATTCCATGGCGAAACCGCATCGCAAACGGTTGTCCAATGCCTTTGCATTCATACGTTATGAGCTGGGTGGGCTGCGGCAAAAATCCTTTGTTTCGAACAGACTTCACCACGATGAAGCCAATCACACTGATCACGACCACAGCGATGGCGGTAATGACGACGGCCGGGATGATCGCGCCGCTCGTCACCAGCTTTTTCACATCAAATTTTTTGGGATTCATAAAAGAGTCAACTGTTGAAAGTTATGCATGAGACGCCTAGAAACTGGTTGCCAGCATGACGACGACGGCAACCGCCATGACCGCTGTGGCAGTCCAGCCAAAGAACCGATGGCGCGCCGTGATGGTGTGCTGTCCCATCAACCGCTCTGACTGCCCAATCCACATGAGTGCCGCCATGATCGGCACGGAGATAACGCCATTCACAATCGCGCTCCACACCAGCGCCTTGATCGGGTCCAGTTCCAGATAGCCCATAACGGTGCCGATGCCAGTCGCCGCTACGATGATGAGGTAGAAACCCTTGGCCTCACGAAACCCATGTGAGAGCCCCGCCTTCCAGCCATAGAGCTCACTCACGGCATAGGCCGCAGAGCCTGCCAACACGGGCACCGCCAGCAGGCCGGTCCCGATAATTCCCAGCGCAAATACCAAAAATGCAAACTCACCCGCCACCGGCCTGAGCGCCTCCGCTGCTTGCGACGAGGTCTGAATGGTGGTGATGCCCTGCAGATTCAGAGTCACCGCGGTGGCCACGACGATGCACAGCGCAATCACGTTGGAAAACGTCATTCCCACAATCGTGTCCTGCTTGATGCGGGACAAATGCTCTGCCGCATATTCCGGGTGCTCCCGCAGAGACTGCGCCTCGGGCCTGCGGTTGTTGTCTTCCACCTCTTGGGAGGCTTGCCAGAAAAACAGGTACGGGCTGATGGTGGTGCCCAACACGGCGACCACCATGGCGGCGTAGTCCTTCAGTGAGGCATCCTTGGGAAAGAATGACCAGGGGTGAAGTGACTCCGAAATAGCCTGGCGCCAAGGCACCTGCACCGTCAGGATGACGGCCACGTAGGCAAACAGACCCAGGGTCAGCCATTTAAGTATGCGCACCGTGCGCTCGTAGGAGAAGAAAACCTGCGTTGCGATGCACAGCACGCCAAAACCCACGACGTAAAGCGACAGTGGCCCACCAATCAGCAGGCGAACGGCCTCGCCCATGGCGCCGATGTCGGCGGCAATATTGATGGTGTTGGCAATCACCAGCAATGCCACCAGGGTGGTGGTCAACCAGCGTGGACACATTTTGTTGATGTTGGCGGCCAAACCCTCGCCGGTAACCCACCCGATGCGGGCGGACAGCATCTGGATACCGATCATCAGCGGCGTCGTGATCAGCAACGTCCAGACCAGCGCAAAGCGGAATTGCGAGCCGGCCTGAGAATAAGTGGCAATGCCGCTTGGGTCGTCGTCGGCTGCACCGGTGATGAGGCCTGGCCCGAGACGCCGGACGAAATTTTTTGCGGTTTGAGTCACCATGGTAAATCCCCTGTTCCAACGCACATGGAAGCGTCGGCAATGGCGCCCATTGGAGCGCCTCTTTTGAGAAGCCTGGGATGGAACGGAACTTCAGGGCAATAGCCCATGGGGTTCGCGTTGTCTGCCAGGCACGTTGGGCATAAGCCTCCGTGCCGAGTCAGACAAGCGGTCGCGACAGTGCCGTCTACGCGCAAATCAGACTAACCGGAGGCCAGGAACTTTCTGAGTCCATTGAATCGGCCGGTAGTTGAGATGGGTTGGATTGTAGGGAAGGACGCCCCAGTCTGAAAACCGTTTTGTGTAAATTACGGGTAAAGACCCATGCAATGAGCGAAACCCAGGACCCCAATCCACGCAAGGAAATCACACCCCGGTTCGGGCGGCTGCTGTTGGTCTGCGGAGCCGCAGTGATTTTTTGTGGACTACTGGTCTGGCTAATGGGGGACCGGTTTTCTGAATGCTGCGATCTGTCCTGGCTTGGCCGATTCATTCACTGATTTTTTGGCAAGCGCCCGCGCTGGTTACGGCGCCACTACCGCAGCGCGCAATTTCAAGCCAATGTCCTTGGTGAGAATCTGAATCTTGGGATCAATGGCCTCACGGCTGGTTTCCACCACTTTTTCACCAAACGCGCGTTCGAATTGCGGGACCAGGGACTCAAATTTCTTTTTCACGGGCGACTCAAACAGCGCAACGAGTGCGCGCAGTTCCTCTTCGCTGAAGTTTTTCATCAGCAAGGGGCCCACGGTGGGTCCCTTTAGACGCAAGGCTTCTGCACGCACAAGGGGAGTCGCTTCATTGATGTATTTCTGGACATCCGGAACAATGGCCTTGAGTGTGGCCTCCTGCTTCTCCGCATTGACACGCCCTTGCAGGGCAACCCGTGCCTGCAACAACGCATCAGTTGCAGGCCTTTGCGCCATGGTGATAGCAGCATCTTCGATGTGCCACAGCGCAAGGACTCGCTGCACCAGGGCTTGTTTTGCATCGTCCGAGCTTTGGGCATGTACCAGGTTGGTAGCCACCAACGCAAGGAATACCAGCGCACAGGATTGAAGTGTTTTTTTCATCGTTTGGAAGGGTCTAAAAAGCCTGGGTGAACTGGATGCCGAAATAGCGAATGCGGATGCCCCCGGAAACATCCAGCCCGGCATAGGGGTTGTAAATGGCGTTGAGAAAACCGCTGCAATTCATATTGCAGCTGCTATCGGCGGGAACACTGAAGTTGCCCTCGGCATAGCTGGCAGTTGCGTCAATGCGTAGCCCCTTGCGCGTCACGTAGCCCAGCCCAAGACTTTTCACGGCCAGGTCCGGCAAAGGCGCGATCAGATCCATGGCCGAGCCCGGAATGGAACTGGGGCGTTGCTCATAACCCGCGCGAAGGGTCAGTGCATCGGTCAACTGCAACTGCAGCCCCACGCCATAGGAAATGGTGTTGCGATAGCCACGCTTGAGGGTCAGCTTGCTCGGATCCTCCAGGCCAAACATGCGCGCCATCATCAGCATGTTGATGTTCTGGTCAAACTGCATGGTCAGCTTGTCCCACTTCTCCCAATTGCTCCATCCCGCGTCCAGATTGATCTGGACACGTTTGACGGGCTTGATCTTGACGCCAACCTGCACATGTTCCACAAAAGGCAATTTCATGGTCATGTGGCCCGACTGTTCCGCGGGAATGGAGGTTGGCAGTCCCACAATCGACGCCGCAATAGGCCCGAACAGACTGGCATACATGCCCTGCACAAAATTGTTGAGCATGGGTTCGGCGCGAAACGTATAGCGCCCGGTGAGCACGGTATCCGAGCCACCCTGGTACACGGCCCCCACAGCAAAACTCTCATTGGGCTCCCACAACACGCCCAGATTGATCGTGGGATCCATGGGTGCCGTGGCTTCGAAGCTCGCCGAGGCGATTTTATTGAATGGTCGAAGCCGCCCCTCCTGGCCGCCGCCGCACAGGCCCAGAAAAAAAACATCGACTGCGTTCCCGCTGTCGCCACACCACGCATCCTGCAGCTTGCCCACAATGCCTAAGAACTTGTTAGGCATGCGCATGTCGGTATCCAGCGCAAACCCCTGGTGTGCAACAGGAATGCCCACGCCAAAACTCAAGGTATCCGTTGCCTTGTAGGCCACGGATGGCGACACGTACACCAGGCGCTGCATGATCACCTTGCGTCCGTCAAAGCGGGCTGGGTCGTCCTCGTCGGTACGATTGAACCCCACGCCCTGCGTCACGTAGGTGCCGGTGGCAAACGTCCAGGGCGAGCCCGGATCGTTGACGCTAAAGGCAAGGCTACCTCCCACTGCGGCAGGCAGGGGCGCCTTTAATGGGCCGATACCAGGCAGATACACGGCGGCGCTGACATTGCCGGTGCTGGTACCGGCCACCGGATCGTCTTTAAAGCCACCGACATCAAAACCTTCGGGCGCTGTGAAATGGGCTGTGGGCGACAGGGATGCGCCGTACACCGAATTCGAGAACCATTTGCCTTTCATCCGGGTCAGGCCCGCCGGGTTGAAGTGAATGGCATCCAGCCCCGGCGGATCCGCCGTGACGGCATTGCCCAGCGACATGGCCACCACGCTGGTGCCCAGATTCTCGGAGAGCGCCGCATGAGAGCGATCGGAAAAGCCGCCCAGTGCCACCAGCACGGTGGCAGCAAAAGCCCCCCACCCTCGGGTCACTGCCCGACACTCATGGCGTTGCATCGCGATGAATCTAGAAATTCAGCGGCATGTTCATGCCAAACGTGAAATCCGGGCTGTCTGAGGTAAGACCGATTCCTACCGAGAAGTTCACCGTGGTCAGCGGTGAGACGCGCACACCCAGCCCGAGATTCATCATTGCGGAGGTCTGGCTGGCCGTCTTGTTTTCCACCGCCTTCCCAGTTACATCGATGTACTTCAAACGCGTGCTGCCAGAGATGGATTCCTGAAAAGACAGCGTGGTGGTGATGTTGTAGGACATGGCATAGGCAAATCCAACACCAAACCCAACGGTCTGCCCAGGCGTCACCTCGTACAGGGTATTGCCATTGCTCTTCTGGTCCAGATTCTTGGCGGGCAATCCAAACGTCACGTTGGCCGAGCCAAAGATGGCGACCGGATCAATCACCTTCGAAGCATTCAGCCCCAGCGTCGCGCTGGTGTAACCGGCGCCTGTGGACAGGCCCTGTCCTTCAATCACCTCAAAGGGACTGCGGCCAGTGGGAAGCCGGACCGTCCCATTCACCGTGATGGACGGCAGGGTGCGGGACAACGGAAAAGGCTGCAGCCGCGCGCCGATGGAAACATCACCAAACCCGTTCACCACCTGGTCGTTGGTGTCAGACTGCGAAAACTTGCTGACGATTGGCACCGTCAGGTTGACGGTCAGATTGTCTTTGAGCCCGTAGTCCCCGGAGAAGGTGTTGGTCACCGTGTGTCCCCGCGTATTTTGAATGCTGAAGTTGGTCAACTTCGAATCCGCAAAATTTGCGTTGATCAGTTGCTGCCCGATGTAGGAATAGGTGAGGTCATAAGTGATCGCGCGCTTGCCCTCGCGCAATAGCGAATACTGTTTATCCGTGGCGGACAAGGTTTCTTTCAGCACGGTGGCACTGTCCGCATCACCTTCCCGTTTGGCTAACGCATCCTTGGCTGCCTCGGTCGATACCGCCTGCGCAAACGCCGGTATCGAGGGCAACACAGTCAACGCGGAAAGGAGTGCCAGGGCACCCAGGGCAGACAGGCTCGCTCGGTGACGGTTCGTGGATTGGATTTTCATGGGTACTTTCATATAAATGGATGCATCACTGTTATTTGCGTAAGGAGAAATTTCCGAGGTTGGACATCACGGCGCGTTGCAGCGCTTCGGTGCGGTCGAGCTGGGGCAGCGTGGCATCTGCGCGAATCAGGTCACTGTCGATCACGCCCAGCTCGCGCTCGCCCAGAGCGAGCAGCGCCAGCGTGGTCGCGCCCTTGGGTGGATTCAGGAGGAACAGGGTGTTGCGATCCCAGAGACTGGTGAACTCCTCCACCGAAAAAACCACATGGCCCGCCGAGGGGTCTGCAATGTAGATCCGCCCTCCGCGCGTGCCGCGATAGACCACAAAATGCTTGAACCCGGCGTAATCGATGGGCACGACGGCCGGGGTTTGCAACTCCATCAGGTCCGAGATCGTTCCCCGAAATCCGTTGGCCTCCACGCCCAGGGTGGCGACATAGCGCTTCATGTCCAGCAGCGAGAAGCCCCGGCGGGCCATGATCTTGTCGCGCTCCCCGTGCTCCAGCATGCCTTCCATCGCCTGCTGTTCTGTCACGGGGATACCAAGGTAATTGTTGATAACCGTGACCAGCGCAGCAGAGCCGCAGCTGTAGTCGTAAGTCTGGTGAACGATGTTGCGAAACTTGGCGACCGACTGGGGCTCAATACCCACCCGCTCAGGTGGTGTGCCACCACCGGCCAGCACCATGGGCAATGCAAACTGATCAGCCGGTTGCTCTACGGGCGGCACTTGCGTGGCGGCCCCAAAGCCACTAATGCCAGTCGCAATCACCAGGTAAACAATGGGCCACATACTCAAAGTCCTTTACCGACGCGCTACTTCGCCCACAGGTACAGGTGCCCTGTCTGGGTACCCACACCATTCAGCAGGACGCTGCCAAAATTCTGATCCGGCTGTACCGCCGCCTGGGCGTCGGTCTGCACACCGAACGACCGGAACCCAAACTGGTTCACCGCAACCACGCCCGGCAGGCCGATATCGATATAGCTCCCACCCGCAAGATCGGGACGGGGTGCCACGTCGATCGTCAGGCCCACCAGATCTATCACCCCCTTCAAACCTTGGGCCGTGGCATAGGTGGTCGTTCCGTTGACGTTGAAACTGTGCGTGAAGCTGGCTCCCAGGGCCTGGCTGCCCGCGTCCGACGTATTGACTTGCAGGTGCAGGACCATGCTGATGCCCTCTTGCCCCACCACCTCGGCAAGATCGTCATTGCTCAGCACGGCCGGCCCCGCCACCGCCGATGCGCCGCCCATACCCAGGACAAGACATGCCGCAATAAAGGATCGAAACGTCATGTCAGGGCCCGGCCCGCAGCTTGATGTCGATGTACTGCAACTGCATGCTGGCAATGCGGCTGGCGCCCAGGTTGAGTGTCGAAGTCGGCAGCTGGGAAACGGGATCGGCATAGGTCGCCCGATCGTTCCTGAATGTGATGTTGTCCACCACCACTCTGGCAGCGGGTACTTCGGCGGCGGGGTCCACCGCCCAGCCAATGCCCAGGTGCAGGTAAGAGCGCCCGCCCTCCGTGATGGCATTGAAAATCCCCGGCTGTGTGGTGACATCCGCCAGCACCCAGGGAGACACGCCGTCCGCCGCACTCACATGCACCCCACTCAGGCGCAACTCATGGCTGGCGTCTTCCCGCCCCCGCGGCCGCAGCACAAATGCGCCCAGATCGGCATGGATGGTCTTGCCAAAGACGACACCCTCCACCCCCGGCGTGGCAGGTGACGTCATGGAAAGCGTGCCACCGTAGCTCGTGAGGTCCTGCACCAGCACCGCTCCGCCCTGAAAGGTGCCGTCTGCGGTGCCCACGGTCCAGTCAGCGGCCCATTGCCACTTCAGGAGTCCGCTGGCATTGCGTGGCTCCGACAACTGAATCACATCTGGCAGGCCTGGCCGGGCAACAATGGACAGGCTATAGGGGTCGGAAAACGTCGCCGCCGGATCGTCCGACCGCGACAGTGCAAGCTGGCTCAAACTAAAAGTTTGGGCCGGTACGTTCAGTGCGGTGGACTTGCCGACATAGGTCAGCGACAGGTCCCCGGAAAGGGAGTAGTTGCGCAGGTTGAATGCCACGCCCGCGCCACGCACGACGGAAAGCTCTGCGTCTTCCAGCAGCGTCAGCGCCGCGGCGGACATGGTTGCCAGGGCACACCCGGCCAGCACCATCCAGCGCGCCAGCAATACCCCGATCGACAAGGCACATGACCGCTGCGTCATGGTGTTTACTTGGGCACAGCCAGATTGGAGGGCATGGCACCGACTACCCCGCTGACACGGTCACGCAAATTCAGCCAGAAGCCTGCTGCCGCTTGTTGCGAGGTCAGTCCGGCAATGGACGGATAGGTCACATTCTGGGACTGCACCGCCAGAAAAAAATCACGCGTGGGCCCGCTGGCATCACCCAGTTTGAAGGTACCCACCGTTGGCAGCAAGCCCAGGCCGTTCGCGCGCTTGCCATCTGCCGACTCCATGGTGGCACCGCTCATAGAATCAAAATTGACTACACCGCCTGCGGTCGAGATGTCCGCGCGCAATGAGCCACTGAGTGCGCGCACCTGGGTTCCCACCAAGCCCTGCAGACCCTCAAACCCCATGCGCATGCCCACCACCTCACGCGTGGCGGCAGTGGTACCTTGCTTGTAGACAAATTCGAAATAGGGGTTGGTGGCACGCACATAGCGCGCACTCTCGCTATCCCCCAGCGCATAGCGACCCAACTGCAACGCCCCGATGTCCACATCAGCGCCCGCACCCAAACCGTTGGTGGGGCCATTGCGGGCTGCCGCATATTCCCCCAGCCGAATGTCCTTGAAGTTGGCGCTCAGGGTCACGTCTGCATTGAGCGTCATGCGCGTGAAGTCGTACCCCAGTGAACTGGTGTTGACGAGTTCGATCATGGCTTGACCCCATACCTGCGACAAATGTCCGTCGTCCAGCGCCATGCCCTGCGCGCGCGCGCCACTGGCGAACACCAGTGTGACAACAAGCCCTGCGACACGAATAGTCCAGTGGTGCATGGTGATGGTTCCGAACGAATGCAAAAAAGATCCCGCAGCCCAAGCCACGAGATCCTGGCGCAATGCAAAAGCGATGCCTTTTACCTAAGAGGGCATCACCTCTGTCACGTTAGTTGTGGCCAAACATCCAGATTTTTGTGCCGCCCACATCCAGCTTGGACAAAGCAATGCCACCCATGGAGGCGCCGCCGTTACCAGTGGTGATGGAGGCCACGGAGATGTTGAGTCCGTTGGTGCCCGCAACAGCGGGAATGCCGAACTGGATCACGTCCTGACCGGTAAAGCCCAGCGGAGCGGCAGCAGCAGTCAATGCAGCTGCAGAAGCACCGAGCGAGAGGCCCGTGCCCATCAAAGCGCCAACGGCGGCGGTCTGGAAGTCCGCACCGGAGACCACGTCGATGGTCGCCGCAATCACACCGGTGATACCGATGTTGTTGAAGGCCACGGTGTTGCCGCTATCGGAGTAAGTGAAAGAGCCAATGCCCACATGCAGATCCGCCACGATGGACACACCGTCCTGGCCGCTGACTTGCGCCAGGCCTTCGTCGTTCACAAGGGTCATCGCCGAAGCGGAAAAAGCAAAGGAAGCAAGCAGTGCTGCAGCAGCAGACAATTTGAAAGTTTTCATGGTGGTTTCTCCTGAGTTGGTAAAGTTTTTTTGTGCTGACTTGCGCACCCGGTGCTTTGTTGTCAGTACGGGGCTAGTGTCAGATTCAGAACCCCATTCGTCACTGACTGCGCAGGCCAAACTATTGGCTTCCTGGGCCAAGAATTGGCTTCAAGGGAATACCCCTATCACGCCAAAACCAGACCAGCATGTCGCTGGTATTGCCCTGTCTGGCTAGCGCAGCGTGGGCGTATGACCGAACCAGCGCTTGCATGCCCGGTAGAAATTACTCGGGTCGGAGAACCCCAATGCAAACGTGATTTCCGTGGGATTGAATCCACCCTGCTGGATGTAGGACTCCGCCATCTCACGGCGCACGCTATCGAGCAAATTCAGGTAGGTCGTCCCCTCCTCCGAGAGGCGACGGCACAGGGAACGCTCGCTCATGCCCAGGTGCGCAGCAATCTCTTTGCGATGCGCTTCGCCTTTGTGCAAGGACTTGACCAGTTCCCTGCGAATACGATCGCTGGTCACACCCACCGTGCGCCGCTGCATCTGCTCCGCAATGCGCTCAGACAGCTCCAGAATGGCAGGGTTGGCCGTGGGGATGGGTAGCAACATGCTGGCAGTACCCAGTTCAATCGCGCAGCGCGGCGCACCAAATTCCACCACATCACCAAACGATTGATGCCACATGAGTGGATTCAGTGGCGCTTCTCCCGGGTGGTACATCTTCAATATTTTTGCGCGCTTGCCGGATACGATACGGGAGCCTGCTATCACCATGGATGCAAAGAAATCGAATATCGCAGAGGAAATACAACGTCTGCCTGGAACAATTCCCAGGACAAGCAGACTTCGGTCTGATGAAGTCTGGAAATCGACGGTTGCCATCGGCCAAAACAGCGGAAGGTACCGCGCCAGGAACTGCAGGCTCTCCTGCGGGTTGTTCGACGCAAACAACATATGCGACAGCACGCCCAGGGCTCCCAGCGGGTGGCGCGCCATGCGCAGCCCGATATGGGGGTCGCCGGTTCGGGCGACGGCGATTTCGAAGGCCACGCTCATCGCATCACTCAGACCACCGGCCGGCAGTTGGTCGACCACGGCACTGTAGATGCCCGCCTCAATACACAAAGCCGCACCGTCGAGCCCAATATTGTTGAAACCCGTGCACAGCGTTTTGTACCAGCTCAGATCAGCAATTGAATTGGAGTCCATCGGGTCGGTCATTCATCCAGAGAGTAGGTTGCGAGGCCCTTCCAACAGATCGCGATTATTGAAACGATCACCCCGCACCAACATTGGTGTTGACCCTAGGTGACGTGAAAAACGAGGGTGACGTAGAAATCGCGCGCCCTCAGCCGAAACAAAAAAAGCGGGGGCACAGGCCCCCGCTTTTTCTGAGTGTCCTGGTATCAGCGCATCAGCGAGCCCAGCATGCCCATCAAGTCGCTACCGTTGCCCAAACCACCTTCGGGTGCATGACCGTTTGGCGTCAGCTTGTCCACCAGACCCGGCAGGATGCTGGACAACTGGCCCGCCACGTCGCTGCTGTCCATGCCCATCTTCGCGGCCATGCCAGAGATGGCATCGCTACCCAGCACGTCGCTGATCTGGTCTGCCGAGATGGGCTGGTTCTGGCCGCTGCCCACCCATGAGCCGATCACGTCGCCCATACCCGCCTGCTGGAACTTTGCCATCAACCCGCCCAGACCACCGCTCGCGCCGTCGTTGCCCAGCATGCCCGTGATGGCCTGCAGAATTTGGGGGTTGCTGGCAACCATGCCCATCAGGCCGCCGAGTCCGCCAGCAGCTGCGCCCTCAGTTTGCGTGTTGTTGTTCAAGACCGATTGCAGCACTGAATCGAGTAAGCCCATGGTTTTTCTCCGAGATTGGATGACTATGAAATAGAGAATGAAATTGTGACCTATCGACGCAAAAAAAGGTACTGCCTGAGGCGCCCTTATCTTCACTTCACTCCGCGATTCCGGCATTTCGTCACAAATTGGTGGTTGTCGAAAAAGGCTGCAGGCAAAGTTCGTTCCATCGCAGCCAAGCCGAAGAACCCACCATGCCACTCACACCCACACTTGCGCGCCCAGAGTCGCCACCGGGAGCACTATGAACGCACTCACTTCATTGAACCCGAATGACCCCTGTTAAGGCAGAATTGACTCCACATGACAACACCTCTCACCCCCGAAGCCCTTGAAAAATTGGCCCGCAAGCGCGCAGGCGCCAAGCTGGGCTGGTATGCCCATGCCAGCGTGTTTGTGCTGGTCAACCTGTTCGTGTTCTCCCTGTCGGAGTACGCGTTTGGCACCCGCGCCTGGTCCATCAAGCCGCTGCTGGGCTGGGGGCTGGGGCTGTGCCTGCATGGCATTGCGGTGTGGTTTCTGGGTGCTGGCGGCAACCTGCGCGAAGGCCTGGTGCAGCGCGAGCGCGAACGCCTTCAGCGCGAGCAAGACAAGCGCTGACCCACCATGAAAATTGACTGGCTGAACAAGCTGCAATACTTTTTGCAGACCATGGCGTTTTGCCTGGCGGTGTCGGCCATTCAGTACGCGTTTCAGCCACAGTGGGCTTATGAGATTGCGCTGGTCTATTCAGTCTGCATCGGCACCTGTATCTGGGCGCTGACCGACTTTGGGCGCCATCTGGTGCCCTCGGCAGCAGAGACCGGTTGGCCCCAGGGCGCGGCCGGGTTTGCATTGCCCCTGGTCGCCATGGTGCTGGGCTATGTGCTGGGCACACTGGCCGGTGATCAGGTGTTTGGCTGGTCGTCATGGAGCTTTCAGGCGGGCTCGAAGCTGCCCGCCTCCATCATCATCACGGGGCTGGCCGGCACCGCAGCCTCGTATTACTTCTACACCAGGACCCGGCATGGCTACCTGCAGCGCCGGGTAGAAGAAGCGCGCGGCCAGGCCATGGAGTCGCGCCTCAAGCTGCTGGAAACCCAGCTGGAGCCCCACATGCTGTTCAACACGCTGGCCAACCTGCGTGCGCTCATCGGCACCGACCCCACCCGCGCCCAGACCATGCTGGACCACATGGTGGCTTACCTGCGCGCCACGCTCAGCGCATCGCGCTCCAGCACGCACCCGCTGGAGCGCGAGTTTGAACGACTGAAGGACTACCTGGAGCTGATGGCCATCCGCATGGGCCCCCGCCTGCAGTTCACACTGGATCTTCCCGACGACTTGCGCCAGCACCCCCTGCCGTCCTTGCTGCTGCAGCCGCTGGTAGAAAACAGCATTCAGCACGGCCTGGAGCCCAAGGTAGCGGGCGGCAGCATCACCGTGCGCGCCCGGCGCAGCGGCAACCGGCTGACGCTGGAAGTAGAAGACACCGGCATGGGTTTCGATGCCGCCCGTGCAGGCGCAGGCAGTGCCGCGCAGGACGGCCGGGGCTTTGGGCTGAGCCAGGTGCGCGAGCGCCTGGCCACCACCTACGGAACAGAAGCCGCTATCAATTTGATAGCTGGTAGCGCAGGTGGTACGCGGGCTAGCATCACTTTTCCTTGCAAACCATGACACCAAAAGCCCCCACGGCCCTGATTGCGGAAGACGAGCCCCTGCTGGCCGCGGCCCTGCAGGCTGAGCTGGCGCACGCATGGCCAGCACTGCAGGTGGTGGCCACGGTGGGCGACGGCGCCTCGGCCGTGCAGCAGGCGCTGGCCCTGCAACCTGACGTGCTGTTTTTTGATATTCGCATGCCCGGCATGGGCGGGCTGGAGGCCGCTGCCGAGCTGGCCGACCTGTGGCCCACGGCGCCCGCCGGTGGCTTGCCAGCGCGGCCCTTCCCCGCACTGGTGTTTGTGACCGCTTACGACCAATACGCCGTGCAGGCCTTTGAGGCCCAGGCGGTGGACTACCTGCTCAAGCCCGTACAAACCGCGCGCCTGCAGAAAACAGTGGCAAAACTGCAGCTAGCCCTCGCCAAACCTGCGCAAGCTGCTATGGATTTGGAAGCAACGCTGGGCCAGCTGCGCGGTTTGCTTGCGCCACCTCAGCCCGCTAACCCGCTGCTGAAAATGATTCAGGTCAGCGTGGGCAGTGCCATCCGCATGGTGCCGATGGACGACGTGGTGTACTTTGAAGCCGCCGACAAATACCTGCGCGTGCTCACCGCCGGGCACGAGTATTTGATCCGCACCCCCATCAAAGACCTGTTGCCCCAGCTCGACCCCCAGCTGTTCTGGCAAGTGCACCGGGGCACCGTGGTGCGGGTGGAGCAAATTGCCTCGGTACACCGCGACGAGGCTGGCAAAACCAGCGTCAGCCTGCGCGACCGCGCCGAGAAGCTGGCCGTGAGCCGCCTCTACGCGCATCTGTTTCGAGCCATGTAGCCACGGGGGTTTAACCAGGTTTACTTGGCATGAAGCGCTGGTGCACACTACGATGGTGCCTATAAAGACTTCAAAAGAAAGAGACCAGCATGACGATTCAATACACCTCGGTGGCCAACCACCTGCCCGAGAACAAAATGCGGCTGTACCCCACCAAGGTGATCAACGTCATTGGCGGGCCGGGTTGCGACAAATCGCTGGTGACCTCTGCCATCATCCTGTTCCTGAAGCTGCATGACAAAACGGTTGAGGTGATACCTGATTACGCCAAGTCCCTGGTGTGGCAGCAAAACTTTGAAGTGCTCAAAAACCAGTATTTCATTGCCCAGCGCCAGTACGAAATGCTGAACCTGCTGGACGGGCAAATCCAGTTCCTGATTACCGAGTGCTCCCTGCCCCAGGTGCTGTACTACAACGAAAACTACGCCGACAACATTTGCGACATCGGCAAAACCCGCACCCAGATTCTGAACTGGTACAAGCAGCACAACAACATCAACGTGCTGGTGGAACGCGGCGACCGCAAATACATTCACACCGGTCGTTTTCAGGACGAAGAACAGGCCAAGGGCATTGACCGCGGCCTGCGCGGCATATTGACCCGCGAGGGGCTGCGCTACACCGCCCTGCCGGGCAATGTGGAAGCCATCAACGCCTTTGCGGCAACCCTTCTGGAATAGGCCGCAAGCCTGCTGGCACATACCGGCTCAGGCGGGCGTTGATAGCGGCTTCGTGCCGCTGCCACCACACGCCCAGCCACACCACGGCAAGGCCCAGCAGCGTCAGCGCGAACGGGAACATCAGGCTGTCTTTGAACACCCGGTGCGACAGGTAGCCCAGGTACATGGCCACACCCAAAGCGCCCAGCACGGTAAACACCCGCCGCCCAATGGCTGCGCCCAGGAATACCAGCGCCACGTTCAGCAGCGCAAACAAAAACTTGCCCAGTTCGTCGCTACTGTCCCGCAGGCTCAGGCCACACCAGAACATGATGGCGCCCAACATATACAGCCAATACGCGTAGTCTTGCCGCCACGCGGCCGCGTGGGCCTGGCGGCTGCGCACATCCACCCACATGGCCACCGCACAGGTGCCCAGGCCAAACACCAGCGACACATCGCGGGTGAACTGCCAGTCAAACCCGGTGTTTTGCATCAGGCCATTGGCCACATCCATGCTCATGTACCAGACGGTTACTGCAATCGGCATCACCATGAAGGGCAGCCGGTAGCGCCACAGCATCACCACGCCTGCGGCCAGCGTGGCAAATTCAAGCGTCATCCAGCGCCAGTCAATGTGCGTGTGGTAGGCCGAATAGCTGCTGGGGCCACCCGGCGGCCACAGGCCCATCAAATTTTGCACGCACCACACCGCCAGCGGCACCAGGCACACCGCCAGCGTGGCCAATATGCCGGCGGGCACGGGCAGGCTGCGCGCCTTGAAGTGGTCGGCCACCTTCAGGCAGGCAAAACCATAGGCCAGGCTGATGGCCAGCAGCCCGCCCGGGCCAAACGACTCCCAGCCCAGCGTCATGAAAAGCGTCATGGCGCTGATGGCCACCATGCCGCCAAAGTAATACAGCACGTTCACAAAGCCAAATTGGGGCCCGGTGGCATGCACAGGCGCGCTGGCGGCCGCACCGGGTGCGCTGCTGCGCTGGTGGTCCCGCTGGTCCAGCCAGCGCCACAGGTCCAGCGCCTGCTGTTCGCTGACGATGCCCACAAGGGCCGCGTCCTTGACGTCCTGCAAGCGCAGGTCAATCACGCCCGGGGCGGTGTCGTTGAATTCTCTTTGGCTCATTTTTAGTCCTCAATCCCTCGAATGATCATACCGTTTGGGCCCTGCAGGCTGGTGCCTTGGCCGTCTAGAATCGTACGCATGAGCTCCCCAATACCTGCCTCCCCCGACACCACCCCCAAAGTCAGCAACTTTTTGCGCCAGATCATCGAAAAAGACCTGGCTGAGGGCACCTACGCCACCCGCCGCTGGGCCGGCAGCCCCGGCGACGCCGCCCACCACGCTGCGGGCCAGCCAGACCCCGCCAAAATCCGCACCCGCTTTCCGCCCGAGCCCAATGGCTACCTGCACATTGGCCACGCCAAAAGCATCTGCATCAACTTCGGCCTGGCGCGCGACTATGGTGGCGTGTGCCACCTGCGCTTTGACGACACCAACCCCGAAAAAGAAGACACCGAGTATGTGAACAGCATCATCGACGCGGTGAAATGGCTGGGCTTTGACTGGAACGGCAGCCCCGACGCACCGGCTTACCAGGCCAGCGACTACTTTGACTTCATGTACCGCGCAGCGGAGCATTTGATTCAAGCCGACCTGGCCTATGTGGACGAGCAAACCGCCGAAGAAATGCGCCTCAACCGGGGCGACTTTGGCAAGCCCGGCATTGACAGCATCTTTCGCGGCCGCTCTGCGGCTGACAACCTGGCCCGCTTTCGTGAAATGCGCGACGGCCAACACGAAGACGGCTCCATGGTGCTGCGCGCCAAGATCGACATGGCCAGCCCCAACATCAACATGCGCGACCCGGCCATCTACCGCATACGCCGCGCCACGCACCACAACACGGGTGACACCTGGTGCATCTACCCCATGTACACCTTTGCGCACCCCATTGAGGACGCGCTGGAGCAAATCACCCACAGCCTGTGCACGCTGGAGTTTGAAGACCAGCGCCCGTTTTATGACTGGCTGATGGAGCGCCTGTGCGAAGGTGGCCTGCTGGCCGCACCTTCACCCAAGCAATATGAGTTTGCCCGCCTCAACCTGACCTATGTCATCACCAGCAAACGCAAGCTGGCGCAACTGGTGTACGACCACAAGGTCAACGGCTGGGACGACCCCCGCATGCCAACCATCGTCGGCCTGCGCCGCCGTGGCTACACGCCCGAGAGTCTGCAAATGTTTGCCGAACGCATAGGCGTGACCAAGAGCGACAGCTGGATCGACTACAGCACGCTGGAAGGCTGCCTGCGCGAAGACCTGGAGGCCAAAGCCCACCGTGGCATGGCCGTGCTGAACCCCGTGAAGCTGATCATGACCAACTGGGACGAGGTGATGGGTGCCGGCCACTTGGAGCCCTGCACCCAGCCCGCCCTGCCCCACCAGAACCATGAAGCGACGCATGGCGTCGCGGAAGGTGTTGAACCCGTAGTGCGCCACTTCACCATCGGCAAAGAGGTTTGGATTGACCGCGAAGATTTTGAAGAAGTGCCACCCAAAGGCTACAAGCGCTTGTTCCCTGGCAACAAAGTGCGCCTGAAGGGCGGCTATGTGATCGAGTGCACCGGCTGCACCAAGGATGCGAATGGCGTCATCACCGAAGTGCTAGCCACCGTGGTGCCCGACACCAAGAGCGGCACACCCGGCAGTGAGACCGTGAAGGTGAAAGCCGCCATCACCTGGGTGGGCGTGGCCAACGGCGTGAACGCCGAAGTGCGCATGTATGACCGCCTGTTTAGCGACGCCCAGCCCGACGCGGGCGGCAAAGACTTTATTGAGAGCTTGAACCCGAACAGCTTGAAGGTAGTGACGGCGATTGTTGAGCCTTCATTGGCAAACGCTCTACCGGACCAGAAGTTTCAGTTTGAGCGGCATGGGTACTTTGTGGCGGATCGGGTGGATCATGTGCAGGGCTCCAAGCCGGTGTTTAACTTGGCGGTGGGGTTGAAGGATAGTTGGGGGAAGTAGTGGACACTTTCTTCGGTTGTTGAAAAATAAAACACTTAAACAGGGAGAACAATGACAGCAGAAATTTCTCTTCACTATGATGGTCCGATCGCGAAGGATCACAAACTCTCATTGCGCGTGCTTGGCGGGGCACTTGACAACTTGCAGGGAGCCATTGACAGGGCAGTCATAGACGTCAAATACGGTAGTGTTTGGAAGCACGCGCGGCTGAAGAATTCTGATTACCCACTTGCGGAGTTTGACATCACGGGCTTCCGAGAAGGTGGCTTCATAGCCGACCTACGACAGTCGTTAAGTGGTCTAGGACCGGCCGTTCTGGACCGCGTGCGAAGTGCCCTGGTTCCCGGTCATGCCGCCGCGATTGCCGACGCAGGAGCTGTTTACGACAATCTTGCGAATCAAGCGACTCTAAGGAAGCAAACTCTTGAAGCAGGCGCACTTGACGCCCCGGAATTTTCCCAATTCCTGAATGGGAGAAATGAAGAGATCAATGGGCAATTCGGGGATCGAAGTATTCTTAAGGAAATCGATCAATTGCTAACGCCGATTCGCGCATCCGCTAACGCTGGCTCCACCCTAGAGATAACAATTACCACAGATGTGGCCAACACGGTCGTTCTTTTTGATCAGCGGATTGCCAAGAAATTTCATCGCGTTGTATCCACTAGGCGAATTGGAAACCCACTAACTATCTCCGCGCAAGTTAGATCGCTCAACCAAGGTAATAATTTTCAAGGCTCCAAAGGAAAGCTTGAGAACTTAGATACCGGTAGGGAATTCATACTGCACATTCCTAGCGAAGCCGCATTTAACTCGCTACTTCCATATTTGGAGAAAGGTGAGCAACAACAGACGATGGCGATTATTGCTTGTCCTGTACTGGAATACGAGAGCTTCGATCCTTATGGCGGTGATATGTACTTCCTAAAATTGGCTTAGCCCATGGAAATTCCAGAAGCGCTAAGTGACGCAGGTGCGGCGTATCTACAGGACATTCGTAGTGTCGTTCCTTTTTCGGCTTTGACTATCACGCTAGCTGCCCTTGTCTTGTCCCTCACCCGAGCGGCCAACGATTTCATCGAATCTGGAATTTGGATTGTTGCCGGAGCTACTCCCATCGCCAAACTAACAAGCATCGACGGCGGCATTTGGACACATCTCAGTGTTCTGGATGCCCCACTTGCGTTCGCATGCGCAGGAGTTGCACTTTTGATAAGCAGCATTTACAGAAAAATCGTATTCTGGGCTCTGGCGTCATCGAAAGAATTTCGTCAACTTGAAGCGTCACAACACATCAAGATGAGCCTCGATACCAAGGAAGCGGAAAAACAGTTGAACTGGATAGACGGACAAATAGCAAAATCATTACCAAATCTCAAGAAAAAAGATATGGCGGCAGAACTACTCTGCGGCGTTGCTGCCTCGACCATTTTTTATGGAAATTTGGGAGCTATCGTTGATTTTTCCATTGTGATTGCGGCCTTGATTACGGCCTACATTTATGTCCAATCTTGCGCTAAGGACTATCTGACCACTGTCTACCCCTACTTCATGCTCAAGGCAAATTTGGCGGGACTCGTTCATCACGAGCCAAGGAGGTAAGAGAAAAGGGGGCAGGCTCGACTTTCCAAGTATTTTGAAGGAGGGAATATAAATAAATGGCAAAATTTCTAAACACCAGCGCAACCAACTACTTCCTTGAAGAGTTAATCAAGAGCGCGTCGGACCGGCTGATTCTGATCAGCCCATTCCTCAAACTTAACGACCGCATGAAAGAGTTGCTGGCGGATAAGAACCGGTTGAAGATTGATGTGCGCATTGTCTACGGCAAAAGCGAGTTGCAGCCACAAGAAATTGAATGGTTGCGCGGCCTGACCTACATCCGCACAAGTTTCTGCAAGAACCTGCACGCCAAGTGCTACATGAATGAAGAGATGTGCATCGTGACAAGCCTTAACCTGTATGAGTTCAGCCAGGTCAACAACAACGAAATGGGCATTTTGATTCAACGCTCTGACGACAGCCAGTTGTACAAAGATGCTTACGAAGAAGCGCAACGCATCATCCGCATTAGTGACGAAGTGCGTATTTCGCTGGAGCGCGTTTCCAGTGAGCCCGACACAGTTGGCAAGGATGACGACAAAGGCGCGGATGACGCGGCAGCGACCGACAAGCTGACTTCCTCCAAGATCAGCCAGAAGTTAGGTTTAAAAACTGCCCAGTTTTTGGATCGGGCAACTGAGTTGGGCTATCTGGCCGCCGATGGCGAAAAGCACGTCATAACGCCCAAAGGTGATAAGGCCGGAATTGAGTTTGTCGCCAAATCACGTTTTGGGCCGTACTTCTTGTGGCCACAAGATTTCCATTTGGCTTGATCCAACCAGACAAACACTATGAGCTCAGAACTGTTTCCCTCCTTGATTAGTGGCGCAATTGCGATAGTGGCTGCAGGGATTGCCATTTGGGGGCAATTTAGGAACGTTCGAATAAATCATGAGTTCGAAAAGAGCAAACTGCAGGCTGAAGCCGAAAAAAATGTAGCGCGTTATAGCGAACCACTTGTTCGCGCTGCAGCTGATTTACAGAGTCGACTGTTCAATATATTGGCATTGAACTTTATCGATCGTTTCCTAGTCAACGGCAGCGCTCGAGAACGAAACTATGCCACTTTAAATTCAGCATTTCTATTTGCACAATTCTTTGCTTGGACCGAAGCTACCCGTCAAGAAATTCAGTTTATCAAGCTCGACGGACACGAACAAACGCGAAAACTGTCAGAACTGCAAAGTAATATTTACTCAATATTGCAAACCGATACATATACATCAGCATTTAGGGTATTCGCGGGTGAGCAGCGTGCGATTGGGGAAAAAATGCTGATACAAAGCCCGTTTGGACTCAAATGCATGGGATATGGTGAATTCATTGCAAACGACGGATTTCCTAGCGACCCCCTGCTTAGTGCCCTTCATGACGACGTTAAAAACCTCAAAATGAACAATGCAATTGCGGCCCCAAGGTTCATTGCGCTTCAAAACGCTCTTGTGGAGCTAATGGATTTCCTCGATCCGGACTATTTGCGCTTTCCTAAGGGAGAGCGCTTAAAGTATTCAGCCAAATAAATTTAATCGCGGCGACGCATCGTTAGAGTGCCCCTCTTGTCGGCCACGCTGGGCCAGCCCATCTTTGAGCCGCTGACCAACGCACCCACGGCCAAGGGCGAAACGGAGCTGTTCTATTGCAAAGGCTCTGGCGCCGATGGCGTGGGCGAATACACCACCGAGGGGTTTGTGGTGCTCAAGGGCTCCGAAGGCCGCATTGAAAACGTAGCCTCCATTCAAGGCACATCCAACGTGCAGATTCGCGAGGCGCTGATGAAGGATGGCGTGATGGCCCCGCAAGACGGCCTGTACGTCTTCACCCGCAACCACCTCTTCCCCAGCCCCAGCCAAGCCGCCTTGGCGCTGATGGGCCGCTCCGCCAACGGCTGGGTGGAGTGGAAGGCCGCCAACGGCAAGACGCTGGATGAGTTGAAGCGCCAGGCTGTGGCAGCTGTTGGTTGATGATTTGCTACGTTTTTTGTAGCTGCTTGCGCATATTCCACGGGGGCTAGAGGCCAATTTGACACACCGATGGCTTGCTACGGTAAACTCAATTTCATGCGCCCTTCCCAAGCCCTCCGCCAACACCGTGATGCCGTCTGCCTTGCTGCGGCGCGCCATCGCGTGGCGAACCCACGGGTATTTGGTTCCGCTCTGCGCGGGGATGACAGCGATGGCAGCGACCTGGACTTGTTGGTAGACCCTCTGCCAGGCACCACACTGTTCGATCTGGGCGGCCTGCAAGACGAGTTGCAAGAGTTGTTGGGCGTGTCGGTCGATGTGCTGACCCTCCAAGACCTGCCGGTCAAGTTCCGCGATATCGTGGCCCAGGAAGCCCGGCCTGTATGACCGCAAACCGGTTGGCGGATTTTCTGGGCCACATGCGCCAGGCCATTGCCGATGCGCAATCGTTCACCGAAGGCGTGGCCCAGGCAGATTTCATGCAGGACAAGCGCACCCAGCAGGCGGTAGTGATGAGCCTCATCGTCTTGGGCGAAGCGGCCACCAAGGTGATGGATCAGCACCATGCCTTCGCCGCAGAGCACAGCCACATCCCCTGGCGCAGCATGCGGGGCATGCGCAACCGCATAGCCCATGGCTACTTCGACATCAACTTGGAAGTAGTGTGGGACACGGTTCAGACGGCGCTGCCGGCTTTGAAGACACAGCTCGACGCATTGCCGTCTGTCTGATCTCAGCTTGTGATTGCTACGTTTTTGATAGCTTCTTGTGCATATTCCACGGGGGCTAGAGGCCTATTACTTGCACCATTGCATTTCGCAAGGCACGCCGTCGCCGTTTCCGTCCATCTTTACGCCCGGGCAGTTAGCCAGAAAATACTTTGCCTCCTGGCAGGAGGTCATCTGCGTGCAATAGCGGCGGCCGTCGCATCTGAAGTTCGTTGGTGCGGGCGGCGGCTCCGGCAACAAAAGCTCAGCCTGCGCCGCGCGCATCTGTGCGGTGCGCTTGGTGTAGTGCTTGTACCCATACACACCCAGCGAAGCCAGTATCAACAGCAGTATGAGCTTGCTGCCAAAGCCGGTGCCGCTTGATGCGGGGTTGGCGGGCCTGGCAGAGCGCGGCGGCGTGGTGCGCGGTGCAGCTTGCACCCCAGGGCGGCTGACGCGCACGGCCTTCTTTTTGCCGTCGCGATCAGGTTCAATCTCAAAGCTGAGGCGTTCGCCTTCAGTCGGTGCAGCGCCGTCGCGGGCAAAGGCCGACACGTGGACAAAGATGTCCTGTCCGCCGTCGTCGGCCACAATAAATCCATAGCCGCGGTCAGCGTCCCATTTTTTTAGTTTGCCTTGGTAGCGCATCTATTTTTACTCCCTTGCGGAGAATTATCGCCAAACTATCCGCTATGTTTTTGGTAGCTGCTTGCGCATATTCCACGGGGACTGGAGGCTTATTTGATACAAAGTTTCCCGCGCGCGAGCCCCGGCAATCCCCCCACGGGTGTGCCACCACACAGACGGCGGCACGTTTCAGGCGTGCAATGCAGATTTAGGAGCCCGCCATGTCCCTGCACGCCACTATCCATCAACACGTGACCTACCGTCCCGGCGAAGGCGCTCCAATAGTCATTCCACCCGGCCCGGTGGAGGTGGACCTGAGCGCTGACAGCGCCACGCTTAGCTGGACCGAAACCAACGGCGCCGCAGGCCTGACGGCGATGCCGCTGGCGGAATACACCGAATACGTGCGCCAGAAGCAGATCACGCCTGCCAAGGAGTGAACCCACCGCAGCGCCCTACTGGGCCGCACCCCTGCGGCTGCTTACGCATATTCCATGGGGGCTGGAGTCACTTTTTCTAACTGTGCGCCAATCGAACGCAATTAGAACCAATATCCTAAAAAATTGTTTCTTGTATTTGACAAATTTGTATATTTGTAAATAATAAGAAACACAATGATTCAAAATACACGCAATTCGGACGATACCGGCGCACTGCAGTTGCAAGCGCTTGGCGCGCAGATTCGTGCCCAACGCAAGGCGTTGCGCCTAAGCGCCACGGTCACCGCCGAGGCCGCGGGCATGTCACGGGTAACGCTGCACCGCATTGAGAAGGGTGAGCCATCGGTGACTATGGGCGCCTGGTGCAGCGCGATGGCGGCGCTGGGTATGGCGGTGCAGGCGACCATGCCAGCGAACGAGCGTGCGTCCACCGCGCAGCCGCCAGACGGTGCGGGCTGGATTCCGGCGCGTGTGGCGCTGGCCCACTACCCGCAGTTGCGCGCGCTGGCGTGGCAGGTGCAGGGCACTGACACCCTCACCCCTTCTGAGGCGCTGGACATTTACGAACGCAATGCGCGGCATCTGGATTTGCAGGCCATGTCTGCGGATGAACAGGCCTTGCTGCAGGCATTGCCGCTGGCCTTGTCGCGCAAGCCTCTCGCCGCAGGAGGTGATGGCAATGCAGTTTGAACGCCCGCACCACCAGCGCATTGCCCATGTGCTCAGCGCCTTGGATGGCGCCATCCTGCGCCAACACAGTTGCCTGTTTGGCGGCGGCACCTGCATTGCACTGCGGTATGGCGAATACCGAGAGTCGGTGGATATTGACTTTTTGGTGTCCGACGCGGCGGGCTACCGCGAGCTGCGGCAACTGCTCACCACGTCTGCGGGCCTGGCGCCCATCACGCACGCGCATGCGATGCCTTTGGTGGCGCTGCGCGAGATCCGGGCCGACCAATACGGCATTCGCACCATGGTGCAAATGGATGGGCAGGCCATCAAGTTGGAAGTCGTGCGCGAAGCCCGCATTACGCTGGAGCCGCCCGCAGCCGACGACACCATTTGCGGCGTAAGCACGCTCACCCGCCTGGACTTGGCCACATCCAAGCTATTGGCCAATTCCGACCGACAAGCCGACGACGGCGTGTTCAGCCGCGATGTGATTGACCTGGCCATGATGGGCCTGCCCCTGCCCGCGCTGCGCGCCGCGCTGGCCAAAGCCGAGCAGGCCTATGGCGCCAGCGTGGCGCGAGATTTGGGCAAAGCCATAGACCGACTTCAAAACCGCCAGGGCTGGCTGGAGCGCTGCATGCAAGTGATGGCCATGCAGTTACCCAAGGCGGTGTTGTGGCAAAAAGTGCGGGCACTGCGGCGCATCGTGCCTGAGAGTTAAAGTCGGTTTGCTACGTTTTCAATAGCTGCCTGCGCATATTCCACGAGGGCTAGAGGTCTATCTGTTACATAATTTGGCAATCACCATGCCCCGCCGCAAGCACCACCACGTCTACGTGGTCGAACTCTCCCCAGACGTACTCTTTGAGCCGCGCTTTCGCAAGAGCAACCCGGGCTACATCGAAGGCAAGCCCTGCGTCTACGTGGGCATGACGGGCCTGGACCCGGACGTGCGCTTTGACAAGCACAAGGCCGGCATCCAGGCCAACCGCTATGCGCAGCAATACGGTCTGCGGTTGCTGCCCGATCTGTATGAGGCCTTCAACCCCATGCGCTATGAGGATGCCGTGGACAAGGAGATTGAAATCGGCATTGACCTGCGCTCAGCCGGGTTTGGGGTGTGGCAGGCCTGAGAGGCTAGGCCTGTTCCAGGGGGGCTAGGCCTCAGACCGGGCCGGTGTGCTCGCCGCGGGCCGGGTAATCGACCTTGACGGCGAAGTCCACCGCACCCAGCAGGTCCTGAAACGCGGGGCGGGCAAAGGGCATGGTCTGCGCGGCGCCGTAATACAGGGTGCCGTCTGGGCGCACGATGTAGACGGCGGGTTCGCTAAAGAGGGCGGGCTCTTCAATTCCGATCGATGTTTTGCCGCGCGAGGTGCTGATGTACAGGCCCCACTCGCGGGCGCTGCGCAGGCTCAGGCCGTAGCCAAACTTGACCGCTTTGGCGCTGACCTTGTCGGCCATTTGCTGGGCGCGGTCGGCATCGTCGCTGCTCACGGCCACCACTTGCACGCCACGGGCGGCAAACTCGGGGGCCAGGCGCTCCAGTTCAAGCAGGTATTTGGCGCAGAGGGGGCAATGCAGGCCCCGGTAAAACACCACCATGTCAAACAGACTACCGGGCTGGGCACCCAGTACAAAGCGGTCGCCGGTGGTGAGTGCCACGTTAAGGGCGGGCACGGGGTAACGGGGCATGAGGGCGGCAACGCGCATGGGGTGTCTCCTGATAAAAACCTATTTTGCAGTACTATTTGCAATCATTCATTCAACAAGTTTTGCAATTCATACAAAAATGGATGCTCCCACCAAACTCGATCGCCTGTCGGCGCTACTGCAGGGCTTGGCGCCGCGTGTCACGCTGGCGGCCCCTGCCCCGCTGGGTGCTGAACCCGGCACTGCCACCAACACGAGCAGTGCCACCCGCGCCTGGCCCGCCGTGGCCGGGCCGCAGCTGCATCTGCATGTGCTGGACAACCAAGAGGTGCAGTTGCAAGCCCATGGCCTCACCCGCACGGTGTGCGGGCCCGCGTTTTGGCTTTGCCGTGGCGACACGGCCCATGCCATTCACGCAGCCAGTGCGCAGGCGCTTGGCGCCGTGCTGTCGGCCACCGTGCAGTTTGACGGTGCGGCGGCGCCGCTGTTGCTGGCCGAGTTTGCCCAGCCCCGGCTGGTCATGCTGAACGCCTCCGACACCTTGCTCAGTCAGTTGATTGCGCTGGTGCGCAGCGAGCTGCAGTCGCCACGCTGCGGCCAGCCCGCCTTGCTCAACCATGCGGGGGACATGCTGTTCATCGGTGTGTTGCGGCATTTGGTGGCACAGCCTGCGGCGCACGGCGGCCTGTTCAACGGTTTGGCGGACCCGCGCATCGCCAGCACGCTGGTGGCCATGCACGAGGCCCCGCATCTGGACTGGACGCTGGCCTCGCTGGCGCAGCGCGCTGGCATGTCGCGCACTGCTTTTGCCGTGCGCTTTAAAAACACCGTGCAGCAGCCACCGGGCAAATACCTCAGCAGCTTGCGCTTGCAAATCGCGCAGCGCAAGGTGCAGTCCGGCCAGGGCCTGAAGGCGGCGGCCCGCGCGGCGGGTTATGCCAATGTGTCGGCCCTGTCCAGGGCGCTGGGCAAAATGCCGGGCTGATTTCCCCGTTAAGGCAAGCTGCGCGTCGGCGTGCGCATGGTCACCAGCTCTTCTGCTGCGGTGGGGTGCACGGCCAGGGTGGCGTCGAGCGCGGTTTTGGTGACCTGCATTTGCATTGCCACGCCCATGAGCTGGGCCATTTCACCGGTGTCGGGGCCTATACCATGAAAGCCCACGACGCGGTCGGTGCTGCGGTCCACCAACAGCTTGAGCAGTGTTTTGGAGTGGTGGCCTGACACGGTGGCTTTTAGCGGGCGAAAGCTGGTGCTGTACACGTCCAGCTGCGGGTGGCGTTTGAGGGCCTGCTCTTCGGTCAAACCCACCGTGCCGACCTCGGGGGTGGTGAACACGCCGGTGGGAATCAAGGTGTAGTCCACCGAGCGCGGGCGTTTGTCAAACACGGTGTCGGCAAAGGCATGGCCTTCGCGAATGGCCATGGGGGTGAGGTTGATGCGGTGGGTCACATCGCCCACGGCGTAGATGCCCGCCGCGGTGGTTTGTGAAAACGCGTCCACGGTAATGGCACCCTGCGCGTTCAAAGCAACGCCTGCATTTTCCAGGCCCAGGTCGTGGGTAAAGGGGGCGCGCCCGATGGCGCGCAGCACGCAGTCTGCCGCCAGTGTCTGGCCGTTGTCCAGCAGCACATCCAACCCTGCAGCGGCCCGGGCCACCGCCTTCACTTCGCGCCCGAAGTGAAATTGCATGCCGTTGGCTGCGAGTTCACCGGCCAGGTGTTTGCGGGTTTCGTCGTCAAACCCCCGCAAAATTTGATCGCCCCGCACCACCACGTGCACGGTTGCCCCCAGCAGTTGCAGCACGCAGGCGAGCTCCAGCGCAATGTAGCCCGCGCCCTGCACCACCACCTGTTTGGGCATGTGTTCCAGGTCAAAAAAACCGTTGGAGTCGATGGTGAGCTCGCTGCCGGGGAACGACGGCCCGTTGACCGGTGTGCCGCCAGTGGCAATAAGGATGTGGCGTGTGGAAAGTTGTTGTCCGTCAGACAGTGCCACGGTGGTGGCATTGGCCAGACGCGCGCGGCCCGCAAAAATGTGGACCCCGGCTTTCACCAGATTGCTGCGGTAAATGCCCTCCAGGCGCGCCACCTCCGCGTCGCGGCGGGTTTTAAGGGCACTCCAGTCAAAGCGCTTTTCCCCCAGGGACCAGCCAAAGCCGTGCGCTTCCTCAAATTCCTGGGCAAAGCGCGAGGCATAGACCATCAACTTCTTTGGCACGCAGCCCCGAATCACGCAGGTGCCACCCATGCGGTATTCCTCCACCAGGGCCACTTTGGCACCGTAGCCCGCCGCAATGCGCGCCGCGCGCACGCCACCAGAACCACCGCCAATGACTACCAGATCAAATTCGTTCATGAAAAAGCTCCCTAACGTGCCGGGTGAATGCCCGAAAAACCACATCAGCGCCAGGCTGATGAGCTTGCTCAAGGGTACAACGAAGCGTGCCGTGTGGTGACCCGTAGCGACCGGCTGATTTCATCGGCTGCACCTATTTCCCAAAATACGTGCCCTGTAGTCCGTGGACTGATCTGTGGATAAGCGTGTTCACAACGCGAAAAACCCGCCAGAATGCTTTATCGACGCTGCCCCCACCACACGCCTGCCAGGGCCAGCAGTCCGCCAACGGCGTGGTACGCATGGAGCTGCTCGCCCAGCAGCGTTGACGCAGCCAGGGCCACAAAGAGTGGGAGCAGGTTCATGAACAGGCTGGCGCGCGCAGGGCCGAGCTTTTTGATACCGCTCATCCAGAAGAACGGCGCGCCGATGGAAGCAGGAATGCCGGCATACAGGATCAGCGGAGCGTTGTGCGCGTTGATGGGAGAGCTAGGGGCGTTCCACCAGAATGGCAACACCAGCAGGATGCCAAAGCCGATTTGCACGTAAAGCTGCTGCCACGTGGACAAGGGCACAGCCCAGCGTTTGAGCAACACACCGTAAAGCGCATTGGAGGCCACGGCGACCAGCATGAGTGCATCGCCCACATGGGCTGCACCGTCCAGCAAGGCCCATGGGTCGCCGCGCGTGCTGAGAATCCATAATCCCAACAGTGACAAGGCAGCACCGCCAACCCGGGAACGCGTCAACGCCTCGCCGACAAACAGGCTGGCCAGAAGCGCGGAGATCAGCGGCATAAGCGCCACCACCACACCCATGTTGATGGCCGAGGTGGTCTTGGCAGCCTCATAGGCCAAGCCCTGGTACATGCCCATGCCAAGGCAACCCAGAAAGGCCAGTTTGGGCCAGTGCGCCGTAACGATGGCGCGTTGGCGCCATACGCTGCGCAAAACAAATGGCGTCAACACCAGCCCCGCCAGCAGCCACCGGTAGAAAGTGATGGCGGCGGGTTCAATGGCCACGGCGGCGGCTTTGGTGACCAGTGTGTTGCCAGTCCATACGAGGACGGCGAGCAAAGGATAGATGGAGAAGTGAATGGCGGCAGGCCGCTGGGTTATGGGTGTGATGGTTTGCATTTGTTTCTCTGGGTGCATCAATAGTTCGGAATGACTGCATGGTCCGTCAGAGCTAACCATTGTGTAAAGTGATATCGTTGCATCAAATTGCTGCACCAAACGCAACTATCCAGGTACGTATAAATGACCAGCCCTGCCTTGAACCACCTTGATTTCAACCTTTTGCTGGACCTGGATGCCCTGCTGCGCGAAGGCAGCGTGGTCGGCGCGGCACGGCGCCTGCACTTGAGTCCGCCAGCCATGAGCCGCCGATTGACGCGTCTGCGCGAAGCCATCGGCGACCCACTGTTCGTTCCTGCGGGACGCGGTCTGGTAGCAACGCAACGCGCGTTGGCCCTGAGGGAACGCGTGCAAATGGCGATTGAAGAGGTGCGCGGCGTTTTTGCGCCCGAGGATGTGGACTACTCACGACTGGAGCGCACATTGACGCTGCGTGCAAATGATGGATTCGCGGGCGCATGGGCAACCCGGCTTGCCGCGGCCATGACTGCAGAAGCGCCCGGTGTGTCGCTGCATTTCGTTCCACGCGCTGACAACAGCCTGCAAGCACTGCGCAATGGAATGGTGGACCTGGACATTGGCGCGCTGTCTTTCGCAGAGCCGGAGATTGGCAGCGAGCCGCTCTTTCACGCCAAGTTTGTCGGCGTGGTGCGTGAGCACCATCCCCTGTTCGGCAAAAAAAAGACCGTGACGGTGAGCGCGCAGGATCTGGTTGCCTGGCCGCACATTGCAACTTCGTCGCGAAGCCTGGGGGCTGGACGGATTGACGCCGCACTGAAGGAACTGGATTTGAAGCGCCGGGTAGCCATCGTGGCACCGGGCTTTCAGGCTGCGCTGGTGATGGCAGCAACCTCTGATTTTGTTGCCATCATGCCCAAGCCGTTTGCGAAATGGGCCGTGGCGCATCAGCGCCTGCATATTTTTAAACTACCGGTGGAAACACCCGGCGCTGATGTGTTCCAGAGCTGGCATGCGCGCCACCAGGCAGACCCCGTGCACCGCTGGCTGCGCGAGCATGTGCGCGCGAATTGCCTGGATGGCGTGGACTGATGCGCTATGGTGCCGGTGCGGTTGCGGGTACAGCAAGCACCAGGCCGAACTCGTTCATGGTGGCCATCAGTTTGGTGCGGTCCGGCGGGCCGCCTGCGTTGACCACCGCGCCCCCCACGGTGCAGCGCAGGGTGCCTTCCAGCGCGTAGATGAGTTCCTCGTGCTCGGAATGGCTGTGCGGGGGCGGCACGTTGGAGCCAGGTGGCACACACATTTCAAAGCAGCTGGCCTCACAGGCGCCATGGGCTTCCTGCAGGCAGTGGATCTCCAGTTGCCCGATGCGGATGATTTCAGGCTGCGCTGGCACTGCAACCCCTGATAGGTGCACTGCTGCGTTTACCGCGCGAGCATGTGGTCCATCGCATGCTCGAAGCGCTCAATGCCCAGGGGTACGACATCAGCCCGACCGAACTGGCGGTGTTCATGTACCCGGGGCCGCAGGGCATGCGCCCCATCGAGATTGCACGCAAATGCAATATGGGGCGCCAGGCCATGAACTATGTGCTGACCGGCCTGGAAAATCGTGGCTACATTGAACGCATGGACGGTGACAGTGGCCAGGCGCGCGTGGTGCATTTATCCAAACGCGGCGAGGAAGTATTGGCCCTGATGCGCCAGACGGTGGTGCAAACCGAGAGGGAGTGGACCGACCATTTGGTCGAGCGCCGCTTCAAGGCGTTGAAAGAGACCTTGCAGGATCTGTCCGAATGGCTGGGCCAGGCGCCGCAATAGCAGTCCGGCCCACATGGCAGGGCCCGTGCAAAATGGGGCCCCTATGCACCAAGAAATCCCCATCCGCTACATCAACCCGGTCTTTCGTCCACCCAGTGAGGCGCAGTCGCTGATCCTTCCTGTGACCAACGGCTGCTCTTGGAACAAGTGCACCTATTGCGAGATGTACACCGAGCCGCAAAAGAAGTTTGCGGTGCGCGAGGAGCAGGAAACCCTGGATGCCATTGCGCGTTGTGCGGCCCTGTACGGGGGCCAGTTGCAACGTGTTTTTCTGGGCGATGGCGACGCCATGGCGCTGTCCACACGGCGCCTGATGACCATACTGGAAGCCATCAAAACCCACTTGCCCGCAGTGCGGCGGGTGTCAACCTATTGCCTGCCGCGCAACCTGCGCAACAAAACGGTGCAGGAGTTGACGGAGCTGCACGAAGCCGGTTTGACGCTGGCCTACATCGGCGCCGAGTCGGGCGACGACACCGTGTTGCAACGGGTGAACAAGGGCGAAACTTTTGAATCTACGCGCGACGCCCTGGACAAGCTGGGCGTCGCCGGCATTACTCGCTCGGTCATGCTGCTCAATGGGCTGGGTGGCCGCGCACTGTCGCGCCAGCATGCCGAGAATTCTGCGCGGCTGATCAACGCCACGCAGCCCGAGTTTTTGGCGACCCTGGTGGTGAGCTTTCCGCAGGGCGAGGCGCGTTTTCGGCAAAACTTCCCCGAGTGGGAGGCGCTGGATCAAGCCGAATTGTTTGTGGAGACAGCGCAATTTTTGCAGGCGCTGAATTTGAAGCGCACCGTCTTTCGCAGCGACCATGCGTCCAACTGGCTGGCGCTTAAAGGCGTTCTGGGTGCTGAAAAGGCGCGCTTGCTGGCCGAGGTGCAGCAGGCCATTGACAGCCCGCAATCGGCCCCATTGCGCCACGCATCGCAGCGCGGGTTGTAGCTACACGCTGTTTCAGTGACGCGGCACGCGCACCCGTAGCACCTGCGCGGGCAGCGCGGGGTCAGCCGGGTCGGTAACCAGTGTCACCAGCCAATCCGTATCGTCGGCCTGCGCGGCAATGCCTTCCACCTGGGGGGCGCCTTGCAGCTGGTAGACGGTGCCCAACTCGCCTGCGGCGGACACCAGCCCAATGGAGGAGCCGATGCAGGGGCCGTATTGCCCGTTGGCCTCCACGCGCTGGGCCACGGCGCAAAACATCCACGCCCCGCCTTCCAGCGCCGTAGCATCGGTGATGCTCAGGGGCACGCCGCTGACGTTGCCCAGCGGCAGCTTCTGCACGCTTTTGGCGGGGGGTGGCAGTGGCTGCAGGCCCGCCAGCCACGGGGCCATTTTGTTCCAGTCGTAACGGATGCAGGTGCTTTGCCCTCTGCTGCCCCGCTGCAGCAGGATCAGTTCGTCGCTGACAACCAGCGCGCCTTCAATGTTCAGGTCATCCATTTTTTTGCGCAAGGGCGCATAGAGCGGGGCCAGGTTAACGCTGGCCATGCGGCCGTTGGGCGCGCCCTGCACGTCCAGCACCGCCAGAACACCGGTGTCGTTATTTCGTGTGATTCCAGAGCCCAGCGCCAGCAGCGCGCCCGCGGGGCAACCCGGCAGTGGCGGCAGAAGGGCCAGGGTTTCCAGAGGGCTCCCCAGCAGGGGCATCAGGGTGCCCGGGGCGGCTTCATCAAACAGTCCCAGATGCACGGCTTCGTCGGCCACCACCACAAAGCGGCGCCCCCTACGCACCAGTCCGCTGGCCGCGCTCAGGTGACTTGGGTGGGCTTGTACACCGGCTTGGTGCGGGGCATTGACCAGCAGGTGTTGAATGAAAACGGGTTGCAGGGCGGAGTTGGGTGTGGTGTTTGCCATAGGGGTCTTGTTGACGGATGCCCCAATGGTACAGAGAGCGGGAATGAAGAAAAAGTAGTCAGGCGTCAGGCAGGATTGCCGATGGCGCTGGAAGTCTGGATTCAGACTGTACCGAGCGCGTCGCGTAGTGTCTGTAGCCATACCAGGCCATCGCACTGATGAGTGCAACGCTGATGACTATTCCCAGGTAGCCTGACGTTTGCACATCCCTGCGATTGCGCTGCACTCTGCGCAGCGGCGCTGCTGCACTGGCCAGATGCGCAGCGCTGGTGCGGCGCACCCGCACCGCACGCTTATTGCCATCGCGGTCGGGCTCCACTTCAAATGACAAGCGATCACCAATCAGGGGCAACTGACGATCGCGCGCAAACACTGAAATGTAGAAAAATAGTTCCTGCCCGTCATCGTCCGCAGCAATAAACCCAAAACCGCGGTCGGCGTGCAACGTCTTCAAGGTGCCATCAAACCTCAATGCCATATCTGTCACTCCCGTTTCGCGGACCCTGTGGGTCAGCGCTATCTATATTTTGAAGATAATTTTAGCGGCACAATGTTTCTGCGAAATTAATAGCGGTTCGCTCACCACATGAAGGACATCACCATGACCCAACTCAAACTCACCTACTTCGATATGCACGGCGGCCGTGGCGAACCTGCAAGGCTCGCGATGCATATCGGCGGCATTGCGTTTGAAGACCGCCGCTTCGCCTTTCCCGAGTTTGCCGAGGTGCGCAAGACCACTCCTTTTGGCCAGGTGCCCACGCTGCATGTGGACGGCGTGCAGGTCACCCAAAGCGACGCCATCACGCGCTATGTGGGCAAGCTCACCGGCCTGTACCCGCTTGACGCCTACCAGGCCCTGCTGTGCGACGAAGTGCTGGACGTTCTGGAAGACGCCAACGTGAAGCTGGGCACCACTTTTGGCCTGACCGGCGCAGCGCTCAAAGAGGCCCGCACGGCGCTGGTGGAAGGGCCGTTGCCCATGGTTCTGAGCTGGCTTCAAGCCCAACTGGAAGCCCATGGCGGTGCGTTTTTTGCCGACAGCCGCCTCACCATTGCCGACCTGAAAGTGTTTGTGTTTGTGCGCGGGCTCGCCTCTGGCAAACTGGACCACGTACCTACCGATCTGGTGGAAAAAGTGGCACCCAAGGTCAGCGCGCATGTGCAGCGCATTGCGCTCATACCGGCGGTGGTGCAGTACTACGCCAAATTTTCGGCGTAGTTCATCTCACGCCAGGGAAACCGGCTCCAGGTCAAAGCTTCGGCGAATGCACTGCTTGCCTGCGTTCTTGCCTGCGTACATGGCGGCGTCGGCCAGTTTCAGCAGGCTGAGGGCATCGTCGCCATCCAGTGGCGCGAGTGAGTAGCCAATCGTGATGCCGATCGTGCAAGTCTGTCCGGAAAGAACAAAACTCTCTCCGAATGCCTTGACCAGCTTTTCGCCCAGTTCCCTGGCCTGAGGTTCGCTGCTTAAACCGCTGGATATCACAACAAACTCGTCGCCACCCAGGCGGGCAATAACGTCGCTGTGGCGGACATTGGCGCGCAGGCGGGCCGCCACGGCAATGAGCAGTTCATCGCCGACATCATGACCGAACTGGTCGTTGACTTGTTTGAAACCATCAAGATCCAGCACATAGACGGCAACCATCCGGTCGGCACTGGCAAGCCGGAGCGATTCATCCATTGCGGCATTCAGCCCGCGGCGGTTGGGTAACCCGGTCAAGGGGTCGGTATGGGCCATCGAGTGCAGGCTGTCACGCTCGCGTGTGGCGTGCTGGGCAGCGGCTTGCAGGGCTTTAGTGCGCAGCCCCAGCACGCGCATAAAAATCAGCATGTCGAAGGTGGCACCCAACTGGAACGAGTGCAGGCTCCAGAAATTGGCGCCCAACCGTCCTTTGATCACTTCGATCAGGATCGCAGTGGTCACAAAGTAGAGCGCCCATGCCAGAAGGAAATAGAAGCCCACGCTGTCACCACGGCGCGCCCTTGAAACGGCCCCCGGCAAGCCCAGCAATGCCGGCGCGAGCCCCAACGAACTGATGATCGCCGTGACGAAGTAGAGATTGACCAGGTCAAAGGAATAAGCTGTCGCCACAAGGGCGCTGCAGGCGGCTCCGGCCTTCATCAGACGGCTGATCAGGCGATTGGCCTCGAGGCTCTGCAGGGCATGCTCGATGAACAGGAATGACCCGGCCGAAGCAATCAGTGCAGACAGCCCCGACATGTGCTGCTCAAGCCACAGATTTCCCGTCCAGAGATACTGGGCACCAATGCCGAATTGCACCAGTGAGAACAGCAAGCTTCCGGTGATAAGAATGGCGTACTTGAGGTACATGGACTCACCCAGCGTGAGCCACTGCGCCAGGCTGTACGCCAGCAGGCACAGCGCCAGTCCCGTCAGCAGGCCTTGCAGCATTTGTTCACGCAGGGCTGTGTTCAGGAAAGCCCCGGGCCGGCTCAGGGTGATGGGCAATATCAGCGCGCCTTTGCTTTCCACGCGCAAATAGATGTCGTAGGGGGTTCCCGGATGGAGCTTCAAATTCATCGCATGCGATCGCGCCCGCACCGGATTTTCACTGCGCGGCACCAGACTTCCCATCCTGCGTTGCTCTACGACCGTCTTGTTTTGTGTGAGGTAGACGTCGACGTGGTTGAGCACAGGGTAATCAATATCGAGAACCCAGAGGCCCTCACTTCGACCTGAAACCGTGATCGGTATGTGCAGCCAGACGGCCTCTCGTTGGAGCCCCAGCGTGCCATAGGCGGTTTCGGGCACAACGAATGCGTCCCTCGCGTTCATCACGTCCTGAATGGCCAGGTTGGCAGCCGCCTTGAAAAGAACCGTTACCGACGGCCAAGCCTCGTATGTCGGGGTTGAGTCCTCCAGCGCAATTGGCGTATGGGCTGTCTGTGCGACCGCCAGCGAGCCGATGCCGAAGGCTGTACATAGCAGCATCAGGCAGTGCACAACAGCGATGCGAAATGCGGTCCTGCAGGAGCAACCGGTTGGCAAGAGCCTCTTGTTTGATTTCTCGCGCATACCAGTCACCGGTTATTCAATGCAGAGATTTTAGGCGCAGGCTGTCGGCAGCCCAAAAAACAGAAACCCGGCATAGGCACGTGTATTCGTTGGGTGGTACCTTGCGTCACCTTTCAATAACTGGATTCCCATGCTTTTTAATTCCCTGCAAGTCGGCGCGCTGAACATTCCCAACCGCATTCTTCTGGCTCCCCTCACCCGCACCCGCGCAGACGCCGGGCACCTGCCCAATGCGTTGATGGCCGAGTACTACTCCCAGCGCGCCAGCGGTGGCCTGCTGATCACCGAGTGCACCATGGTGGCACCCGGCACGTCGGCCTTCATCAATGAGCCCGGCATCTACTCCGCAGAACAGGTGGAGGCATGGAAGCCGGTGACCGCTGCTGTGCACGCCAAGGGCGGGCGCATCTTCATGCAGATATGGCATGCGGGCCGCGCCGCGCACCCGGCCATGAATGACGGAGCAGAAACCGTTTCGTCAACCGCCACCGCCATCGAAGGCGAGGTGCAAACCCCGCAAGGCAAGTTGCCCAATGCTGTGCCGCGCGCCCTCTCAGCGGACGAGATTCCCGCCGTGGTGGCCGCCTACGTGCAGGGCGCAAAAAACGCGATTACTGCAGGCTTTGACGGTGTGGAAGTGCATGGCGCCAATGGCTATCTGATCGACCAGTTTTTGCGTGACGGGGCCAACCAGCGCACCGATGCCTACGGCGGCTCCATGGAGAACCGCGCACGCTTTTTGTTTGATGTGCTGACTGCGGTGACTGCAGCGATTGGTGCTGACCGTGTGGGCCTTCGCCTGTCGCCCCTGAACAGCTACAACAGCATGATCGACAGCGACCCGCTGGCGCTGATCGGCTTCCTGGCCGAGAAGCTCAACGCCTTCAACCTGGCCTACGTGCACGTGATGCGCTCGGACTTTTACCAGGTGCAAAAAGGCGATGTGATGACAGTGGCCCGCGAGAAGTACAAGGGCGTGCTGATTGGCAATATGGGCTACACGTCTGCGGAGGCCGAGCAGGCCATCACCGACGGCAAGCTGGACGCTGTGGCCTTTGGCACCAGTTTCCTGGCCAACCCCGATCTGCCAGCGCGCATCAAAGCCGGCGCGGCGCTCAATGCGCCGGATGCGAGCACGTTTTATACGCCGGGCGCCAAGGGCTACACCGACTACCCGACGCTGTAATTTCTTGGCTACGGCTTCGGACAGATACTGCCCAGCTTGACGTTGATATCCGGCCCAGCTGGCAGAGGCAGCAAACCAAAAATGCGGATGATGGCCCCGACTACCGTAGACCCCGTTGGCAATGCAATGGGACTGACAACTGGACTCCACGTATTCATGGGGTGGAAGACGCGGTTGCCTTGCATGCCTTCTGCAAACAAGGCGATGGTGCCGTCGGCCTTGCGCACGCGCAAGATGGACTGCACCTGCAAATTCAAATTCGTGTACCGGCTGGCGCTGATCCAGTATTGAATGCCGGTGGCTGTTTGCCACGCGGCATTTTTTTCCAGTGACGGGGACTGCACATCGGTTCTCCACAGTGGCACAGTAGAACTGGCGCGCAGCGCGTTGGGATGAATCAGCAGATCGAGCTGATTATTCAAAGGGGAGAGTCCTGGAATGGCCGTTTGGCTGGCCAGCACATCGGTGTCGCCTACAAAAAACTGTGAGGCCGACCAACCCTGAGTGCTGGGCGTCCAGGCACCCGCACCGGGTGGCGGCGCGCCGAAATTGAAAGTGAAACAACCGTCAGGCTCCAGCACTTGAAAGTCCACCGAGTTTGCATTGATGGTCTCAGGCGTGCCAGAAAACATGCGTTGATAAGACCACTGCATATTTCCAAAATACCGGCCCGGCGGCAGCACGCCCAAGTCGGCCGGCGACCCGGGGTTTGAACGGCGGATGCGATTGTTTGCCTGGTTGGGGTCCACCGGTCCCGTAATGAGCAAGCTGGACCCGAGAATGGTGGCGGTGTTGCTGTTGATTCCAGACTCCGCGCTGGCAGCGCTGCCAACGGGGGTATCGTCAATTTTCAAACTCGGGTTGAGTGGCGCGCAGCCGATGATTGCCAGAGGCAGGGCCAACAAGGTGGCGATTCTGAACAGGTGAGACATGAGCGTACCCTCCAAAACAAGATCGTTATTGAAGAGAAATTCAACCACATCAAACGTGGTGCAGCAAGGCCTATTCGCGTGCGCACCCGTTCCCTGTCAACCGTGACTGCAATGCAAAGGTTGGGCGCTTGCTCCACAGGGGCTGGAAGTAAACTTGACCAATGCCCACAACCCTCACCCTCAACCTGGTCAACGCCAATGTGCACAGCGTGCATCTGCCAGATGGCGCGCATGTGGGTAACCTCAAGCGCGTGGGTGGGGTGTGGAAGTTCAAGGCGGTGGGCTACGACGCCGCCGGCGCCGTGGAGCCCGGCGGCGGCCCGCTGACGGAGCAGCACAACATGGTGTTTGCGCAGCCCGATGCAGCGGACGTCAACGCGCGGCTTGCGCCCTGTCTCACAGCGTCTTGAGCACGTCCAGCAGCGCATGTGCTGCTGGCTCGGAAGATGCCGGATTTTGCCCGGTGATCAACAAGCCGTCAGTCAGCACATAGGGTTGCCAGTCAGCACCTTTGGAGTAGTTGCCGCCGTTGCCGGTCAGCATGTCTTCCACCAGAAAGGGCACGATGTCGGTCAGGCCCACAGCAGCTTCTTCGGTGTTGGTAAAGCCGGTCACGGTCTTGCCGTGCACGACCGATTTGCCATTGATTTTCGGGTGACGCAAAACGGCAGGCGCGTGGCACACGGCGGCCACCGGTTTGCCCGCGGTCAGCATGGCTTCAATCAGGGCGATGGAGTTTTTGTCTTCCGCCAGGTCCCACAGCGGGCCATGGCCGCCGGGGTAGAACACAGCGTCAAAAGCGCCAGCCGTCATGTCGCTCAATTTGTGGGTGCTGGCCAGCAGCGCCTGTGCATCGGCATCGGCTTTGAAGCGGCGGGTGGCATCGGTCTGCGAAGCGGCGTCGTCACTCTTGGGGTCCAGCGGCGGCTGGCCACCCAGGGGCGATGCCAGCGTGATGGCGGCACCTGCGTCCTTGAACGCGTAATAGGGGGCAGCAAATTCTTCCAGCCAGAAACCGGTTTTGGCGCCGGTGTTGCCGAGTTGGTCGTGCGAGGTCAGCACCATCAGAATTTTTTTCATGGGATTTCTTTCAGTTGTGGGTGAATGGGTTGGGAAAGGTTCACAACGCGGCTTCGAGCACGCGGCGGCTGACGGCGGGTGTCACGTCCCGGTGTTCGCTCAGCTTGGTCATGCCATGGGCCTCCAGCTGTTTGATCACCACGTCAATGGCATCTGCGCCGAGCCCGTAGGCCGAGAGGCGGGTGGGAATGCCAATGCGCTCGAAGAAATCGCGGGTTCTATCGATGGCGGCAGTGATGCGCTCGTCGTCGGTTCCCGTGCAAATGCCCCAGACGCGCTCGCCGTACTGCAGCAGTTTGTCGCGTTTTTGAACCCGGCGCTCGTTGAGCATGGCGGGCAAAACAATGGCCAGCGTGCGCGCGTGGTCGATGTTGTGCAGGGCGGTCAGCTCGTGGCCAATCATGTGGGTAGCCCAGTCTTGCGGCACACCGGCACCAATGAGGCCATTCAGTGCCTGAGTGGCCGCCCACATGAGGCTGGCACGGTCGTCATAGTTGGGTTCCTGGTCGGCCAGCAGGCGCGGGCCAATCTCAACCAGCGTTTGCAGCAGCCCTTCGGCGAAGCGGTCCTGCACGGGCGCGTTCACCGGGTAGGTGAGGTATTGCTCGACGGTGTGCACAAAGGCATCGACCACGCCATTGCCCAGTTGCTGCAGCGGCAGCGTGTAGGTTTTGGTGGGGTCCAGCAGCGAGAACTGTGGGAACACGTATCGGCTGCGAAACGGCAGCTTGGCACCAATGTCGCGTCGGGTGATGACGCCACCGTTGTTCATCTCGGAGCCGGTAGCAGGCAGAGTGAGCACCGTGCCGAAAGGCAGGGCCGATGTGATGTTGCGCCCGCCCTGCAGCAGAATGTTCCAGGCATCGCCTTCGAACGGCACCGCTGCCGCAATGAACTTGGCGGCGTCAATGACCGAGCCACCGCCCACCGCCAGAAGAAAGTCATAGCCCCCTTCGCGGACTTGGGCAACGGCTTTCATTGCGGTGTCAAAGCTGGGGTTGGGCTCAATACCGGCAAACGTGCTGTGCTGGCGCGCGCCCAGAGCCTGGCGTACTTCGGCGAGCGTGCCGGTCTTCTCGGCGCTGGCGCCGCCTACCAGAATCAGCACTTTGGCCTGAACTGGAACCAAAGTGGCCAGGTCGGCCATTCGGTCTTTGCCAAAAACAATGTGCGTGGGGTTGTAAAAGTCAAAATTCAGCATGGGAGTCCTTTGGGTTGTGGGGTTGTGGTTCAAATCAATGAAAAAAAGTAGACCGGTCGGCTAGTAAATCAATAAATAGAGGTTGTGGAAATTTTTCAATTGGGTGACTAACTGAGCAGCAACTCGGTGCTGCGGGTGGCGTGTTCAAACGGGCTGGCATCCCGGCGCAGCTTGGCCAGCAGGCTGGCACCCAGCCATAGCTGGTACAGGGTCAACGCGGTATCGTCGGATTGCAGCGCACGGGGAATGGAGCCGTCCGTGCGCCCCTCTTCAATGCACTGGGCAATGCGCTGGACCACACGGTCCGTGCCATCGCGCAGGGCGAGGCGCATGGTTTCCGAAATGTCGGCCACCTCGGCGCTGAGCTTGACGATCAGGCATTTGGAGCCCCCCGCGGACTCGGTACAAACCTCTTGGGCAATGCCGCACTGCGAAACATTCCAGTAAGACCAGTAGCGCATCAAGCGCGTGCGCGCAGACGTGCCATCGGCCTTCAGCAACCCATCCAGGCGGGCGAGATACTGGTCGAGATAGCGCACCAGCAGCGCCTCGCCAAAGCGCTCTTTGGAACTGAAGTAGTGATAGAAGGAGCCCTTGGGAACGCCCGCAGCCGTCAAAATTTCAGCCAACCCGACGCCCACAAAACCTTTGTTCGCGATCAGGCGTTCGCCGCAATCGAGGATGTGGTCTTTAGCGGTAGGTTGGTCGACTGTCATGCCCGAATTCTAGCAAAAGTAGACCAGTCGTCTACAATCGGTGGCAGATCCCTGGGTTCGGACAGGGGCATTGTTGGCGCAGACCTGCTGCTGAATGCATCCGGAAATGGTTCTGCTATGTTTTGTATAGCTACTTGCGCATGCAGCACGGGGGATGGGGCCTTTTTTTGCTTAAAGTTACACTGTAAGCAGACCGCAAAAACGCGGCAATAGCATCAGGGAAAACAGATGACCAGGCCAAACACGGGCAAGCGGAAGAACCGCGCACTTCTCGACTTGCAGACCAAAGGCTTTGCTGCCCTTGCGATAGGTGCCGGCCTGTTGCTGCTCCCCGTTCTGGCTGGCTCGACCCCTGCGTTCCGGTCATTGGCTGGTACGCTCCAACCGCTGGGCGGGATTGTCTTGCTGCTCGGCGCGGTCCTGCTCACCCTGCACCAAGTATTGAAACCAAAGGCAGCAGGTGCAACGGTGCGACCCAGGCCCGGGCGAGTCAAGGTGGTGCCCATGACGAATCGGGAAAAACTGGCGGTCATCGACACAATTCAGGCCCAGGCGTCCTCGTTCTCATCCCTGACAGCGAGCACGCCCCCACGCAAGCTCACGAAAATATCCGAGACACCCAAGGTGCAATCTGCGGCACCCCGCGTGCGCAGCGCGCACTGGAGCCCTGCGGCATTTGCTGCCATCGAGTGGCGCCGGTTTGAAGCGGTGTGTGAGGCGCTCTTTGGGCAGGCCGGGTTTGAAACCCGATCCCAATCGCACGGTGCCGATGGCGGTGTAGACATCTGGTTGCACAGCCGCCATGCCAGAGGGCCGGTAGCGGTCGTGCAGTGCAAGCACTGGCAAGGCAAAGCCGTGAACGTAAAAGAACTGCGCGAGTTCTTTGGCGTGATGGCGTCGCACAAGCTCAAGCGCGGAACCTACGCCACCACGTCCACCTACACCGCCGACGCGGCACAATTTGCGAAAGACAACGGCATCAATGCAATGGACGGCCAAGCGCTGTTGGCGCTGATTGCCAAACGCACGCCCGAGCAGCAGCAAACCTTGCTGGATGTCGCCTTTGAAGGGGAGTACTGGCGGCCAACCTGTGCAAGCTGCGGCGTCAAGATGGTGGAGCGTACGCCGGGCAAGGGAGGCTCGGCATTTTGGGGCTGCAGCAACTACCCGCGTTGCAAATCCAGGTTGCCAATGGCAGCGGCGCTGCGTTGAAACCGCTATGCGTTTCGCAAAAGCAAATAGCTGGTAGAGCCACCCCTTTTCTGCAAAAATCCCTGTGAAGGAGGTCTGCCATGCCCAACTACATTGCACCCGGCGTTCACCTAGAGGAAGCGAGTGCGCGGTCCAGGACCATCGACGGCGTGCTGACCAGCACCTGCGCTTTCATAGGCCCCACTACCAAAGGGCCGGTGGGCGTTGCCTCGGGACCTTTGACGAGTTTTGCCGACTACGAGCGCATCTACGGCGGCGTGAAAGACCTTCCGTTTGCCGCTGACAAGACGGCGCTGCACCGCCGCAACTACATCGCCCACGCAGCGCGGGCGTTTTTCGACAACGGCGGCATGCGGCTCTATGTTGTGCGCGTGGTGGTGGGCTTTCGTACCGGTAAAGGCGTCGTGCTCCCGGACGCCAACGAATACGCCGCGGCCTTCGCCAGCCTGGAAGGGCTTGGCGATATCTCCATCGTCGCAGCACCGGGTTATTCGGCTTTTTCTGACCTGAGTCAAGGGGCGATCTACCGCGCCATCCAGGCGGCGATGCTCGCGCATGTGGCTGACCCCTTGCGCTACCGCATGGCAGTCCTGGACGCGCCGCCTGGCGCAACGCCGGCCGAGATGCAAGCGTTGCCCGGGCTCATTGACTCCACACGCGCCGCCTTGTACTACCCGTGGGTCATCACGGCGAACCCGCTCGCAGGCCCAAAAAGCAGGCAGCCTGCGGAGATTGCGCTTGCGCCCTCGGGCTTCGTGTGCGGCACCTATGCACGCAGCGACATCGAGCGCGGGGTGCATCACTCACCTGCGAATGAAGAGGTGCTGGGCGCATTGCGCTTCGAGCGCGAGCTGAACACGAGCGAATACGAACTACTGAACCCGGTGGGCGTGAACTGCCTGCGTGCGTTTACAGGCCGCGGGCTTCGCGTATGGGGCGGCCGCACCACGTCGCACGACCCCGAGTGGAAATACGTCAACGTGCGCCGCTACTGCAACTATCTGGGTGCGTCTATTGACCGCGGCACCCAGTGGGCCGTGTTCGAGCCCAATGGCGAAACCCTGTGGGCCGCCATGCGCCAGACGGTTTCTGACTTTCTCACCACCGAGTGGCAAAACGGCGGACTGCTCGGCAGCCAGCCGCCTGAGGCCTATTTTGTGCATTGTGACCGCACGACGATGACCCAGGACGACCTCGACAACGGGCGGCTCGTCTGCCTGATCGGGGTGGCGCTGATGAAGCCCGCCGAGTTCATGATCCTGCGCATCAGCCAGCGCACCCTGGCGCCGTGAAGCCGTGGCCATGCGCAAAATTCTGATTGTTGTCATCGTTCTCGTTCTTGTGGCGCTGGGAGTTTTCTTGAGCCTGCCAACGATCGTGGACAGGCGCATGAACGTGGTGGAGCTTGCACCGCCTTACAAGGCCAGCGAACGTGCGCGGGCACTGCATGACAAACTGTTCATAGCCGACATGCACGACGACGCGCTGCTGTGGTCGCGTGATCTGCTGAAGCGCTACGCGTATGGCCACACCGATCTGCCGCGGCTTCAGGCCGGGCGCGTGGGCTTGCAGGTGTTTTCCGCAGTGACGAAAACACCGAAGAACATCAACCTGGACCGCAACGCGGACGACACCGATGCCATCACCCTGCTGGTCATGGCGCAACGGTGGCCGCAGCGTACTTGGGGCAGCCTGCTGGAGCGCGCGCTGTACCAAAGTGAAAAACTACACAAGGTAGCCGCCGGTAGCGGCGATAAATTGCGCATTGTGCGTACCCAGGCGGACTTGGCCGGGCTGCTGAAGGCCCAAACTCCCGTCAACGGACTGCTCGCCGCCATCCTGTCCACCGAAGGCCTGCACCCGCTGGAGGGCAAACTGGAGAACGTGGACAGGCTCTTTGACGCGGGTTTTCGCATCACAGGACTGACGCACTTCACTGACAACGAAGTCGGCGGCTCGGCCCATGGCCTGGAGAAAGGCGGTCTCACGCCCTTTGGCCGCCAGGTCATTCAACGCCTGGAAGAAAAGAAGATGCTGGTGGACCTGGCCCACGCCTCGCCCAAAGTGATCGACGACGTGCTGGCAATGGCGACGCGGCCCGTCCTGGTTTCGCACACCGGGCTGCAAGGCACGTGCCCCGGACCACGCAACCTGAGCGACGCGCACGTCAAGGCGATTGCAGCCCAAGACGGCGTCATTGGCATAGCGTATTTCCACTATGCAGTATGCGACCCGAGCGTCACTGGCATCGTGAAAGCGATTCGCTATGCGGTGAACCTGGTGGGCGTCAAGCACGTGGCGCTGGGCTCCGACTTCGACGGCGCAATTCGTGTGGCGTTTGACACCACCGGCCTGGTGTTGCTGACGCAGGGCCTGCTGGAGGCCGGGTTCAGCGACGCGGATATAGCCGACATCATGGGCGGCAACGTACGCCGTCTGCTGCTGGAACAATTGCCAGCGGCTTGACGTGAACCGCCTCCTTCCACCGCTGCATCTGCCCCTTTTTGCATCATCGGTTACCCTCCTGCACCTACAAATGAAAGAAATCACCATGAAAAAACTCAACGTCACCATCCAGCTGGAAATGTCCGTGCCGGACGATTGGGAGTTGGCCGAAACCTCCGAAGGCACACCTGTGGTGAAGCTGCCCAATGGCCAGTTCATGGATATGGCCATCGAGCCGCTGTTCACCACCGACCCGGAAGAGACCTGGAGCAGCACCGAAGATGAAGACGTGCTCAACGATATCCTGGACATGGTGGAGAGCGAGGCCGTGGCGTACGAATTCGTCACCCACTAAGTCCATCCATCAAGCCGATTGCCAGAGCACCTCCATGCAGGCCGCCGATATCCTCCACTTCTGGTTTGAAGAGCTGAGCGACAAGGATCACTTCATCAAAGACCCGGCGCTGGACGCGTCGATGCGCGCCCGCTTCGGGCCGACCCTGGAGGCGGCGGAACGATGCGAACTGTTTGCGTGGCGCGCCACTGCAGAGGGCCGCCTGGCGGAGATACTGGTGCTGGACCAGTTTTCACGCAACGTCTACCGCGATACGCCACACGCATTTGCACAGGACCCGATGGCGTTGGTGCTGGCCCAGGAACTGGTGGCTGGGCGGCATGACAGGGATTTGGCGACAGAGCACCGCGCATTCGCCTATATGCCCTACATGCACAGCGAGTCAAGGCTGATACACCAGGAGTCCGTGCATTTGTTCAGTCAACCCGGACTGGAAGGCAACTTGAGCTTTGCGCTGCGACACAAGGCCATCATCGAGCGCTTTGACCGCTACCCCCACCGCAACCAGATCCTGGGGCGCACCTCCAGCGCGCTGGAAATTGCTTTTTTGAGCGAGCCAGGGTCTGCGTTTTAGACCATACGTACCATAACAATCGGAGACAACAACCATGCGTCGCAACTCATTTATCCTCGCAGGCGTTCTCGCGCTTGGCGCACTGGTTACGGGCTGCGCCACGACACCACCCACCCGGGACCGCGTGGTTTTCCAGGTCAGTGATGACGACTCCAAGAAGTGGAACCTGGCGCTGAACAATGCCAAGAACGTTCAGGACAGCTTTGGCGCCGCGAATGTGGACATCGAAATCGTCGTTTATGGACCAGGCATCGGCATGCTCAAGGCGGAGGCACCCATCGCCAACCGCGTCAGCGCCGCGGTCAAGAGCGGGGTGAACATTGTTGCGTGCGAAAACACGATGGCTGGCGCCAATCTCACCAGGGCGGATATGAATGCCGACATTGGCTATGTGCCTGCGGGCGTCGTCGAATTGATGACGCGCCAAAAGCAGGGCTGGAGCTACATCCGGCCCTGATGATGCCCCGTACCCCCCTGCTGATTGCACTGGCCATGCTGGCCTTTGCGGGCAATTCGCTTTTGTGTCGCATGGCGCTGAAGCACACCACGATTGATGCTGCCAGCTTCACCACGGTACGGCTTGCGTCAGGCGCCTTCATGCTGTGGCTGGTGGTGCGTCTGCGTCGCGGCAGTGGCCAGCCGCGGGGTGGCGACTGGCTTTCGGCACTGGCGTTGTTTGCTTATGCCGCAGGGTTTTCGTTTGCCTATGTTGGCATGTCTGCAGCCACGGGCGCCTTGCTGCTGTTTGGCGCAGTTCAGGCTACCATGATTGGATACGGTGTTGCCCGGGGCGAGCGCATGCGTCCACTTCAGGTAACCGGTTTTGCATTGGCTCTGGCCGGGTTGGTGGCGCTGATGCTGCCGGGGCTGGCCACGCCCAGCCTGAGCGGCTCGCTGTCCATGCTGCTCGCCGGCGTGGCCTGGGGGGTGTATTCGCTGCGCGGCAAACACATGCAAATCGCCCGTCCAAGTGACCCGACGCAGGTAACCGCGGGCAACTTTTTGCGCGCCGTGCCCATGGCACTGGGGTTGAGTCTGGTGATGCACGGACAGCAGTCGCTGGACGGCAATGGCATTGCGCTTGCCGTGGCGTCGGGTGCAGTGGCTTCCGGCTTGGGTTATGCCGTTTGGTACCGGGTTCTGCCCGTGATTCAGGCCACCCACGCTGCCACCGTACAACTCAGTGTGCCGGTCATTGCGGCCCTGGGCGGAGTCGTCTTGCTGGGCGAACCCTTGGCACTCTCCATGGTGCTGGCGTCTGTCGCCATTTTGGGCGGTATTGCCCTGGTCATCCAAAACAGAAAATAGCGGGCCAAAGGCACGCACCCGCCGCTGCCAGAGTCATCAAAATGTCATGAATCAAGCGCAGTATTGCGCCATGCGCAATAGCCAAGATTCCAGCCAACATACCCCGGACAAAGTACAGCCTGATGAGGTTTGGAGCCAGGAGGTGTGCCTGTCACTGATCCAGAGTCTATGGACCCTGCGCCAAACCATGCTGGACCTGGAGCCTGTCTTTGCAACCGAGTTGCAGCAGGTGCAGCCCGGATACCAGCAGAGCGCCAGAAATCTGATTCATTACCTGGCCCTGCGCAGCGTCGACATGCGCGACCTGCAGGACAAACTGGCGTGGCTGGGATTGTCCTCATTAGGGCGCTCTGAATCGCACGTGCTGGCAAACCTGGACAAGGTCTTGGGGATATTGCACCGTTTGACGGGTCAGCCTTGGCACGACCGGTCGCCCGAGGAACCAATTGGCAGCGTCAGCGGCCGCCAGCTCCTGCAACGGCACAGCGCCGCGTTGCTGGGTGCCCCCAACGCCGGCCGGCCGGTGCGCATCATGGTCACGCTGCCGAGCGAGGCGGCCCATGACTCCGAAGTGGTGCGCAATCTGGTGAAGGCGGGCATGGACATTGCCCGCATCAACTGCGCGCATGACGATGCGAAGGCATGGCTGGCCATGGCAACCCACGTCAAACGCGCGGCCAAGTCGGCCCAGCGCGAGATTCGTATCCTGATGGATCTGGGGGGACCCAAAATCAGAACGGGCGAGGTGCAAGCGCGCCCGGCGGTGCTGCGCCTGCGCCCGCACCGCGACGACTTCGGCAGGGTGTATCACCCTGCGCGGCTTGGACTTTTTTCAGGCGAATTGCCGGGAGCAGTCGACGATGTGGATGCCTGCATTGCGGTGGATCCAGAATGGCTCAATCGCTTGAAAGTGGGCTCGCAAATTGATTACGCCGATGCACGCGGTGCAAGGCGCCACCTGATGGTGGTGTCCAGGGACGACGCACTGGTCATTGCAGAAAGCATCCAGACGGCCTACCTGACGCCGGATACCGCCTTGACGTTGACCAGCAGCGGAGGCAAGAAGAAGTTCCAGACGGTGGTGGGCACCATGGACGATGCGCCCGGTGTGGTGCAGCTGCACCGTGGCGAGATTCTTCAACTGACCAAAGACGGGTTGGGGCATTCCGCAGTGCGGGAAGACGGCGCCGAGGACGAGGTTCTGAAACCTGCGCGTATTGCCTGCACCTTGCCGCAAATTTTTAGCCAGGTTCACATCGGCGAGCGCATCTGGTTTGACGACGGTCGCATCGGTGGCGTGATTCGCCATGTGTCCGAAAAGTGGCTGGAGGTGGAGATCACGCAGGCCCGGCCGGGGGGCGAGCGGCTGGCCGCCGACAAAGGCATCAACCTGCCGGACAGCCAGCTTGACCTGCCCGCCTTGACTGAAAAAGACCTGGAGGACCTGGCCACCGTTGCCAGTTGCGCGGACATGGTGGGTTTGTCATTTGTACAAAAACCTGCAGACATTCATGTGCTGCGTGAGCACCTGAAGCGCCTGGACCGCGAAGACATGGGCATCATTCTGAAAATTGAAACCCTGCAGGGTTTTGAGAACCTGCCGGAACTCATGCTGGCCGCGATGGCAGCGTCATCCGCCGGCGTGATGATCGCGCGCGGCGACCTTGCCGTGGAATGCGGCTATGAGCGTTTGGCCGAAGTGCAGGAAGAAATTTTGTGGTGCGCCGAGGCGGCGCACTTGCCGGTGATCTGGGCCACGCAGGTTCTGGAAACGCTGGCCAAAACCGGCGTACCCTCCAGGGCCGAGATTTCAGACGCCGGACTGGGAGTGCGCGCCGAGTGCGTGATGCTCAACAAGGGCCCCTACATTACCGACGCGATCCGCTCGCTGGACGATATTTTGCAGCGCATGGGTGGGCATCAGGCCAAGAAGCGGCCCCTACTCAGAGCGTTACGCGCTTGGGGAGGTGCCCCGACCACGGCTGCCAATCAACGTTCGGCTGCAGCCAGACACCCGAAAAAAAGTTAACGGCACAGTTGCCGCACCACCTCGGCCATGTCGGGCCGGTCAGCCGGCAAGGGGCTCAGGCATGCCTGCGCCAAAACATTGAATTCATTGATGAGCCCTGCATGGTCGCCGTCGTGCTCTGCATGCAAAGCCAGTTCGTCCAGCAAGCAGCCAAAGGCGCGCACTTCCAGCGCTTGCAGGGCGCGCCGTTGGCCGGACTGCCCTTGCGGCAACAAGGTCGCGGCGCCAAAGTCGCTTAGCAGGGCTTCTCCGTTGGCGGGGTTCCAGAGGATGTTGTGGGCATACAGGTCACCATGCATCACGCCCCGCTGGTGCAAATGGGCTACTGCAGCAGCCATTTGCCGTGCCACGTTCAACACGCTGCTGGCTGCAATGCGCAGCTGGGGCGGATACACATCGCGGGTGCAGCTTTCCAGACTGGGCGGCCCTGCCAGGTTGATGTGGGTGGGCGGTATCAGCGGCAGCAGCAGGCCGCGCGCGCCTTGCGGATGGCCCACCAATTCGCCGCTGGGGGTGCACAACGCGGGGTGTTGGCCAGCGGCCAAACTGGCGGCCAGCTCGTGCTCGGGCAGGCCATCACTGGTGACCGCGCCTTTGAACACCTTGAGCGCCAGGCTCTCCCCGCTGCTCCGGTGCTGCGCCCGATAAATCAGCCCGGACGCGCCCTCGCCCAGCAGGGTGCCCACGTGCAGCTGGTGCCACGGTACTGCGTCCATGGGCGCGGGCGCGGCGCGGTGCCAGCCCAAGGGGTTGCCCGAAAGCGCCAACCAACTCAGGCGTGGCAGTTCAGTCAGCCAACCTGGCAATTGCGACAACTGGTTGGCCGCCAGGCGTATCAGCTCCAGCTGGTGCGCCTGCGCCAGCCCTTGCGGCAAGCTGCGCAGCTGGTTGCCGGCCAGCATCAGCTTTTGCAGTGTGGCACGCTGGCCCAGTTCGGGTGGCAGGGTGGTGATGGCGTTATCGGTGAGTATCAGCCAGCGCAGCAGGGGCGGCAGCGCTGCGCCAGGTACATCGGCGATGCGGTTGGCCTTGAAGCCCACCACTTGCAGTGTGGGGCAAGCGCCCAGCACCTCCGGCAACTGGGTGAAATCATTGTCCGAGCAGAAAATAACCTTGAGCCGGTGCAGGCGTGGCAGGTCGTGCGGCAAGCTGCGGAGCTGGTTGCCCGACAGGTTGAGCACCTCCAGGGTGTCCGCCAGGGCAAATACTTCGGCGGGCACGGCTGCCAAGTCACAAGACAGGTCCAGGCGGCGCGTGCCTGCCAGTGCGCCGCTGCGCAGTTGTTCAAGGGTGTGCATGCAGGGTTAACGGAAGTGAGAGAGTCATCACGCGGTGCGTGCGACGTGGGGTGCTGATTATCGAGGCCAAAAAATAGTTGCCCCCGCAGACTGTGCGCCACGCTGTGGATAACCGCACTGGGAAGCCGCCAAACCCGCGCCAGTACTGGCTTGGCGGACCATGCCTAATAATTAATCAACATACGTATCAGCGTGATCAGGTTTCAGTCGTTTCTCGAATGAAGCACTTTTTTGTGATAGCAGTTACAGCGGCAATGCATAGGGCACCCTGCTGGCCGCAGAGGCCCATTGTTACCCCTGATTTCTGTGGAGCACGCTGTGGATAACAATGTTCACAAGTCACCAAACCCGCGCCAGCAGGGGCTATAAGCCGGGTGCCTTGCAAATGAGCAGCGGCACAACACACGCCCTGATTGGGCATTGCCACGGCTGGAATGTTGGGGCTAGACCTTGAGGACCTTGGCCACCGGGTTGTGCCGTAGCCGGAACGCGTCGGGCATGCCCGAGCCCAGCAATGGGCGCAGGTACATGCGAAAAGCATCGGTCACATCGGTGCCACTGGGGGCGATGAATTCGTCTTCCATGACGCGGGTTTTACCGGCCACCGCGTCGAGCGGCAGCAGCTCGTAATCCGCCGAGTAAAAGCCGGTGCGCTTGATGGCGACTGAACCATCGCGCCCGCCCCACATGGCGTACTGCACGGCCTTCTCGCCCACCTCGCGTGCCTCGCGCTGATCCACATCCGACACGCAGCCGATAAAAGAGCGCTGCAGGTAGCCAAAGGTGTCGCCGCGCACGCGTTTGATGCCCAGCTTGGCCTTGATTTCTTCGCACAGCAGGTCGGCCAGCGCACCGTTGCCGGAGAGCTGCACGTTGCCATGGGCGTCGTGCTCCAGGTCTTTGGCCAACATCGTGGCGATGGGCGCGCCACTGGCGTCATGAATGCCTTCTGATACGGCAATCACACAACGGCCATAGCGCGCGTAGGTGGCTTTGACGTCCGCCAGAAATTGCTCCAGCACAAAGATGCGCTCGGGCAGGTAGATCAGGTGGGGGCCGTCATCCGGAAATTTTTTGCCCAGAGCAGATGCCGCCGTCAAAAAGCCGGCGTGGCGGCCCATGACCACGCCCACATAGACGCCGGGCAGCGCGGCGTTGTCCAGGTTGGCACCCGCAAAGGCCTGCGCCACAAAACGTGCGGCAGACGGGTAGCCCGGGGTGTGGTCGTTGCCCACCAGGTCGTTGTCGATGGTCTTGGGAATGTGAATACTGCGCAGCGGATAACCCGCCTTTTGCGCCTCCAGGCTGACGATGCGCACGGTGTCGCTTGAATCGTTGCCGCCAATGTAGAAAAAGTGCTCGATCTCGTGTGCGCGCAGCACCTTGAAGATTTCCTGGCAGTAGGCCAGGTCGGGCTTGTCACGGGTGGAGCCGAGCGCGCTGGACGGTGTGTTGGCTACCAGCTCCAGGTTGTGGCTGGTTTCCTGGGTCAGGTCGACAAAGTTCTCATCGACGATGCCGCGTACACCATGCAATGCGCCGTAGATGCGCTCAATGCCACCAAAGCGTCGCGCTTCCAGCGCCACGCCCACCAAAGACTGGTTGATCACCGCAGTGGGGCCGCCGCCTTGGGCGACGAGTATTTTTCCGGATGCCATGGCGGGTTTCCTTATCGAAGTGGGATGAGGCCGGGTGTCCATCCCATTGTGCATCGCCCAAACAGGCGCGGCTAGACCTGTGCGCGCGAGCGCGCATGGCTTACCCGACCATTTCACTATCAAATAGATAGCTGCCTGCGCATATTCCACGGGGGCTGGCGGCCATTTTTATCTATAGACTTCGGGTTTTGCCCATTTCACCATGCCACCACCTGATTTCAGCCCCGCAGCGGACCGCAACAAGCAGCCCATCCTCGAAGTGCTTCGGCAAGTCTTGCCGCCGCATGGCAGCGCGCTGGAGATTGCGTCAGGCACCGGCCAGCATGTGGCGTGGTTTGCGGCCGGCCTGCCGCACTGGACCTGGCAGCCCACCGACGCACAGCCGGGCGGGCTGAGCAGCATTGCGGGCTGGGTGGCCCAACAGCACCTGGAGAATGTGCGCGCACCGGTGTTGCTGGACGTGATGGCACCGCGCTGGCTTGCGCAAGACGCCCAACGGGGCCCCATCGTGTTTGATGCCATCTACTGCGCCAACATGCTGCACATTGCCCCCTGGGCCACCTGCGCGGCCTTGATGCACGGGGCGGCTCGGCACCTTGCGACCAAGGGCGTGCTGATTACCTACGGCCCCTATCTGGAAGACGATGTATCCACCTCCCCCGGAAATCAGTCGTTTGACCAAAGTCTGCGTGCCCAAAACCCGGCCTGGGGCATTCGTCGGCGTGAAGACGTGGAGCAAGAAGCCAGGCTGGCGGGACTGCATCTGATTGAGCGGCACACCATGCCCTCCAACAACCTCTTGCTGGTGTGGGCCAAGAAGGCCTGAGCGCAGCAGGACTCAGCTTGCCCGCGATGGCGCCAGCACGACCCGCTGTTTGCCCGATTGCTTGGCTAGGTACATGGCCTGGTCTGCGGCAGCGGTCAGCGTTTTCAGGGTATCGCCGCACTCCGGGTAAAGCGCCACACCCACGCTGGCAGACACAGACACCAGACAGTCGGCATAGGGCATGGAGAGCAGTGCGATGATGCGTTCAGCTGTCTCCAGCGCGCTTTCCTCGCTCACATCGGTCAGCAGGATGATGAATTCGTCTCCGCCAATTCTGGCCGCAATGTCAGAGGCACGAATGACCTCCTGAATACGCTGGGCCACCGTTTTCAACACCCCATCACCTGCGGCGTGGCCATGCGTGTCGTTGACGCCCTTGAAGCCATCCAGATCCACGGCCAGCAAGGCCATCGTTTGACCTCGGCGTGAGGCAAACGCGAGGTCGTGCTCTGCCACCTCGTCAAACAGCAGGCGGTTGGGCAGTTCGGTCAAGGCATCGTGCTGGGCCAGAAATTTGACCTTTTTCATGGCCTGTGCCGCCTGCCGCATGGCGTGCCCCACAGCCTGGGCCTCTTCCAATTGCATGGTGGGCAGTTGCACATCCTCACCCTTGCTCAGGGAGAGGGCCGCGTCATTGAGCTCGCGCACCGACAACAGCACCCGCATTGAAATGGTGCGCGCCAGCCAGATCCCCAAACCCAATGCGGCCAATACGCCCACGAGCACGCGTGCGAGTTGCCACGCCATGTCGTACTCGAGCCGCACTTTCGGCGCGCCTACCACCACACTCCACCGCCAGGCACCGGAGGTCGCATACCCCACAAACATGGCAACTCCTTCCCTGTTGCGGACCTGGATCTGGCCATCCCCATTTTGGGCAATGGCTTCCATCAGCTCGGGGACCGCCTTTTTCCCTACGTACAGCTCGGCATCGCGCGAGCGCCCGACGATCGTTCCAGAGCTGTCACTCACTGCGGCCAGCCAGCCCCGAGGCAATTTCTGGCGGTTAAGAATAGCGGTGATACGCCTGGGGTCAAGACCCATGTTCAGACTGTAGGCAATCTGCTTGTGAACCTCTACTGGAACGCCAATGGCAATGGCGGGCAATTGGGTGAGCTGTCCAGTGAACATATCGGTCAGTACGGTCGCATGGTCTGTAAACACGCGCGCGATCTGCGGCGGTGTTCCGGTTGCGGGAAGCGCCTCACCATACGGTTGGAGGGTATTCAGAATCTGTCGTCCCCCGCGGTCAGTGACGATGTAGTTGTGCGCGATGCCGGGCGCCAGCGCATCGACGGCCCTTTGGTGGAAGCTGCGCAAGTCGCCGGCCGAAAGCTCGTTGGCGGTGGCAAGAATCTTGAGAGCGGACTCAATGGTCGCAATTTCACGCTCCAGATCGGCCAGAATCGTACGCGCCATCAGCACCGTCTGCTGCTCAACGTGGTCGCGCTGCAACCTGTAGTTGGAATAGGCCAATGTGGCACTAACCAGTGCGGCAGGCATCACGCATACGATGACCAGCAGCATCAAATTGCGACGCAGCGAGTAGTGATGACTGGTTAACACCGAATTCAGCATGTGTTGTATTGCCGATTGTTTAGCCCCTGCCCTGAGGCGCACTATCGCAGATGCCGGGCGGCGGTGCAAATAGCGTTGCACACCCTGCAACCCTTCTTTGCACAAAGACCCCTGCCGTTTACACCGGGTACACATGGAGGCCACACGATCGAGGCTCTTTCAACACAAGGAGCTACTCCATGAAATCCACCGCTATTGTCTGTGCCATTGCCGTAGCCAGCCTGGGGTTCAGTGCACTCTCTTTCGCAGAGGGCAATGACCGGCACGGCCCGCGGGAAGATCAGTACAGGGCTCAGCAATACGGCGATCAGCGGGGCGAGCAGCGTTATGAACGCCGTGATGAAGGTCGCGCCGGGCGCTGGGATGATCGCCGCTTTGACCGTTACGACGACCGCCGCAACGACCGCCGCGCCTATTACAACGCCCACGGCCCGGAATTCAGGCGCGGTGGCTATGTGCCACGCGAGTTCCATAACCACCGCTATGTGGTGACGGATTACCGTGCCTATCGCCTGAGTCCACCCCCAAGAGGTCACGAGTGGGTGCAGGTGGGGCCGGACTTTGTTTTGATCGCGATTGCCACGGGCCTGATCGCCCATATCGTGCTCAGCCAGTGAAACGACGGCCCACTTCATGAAAATACTTACCCCTGAGAGCTGTGGGCCACGTTGTGGATAACTAGACTCACAAGCTGCCAATCCCGCACCAGTGCTGGCTTTGCAGCCGCTGCTCATTATTTAAGCAAATCAGGTAATTCACTGGAAGATTTTTTGCCTAATTTGCCAATGGGAAAGAAATGTGTGATAGCAAAAAATAGTGTTGGTCAATCTGCTGCAATGCAGCACCTATGAGTCCCCAGTTACCCCCGATTCCTGTGGGCCACGTTGTGGATAACTATGTTTATAAGCCTCAAAACCCGCACCACGACTGGCTTTGCCGACAGTGCCTTGTAATTGACCAGTGGGCTGGGCCTATGATGCAGGCCCGCCCTTGAGCAAGTGACCAGCGAGTGATCTATGAATCCGGACTCCATTAATGACTAACGCGCAGTGGTTCATGCTGGTTGGTGCACTGTTGCTGGTAATGGGGCTGACCTACACCGTGCTCAAGCGCTTGCCCATCACGGCAGCCATCATTTATCTGGCCGTGGGGCTGATCGTGGGGCCCAGTGGGCTCAATCTGTTCCACTTCAACCCGCTGAAGGAGTCTGCGTTACTGGAAACGCTGACTGAAGTGGTGGTGCTGATTTCGCTCTTTTCTGCGGGCGTCAAGATGCCGGTGCCCTTCAGCGCGGTGCGCTGGCGCACCCCGGTTCTGCTGGCCACAGTTTCGATGACGATTACCGTGGCAATGGTGGCTGCGCTGGCATATTTTGCGCTGCATCTGCCGCTGGGCGCCGCAGTGCTACTCGGTGCCATTCTCGCGCCTACCGATCCGGTGCTGGCCACCGATGTGCAGATTCGCCATCCCGGTGACCGCGACCAGTTGCGCTTCACCCTGACATGCGAGGCCGGCATGAACGATGGCAGCGCATTCCCGTTTGTGATGCTGGGATTGGGTCTGCTGGGATTGCATGATCTGGGCGACTATGGCGTGAACTGGCTACTGGTTGACGTGCTGTGGGCTACGCTGGCCAGCATCGCCATTGGCGTCGCAGCGGGTGTTGCACTGGCCCGCTTGGGCTGGAAGCTTCGCCGTGCGCCTCACCAGCATGAATTGCTGGACGATTTTTTGGGCTTGGGCCTGATTGGAGTGGTGTATGGCTTAACCGTAATGGCGCATGCCTGGGGGTTTCTGGCGGTCTTTTTTGCCGCCGTGGCGCTGCGCCAGACTGAACAAAAGCTGGCGAAGGCCACACGAACGCCGGTGGATGCCAGTGGAGAAGCCGAGCCAGTACCCAAGGTGAGCGAGGGCTCACTGGTCTTCAAGGAACACCTGGAGCGGCTCTCCGAATTGATGCTGATTCTGCTGGTTGGCGGCTCGCTCTTCCTCGACTCCTGGAGTTGGGAGGCCGTGGGCCTGGCCCTATTTGTGTTTGTGGTCGCGCGACCGGTGAGCGTACTGGTGGGCATGTGGGGCACGGGCACCGCGCAGCCCCTGCGCGGCATGATTGGCTGGTTTGGCGTGCGCGGCATTGGCTCGCTCTATTACCTGATGTATGCCATTCAACAAGGTCTGCCCGAGCCACTGGCGCTGAAGTTGATTCAGCTGACCCTGATCGTGGTGACGATGTCGATTTTTCTGCACGGCACCAGCGTCAAGCCCTTGATGGGGCATTTTTGGCGGCGAGGCAAAAAGGCCTGAGTTCTCTGCGGCCCGCTCTCTACTAGCGTGTAATCAGCACCGGCACGGTTGATTCAGCCACCACTTTGGTCGCCACGCTGCCAAGCATCAGCCGAGCAATACCTGTGCGGCCATGGGAACCCAGCACGATCAGGTCTGCGCCTTCCGTTTGGGCAGTTTGCACAATGCCGCTGGCAGCGGTGACATCCTCCACCAGGCGTGCCTGCAAAGCGATGGGCGCGCCATCCTGCTTGCAAAGCGCCTCAACTTGCGCATGGGCCTGGGCTGCCAAGTCCTGCGCAGCCGACATGTAGGCCTGAAAGCCCATGGGATTGATCTCACCCACGCCAATGTAAGGATAGGGATCGACGACATACACAGCCGTGAGCTTGGCGCTATGGGTGCGCGCCAGACTGACAGCCAGTTTGGCTGCGTGTTCGGAAGCCGGAGACGCGTCGGTGGCGACCAGAATATGTTTGAACATGTGAATACCTCGTAAATGAAATGTGTACCTGCGAATGCTGCACCCACGGCGCGCTGAATTCCTTGACATATGTCAGTTTTGATGCATTTGCGTCAAACAGGCTCCATTGGCACTTGCAGAGTAGCAAGTGAGCCATTTTGTGCCGTAATATCTGGTTATCGGGCTCCATTTCGGGGCCGAATATGGAGGACTTATGGCTAAAGGTGACCAGCGCAGTGAAAAGATGTCGAAGAAACCCAAGAAAGACAATTCGGAGCCAAAAAACTCCACGTCTGACCGCCCTATGGCTCCCGTGACTACGGTGATGCCGCGCGGAAAAATCAAGACCAAGTGACCGGTTTTATGGGCATGCCTCCCGGGCAACGGATCAGGGCCGCATGACCCCATCCTGGTACGACAGGCACATCCTGCCACCCATGCTGGATTTCGCTTGTGGTTTGTCCATGGTAGGCCGCCAGCGTCAGCTGGTGGTTCCCTTGGCGCAGGGGCGGGTCCTCGAGGTCGGTATCGGTACCGGACTCAACATGCGCTACTACGACAAGACGCGCGTGACCCGTATAACGGGGCTGGACCCTGCCCTGCAACTGCACCCCCTGGCGCGCGAGCGCATTGCACAATCCGGGCTGGATGTGGATCTGGTGGGACTCTCAGCCGAGCAGATTCCCCTGCCCGACGCAAGCTTTGACACGGTGCTCATCACGTATACGCTGTGCACCATTCCTGATCCCTTGGCAGCACTCAAAGAGATGCGCAGGGTACTGGCATCCCACGGTCGTTTACTGTTCTGCGAACACGGGCGCGCACCCGATGCATCGGTACAACGCTGGCAAGATCGGTTGCAGCCACTGTGGGGCCCCTTGGCGGGTGGCTGCCATCTGGGGCGCGACATTCCCGAACTGTTGCAACAAGCCGGTTTTATCCAGCCAGACACACAAACGCGGTACCTGCCGGGCCCAAGACCCTTCACATTTCACTATTGGGGCGAGGCGCTTCCGGGTCATCTACCCGTTTAAGAACCGGTAGCGTCGAACACGCCACTCAGCAACTCGGGCAACCGGTCGGTTGGCATCTTGAAGCCGCAGGCTTGGGCGTGACCCCCGCCCTGCATGCTCTCTGCCAGAGGAATGCAGTCAAAACCGGGTTGCGAACGCAGGCCGACCTTGATGACGCCCCCCTTGCCGGCACTCCACATGAGCGCAAAGGTACCGCTTTTTGCAGAAAGCAGATCGCCCACAAGACTGTGGAACACGCCAGGCGCATTGACCATGAGACCGTGCTGTCCGTTGAACGCAATGGGTTGCGCGCCCTCGGCGATATCGGCTGCGAGTTTGCTGAATTTTTCGTCCATGGCCGCGCCCCGCGCCATGAAATTGGTCAGCTGCACGGGACTGAACAATGCGATCTCCGCCCAGCGGACAAAGTCAAACCGTTCCATATCCAGTGCCGCCAAAAAGCCCTTGCTTTCGGGGTATTGCCAAGCCCAGATGTCGCGGTCTTCCACAAAGCGCACTAAATCGGGCACTAGCGTGTCTGACTGAAAGAATTCCCAGGCGAGGCGTGCGCCCGACTTGCTCATGTCAAAGTGCACCACACCGCAGCGGCAGGAAAAACCGGTCAATTTCTCGGCAGCACTCTTGTGGTGGTCCAGCATCACCAGCTTGGTCGCACGCTCTTCAATGCCCCGAAGAATCTCGGGGGAGAATGAAAAATCAAGGATGTACACCGCACGGCCACTGAGCGCGGGCAAGTCGTCCACGGATTTGATGTCGCCGTGGTCCAGCCCCAAAAACTCGGCTTTGCCTTCGTAATACAACCAGGCAGCCAGTGCAGCGGCAAACCCATCAGGACAACTCCGACCATGGTACAAAACCAGTGGATTGGGGTCGGTCTTTTCAGGGTGAACAAACAGTTGCAGAGGGAGTAGTGTCTTCATGGGCTCCATTGTCGCCTGTCAACGCCCGCCGAAAAACTACTCTGCTGCCGCACCCAGCTTGCGTAGCTTGTCGGTCCACTTGCGTACCCCCTCCACGCCCAGCTTGTCTACCATGCCGATCAGCGTTTCGTTGACCGGCGCAATGCCGACGAATCCCAGCACATTGCGTTCCAGCGACTTGACGCTGTGGGCCCGAAAATACCAGCGGTATAGCAAGGCCGGCATTCCCATGGTGACGACAACGCGCGCAGAGCGACCTTTAAGACCCTTCTGCCCCATGGGGTTGTCGCCCTCCGCCTTGAAGGCAAAGCCGGGTCGGGCAACCTGCTCCAGAAAGCCTTTGAGCAACGCGGGCATGTCGCCCAGCCACAAAGGAAAAAACAGTACCAGGTGCTGGGCCCATTCAATATCCGCCTGCGACTGAGCCAGAGAGGGCGGCAGAATGCCATCCTCCCAGTCTTGCTGGGTGCGCAGCAACGGAAATTCCAGCGCCGCTACGTCCACACGGCGCACCGTGTGACCGGCTTTCTGCGCACCGTCGGCATACGCATCGGCCAACACGTGGCCCAAATGGATATTGATAGGGTCTGGGTGGCCCTGTATCAGCAAAATCCGCTTCGTGGTCATGAACGTCTCCTGAGGGCTTGAACCCAAAGGGTCATCGTGTCAGAGAGACCTTGTGCAAGTTTTGACAATCGTCAACAGGATGAATCAGTCTGAAACTTCGTCGTCAGGCGGCGTTACACGCGGTGGCCGAGGCACTTTTTTAAAGCGGATTGCCCTATCGAGCTCAATGGCATCCTTCTTGACTTGTCGCTCGGCGTCCATTTTCTGACCGCGGGCCAGCCAATCTGCAAACTCTTCAGGGGTTTCCAGTGTCATCCGGCCCATGACGGCGTGGCGAAAGTCGTGGATGACGATATCAGCGGCCTTCTGCAGGTTGATGCGCCCACCGCTCTGGATGGCGCCCCGTTTGCGGCCAATGGCTTCGAGCACCTGCTCGTCGGTCATCCCGGCCACGCCAGTGACTTTGTAACGTGCTTCCACCTCGGCGGCGTAGTTTTGGCGCAAATAGTCGAGCAGCTCCAGCGCCACCTCCTCTTCATCAAATGCGTTGCGGCCAATGGCGCCACTGGCAGCCAGGTTGTAGCCACTCTTGGCCACAATAATCCGGGGCCACAGCACGCCCGGGGTATCAAACAAGTAGAAGCCATCGGCCAGCACAATGCGCTGCTCCAGCTTGGTCACACCGGCTTCGTCGCCCGTGAGGGTGGCGCGCTTGCCCTTCATGGTATTGATGAGGGTCGACTTGCCCACGTTGGGAATGCCGCAAATCAACACCCGCATGGGCTTGACCATGGTGCCCCGGTTGGGCGCCAACTCGAAGCAAGCCTTGATCAGTACCTTGGCAGGCGCGGTCATGCTGGCATCCAGCCCCAGCGCCCGCGTACCGGGCATGGCGTTGTAATGCGCCAGCCACAGTGCGGTGCGTGCGGGGTCGGCCAAGTCTTGCTTGTTCAGTACCTTCAAAGCCGGCTTGCCGGCCGTTAACTGCGCCAGCATGGGATTTGCGCTGGAGCCTGGCAGACGGGCATCCAGCAGCTCAATGACCACATCAATCTCCTTGATGCGCTCTTCGATCGCCTTGCGCGTCAGGTGCATGTGACCCGGGAACCACTGAATTGCCATGCCTTGAAGCCTTCGCATTGAAATAGGAAGCTCGCATTGTCGGGCAGTTTGCCGAGAGCACCCTCAGGGACAGCGAGTCATGTAGACAGCTCGCTCTAGGAAAACACCTCGAATTAAGGTGCCACCACTAGCGTGAACCGAGAGAATTCGACCCATCACTGGTTCTTTTCAACTTTCTCAGGAGAATTTTCATGGCTGCACAAAAACTCGCGACTGTCACCAACGAACTGATTGCGTCCTACGGCAACACTGCCAAAAACGTCATCAACGCTTACCGCGTCGGCAACGAGCGCGCAGTTGGCTTCATGAACCACAGCTGGGCCGCTGCTGTGGCCCGCACAGGTACCCGCTTGAGCGCTGAAGTGCGTGGCAACGCGGTGACGGCGCAGAAAAAGATCACGGGACTCTACGCCAAGGGCGTTGAACTGACCTCTGACGGCGCCGATGTCGCAGTCAACAAGGCGGTTGAATTGGCTGGCAAGGGTGTGTCCCAAGTGTCGGCCAATGCGAGTCGCTTCGAGAAAGCCACCGGCGTCAAGCTGGACACGCTAGCGGTTGCCGTTGTTCCGGCGGCCCAGGCTGTGACCAAAGTCGCCGCCAAGCTGGAAGCCCAATCCGGCGCACTGGCAAACAAGATTGCCGGCAGAAAAGCCAAGGTAAAGGTTGCTGCCGCCAAGCGCACCGTGGCCAAAAAGGTAGCTCGCGTTCGCAAAGCGGCCTGATCCGCTAGTTCGGCGCCTTGCCGGTGACCAGCCTTCTCGCGGAAAGATACTCCTGGAGGTAGATGTCAAACGGCATGGTGTCTGCAGCCTCAATCTTGCGCTGATCGTCCCATGACGCCTGCGAGAGTTGTGCAAAATGCTGTCGCAAGGCGGGTTCAAGCGGGTTGTCGAGCATGGCCTTTTTTGTCAACGCAGATTGCGCTTTGACAAAAGCCACGAATGATCCGTCAAAACGTTCTGTTACCTCCCGCAGTACGCGAGCGGACGGCAAGGTGTCCGGGTTGTGGAGCGCATGGACCGCAGCCTCTACCGCAGCAGAATAATCGGTGCTGGCATGGGCTGCGTCCAGCTGGCGTGCAATGGGCGCCAACTGGCTTACCAGCTCAAGCCCCCAATCGGTGAGGGAAATCATGCCGTCGCCTCGCTCCAACTGCAGCCTTGGCTCGCGTCCCCGCTCGGCCACACTGTGCTGGTTGTGCGCCAGGGCAACGATTTCTTGTGGCGTGTCAGGTGGGCTATCAGAAATCAGACAATGCAGCAAAAAAACATCCAGAAAACGCATGGTCTGGCTGTTGATGCCGATGGGCTCGAACGGGTCAAGATCCATCAGGCGCACTTCCACATACTCCACACCCCGCTCCCGCAACGCGTGCAAAGGCCGCTCGCCCGGGAAAATCACGCGCTTGGGGCGAATGGTGCCGTAGAACTCGTTTTCGATCTGCAGCAGGCTGGTAGCCAGTTGGCGGTATTCCCCATCAGGCCCCCGCACGCCAATGACCTCATACGGTGGATACGGTCGGGTCAGTGCATCCTGCAGCGAGTCACCATAGCCCTGCAGACTGTTGTAACTCACCGCCAGCGAAGCCTGCGCATCGCTCTGATAGCCCAAGCGCCCCATGCGGAGTGACGTGGCATAGGGCCGGTACATGGTGTGTGCGTTAAGCGCCTGCAGCTGATGCTGACGCCCGGCAACAAACGATGAGCAGACGGCAGGTGACGCCCCAAACAGGTACAGCAGCAAAAACGCATGCCTGCGGAAGTTGCGAATCAGCCCAAAATAGGCCTCGCTGGATACATCGGGCAAAGACCAGTTGTAGTGAATACCCGAAATGGTCTGCATACGCCGACCGTAACGGTTGCCCAGCCCCATGCGATACACGCTCTTGGAACGCCCGACGTTGGATGTTCCATATCGACCAATCGGAATAGCATCATCGGCGGGCAGCCCACAGGGCATGCTGGAAACCCAGAGCATTTCATTACCCAAAGCCTCGGTCGTGAACTTTTGCACTTGCATGAGCTCATCAAAGCAATCCTGCACCCCTGCGTGGACACCCGTGATCAACTCAACCTGCGATTCGCTGAAATCAGTCGTGATGTGAGGGTGGGTAAGCGCAGAACCGAGCGCCGCAGGATGCGGCGTCATGGCCAGCGCACCGCTTGGCTCTGCCCGCAAACTCTCTTTTTCAACCCCGCGGCGTATGCCTTGAAGCCGCTGAGGCGTCAGCGCACTGAGGGCCTCTTTAAAACTATCCATGCCTGTGGCCCTAATACTTTTTCGTGGGTGGCAAAGGTAACACAGCCCGGGATTTCCTGCAGGAACCACGTGCGCAATAATGCTGACGTGAATACCTACGAACTCGTAGTCTGGTCGGCCATGCTGGGCGGACTCATGACGCTGGCGGCGACTTCCATGGCAGACGTCGTGATAAATCGCAACATCTCGTCGTGGCGTGGTTTGGTATTCATTGTGTTGACCGGCACGAGTTGCGTGCTCATGACGGGTTTGCTGGAGGTTTTGATTCCAGACTTGCCAACCACAGCGGTCCGGGTTCTCCAGTCCAGTCTGGGACCCCTGAGTGGCGCACTGGCGCTAACCTACCTGGGTCTGTGGCTTGGTGTTGCAGCCGAAGACCCGCTCGTCCACTACACCATTGCATGGGGCTCTTACGCACTGGTATTGACCGCCCTACTAACGGCTGCTTTGGCGCTGTTTGATCCATTGGAAGCCACGATCCGGCTGAACGTGTTGACAGCGCTGGTCAATAGCATTTCTGTGGCGCTGGTCACAGTGGCATCCGTTCGTGCGGCGATGCTGGGCGACCGACTTGCCCGATGGATGGTGCTGGCCTGCCTTTTCATGGCGGGCATGGTGGCGGGCTTATATGGGCACAACCTGCGCTGGGGAAAAATGGGACTAGGCATGTCCACCCTGACAGCATTTTGTACCGTGGCGTATTTTCAAATCGTGATGGGACTGGGCATTCGCCGCAACCGTCTCAATCGCCGCCTTAAACGCCTCGCAGGATTTGCCCAAGGGGCAGATCCGGCAACCGGCTTGCCCAAAGGCTCAGTCTTGCTATCCAAAGTGGATGATGCATTCTGGCGCAGTGCGCGTATCCACAGTGAATGCACGGTGGTGTGCCTGCATTTGCGCAACCTCTATGAGCTTGGCGAGGTTGCCGGCCATGGAGTAGACCAACAGATACTGTCAGCAATGACGGCCCGGATTCGCAGAGCCGTCGGCTTTCGAAATGTGGTGGGGCTCTACCACCCGCGATGCTTTGTTGTGGTTTTGTCGGCCGTCAAACAGCCGAAACTGACTGAACGCGTATTGCAGCGGCTGACATACTTCACCAACAAACCCCTGAGCGTGGTCGGCGTGGATGAAGGTCACCATGTATTTACCCCCCACTTTGGCATCGGGACCGTCACTGTCATCGCCGCGAGCGCTGACCCGGCCGCCGTGATTGACCGGGCCGAGCGAATGGCACTTCGCTCGGTAAGCAACACCAACTCAGACTGACCCAAGTTGTGCCATTGCACGGGTAATTTCGTGCGTGCCTTGCGCCGCGCCACTTGGGGGCACTGTCTCACCTGTTCGATCACACACTTGCTGTAATTGCTCCGCCAATCGCTCGGGCGACTGAACGTCCAGCCCAATCCAGCTGCCTTGCGTCAACGTGATATTGGCCGCTTCAACGCTACCTGCACCGGCACACAAGATGGTTCGGGTTGGCGCATCGCTTGAGACCAGCACCAGCATGGCGGGCACCACCGCCTCTGGCTTGAGTGCTGCCAAAACCGCTGGCGGCATGAGATCTTCGGTCATCCGAGTTGCCGCTGTGGGCGCCAGGCAGTTGACCCGGATGTCATTCTTGGCACCTTCGATGGACAGGGTTTGCATCAGTCCGACCAGGGCCAATTTGGCAGCTCCGTAATTTGACTGCCCAAAATTGCCATACAGGCCAGAAGAGGACGTCGTCATCAAAATGCGGCCATATTTCTGCTCGGTCATGTGGGGCCAGACCGCCTTGGTGCAATGCACTGCGCCCATAAGGTGCACGTCCATCACCAGGCGAAAATCCGCAATATCCATTTTTGCAAAGCTTTTGTCTCGCAAAATTCCCGCGTTATTGACAAGGATGTCAACTCGTCCCCATGCATCTACGGCCTGTTGAACCATCGCTTGCACTGCATCCCAATCCGTGACCGAGGCCCCGTTGGCGATGGCTTCACCGCCTGCGGCCCTGATTTCATCCACAACCGATTGCGCTGCGGAGACCGAGCCGCCGGATCCATCACGGGCGCCGCCGAGATCATTCACCACGACCTTCGCACCACGCGCGGCCAGGGCCAATGCGTGCTGGCGACCCAAACCACCTCCGGCACCCGTCACAATGGCAACACGCCCCTTGAATTCGATAGTCATACGTTTTTCCTGCAATATGAGAGACAAACACAACGCAAGGCATCTGTTAGCCTTTGCGCATCCTCACGTACTGTAATTCAGGCGTTTGCCATTCCCTTTACCCAAAGCGACAGTGCCATGGAATTGAACTCTGAAATCCCGACTGCTCCACCCCGTGATGCGGCCACCGTGATCATGCTGCGCGACACGCCCCAAGGAATGGAAGTGTTCCTGGTCAAGCGCCATGGTCTGTCTGACGTTTTGGGGGGTGCTTATGTGTTCCCCGGTGGAAAGCTGGACGACAGCGACGCCAGGCTGGACACCCTGGCCCACCTGGACCAGCACCCAGCGCAA
>JBBRYR010000009.1:0-89980 GCA_038237415.1 Burkholderiales bacterium
CGCCGCCAAGGCCGTGGGCGTGGTCATTCCCGAGCTGAACAAGAAGCTCACCGGAATGTCCTTTCGCGTGCCCACCAGCGACGTGTCGGTGGTTGACCTGACGGTGGAACTGAACACCTCCGCCACCCTGGCTGAAATCTGCGCCGAGATCAAGGCGCAATCCGAAGGCGCCCTCAAAGGCGTGCTGGGTTATACCGAAGACAAAGTGGTGGCCACCGACTTCCGTGGTGACACCCGCACCTCGATCTTTGATGCGGACGCATCGATTGCCCTGGATGGCACCTTCGTGAAGCTGATCAGCTGGTACGACAACGAGTGGGGCTACTCCAACAAGTGCCTGGAGATGGTGCGCGTAGTCGCCAAGTAAGCGACTACCGGCACCTCCGATGCGAAGCCCATGCTGCTGGTCAGCATGGGTTTTTTTTCGCCCTTACTCGGCGTGAAACTGGTCCGCGTTTTTGCCCTTGAATGGCGCATAGAACGCTTTGATGGCCGCCATGTCGGCTTCAATGTCGCCCGTGGGCTGAAACACCGGGCCGAGACCACTGATCTTTTTGTCGTAGTCCATATAGGCCATTACGATGGGCACTTGCGCACCGACGGCAATGTAATAAAACCCGGTTTTCCAGAAGCGGGTTTTGCCACGGGTGCCTTCGGGTGGCACGATAAGCTGTAGCGGACCGGTCGCGGCCTTGATGGCTTCTACCGAGGCTGTCACCAGGTTATTGGCCGTTTCCCGGCGCACCGGTATGCCGCCCAGCCACATCATGATGCCGCCAAAGGGCGGTTTGAATAGCTGTGTTTTGCCCATCCAGTGCACGTTGAGCCGCAGTGCAAAGGCCACCATCAGCGTGTAGGGAAGATCCCAGTTGCTCGTGTGGGGGGCGGCAATGAACACACTTTTTTCACATCCGGCGGGCAGTTGGCCTTCCACTTTCCAGCCCGCGAGCTTGAGAAACACCAGGGAAATGATTCGCAGCAGCGTGTTGATGATGGGTGTGTCGAAGATGGTTCTGTGCATGGAGTGTGGATGCATGGCACTGCGAAAAGATGGGTGGATTATGGGCCACGTTGAAGTGCTTTCAGCAGGCTTGCGGTTGCTTGTGCATGGTCACACTAGAATCACGACAGTTGGCCGCCAGCCCCCTCGTGTTGGTGCAACATTAGCGAGACAGATGCCATGAACAATCGACTCTGGTTTCCCCTGCTGGCGCTTGCTGCATTGCTCGGCTGCAGCCCCGAAAAACCGGTGCGCATCGGATTCATTGGCGGCTTGTCCGATCGGGGGTCGGATGTCGGCGAAGGTGGGCGTAACGGGCTGATGCTGGCTGTCGAGCAGCGCAACGCCAATGGCGGCATCAACGGTCGCAAGATCGAACTCCTGATTCAGGACGACGGTCAAAACCCGGAGAAGGCGGGGGTCGCCATCAAGACCCTGGTCGATGCCAAAGTTGATGCGGTTGTCGGGCCCTTTATCAGCGCTATCGCGGCGGTGGTTGTGCCGGTTGTCAACGAGGCCCGGTTGGTGATGGTCAGTCCCACGGTTACCGGCGGTGCCTTTGTCGGCAAAGACGACTACTTCATCCGGATCAATCGCACGACCCGCGACAATGCGCGTGACTACGCGCAGCAATTGTTCAAGCGGGGTCAAAAACAGGTGTCAGTGGCATATGACACGCGCAACCGGAGCTATTCAGAGTCCTGGTTGAATGAGTTCGAATTGGCTTTTGCGGCGCTTGGCGGGCGGACGGTTGCCAAAGTGCCTTTCGAGTCGCAACCAGAGACCGCGTTCAGCGATATCGTTCGCAAGTTGCTGGCAGTCAAACCTGATGGACTGCTGTTCATCACCAACACGGTGGATGTGGCGCGCCTGTCGCAGCAGGCCGCCAAGCTCGCACCTGGATTGCCCAAGAGTGCCGCCGAATGGGCCACCAGCGATGCGCTGATCGAACTCGGAGGGCAGGCCGCAGAGGGGCTGTTGATTGCCCAAGCGTTCAACCGCGATGACCATTCGGAGCGTTTTCGCCAGTTTCATGATGCCTATCAAACCCGGTTCGGACGCGAACCCGTGTACAGCGCTCTCAACGGATATGACGCTGCGACCGTGCTGATGCAGGCAATGTCCCGCCAGACCGGAGACGAAACGCTCAAGGCGGCTGTGCTGAAATACGGTCCCTATGAAGGTTTGCAGCAACCCATCCAATTCGATCAGTTTGGAGATACCTCTCGACTTGTCTATTTCACGGAAATCAGGGCCGGACGTTTTGTCCTCGTGAAATGATGGGAGCGGGCAAGCAGTCCTGGCAGCTGCGAACCGTTCTGTCTGCATTGATGGTCGTCACCACGCTGGTGACAGTAGGCACTGTGGGCAGTCTGTTGTTGTGGGTACGCATACCGCAGCTGGAGCAGGAAAGCAAAGAGGCCTTAGCGCGCGAGACCCACGACCTGACCGCACGGGTGGAAATTCTTCTGGGCGCGCTGGAGTCCCAGATGGTTTTGGTAGGGCACGCGTTGCAAATGTCCGGATCAGCCGCCCAGTCCAGTGCAATACTGGATCGGGCCATCGGCGACGGCCACGCATTCCGGGCAATCTACCTGGCTTCACGTGCTGGCACTGTTCGGGCGGCTGGCTTGGCGCCGGATTTGCGATCCCGCCGGGAGGAGTTGCTTGGTGGCGACCTGTCTGCCAATCCGCTCTTCGTAGCCTCAAGAGGGCAGCATGAGATTGTCTGGAGCGACAAGTACTTGTCGGGACTGTCGGGTGCGGTCACTGTCGGGCTTGCAGTGCCGCTGGATGATGGCGGTATCTTGGTGGCAGAGGTGCCCCTCACTTACTTGCTGAGCACGTTTGAATTGGCGGCCGGTCAACGCAGCTCCAGTATCTGGTTGGTGGACCGCACCGGAGAAATCGTCGCGGACACCCGGGAAGGGCGTAGCGTGGGCACCGTCAATATGCTCAACCAGCCCATTGTGCAGGCTGCCATCAAGGGGCAGACCCTGCCCGCCGAATTCCGTTTCGAAGGTGGCAATTACTACCCGGCGGTTGCGCATTCAAAAAAACTTGACTGGTACTTTGTTGCGGGTAGCCCGGCGGGCCTGGGTAACAAGCAGGTGCAAGGGGCAGTGATATTTGTGGGCGCCGGTTTTTTAGGCTCTTTGCTGGTCGGCCTGCTGTTGGCGCCGTTCTGGGCTTCGTGGTTCACCAAACCCCTGCGCAACATTGTTGAGCGGGCCGGTCAGATCACCCGGGGTGGGGTGGTGGGGCAATGGCCGCGTGGCTCCATCACAGAGTTCAATGACCTGTCCTCGGATCTTGGGCAGATGGCTGATTCACTGCGGGAACGGGAGCAAAAATATTTGGCCATATTCAATGGGTTTCCGGTGCCCATGGCCGTCACGGACGCTAACAACCACTATGTTCATCTCGATGTCAATGACGCTTGGTGCGATGTGTTCGGGAGGCAGCGTACTGCGGTTGTGGGACATACAGGCCTTGAGCTCGGATTGTTTCAATCGCCTGGATCGCGAGCGGAACTTCGCGAATCGCCTTCGCTGGTGAGCGACGGCGGCAGTGCCAAGATGGTGGGTGAGTCCTGGTTGCTTCACAGCAATGGCACACCCATTCTGGGCCAGATCTACGCGCGGATGGTCAGCGTTGGCAGTGCCCGCCTGCGCGTGGTTGCCATGGTGGACATCACAGAGCTTCGACGCATTGAAAATGAGTTGCGCAACTTGAACACCGAACTTGAAACCCGAGTGGCTGGCCGCACCCAGGCCCTGGAGACGCTCAATGAAGAGCTCTCAGTCACGGTGGTCAACCTGCGGCAGACCCAGGCTGAACTGGTGCGTGCAGAAAAGATGGCCGCTCTGGGTGGGTTGGTGGCTGGCGTGGCGCACGAGCTCAACACGCCATTGGGCAACGGTCTGTTGGCCGTTACGTCCATGGGCGATGTGGTGCGTGACTTCAGGGCGGAAATGCAGGCGGGCCTGAAACGTTCGGCGCTGGAGGGCTTTTTGGTCACCGTGGAGCAGGGCGCCGACATTGCGACCCGCAACCTGCAGCGCGCAGCCGACCTGGTTTCCAGTTTCAAGCAAGTGGCGGTTGACCAGACCAGTTCACAGCGACGGTCGTTTGAATTGGCAGAAGTCGTGAATGAAATGGTGACCAGTTTGGCGCCATCGTTGCGACGCACACCTTACCGGCTTGTGGTGGACGTTCCGTCCTCGGGGTTGCGGCTGGACAGCTACCCCGGACCACTGGGGCAAGTGCTCGGCAACCTGATCAACAACGCGGTGCAGCACGGCTTTGACGGACGCGCGCATGGAGTCATTCGCGTGGCAGGGACGCGGGCTCCCGATGGCGCGATCGTGCTGAGCGTGGCGGACGACGGCAAAGGTATTCCCGCGGCACTGGTGCCGCGGATTTTCGATCCCTTTGTCACAACGAAAATGGGCCGGGGAGGTACCGGCCTGGGTTTGAATATTGCCTACAACGCTGTGGTCAATTTACTGGGCGGAACCTTGCGCGTGACCAGCGTGGAAGGTGAAGGCGCAGTCTTTGAGGTGCGTCTTGCCGAAACCGCGCCGCTTTCAGGTGGAAACGGTCACCTTGCGTGACATCGGCGCCTAGCTCAGGTGCTTGCCCACGATTCCCGCCAGTTCAAACATCGTCACCTGCGGCTTGCCAAACACAGCCAGCAGCTTGGCATCCGCATTGATGGCGCGCTTGTTGGTGGCGTCCTGCAAGCCATTAGCCTTGATGTAGTCCCATAGTGCTTTGATCACTGCGGGGCGCGCTATAGCGTCTGCGCCAATGACTGCCGCCAACGCGGGGCTGGGCAGCTTGCCGCTGGCCGCAGTGGTTTTGCGTGGCACTTTGGGTTTGGCTGTTTTAGGGGCGACCTTCGCAGCGGTTTTTGCACCTGCAACCTTCTTTGCGGGTGCTTTCTTGGCTGCAGCCCCCGTAGATGCTGCGCGAGCAGCTCCTGTTTTTGTAGCAGCTGTCGTCTTCGCGGCGGTTTTGCGGGGGGGGAATTTGCTGGGTGCAAATTCGAAGTTCACCTTGCCAGCCTCCGCGTCCCACGCCAGCATCGCCTTGAAGGCACGACGCGTGCGCATGCTGACAAACTTGTCCAGCAGGTCGGTCTTGCCGGTCTCCAGCAGCTTGACCATCTGCGCACGTTCAATCGGCTGCTGCAGGATGATCTGGCCAGTTTTGAAGTCGCATGTGGGGGTGGGCTGGGCCAGGGTGGGCACCGACTTGTCGCACACATAGTTCTTGCCGTGCTCGAAAACCATGCCGCCTGCGGCATTACCCGTTCCAGCGCCGCATTTGGGGCATTTGCCCAACGATTCCTGGGCCGAGAAGTCGATGATCTCGCCGCTTTCTTCGCCCTTTTTGTCGTCGCCAAAGTCGAATTCGAGCTTGTAGTTTTTGGTCTCATCGTCGAACTTGATGACCATCTCTGCCGTGAAGGGCCAGCCAGCCTTGGAGCGAAAACCCTCCAGTGGACCGATCTTCTTGTCGCGCAGAAACTGCTCCACCTCGGCCACTTCAAAGGTGCGTCCGGCGGGCGTTTTGCCGAATGAAAAGCCGCAGCCTTCTTCCGTGCCGGTCTTGCCCGTGCAGGTGTAGCGCCGGTAGTTTTCCTTGACGATGCCACCACAGTTGGGGCACGGTGCAGTCAGTGTGGCGTAGTCACCGGGAATCGTGTCGCGGTCGTACTCTTTGGCCTTCTTGACCATGCGCTCGGTCATGGAGGCGATCTCGGCCATGAAGGTTTCGCGGCGCAGCTTGCCGTGTTCCATCTGGTTGAGTTTGTACTCCCATTCGCCCGTAAGTTCGGCTTTGGAAAGCTCTTCCACCCCCAGGCCTCGCAGCAGCGTCATGAGCTGGAATGCCTTGGCGGTGGGTATCAGTTCGCGGCCCTCGCGCAGCATGTATTTCTCGGAAATCAGGCCCTCAATCGTGGCGGCGCGGGTGGCCGGTGTGCCCAGCCCTTTCTCCTGCATGGCTTCGCGCAATTCGTCGTCTTCTACGGTCTTGCCGGCACCTTCCATGGCGCCCAGGAGCGTGGCTTCCGAGTAACGTGCCGGGGGGCGGGTTTTGAGGCCTTTGGCGTCCACGGTTTCGGTCTTGACCTTTTCTCCGGGCTGCACAGGGACCAGGCTCTGGCCCTTGTCGCCGTCTTTGGCATCGGCCACTTCGTCAGCGGCTTCCTTGCCGTAGATGGCCAGCCAACCCGGCTTGACCAGCACTTTGCCTTCGGTCTTGAAGTTGTGGCCAACGGCGGTGGTGATGCGGGTGGTGACCTGGTATTCAGCGCTTGGGAAAAACACCGCCAGAAAACGGCGCACCACCAGGTCGTACACCTTTTGCTCGGCCTCACTCAGGCCACTGGGGGCTTGCAGCGTCGGGATGATGGCAAAGTGATCACTCACCTTGGCGTTGTCAAACACGCGCTTGGTGGGCTTCACGTAGCCGCCCTTGATGGCGGTGGCTGCGTGTGGCGCCAGGTGCTTCATGCCGCTATCGGCCAGCATCTGCAAGGTTTCCTTGACCACCGGCACATAGTCTTCCGGCAGATTGCGGGAGTCGGTACGCGGATAGGTCAGGGCCTTGTGGCGTTCGTACAGGCTCTGCGCAATGGACAGCGTGGTCTTTGCACTGAAGCCGAATTTCCCGTTGGCCTCGCGCTGCAAAGAGGTGAGGTCAAACAACAGGGGCGACGCCTGCGACGTGGGTTTGCTTTCTTCCGTCACCGTGGCCAGCTGGCCGCGCACGGCGTCGGCAATGGCCTGGGCGTCGCGCTGGGTCCAGACGCGATCGGCCTTCTTCTCGCCGTCCTCGGCATCCTTTTTGTGCTGGGGGTTGAACCATTTGGCAGCGTACTCACCGGCCTGCGCGCCAAAGCTGGCGTGAATTTCCCAGTAGTCGCGGCTGATGAATTTGCGGATTTGTTCTTCGCGCTCCACTACCACCGAGAGCGTGGGCGTCTGCACCCGACCGACGGTGGTCAGAAAGAAGCCGCCATCGCGCGAGTTGAAGGCCGTCATGGCCCGCGTGCCGTTGATGCCCACCAGCCAGTCGGCCTCGGAGCGGCAACGCGCGGCATCGGCCAGCGGCTGCATCTGCGCATTGGTGCGCAGGGCGCCAAAGCCGTCACGAATGGCCTGCGGCGTCATGGACTGCAGCCACAGCCGCGAGACCGGCTTGCCCAGCGGTTTGGCGCCACCGGCGTACTGCTCGATCAGGCGGAAGATCAGCTCGCCCTCGCGGCCCGCATCGCAGGCGTTGATGATTTTGTCTACATCCTTGCGCTTGGCCAGTTTGACCACGGCGTTCAGGCGGGTCTTGGTTTTGTCTACCGGCTTGAGGTCAAAGTGGGGCGGAATCACCGGCAGGTTGGCAAAGCTCCACTTGCCACGCTTGACATCAAATTCTTCGGGTGCCTGAATCTCTACCAGGTGTCCCACGGCGCTGGACACGACGTACGTGTCGCTCTCAAAGTACTCGTCGTGCTTCTCGAATTTGCCCGCGGTAGGCGTGAGTGCGCGCACGATGTCTTGTGCGACGGAAGGCTTCTCGGCAATGACCAGTGTTTTCATCTGACTACAATCCAGTTCTCGCGTGCGCGCAGGTGCGCGCCCACACACGCAGGCGCACGCATGTGCGCCCATACGATTCACCATACCAAATTTTTGAGCCGTGGCCAAAAAACCTGAAATTTCCCCCAAGGCTTCCGATTCACGCCGCATCCAGACCCGGCGCTCGGGCGTGCATGGCAAGGGTGTCTTTGCCGTGCAGGATATCGCCGAGGGCGAAACCATCATCGAGTATGTGGGTGAAATCATCAGCTGGCCCGAAGCGCAGCGTCGCCACCCGCACGACCCCAAGGACCCGAATCACACGTTTTACTTCCACATTGATGAAGACCACGTGATTGATGCGCTGTTCGGCGGCAACTCCTCGCGCTGGATCAACCATTCGTGTGATGCCAATTGCGAGGCCGATGAAGAAGGCGGGCGCGTGTTCATCAAGGCGTTGCGCAACATCAAGGCGGGTGAAGAGCTCAACTACGACTACGGTTTGATCATCGACGAGCGCTATACGCCCAAGCTCAAGGCCGAGTACCCCTGCTGGTGTGGTGCCAAGACCTGTCGCGGCACCCTGCTGGCACCCAAACGCCGCACCAAAGCCTGAAATGGCGATTCGCTGGCCTGCTGAGGCGATCTGGGAAGCGGTCTCACCCCTGTTACCGCATTTCACTGTGGAAGTGTTGCCTGAAATCGACTCCACCAACACTGAGCTGATGCGCCGGGCCCGGGCGGGACAACTGGAGCCCGTGCTGCTGGTGGCGGAGCGCCAAAGTGCGGGCCGTGGCCGAATGGGGCGCACCTGGTACAGCAGCACAGACGTGCCGCCTGCGGCCGGGGCATTGCCATCCCTTACTTTTTCATTGGGTTTGCCCTTGAAGCCGGACGACTGGTCTGGCCTGTCGCTGGCGGTCGGGTTGTCGGTGGTGGAGAGCCTGCACCCGGCACTGCAACTCAAATGGCCTAACGACGTGTGGTTGCAGGAGCGCAAGCTGGCTGGAATCCTGATCGAGACGGCCAGCGTGGGGGATGTGCGCTATGCCGTTATCGGCGTGGGTATCAATATCGCGCCAAGGGACGGGCAAGGGCTGAGCACGCCGCCTGCGGCTTTGTCCGAGGTATTGCCCGGCCTTGATGCTCCAGCGGTGCTGGAGTGCGTGGTTCCGGCTCTGGTGCGGGCCATACAGCGTTTTGAAGTGCAGGGTTTTGCGCCCCTCAGAGCCGCGTTTCATGCCCGTGACGTTTTTTATGGAAAAACTGTCCAGTGCAGCGATGGCCTGACTGGCGTCGCCCGTGGAGTGGACGCGACGGGTGCCATGCTGGTGCATACTGAAAATGGCTTGAAAAAAATAACCAGTGCCGAGGTCAGCGTGCGGCCCGCCCCTTGATCTGAACCCATGTTGCGACTGCTTGTACTGATACTGATTCTGGCCAATGGGGCCTACTTCGCTTGGAGCGAAGGTTTGCTGCGGGCATATGGGTTTGCGCCAGCACAGCAGCGCGAACCGCAACGCCTCGCACAGCAGATCAAACCCGAGGCGCTGCGCGTGTTGTCAGCAGGCGAGCTCAAGCAGATCGAGACACAGATACAAGCAGATCTGACGCCCAAAGAATGCTTGCAAGCCGGTCCTTTTGATGAGACGCAGACCGCTGCGCTGCGCCTTGCGCTGGAGGCCAGCCTGCCCCCGGGTTCCTGGACGCTCGATTCTGTCGTGGAGCCGGCGCACTGGATCGTCTACATGGGCAAGTTTGCCAATGCAGAGGCGCTGAACAAGAAGCGCAATGAGCTGTCGGCCCTGGGCCTCGCGCCACAGGGCCTGAAGAATCCTGCGCTGGAGCCTGGCCTGTCGCTGGGTGGATTCGATACGCAAGAGGCGGCTTTAGCTGAACTTGGGCGGTTGAGCCCCCGCGGCATTCGCACGGCGAAAGTGGTTCAGGAGCGTCAAGAGGGCCGCAGCGCGCGGTTGATGCTGCCTGAGGCTACTGAGGCCCTCAAAATCCGTCTCAATGAGATCAAGCCCGCCCTGGCGGGCAAGGACTTCAAGCGCTGCAATTAGGGCGAGGAGGTTCTTCAGGCTTCGGAGGGATCACCGGCAAATCGCACGGTGAAACAGGTGCCTGGTGGCTGTTGCCCGGGGCGGTTGTCGTCCACCGTGACGCTGGCGTTGTGCTGGCGTGCAATTTCCAGCACGATGGGCAAACCCAGTCCTGAGCCGTCAGCTTCTGTGCCGAGTACCCGGTAGAACGGCTGGAACACCAGTTCTCGCTCGGAGGCCGGTATCCCCGGACCGGAGTCTTCCACCTGCAGTACCAGCACTTTGCTGAAGGGGTCAATCAGCACCCGTGCGGTGATGACGCCGGGTTTGTCGGCATTGGACGGGGTGTAGTTGATGGCGTTGTCCATCAGGTTGCGCACCATTTCCTTGAGTAGCGTGGGGTTGCCCTGCAGGGTGATGCCTTCGGCACCTGGCTGGGCGCCTTCGTAGCCGACGTCAATCTGCTTGTCCATGGCTCGTGGAACGCAGTCGCGAACGACTTCCATGGTGAGACGGGCCAGATCGCAGGTCTGGTGGCTGAGCACCGCACCGCTACTCTCCGCCCGCGCGAGCGCCAGCAACTGGTTGACTGTGTGGGTGGCACGGATGCTGGAGCGACCGATTTGGCGCAGGGATTGTTTCAGGTCTTCGGCGCTGGCGTCTTCGCGCTGTGCCAGGTCGGCCTGCATACGCAGGCCTGCGAGCGGTGTTTTCAGCTGGTGCGCGGCATCTGCCAGGAAGCGTTTCTGGGTGGCAATAGAGTCGGTGAGCCGCAAGAGCAGGTCGTTGACGGAGGACACCAGCGGTGCCACCTCCAGGGGAACGGCCTCCACGTCCAGAGGGCTCAGGTCATCCGGGCTGCGCGCCCGAATGCGCTCTTCCAGGTGATTGAGCGGTTTGATCGCCTGCACCAGCGCCAGCCACACCAGCAAGACGGCCAATGGTAAAACCACAAACTGCGGCAGCATCACACCTTTGACAATTTCGGTCGCCAGCACCGAGCGCTTGTCCATCGTTTCAGCCACCTGGACAAGCGCAGGCTTGCTGTTGGGCAACTCCAGCTTCACCCAGGTGTAGGCAACTTTGATGCCCACGCCGCGGAATTCGTCGTCCCGCATACGGACCTCGCCCGAGACAATTTTTTCGTCCTCCGGTGGCTGGGGCAGATTCTTTTCACCGCTCAGGTATTCGCCGGATGCGCCCAGCACCTGGTAGTACACGGTGTCAGCATCATCGGCGCGCAGCAGTTCGCGCGCTGGCAGCGGGAGCACAAACTGGGCGCGGTTGTGATTCACGGTTACCAACTGCGCCAACGCGCCCACGTTGTACTCCAGGGCCCTGTCAAAGGGCTTGCCCGCAATGCCCTGGGCGACCAGCCAGGTGAGCACCAGGCTGACGGGCCATAACAACAACAAGGGCGTGAGCATCCAGTCCAGAATCTCTCCGAACAGGCTGCGTTGCTCACGCTGGAAAATCTTCATCCAGGAATTTTTTCCAGACAGTAGCCCAAACCGCGAACCGTTGCGATACGAATGGGCCCTTTTTCAATCTTCTTGCGCAGCCGGTGGATGTAGACCTCAATGGCGTTGTTGCTCACCTCTTCGCCCCATTCGCACAGGCGTTCCACCAGCTGATCCTTGCTCACCAGGCGGCCAGCGCGCTGAAGCAGGACTTCGAGCAAACCCAGTTCGCGGGCAGACAACTCGACCATCTTGCCGTCGATCGTAGCCACGCGTCCCGCCTGGTCATAGATCAGGGGACCGTGCTTGATATTGCTGCTGGCGGCACCCATGCCACGGCGCACCAGGGCGCGCACGCGGGCTTCGAGCTCCTGCAGGCTGAAGGGTTTGGCCATGTAATCGTCGGCGCCGTAATCCAGTCCTTTGACACGCTCGTCGACTGCATCGGCGGCAGTAAGAATCAGAACCGGCAACGAGGAGCCGCGCGCCCGCAGTTTCTTCAGCACTTCCAGGCCGTGCATCTTGGGCAGGCCCAGATCGAGGATAAGCAGGTCGAACTCGGTATTCGTCATCAATGCGGCATCGGCCTCGGAGCCACTGGCTACATGGTCGACTGCGGCACCGGCGCTGCGCAGTGCACGCAGCAAACCATCGGCCAGCACCTGGTCGTCTTCGGCGATCAAAATTCGCATGTCTGCTCCTTGTTTTTTACGCCCGATTGGTTTGGGCGTTTTATATCATTCTAGGCTTGGCCGGTGTGCGCTGCTCTAGGGTATTGCCCTGCTTCGCGCATGAATTTATTCACCGCTGTAGGCCTCCAGTCCAATGGCAATTACGGCAGCCACTTCGTCGCCCACTGCCTGCCGCATTTCCGCTTCGGCCTGGGCCACTGCGTCCTGGTAGGCCGCCAGCCAGGCATGGCCGATAGGGGTAAAGCGCACCTGGCGTGCCCGTGCATCGTGCGGGTCGTTTTCCCGGGTGATCATGCCCCACGCCTCGCACTGGTTGACCAGTGTGCCCATGGCCTGTTTGGTCATGCCGGCGCTCTGTGCCAGGGCGGTCAGCCGGGATCCCTCCAGCGCCAGATGGCGGGTAATGTGCAAGTGCGCGGCACCGACCTGACCGCGAGCGGCCAGATTGGAGAGCCCCAGCGGCACGCCGGGATGGTGGGCCATGAGGGCCAAGACCCGCGCATCGAAACGCGCCAGTGCCAGACGCAACCAATGTCCGGTGTGGGCGCTGCGCCAGCGGTCGTGCGAGTGCAATTCAGTCATCTGCGAATAGTAATACAAACTGACTAAAAAAAGTGTTTGTGGGTTTTAAGATCGCATTTAGACTACTGTTCAAGCATCCAGCCTGTGATTAACCCCACTGACTGCCATGCGCCCCACTATGGATTCTTAAGGAGATTTTTATGGACGCACCCGTCAAAGCCCAAGCCAACGTCAACAACACCAACGGCGCCAACAGTGAAAAAGCCAAAGCCCTGCAAGTGGCGCTGGCGCAGATCGAAAAGCAGTTCGGCAAAGGTACCATCATGCGGCTGGGCGAAGGCGAGGTGATTGAAGACATCCAGGTCGTGTCCACTGGTTCACTGGGTCTGGACATCGCCCTTGGCGTTGGCGGCCTCCCCCGCGGTCGGGTGGTCGAAATCTACGGCCCGGAGTCGTCGGGTAAAACCACGCTCACGCTGCAAGTGATTGCCGAAATGCAGAAGATTGGCGGCCAGTGCGCCTTTGTGGATGCCGAGCATGCGCTGGACATTCAATACGCCCAAAAACTCGGCGTCAATCTGCAAGACTTGCTGATCAGCCAGCCTGACACCGGGGAGCAGGCCCTGGAAATTGTAGACAGCCTGGTGCGCTCGGGCGCCGTGGACCTGATTGTGGTTGATTCGGTGGCCGCATTGACGCCCAAAGCCGAGCTGGAAGGCGAAATGGGCGATTCATTGCCCGGCCTGCAAGCCCGCCTGATGAGCCAGGCGCTGCGCAAGCTCACCGCCCACATCAAAAAGACCAACTGCACCGTCATTTTCATCAACCAGATCCGCATGAAGATTGGTGTGATGTTTGGATCGCCTGAAACCACCACGGGCGGCAATGCGCTGAAGTTTTACGCCTCGGTGCGGCTGGACATTCGCCGCACCGGAACTATCAAGAAGGGCGACGAGGCCATTGGCAACGAGACCAAGGTCAAAGTGGTCAAGAACAAGGTGGCATCCCCGTTCAAAACGGCGGAGTTCGACATCCTGTTTGGCGAAGGTATCAGCCGACACGGCGAGATCATCGACATGGGGGTGACGGCCAATATTCTGGACAAATCCGGCGCCTGGTATGCCTACAACGGCGAAAAAATCGGCCAGGGCCGCGACAACGCGCGCGAATTCCTGCGCGAAAACCCGGCGCTCTCGACCGAGATTGAAAACAAGGTGCGCGCGTCGCTGGGCATTCCTTTGTTGCCCGGTGCCCCAGAGCCAGAAGTCAAGGTGAAAACAGGTGGAAAGAAGGCACTAGCCCCCGTGGATGCTGCGTAAGCAGCTATTGAAACAATAGCAAAAACCTGTCTCCTGTAACACGTACCGCGATGGCTATAGCCCCTATCTCTCTCAAAGGCCGTGCCCTGCGCCTGCTCAGTGGACGCGAATATTCGCGCGCTGAGCTGGAGCGCAAGCTGGCCGAGTTTGAGGAAGAACCGGGTGCCCTCACCAAAGCGCTGGACGAATTGCAGGCCAAAGGATTTATCAGCGAGCAACGGGTGGTGGCGTCCGTACTCCACCGCCGCTCAGCCAAGCTGGGTACTTCACGGATTCGTCAAGAGTTGCAAAGCAAGGGGCTGGACCGTGAGACGGTGGACCAGGCAGTGGAGCAATTACGGGCTACCGAGGTCGATCGGGCCCGTGAGGTCTGGCGCAAAAAATTTGGAGTTCCACCTACTGATGCGGCCGAGCGCGGCAAGCAGATGCGCTTTCTGGCCAGCCGGGGTTTTGGCGGCGATGCCATTCACAAGGTGGTGGCAGGATCGGATGAAGATTAGATGTCCAGCATGAGTTTCAGGTTCTGCACCGCAGCGCCTGAAGCCCCTTTGCCCAGGTTGTCGAGTCGCGCTACCAAAACCGCATGGGCGAAGCCATCGGCCCGGGCGTCATTGGCAAAAACCCGCAGTTCCATTTTGTTGGTGTCGGCCAAGGCAACCGCGTCGAGTTTCTGGTCGGCTGTGGCCGGCTCCACGGTCACCCATTCGCTGCCCGCGTAATGGCGTGCCAGCGCATCATGCAAATCCCGTGCGGTTGGTTGACCCGGCAGCGTATCCAGATGCAGTGGCAACTGCACCAGCATGCCCTGGCGGAAGTTGCCAACCGAGGGAACAAACAAAGGACGCCGTGTAAGCCCGGTGTAGCACATGATTTCGGGAATGTGCTTGTGCTTGAGACCCAATCCGTACAGCTCCATTGCCGGTGCCTCACCCGCCTCGTAGGCTTCAATCATGGGCCGTCCGCCACCCGAGTAGCCGCTGATCGACGGCAGGCAAACCGGAAAATCAACCGGTAGCAGCCCTGCATCCACCAGCGGGCGGATAAGTGCAATGGCGCCAGTGGCATAGCAGCCCGGGTTGGCCACCCGGCGTGCCTGCGCGACTGCCGCGCGCTGGGATGCGGCGAGTTCAGGAAAACCATAGACCCAACCGGAAGCGGTGCGGTGGGCGGTGGAGGCATCAATGATGCGCGGCCCAGGCTTTCCGGTCTGTTTTTCGATCGCGTCAATCATGGCCACCGATTCAACAGCCGCATCATCATGCAGGCACAGCACCACCAGGTCGGCCAGCGCCATCAACGCCTGCTTCGCCGCCGCATCCTTGCGCAACTCCGGCGCAATGCTGATGAGCTCCACGCCTGGCATGTTTTGCAGGCGCTCACGGATCTGCAGCCCGGTGGTACCGGCTTCGCCATCAATAAATATTTTTTTCATATGGGTTACCAATCACACGAGCCAGGAGAGGGGAGCGAATTGCTGCAAAGCTGCTCGCTGTAAGCGAGCGACAAGTTTGACGCATCGCAACATGATACATTCCGAAACGACTGTTTCCCGCCCCATGCACCGTGCAACATCTGTTGTGCGGCATGGAGAAATTTTTCCAGCTCGAAAAGAGACTTTATGAAAATTCACGAATACCAGGGCAAGGAAATCTTGCGCCAAGCCGGTGTGCCGGTGCCCCGTGGCATCCCTGCCTTCACCGTCCAGGAGGCCGTTGAAGCCGCACAGAAGCTGGGCGGCCCAGTCTGGGTGGTCAAGGCGCAAATCCACGCTGGTGGCCGTGGCAAGGGCGGTGGCGTCAAGCTGGCCCGCTCGGTGGAAGAAGTCAGAAAGCTGGCGGGCGAGATTCTCGGCATGCAGTTGATCACTCACCAGACGGGCCCCGAAGGCCAGAAGGTTCGTCGCTTGCTGATCGAAGACGGCGCCGACATCAAAAAAGAATATTACGTCTCGGCAGTGACCGACCGGGCCACCCAGCGAGTGGCGTTCATCGTCTCGTCCGAGGGCGGCATGGACATCGAGGAAGTGGCCCATTCCACCCCCGAGAAAATCATCACTGAATTCGTCGATCCTGCGACCGGCCTGACCGACGCGCAAGCCAAAATGCTGGCAGACAGCATTGGCGTGCCTGCGGGCTCCACCGCGCAAGCCGTAGACGTACTGCAAAAGCTGTACAAGGTCTACATGGATACCGATGCATCGCTGGTTGAAATCAACCCGCTGATCCTCGAAGGCAATGGCAACATCAAGGCAATCGATGCCAAGTTCAACTTTGACGCCAACGCGCTGTTCCGTCATCCTGAAATCGTGGCGTTCCGCGATCTGGATGAAGAAGACCCCGCCGAAGTAGAAGCCAGCAAGTTTGATCTGGCTTACATCAGCCTCGACGGCAACATTGGCTGCCTGGTCAACGGTGCCGGTCTGGCCATGGCCACGATGGACACCATCAAGCTGTTTGGCGCCGAGCCAGCCAACTTCCTCGACGTGGGTGGCGGTGCGACCCCCGAGAAGGTCACGGAAGCGTTCAAGATCATGTTGAAGAACCCCAAGGTCAAGGCCATTCTGGTCAATATCTTCGGCGGCATCATGAAGTGCGACACCATTGCAACCGGTGTCATCACTGCGTGCAAAGCCACCAACCTGAATGTTCCCCTGGTCGTGCGCATGAAAGGCACCAACGAGGACCTGGGCAAGAAGATGCTGGCGGAAAGCGGTCTGCCCATCATCTCGGTGGACACCATGGCAGAAGCTGCGCAGGCAGCCGTTAAAGCGGTGAAAGGTTAATCAAAATGTCGATCTATATCAATAAAGACACGCGCGTTATCACCCAGGGCATTACCGGCAAAACCGGTCAGTTCCACACCGAGAAGTGCCAGGAATATGCCAACGGCAAAGAGTGCTTTGTTGCGGGTGTGAACCCCAAGAAGGCCGGCGAGTCGATTTTCAATATTCCAATCTACGCATCCGTCAAGGAAGCAGCATCCGAGACCGGTGCCACGGTGTCGGTTATCTACGTGCCACCGGCTGGCGCCGCTGCGGCGATCTGGGAAGCCGTTGAAGCCGACTTGGACCTGGCTATCTGCATTACCGAAGGCATCCCCGTTCGGGACATGCTGGAAGTGCGCAACCGCATGCGGGCCAAAGAAGCGGCTGGCGGCAAGAAGACCTTGTTGCTGGGACCTAACTGCCCTGGCCTGATCACGCCCGATGAAATCAAGATCGGCATCATGCCCGGTCACATTCACCGCAAGGGTCGCATTGGTGTGGTGAGCCGCTCCGGCACGCTGACGTATGAAGCCGTGGCGCAATTGACCGAAATCGGTCTGGGCCAGTCGACTGCGGTCGGTATTGGTGGGGACCCCATCAATGGCCTGAAGCACATTGATGTGATGCGTGCTTTCAATGACGATCCTGATACCGATGCCGTCATCATGATTGGTGAAATCGGTGGACCGGATGAAGCCGAAGCCGCGCGCTGGTGCAAGCTCAACATGAAGAAACCCATCGTCGGCTTCATCGCCGGGGTGACGGCTCCTGCGGGCAAGCGCATGGGCCATGCTGGCGCGCTGATCTCTGGTGGTGCCGATACGGCCGATGCCAAGCTGGCGGTGATGGAAGAGTGCGGATTCACGATCACACGCAATCCTTCCGAAATGGCGAAGTTGCTCAAAGCGTTGCTGTAAACCACCCTGCACGCCAGTACCTCTTGGGGGTGCTGTCGTGGCCAGCGGCCATAATGCAAAACCGGATTTCCTGAGAGAAATCCGGTTTTGTTTTTGGCGCAACGCTTTTTGCGGGCGTATCCGTTCGGAGAGTCATCATGGAAGAATTTCTTACCGCCCATTTTTGGGTGGCCGTGGGCCAGATCATCGTGATTGACGTCTTGCTGGGGGGGGACAACGCCGTTGTGATCGCGTTGGCTTGCCGTCAGTTGCCCGCTAACCTGCGCCTCAAAGGAATTTTGTGGGGAACCGCAGGCGCGATTGTTCTCCGGGTCGTCCTCATCGCTTTTGCCCTCACGCTGCTGCAAGTGCCCTACTTGAAGCTCGTCGGTGCGGCCTTGCTGTTGTGGATTGGCGTCAAGCTACTCGCCCCGCAAGACGACGATGAGCATTCCAGCATTCAAGGCAGCGACAAGCTCTGGGCTGCTGTCAAAACCGTCATCATTGCTGATCTGGTCATGAGTATTGACAACGTCATTGCCATTGCCGGTGCTGCGACAGGTGCGGGTGGCGAACACCAGTTGCCCTTGGTTATTTTCGGTCTTCTGGTCAGCGTTCCCATCATTATTTGGGGGAGCCAACTGGTGCTCAAACTCATGGACCGTTTTCCCGCGATCATCACCATTGGGGGAATGCTGCTAGGCTGGATCGCAGGAACCATGGCGCACACGGACCCGGCCGTGCGTGACTGGGTTCCCCAAGTAGCCGTGTGGAGCTATGGCTTGGGTCTGATCGGTGCATTGTTTGTTCTGGGCGCTGGGGTGATGCTTAGAAGTCGCGCGAAACCTGCGGCTTGAACGGTTGCCCAATGAATAATGTCGTTTTATGAAGAAGTGCCTTGTCGACAACAACGGCATCTGATAACGTGGGCCCTCGGCTCGTCCAGTTGGTCGGGGGTTGTCATCGGCGAGCGTCGCGAAGTGCACGCAGCTGCAAATTAGGGTTAGGGTTGGACGGTGGCGAAAACTACTTCTAAATCGGGGTCCTTCTGGAGGGCCGATTGGTTCGCCGGAGTGGCAATTGTGGTTGCGGCCATCGGGTTGCACCTCGCAACCGACTTCATTGGGACCCTGGAGCGTCGGTACTATGACTTTGCCAGCACCAGTACATCCCGACAGCCCTCCGACCGCATTGCTGTTATTGCCATTGATGACCAGAGTATTGCCAACATCGGTCGGTGGCCGTGGTCGCGGGACATTCACGCCAAGCTTATAGATCAACTGGCCAAGGCCAAGGCCAAAACGATTGTCCATACTGCTTTTTTCTTCGAGCCCCAAATAGACCCCGGCTTGGTCTACATACGAAAAATCAAAGCGGCAATCGGAAATCCGGCTGATGGTGTACTGCAAACCGCAGAGTTGGCAAAACTGGTTTCGGAGGCCGAGACGGCGCTGGACACAGACGCTATCCTGGCCGCCAGTCTCAAAGATGCGGGCAATGTCCTGCTCCCGTCTGTTTTTACCCTTGGGGAACAACAGGGCAACCCAGACACACTGCTTCCTGGCTTTGCGTTAAGAAGTACGCTTGAAGATCCCAAAGGATTTTCGGTACCAGCTTCGCGGGGTCAGCAACCGATCGAGTTGCTTGGCAGTGCGGCTGCGGGCATCGGCCACCTGAATCAGTTTCCTGATGTGGACGGAGCCGTACGCGCGGAGCCGTTATTGGTCAACTACTACGGCAAAGCGGTCCCCTCCATTGCATTGCTCGCCGCAATCAAGAGCCTGAATTTGTCTTCGGCAGATGTTCAACTCAACGTTGGCGAGTCAGTGCAAATTGGCAAGTTGCGCGTCAAGACGGATGATTCAGCACTGATGCTGCCTCAGTTCTACAAAGGACGCGACAACAAGCCGGCCTTCGCTGTTGATTCGTTTTACGACGTATTGTCCGGAAAGATCCCGGCCTCCAAATACGCAGACAAGATTGTCATCATTGGCGCGACGGCTGCGGGCGTCGGGGTCCAGTTTCCAGTTCCTGGCAATGCCGCCCTTTCGCCAGCAGAAACCATAGCCCACATTACCTCCAGCATTCTGAACGAGCATTTTATTGTGCAACCCCCGTGGGGCGTATGGGCCACTTTGGCCGTCTTCGTGTTGGTTTCTCTGTACGTGATTGCAGCGTTGCCGCGGCTTTCTGCCGGTATGGCTGCAACTTTGACTTTGACCTTCTTCGCCGCACTGATGGCAGTGGAGTTTGGCCTGCTCTCTGCAGTAGCGATTTGGCTGAAGCTTGTATTTCCGGCTGCGGTACTGGTATTGGGTCACTTGGCGTTGACGACCAAACGGTTCTTGATGACTGAGGCGGGTAAGGTTCAAGCCGATGAAGAGTCGGCAGAAACCAATCGCATGATGGGTTTGGCACTGCAGGGGCAAGGCCAATTCGATATGGCTTTCGACCGGTTCCGTCGGGTGCCAATGAATGACTCGGTGATGGGCAATTTATACAACCTCGCACTTGATTTCGAGCGAAAACGGCAGTTCAACAAAGCCGAAGCCGTTTATTTGCATATGGCGGCCTTTGACAAGGACTACAAGGACATCAAAACGAAGGTCAGCCGGGCCAGAAATCTTTCGGAAACGGTGATGCTGGGTGGCGCCACAGGCAATTCTGGCGGGACCCTGTTGCTCGAAGGTGGGGCGGTGGAAAAACCGATGCTGGGCCGTTACCAGGTTGAAAAAGAGTTGGGCAAGGGCGCCATGGGTGTCGTGTACCTGGGCAAGGACCCAAAAATCGGGCGTGTCGTTGCCATAAAAACCCTGGCTTTGAGCCAGGAGTTTTCAGGGGAAGATCTGGTTGATGCGCGCGAGAGATTCTTCAGGGAGGCTGAAACGGCTGGGCGGTTGCAGCACCAGAATATCGTTACGATTTTTGACGCTGGCGAAGAGCATGACTTGGCTTATATCGCGATGGAGTTTATCAAGGGGCGGGATTTGGCTGAGCATTGCAAGCAGGGCCACTTGCTTCCAGTTCCTGTTGTGCTGAGTATTGTGGCGCGGGTGGCCGATGCGTTGGCCTATGCACACAAGCAAAATGTGGTGCACCGGGATATCAAACCGGCCAATATCATGTACGACCGTGAAAGTGATGCGGTTAAAGTCACCGATTTTGGAATCGCACGCATCACGGATTCAAGCAAGACCAAAACCGGTCTGGTGCTGGGGACTCCCAGCTTCATGTCGCCAGAACAACTTGCGGGAAAAAGGGTGGACGGGCGGTCCGATTTGTATTCTTTAGGCGTGATGCTGTTTCAGATGTTGGCGGGGGTGTTGCCGTTCCGTGGCGACTCCATGTCTGAGTTGATGTATAAAATCGCCAACGAGGATGCGCCTGATTTGTACCGCATCCGTCCGGAGTTGCCGCAGATTCTGGTGGACGTTGTGGCGCGGGCGCTGACCAAAAGGCCAGAAACCAGGTATCAGAGTGGCGAGCTGTTCGCGGCAGATCTTTATAGTGTGTTGACTTATCTATCGCGAGTGGAGGCTGCCGAGCCAAGGAAGCCGGCGGTGTTCAGTGAGGCAGCGCCACCCATGCATTTTGCTGAAACGGTTCCCGCAACGCTTGCCGAATTTGAAAAAACGTCTTTTCAACCAGCGAGGAAGGTGAATCAGGCCTCCGTAGGTGGTCGTGCAGATACTGAAATATAGAGAAAAAATGATATATCAATTCTGCGCAAAGACGGATCCCGGTATGTCCAGGGACAACAATGAAGATTCGGTGGTGTTTGATGAAGCGACTCACACGGCTGTGTTGGCGGATGGCATGGGTGGATACAACGCCGGAGAAATTGCCAGCGGCATGGCAACCGCTTTCATCAAGTCAGAGCTCAGCCGCTGGTTGAGTGAAGCGGGAGTTGGTGCCAAGTCCAGGGAAATTCGCCGCGCAATGGAGATCTGCGTGGACAATGCGAACTTGTCGATATTCAACTCCGCCAGTTCCAATGCGCACTACGCCGGCATGGGCACCACACTGGTTGTTGGTGTCTTCCGGGAAGATAAATTGCTGATCGGCCATATCGGGGACTCGCGTTGTTATCGACTGCGCGCAGGGGTGCTGGACCAGATTACGAAAGACCACTCGCTGCTTCAAGAGCAAATCGATGCGGGGCTGATCACGCCTGAACAAGCAGCGACATCCTCAATCAGGAACCTCGTGACGCGCGCACTCGGAGTAGAGGAGTTGGTGTTGCTGGAAGTCAACGAGTATCAGGTCGAGAGCGGCGATATTTATCTGATGTGTTCAGACGGCCTGTCTGATATGGTAGAAGACTCTGTGATAGAGAAAATTGTTGCTGCAGAGTCCGGGCTGGAACAGAAAGCAACTCAGTTAATTGACGCAGCCAATGCAAACGGTGGTCGCGACAATATTTCGGTGTTGGTGGTAGCAGTGAGCGAGGCGCCTGAAAAGCGGGGTCTAATCGCGAGATTGCTGGGTAAGTGAGTAGCAGATGCGTTTTTCAGAAATACATTACAGAAAAAGGAGTCGATCATGCCGAAAATGATCGTTTCGATCGATGAGGTCGTGATCAAGGAAGTACAGCTGACGAAGGACCGTACGACTTTGGGGCGCAGACCGTACAACGATATCGTGATTGACAACCTCGCTGTCAGTGGGGAGCATGCGGTGCTTCAGATGACGGGTGGAGAGGTATTCCTGGAAGACCTCAACAGCACCAACGGCACCTATGTGAACGGGAAGGCTGTCAAGAAGCAGCAGTTGCAAAATGGCGATGCCATCGAGATTGGCAAGTACAAAATCAAGTTTGTCGGCGACGGTCAGGCGGACAGTTTTGATAAAACGATGGTTTTCAAGTCCCAACCTCTGGCGGCGCCGGCTGTAGCGACCCCTTCCGGGTTTGCACCCAGTGGAGGGGGCGATTCGACTGGTTTGGGCGCATTCCATGCTGCCATCAAGGTGTTGTCTGGCGCCGCTTCAGGTCGTGAAGTCCCATTGACTAAAGTGGTCACCACGATTGGCAAGCCTGGAGTGGCCGTAGCAGCAATTACCCGGCGGCAGGGGGGCTTTGTCGTGCACCATGTTGAAGGGGCGGGCAATCCAACGTTGAACGGCTCTCCGATCCGATCCGATCCGGTTTCACTGAAAAATGGGGACCTGATCGAATTGGCAGGCACACAAATGCAGTTTGTTCAAATCTGACGTTTGGTGTCTCGTCGGATGTTTCCGCCGGGCGCAGGTTGTCAGTTCTCCTTGACATGAATGCAATAGCAAAGCATTGGCCCCGCATTGCGGTCACGCTGATCCCGGTCATCCTCGCACTGCTTCATATTGCCGGTGTTGCCCATATTGAAGTGCTGCAGCGCCTGGACGACATCATTTATGACGCGCGTTTGCGGGCAACCATGCCAAGAACGATCGACGATCGAGTCGTGATTGTCGATATCGATGAAAAAAGCCTTGCGGAGTTCGGTCGTTGGCCTTGGGGCCGGAACAAGTTGGGACGATTGGTTGATGTGTTGTTTGACCAGCACCAAATCGCCTTGTTGGGGTTCGACGTGGTGTTTGCAGAGGCGGACGAGAGCTCTGGTCTCGCCCGGCTCAACGAGTTGGCGCGTACTGAGCTAAAAGATCAGCCCGGCTTCGCCGAACGACTGCGCCAGTTGCAGCCGGCTTTGGACTATGACGGCGTTTTTTCCAAGGCGCTGGCCAACCGCCCCGTTGTGCTGGGCTATTACTTGACCAGTGATCGGGATGGGCGGACCAGCGGGGTCTTGCCTGCCCCCGTCCTTTCCCGTGATGCGCTTCGGGGTCGCACGATCCATGCTACCTCATGGAATGGCTATGGATCCAATATCGAAAGACTCGCTACGGCGGCGCCCATCGCGGGATTTTTCAACTCAATCACTGATGCCGATGGGGTAGTGCGGTCTCTGCCTTTGCTTGCGGAATATCAGTCTCAGTACTACGAGTCCATTGCACTGGCGATGTTCCGTGCGCTAGTGGGTTCACCTAGCTTGAAACCTGGATATTCGAATGAAAGGGTTTCGTTTCCAAATGGTCAGCGCATGGATCGAGCGGTGCTTCAACAAGGCGACAAGACCCTGGCTTTGCCAGTGGACGAGAGCGTTGCTACCTTGGTCCCCTTTCGTGGACCCGGTGGCGTTGCTGGAGGATCGTTCCGCTATGTCTCCGCGGGAGATGTTTTGGCTCAGCGTGTTCCCCCGGGTAGCCTGAAAGGCAAGATTATTCTGGTAGGTACCACCGCCCCCGGGTTATGGGACCTGCGGGCCACACCAGTGGGGGAGGCATACCCAGGGGTAGAAACGCATGCCAATGTGATCTCTGGTTTTCTGGATGGCAAGGTTCTACTCAGGCCAGATTACGCATTGGGGTACGACGTTGTGATGCTGACGATTGCGGGGCTCATCTTGGCCTTCGGGCTGCCCCATTTGTCCGCCTTTCGGGCTGTGATTCTCAGTGCGGCAGTATTGTCGATTTTGGCTGGCTTGAACTTCTGGCTGTACCTGTCGTATGGGTTGGTGCTGCCGCTGGCCTCTGCGCTTACGATGGTTCTTTCGGCCTTTGCACTCAATATGAGTTATGGCTACTTTGTAGAGAGTCGTTCCAAAAGGGAGCTGGCCAAGCTGTTCGGTACCTACGTGCCCCCAGAGTTGGTTGATGAGATGGTCAAGGACCCCGATCGGTACAGTATGCAGGCCGCCAACCGGGAGTTGACGGTGATGTTTTGCGACATGCGCGGGTTCACCCAAATGTCAGAAAGTATGGAGCCAATTGAGTTGCAAGCGCTGCTGACGGGGGTGTTCAGCCGCTTGACAAGCCTGATTCGTGCCAACCGGGGCACTATCGACAAATACATGGGCGATTGCGTAATGGCATTTTGGGGGGCGCCCGTAGAAACGACTGAGCATGCCCATCTCGGCGTGAGAACCGCGATGGAGATGGCCGATGCCGTTCGCGACATCAATGAAGACCACTTGGCGCGCGGCTTGCCTGAGATTGGCATCGGCATCGGCCTGAACACCGGTACCATGTGCGTGGGGGATATGGGTTCCAATATCCGTAGAAGCTACACCGTCATCGGCGACGCAGTTAATCTGGGTTCCCGGCTTGAGGGACTATCCAAAATCTATGGCGTTGACATCGTTGTGAATGAAACCACACGCCAACTGGCGCCCGATTATGTGTGGCAAGAACTCGATCGAGTCCGGGTAAAGGGTAAGGCGCAGGCTGTCTCGATATTCTTCCCCGTGGCTTCCATTCAATTGCAAGACAAGGACATGGCCTACGAACTCAAGACCTGGGCGACCTTCCTGAAAGCATACCGGGCCCAAAAATGGGACCAGGCCGAGGTCCTTCTAATTAATTTAATGCGCATGAATGCCAAAAAGTACCTTTACCAACTCTACGGAGAACGGGTAGCCTCTATGCGACTCCTGCCATTCGATCCTGAGTGGGACGGCGCAACCAATTTCGAAACCAAATGAGGCATCCGTCGTGAAAGTTCGTGTATTGGGCTGCTCAGGCGCCATCGCCAGGGATTGCCGCACCACCTCATTCCTGATTGACCGCGATATTTTGCTGGACGCCGGAACCGGTGTAGGCGATCTGACTCTGGACGAAATGTGTGCCATAGACCATGTATTGCTGACCCATTCGCATCTGGACCATGTCGCCGCATTGCCATTGATGGTCGATGCCATTGCCGCGCGGCGGCAGGAGCCCTTGAAGGTCTACGCCTTGGCCGGAACCATTGCGGCGCTGAAGACTCATATATTCAATGATGTCATTTGGCCAGACTTCACGCGCATACCAAGCCCGGAGCTACCATTTATCAGTTTTCATGAAATTTTTATTGGTCAGACCCTGCAGTTCAACGACAAGTTGGTTGAAGTCCTGCCCGCTGTGCATACCGTGCCGGCAGCCGGGTTTGCCATCAGCGCGGGCAGAGGGTGCTGGGTCTTCACAGGAGATACCGAGCGCAACCCTGCGTTGTGGGTGCGCCTCAACCAACTCAGCGTTGCCATGCTGGTGATTGAGACCGCGTTCAGCAACCGCGAGAAGGACCTGGCCCAGCGCAGTTTGCATCTGTCTCCGACGGCGCTGGCGGATGAGTTGGACCACATTGCGCCCAACAACAATTACCCGATCTACATTACCCACACAAAGCCTGCAGAAACTGAGTTGATCATGGCGGAGGTACAACGGTTTGATCAGACACATCCGGCTGGGCCTCATGTGTCCCATGACATTCGCAGACTTCGCGCAGGGCAGGAGTTTGAAATATGAGTGCGACCTTGTCCTCTGGTTCTCCCACGCAATCTTCAGAGCAGGCCTTTTTTGAGTCACAAAAGCTGCCTTCGCAAAAGAGGGGCATGACTTTTGAGGCGCTTTTCTATCGCCAGCTGCACCATGTCACGGCACGGATTCACGACACAGAAAACCTTGAGCAAATCATGCTCGAGGCCAGTCAGGACATTTGCAAGCTCCTGAACGCCGACCGCTTGACCTTGTATGTGGTCAACGAAGACAACACAGCCATCATCTCCAAGATCAAGACCGGCCTCAACAGCAGTCGCGACCTCAAATTACCTATTACGCCGCAAAGCATTGCAGGCTACGTGGCTTACAGCCGCACACCGCTGAATCTCGCGGATGTGTATGACGATGAGGCCTTGAAGCGAATTCATCCATCGTTGACATTTTTGAAGGAAGTTGACAAGCGCTCTGGGTACCGAACGCGACAGATGTTGGTAGCCCCGATTTTGGAAGGCGACATACTGCACGGTGTGCTGCAGGTCATCAACAACAAGAGCGACGAGCCCTTCGGTGAGCTAGAAGTCGACGGCGTAACAGAACTTTGCAAGACACTTGCCACCGCCATTCGCCAGCGTGCCAAGGAGGCCAATGCGAGTCCGCGCAAAAAAGCGACCAAATATGACGCGCTGGTCGCCGATGGACTGCTGACGGAAGATGAGCTGCACCAATGCGTGCTGGATGCCCGCAACGAAGGCAAATCAGTTGAAAGCCTGCTAACGGGTCACTACAAAATCAAGCCCGCGCAAATTGGCCCGTCATTGGCCAATTTTTTCAATTTGCCTTACGAGCCATTCAATGCGGGACGCATTCGATCCGAAATGCTGCATGGTCCGCTCAAGCGGGAATTCATTTTGGAGCAGGGCTGGATTCCGCTGGAGGAATCGCCAGAAGGGCTGGTGATCATGTGCATGGATCCCGAGGCCGTGCGGGGCTCGCGGATCGTTCCGCAGGTGTTTCCGCGCATTTCCAAATTTGCCTACCGCGTGACCACGCAAACCGAGTTTGTGGAAACCTTGGCCCAGCTCTTTGGCGCTGTAGCCGACAGCAGCACCATTGACCAGCTTTTGGCCGACATGGACGGTGGTCCCATCGACGATGGCAGCAACGACGACTCGCTTGAATCTGCCGCGGCCGACAACGAACTGGTGAAGTTTGTCAACAAGGTCATCATCGACGCCTACCACCAGAAGGTGTCCGACATCCATATCGAACCCTTGCCGGGCAAGTTCAAGACCGGCATCCGGTTTCGTATCGACGGCAGCCTGGTTCCCTATGTGGAGGTGCCCGCGCACTTTCGCCAAGCCATGGTCACGCGCCTCAAGATCATGTGCGACCTGGATATTTCCGAGCGCCGCAAACCGCAGGATGGCAAGATCAAGTTCAAAAAGTATGGTCCGCTGGACATTGAACTGCGCGTGGCCACCATTCCATCGTCTGGTGGTGTGGAAGACGTCGTCATGCGCATATTGGCCGCTGGCGAACCGATTCCGCTGGAAAAACTGGGCCTGACTGCCCACAACAAGTCCCGGCTGGAAGCCACCGTCAGCAAACCTTATGGGCTGTTTTACGTGTGTGGACCTACGGGCTCGGGCAAGACCACCACACTGCACTCCATCCTGAAGTTTCTGAACAAGCCGGACACCAAGATCTGGACCGCCGAAGACCCGGTTGAAATCACCCAAAAAGGCCTGCGCCAGGTGCAGATCAACCGCAAGGCGGGCATCGACTTTGCGCTCATCATGCGCGCGTTTCTGCGGGCCGACCCCGACATCATCATGGTGGGCGAGTCGCGCGACAAGGAGACGGTTTCAATGGGCGTAGAGGCCTCGTTGACCGGCCACCTGGTGTTCTCCACGCTGCACACCAATTCCGCGCCCGAGTCCATCACCCGGTTGATGGACATGGGCATGGACCCGTTCAACTTTGCGGATGCGCTCTTGGGCATTTTGGCGCAGCGGCTGGCCAAGAAACTGTGCGACTGCAAAGAATCGTATGAGCCCGATGCCGAAGAGATGCGCCTGTTTCTGGCGGAATATGCCGAAGAGCTGCGCCACTCCAAAGCCTGGAAGGAAGACCACGCAGGCGAGAGCAAAAAACTGCTTGAGAGCTGGCGCCAGATCTATGGAGTTGACGGCCAGATCAAGCTTTACAAAGCCGTAGGCTGCGACAAGTGCAACAAGACCGGCTACAAAGGCCGGATTGGTTTGCATGAGCTACTGGTGGCGGATGACGACGTCAAAAAGCTCATTCAGGAGCGCGCTCGGGTTGCCGAGCTGTTCGCCATGGCGGTGGAGGGTGGCATGCGTACCCTGAAGATGGACGGCATGGAAAAAGTCATGATGGGAATGACCGATTTGAAGATGGTTCGCTCGGTGTGTATCAAGTAGACAGGGGTACATGTAGGATACAACCCGGCTGCCGTCGTGAGGTTGGCCACCGTTCTGTCCGTTCGGTAAGATTAATTTGCCACGCGGCTCCAGTCACACTAAAATTACCGATCGGTAACAACCTTGGTTTTTTGTGGCTGAAAGTTCAAAAAAACTACCGTTCGGTAACCTTGTGGTTAACAAGCAAGTGGTGCGCTCGACGTTTGACTTGGGTGCCTTGGTGCGCGCTCAGCGTCAACACTTGGGGCTGAAGCAGGAAGACGTCGCCGGGTTGGGCAACACTGGAACCCGTTTTATCGGCGATTTGGAGCGAGGCAAGCCAACTGTCCAGCTCCAGATGGCGCTGGACTTGCTGGACCTGCTCGGCCTTGAAGTTATGGTTCAACCTAAACCGGGTGGCTCGCAATGACGGAAGCCGGAAAAAGTCTGGACGTTTTCTTTGAAGATGATTTGGTGGGGCATGTATATGACACATCCCCCTTGTCATTTGAATACGCCTCGCAGTGGATTCAGCGCAGGGCCATCCAGATTGCAAACATCAAACTGGCAGCGGGTAAAAGTGATGACGCAAGCGTCTCGGCATTCTTTGAAAACCTGCTTCCCGAAGGGCAACTGCGCACGCTTCTCTTATCCGCAAAAAAGGCCAGCACCCTGTTCGGGCTTCTCCATGCGGTTGCCGGTGATACGGCAGGCGGGTTTGTGCTGCTACCCACTGGACAGAAGCCTCAGCCCTCAAGTTACCAGCCAACATCCTGGTCAGAACTGGCAAGCGAACTGCGCACCAAGTCAGCATTTGCGATCAACCTCAAAGGCGCGGGTACCCGCATTTCATTAGCAGGCGCGCAAGACAAGGCGACTATTGCCCTGTTTGGTGATGGCGTGCCCCGGTTAGGTGTGGGTACAAGTCCATCAACTCATATTCTGAAGCCCGACATTCGGAACATTAACGGAGTCTGGGCCTCGGCTGTCAACGAAACACTCATGATGAAAACCGCCCTTGGCTGTGGCTTGGAGGCCGCCACGGTTTTCTATGAACCGACCACGCGTGCCTGCGTGGTGGAGCGGTTTGACCGATTCCTGAAGCCAGAAGGTGGAGTTGGGCGCATCATGCAATACGACCTCTGCCAACTTAGCTCGCTTCCCTCAGAAAAAAAGTATGAGGCAGAGGGTGGCCCCAGCCTAAAAGACTGTGCCGATTTGATAAGAAAGTATTGTGCAGTGCCAGCGATCAATCTGAAGCGTTTGATTGCCTGGGTGTTTTTCAATATTTTCACCGGCAACAACGACAGCCACGCCAAGAACCTCTCCCTTTTTCGCGCTGCTGTGGGTGGCGTTCGCCTGACCCCGTTTTACGACCTGATGTGCACGCGGATCTACCCCGGCCTCTCGCAGAACTTTGCGTTCAACATTGGCGGAACCACCATTCCAGGCGAAATGGAGCAACGGCATATCTCCGCCATGGCGGAGCAACTCAATATGCGGCCGAAATATGTATTGGGGATAGGTCAGGAAATTGCCAAACAGCTGCCACAAGCCATGGCGTCGGCTGCAGCATCCATGCAAGACGCATTGAAACCAGGTGATGTAACGATGGCGAAAAGGCTGAACTTCTACGTTGTGAAGACAGCCAAACAATGCTCGATTCGAATGCAGCTTGGGGTGTGACAAAAATGTCGTGTTGGACGGGCTGCAGCCGAAAAATGTCGTTACAGCGACCGCGCATGGTCGCTTTTTATTGAAATGGACTCAGTTTCGCGGTGTTTCCCGGGCTTTAGAACCTGGCACGCATTCTGCAAAGCTAAATAGTCTTTTGTTTTGTTCAACCAAGGAGTTTTAAATGAAGCGTTCTATGCAAAAGGGTTTTACCCTGATCGAATTGATGATCGTTGTGGCGATTATTGGTATTTTGGCTGCGGTGGCCTTGCCTGCCTACCAAGACTACACCATTCGTGCACGAGTAACTGAGGGTTTGAGCTTGGCGGGTACCCCAAAAGCTGATCTTGCTGCGGATGGCTCATCGACGGCCGCATCTGCGGTAGTCGTAGAAACCACCTGGAATGCACAAGCAGGTGCAGCAGGTGCATCCACTGGCGCTAACAGTAAGTTTGTTGCGTCTGTTTGTTTTGAACAAGCCGCAGCCGGTGCTGTAACCTGTCCAGTTCTTACTCCTGCGACGGTGCCCACTGGTGTCATTACTATTACTTATCGCGCTGCCGCATTGGGTGTTGTCGCCGGTCAAGATACTTTGGTTCTGAGTCCTTATGTTCGTTCGGCTGCAGCTGCTAATGCAGCTGTGCCGTTGGCAGTTGCACTGGTTCCGGCAACTGCTGTAACTGGCTCTATTGATTGGGCCTGCACTTCGGTAACAGGTCTTGCGGCTGCAGGCATGAGTGCTGTGGCGCCCGCAAACGGTACGTTGTTGGGTAAATACGCACCGGCCATCTGCCGCTAAGTTGTGCCTAATATGAAAAAGAGCGCTTCGGCGCTCTTTTTTTGCGCCATAGAATTGGCTATTGTTTTCCTCACATTGCCGACCGCTATGAAGATTCCCTTTCGATTTGTTTCCGCCCTTCGTGTTGCAGGTATTCATTTACTGTGCAGCTTGGGGATTGCTGCAATGGCGGCTGTTTTGGTTTTTGGTTTGTGGTACCCCTTCCCCTACCGTGACCTATCAGGCGGGCGGGAACTTTTTTTACTAGTTATTGCTGTGGACGTAGTGTGCGGACCTTTGCTCACCGTGGTGTTGTTTAATCCGGCCAAGCCTCGCGCGGAGTTGTGGCGGGATATGGGTTTGGTGGTGCTGATTCAGTTGGCGGCCTTGGGCTATGGGCTATACACCGTGTGGCAGGCGCGCCCCTTGTATTTGGTGATGGAAGTGGATCGTTTTAAAGTGATTTCCGCGCCTGACTTGCGCGGTGCATCTTTGGTCGAGGTCCCCGCCGCATTGCAACCGCACTGGACTGGCGGGCCCGTGACGGTTGCCATTCGGGAGCCTAAAGACCGCGATGAGCAGCAGAGGGTAATGTTTGACTCCATACAAGGCGGGCGTGACTATGCAGAGCGACCCGAGTTCTACTTGCCCTACGAAGGTGAAGCCGCCCTGAAGACACTAAAGCGCGCCAGGCCAATCGCGGTATTCCTGGAAAAACAGCCCACCCAACAAGAAGCGGCCCGCAAGCTAGCCGCTGAAAAAGGTGCTGATATGGCGCAATGGTTGTATTTGCCGGTGAGGGGGCGTCAGGACTGGGTGGCCGTTATTGACAAGCAAGCGCGCATTCAAGGGTTTTTACCGGGCGACGGTTTCTGAACGTGTCGCGGTCAACCGCGCACATTCCTGGCCATTTGCTTGGCTTTTTGCTGGTCTTGCCGTGGCTCAGCCCTTTTGCCAGCGGCCCGTCGCCCGCGGTCCAGCCGTGGCTGATTTCGGCGGCTTGTGCCGTTGCCATTTGGCTTTTCAGATCGCGGCTCACGGTGCAAACAGTGGCGGCCAGTTGGCTGTTGGCGGCTTTGGTCAGTGCGTTCATCGGCCTGCTGCAGTACTTCGGCCAAGCGCAGAGCTTGAGCCCCTGTGTTCACAGCACCGGCTTGGGCGAGGCGTTTGCCAATTTGCGCCAGCGCAATCAGTTCGCGACGCTTACCAGCATCGGGCTGCTGGCGCTGCTGTGGCGGGTTTCGGCACAGGCAGCGCATGCCATGCCGTCGGATGAAACTGAAAAACGGGGGTTGCTGCGCACGGGTGCTTGGGTCGTGTTGTTGGCGCTGGGCAATGCCGCCAGCAGTTCACGCACGGGTTTGCTGCAGTGGGTACTGATCGTTGCATTGACGGTTGTGTGGTGCCGACCAGGGAAAAGACGTTTGGTCACGATCAGCATCGCTGCAATGGCCGCGTACCTGGTGGCGACAATCCTGCTTCCTTGGGCGCTGGAGGTGACTACCGGAGTCAATAGTGGCGGTCTGTTGGGGCGGTTGACGGAGGAGGCTGGTTGCGGCAGCCGGCGGGTTCTGTGGTCCAACGTGTTGCATCTGATCGCCCAAAAGCCTTGGTTGGGGTGGGGATGGGGCGAGCTGGATTACGCCCACTTCATCACGGTCTACCCCGGTGAGCGCTTTTGCGAGATATTGGACAACGCGCACAACCTGCCGCTGCACTTGGCCGTGGAGTTGGGTGTGCCTGTGGCCGTTGGTTTCTGTGGGCTAGGCGGGTGGCTGGTGTTGCGCGCCAAGCCGTGGTGCGAGACGGATGCTACCCGCCAGTTGGCATGGGGCGTTTTGGCGGTGATTCTGCTGCACAGCATGCTCGAATACCCGCTGTGGTACGGACCGTTCCAGATTGCTGCGGGCTTGTGCATCTGGTTGCTGTGGCGCAAGCCTTTTAGCCCTCTAGCCCCCGTATTATCTGCGTGGGTAGCTACTGTATTGATAGCAATAATCGCCTATGCGGCATGGGACTATTGGCGTATCAGCCAGATATACCGGATACCCAGCATGCGAGCGGAGGCATATCGTGAGAACACGCTGAACACAATCCGGGGCTCGTGGCTGTTTCAGAGCCAGGTGCAGTTTGCGGAACTGACTACCACCACGCTGACTCCAGAAAACGCAGCGCAGATCAACGCCATGGCGCACCAGCTATTGCACTTTTCGCCCGAGGCCCGTGTGGTTGAAAAATTGATTGAAAGCGCGGTGATGCTCGGGCGCGACGAAGAGGCCCTGTACTACCTGCAGCGCTTCAAGGCTGCTTTTCCTGAGGCGCATGCGCGCTGGGCGGCTGGTTCGTAAAACTGCCCGACTTGCCCCCGTGCTTCTCCAGCAGCTTGACATCATTGATCGTCATGCCACGGTCCACAGCCTTACACATGTCATAAATGGTGAGCAGGGCCACCTGCACGGCCGTGAGCGCTTCCATCTCCACCCCAGTCGGCCCAACGGTTTCTGCGGTAGCGGAGCACGCTACATGCGCCGACTGGGTGCCTGTCGCAGGCACTGCGTCAAAGGTCATCGCCACGCGCGTCAACGCAATGGGATGACACAGGGGAATCAGGTCGCTGGTCTTTTTGGCGCCCTGAATGCCCGCAATGCGCGCAATGCCCAGCACGTCACCCTTTTTGGCGTTGCCGGACTCGATCATGTCCAGAGTGGCAGGCTGCATCTCAATGCGGCCGCTGGCAACGGCAATGCGGTGGGTAGCGGGCTTGGCGGCCACGTCTACCATGTGGGCTTGGCCCTGAGCGTCAAAATGGGTAAGAATTTGCATGGCCAGACTTTACCTGACCTTCACCATGCTCTCTGGAAACCAAACCCAAGCGGGCGCATCATAAGAGTTTGACTAAAGCCAACACGCGCCCAAATCAATTTTGACTATATTTAAGAAAAATCGTGCCCTAGCCCCCGTAGCCATTGCGCAAGCAGCTATTATTTTCATAGCGTCCTGCGCTGCACCTGCGGGCTGGGCCCAAACCCCGGCACCTGTCGTGGGAGCCGCCAGCACCGCCCTGCCGAACCTGGGCGATGGCAGCGACATGGCGGCCAGCGCCGAGCGCCGCCTGGGTGACCGCATTGCCCGGGAGTTGTACCGCGACCCCGATTACGTGGATGACCCGGTGGTCATGGAATACGTGCAGGGCATCTGGCAGCCCCTGCTTGCGGCCGCGCGGCTGCGGGGCGAGCTGCCGCCTGAGCTGGATGAAAACTACGCCTGGGAGATCTTGCTGGGGCGTGACCGCACCGTCAACGCCTTTGCCCTGCCGGGTGGCTACCTGGGCCTGCATCTGGGGCTGGTGGCGGTGGTGACCAGCCGCGACGAGCTGGCATCCGTGCTGGCGCACGAGCTGAGCCATGTGACCCAGCGGCACATTTCCCGCATGATGACGCGCCAAAGCGGAATGGCTCCGTGGGTGCTGGGGGCGATGATTCTGGGCGCGCTGGCCGCCAGCAAATCGCCCGGCGCTGCCAATGCCATGATCGTGGGTGGGCAGGCGGTGGCGGCCCAGACGCAGCTCAATTTTTCGCGTGACATGGAGCGCGAGGCCGACCGTGTGGGCTTTGGCGTGTCCACCCAGGCTGGCTTTGCGCCCGAGGGCTTTGTGTCGATGTTCGAGAAGCTGCAGCAGGCTTCCCGCCTGAACGATACGGGCAACTTTCCCTACCTGCGCAGCCACCCGCTCAGCACCGAGCGCATGGCCGACATGCAGGCCCGCATTCCACAGTCTGCGTCCGGCGCCCAGCGCCCCGTGGGTGTGCAGGAACTGGACCAAGCCATGATTTCCGCCCGCGCCCGCGTGCTGTCCAATTCCGCCGTAGACGCCTTGCGCGTCTGGACGGTGGAGGCCGATGCGGCGCAATTGACCCGTTTGTCCCCGGCACAGCAGGTGGGCGCACTGTATGGCGCGACACTCGCCGCCATCAAGCTGCGTGACTTTACTGATGCACAGAGCGCGTGGACCCGGCTGCGTGACGCGACGCGCAACGATGCAGCCGCCACCCGCCTGGCCCGCTTGTTGGGTGCCGAGTTGTGGCTGGCGCAGGGTGACAGTGGGCGCGCGCTGGCGCTCGTGCAAAACCCGGATGGCAAACCTGCGTCCCCGAGCCGGGCCGAGCTTTTTTTGGCGGCCCAGGCGTCAACCCGGGGGGATGCGTTGGCCAGCTCCACGCAAAATCTGCAGACCTGGGTGGCAGGCCACCCGCGTGATGCACAGGCCTGGCAACTGCTTTCCAGCGCCTACGCGGCACAGGGTCGCACCTTGAGTTCGATTCGGGCGCTGGCGGAAGTGGATGTGGCGCAACTGGATTACCCCGCTGCGCTCACCCGCTTCAAAACCGCCCAGGACTGGGCTCGCAAAGGCGGCGCTGGGCTGGACCACATTGAGGCATCCATTGTGGACACCCGCGCGCGGCAGATGGAGTTACTGGTTCGGGAACAGGCGCTGGAGCGCTGAGTCAATCACGATGCCCAGCACCGAATAAATCAGCGAGCCAATCAGTGCGGCGCCAAAGCCCCGTACGAAGAAGCCATCCAGAATACCGGCGGCCGACCAGAACATCAGGGCGTTGATGATGAAGAGGAACAGGCCCAGGGTCAGCACCGTCACCGGCAGCGTCAACACGACCAGAATCGGCCGCAGGATCGTATTGAACAAGCCGATGACCAAAGCCGCAATCAACGCAGCTGAATAGCTTTTGATTTCGACACCGCTGTACAGATAAGCCACGGCGAGCAGGGCGGCTGCGCTGAGCAGCCATTTGGCAATGAGTTTCATGGCCCAAGAATAGCACCGCAGCGCTTACTGGGTGGCCTGCTGCAGGCGCAGCCGCCGTTGCGACCACCAGCCCGCGCCCAGCACACCCGCAATGGTCACCGCATACAAACCCCAACGGGCGGCGGTTTGCGGGACGCCCGAACCGTCAAACACGGCGTCGAGCAGCGGCTCGTTGACCATCATCTTGGCCGCCGTCAGGGCCAGCACGGCGGCGCCCAGCTGGATGATCGCCGGGAAGCGCTCCACCAGTTTCAGCACCACCGAACTGCCGTACACCACAATCGGCACGCTGATCAACAGACCGATGATCACCAGATCAAAGGCGCCATGCGCCGCCCCGGCCACGCCCAGCACGTTGTCCACGCCCATGAGGGCATCGGCCACAACGATGGTTTTCATGGCACCCCAAAACGTGGTGGTGACCGGGCCATCGTGCTCGCCATCGGCTTCATCCGCGAGCAGCTTGTAGGCAATCCATACCAGCCCCAGCCCTCCCACCAGCATCAGCCCGGGAATTTTGAGCAGCCATACGACGCCCAGCGTCATGACCGAGCGCACGGCGATGGCACCCACGGTTCCCCAAAGGATGGCCTTTTTCTTGAGGGGGGCAGGCAGGTTGCGCGCGGCCAGGGCGATCACGATCGCGTTGTCGCCCGCGAGCACCAGGTCAATGACGACGATGGCCAGCAGTGCCGACCACCAGGGGGCGGATAAAAATTCCATGTGGGGGTTTCCGTGCGTAAAGGGCTCGATTGGAACAGCCCGCGGCATGCCCCCGGCCCGTTTGGGGCTTTGGGGAAGCGATGCCAACCGGTATAAGATGCGCCTCCCCACCTCGCGGCATATTTCTTGTCCAGTATCCATATCACCGACATTGAGGCAGCCATCAATTATTGGCGTGCCCGTGAACCTTCGCCGGACGGTGTGGTTCTGCCTGCGCCCACCCGCGCGCTGGCAGAGGTGTACGCCTTGCTGGTGTACCGGCGCGAGACCGAAGCCGACGCCGCCTCCATGCCGCCTCAGGCGCTTGCGGCGTGGATGGAGTGGTATGGCGCAACGCCCGATACACCTTGCATCGCCATTTGCTCGACCAGTCAAGGCGATGAAGAGTGCAAGGGCTGCGGCCGCTCGTTTGCCGAGGTGCAGCGCTGGCTGGAAATGGACCCGATTGAGAAGCGCGCCACTTGGCATCGCATTACCGTGGAAGGCACCGCCTGGCGGTTCAATAAGTATGCCGAGCGGGCTGCCGAAGGTCGCACCAAGCCGCTATCTAGGGCGCTATAAGATTGATAGCTGCTTGCGCAATGGCTACGGGGGCTAGAGCCCTAAATGACAATTATTTCCAGCGAATGGGCTCGATGTCCACCGTGGTTTTTGCGTCGCCCAATGTGAGCGTGCCTTCCTGAATCGTGGCCTGCAACTGCATATTGCGCTGCGCCAGTTTGGCCAGCGCCTGTGAGCCTTCCGTGGGTACCCGCCAGACCTGCAGCCGGTCCAGCCGGGTCAGCTTGTTCTCGATGCCCTTCCACCAAACTTCCGCGGCATGGTGAAAGCAGTACACCAGCACCTGATCGGCTTTGTTGCAGGCTTTGGCCAGCGGCTTGTCTTCGGGCTGGCCCACTTCGATCCACAGCCGCTTCTGACCCGTGAAATCGGTAAGCGACACATCCGGGTTGTCCGGGTCTGACAACCCCGCGCCAAACGCCAGCGTGCCGTCGCCGTTGCAGATCTCCTGCAAGGTGTAGGCATGCAGGGCGAGCGCCGCCAGCCGGATCATCATGCGCTCATCGGTCTCGCTGGGATGGCGGGCCAATGTGAGCGTGTGGTCGGCGTAGTAGCTGTGGTCAATGTCCGCAATTTGCAGACTGGCTTTGAAGATGGTGGATTTAAGGGCCATTACAAATGGCTCAGACGCGTTTCGCCAGCTCCGCCGCCATGCCGGTGTAGCTGCCCGGTGTCATGGCCAGCAGGCGCTGTTTCTCCGCCTCCGGGATTTCCAGGTTGGCAATAAAGCCCTGCATCAGCTCGCGGGTCATCGGCTCGCCGCGGGTGAACTTCTTGAGCTGCTCATAGGGCTGTGGCAGACCAAAGCGGCGCATCACGGTTTGAATCGGCTCGGCCAGCACTTCCCAGGACGAATCGAGGTCAGCAGCAATGGCGGCTTCGTTGATTTCGAGCTTGTTCAGGCCTGTGAGCAGCGACTGGTAGGCCAGCACGGCGTAGCCCACGGCCACGCCCATGTTGCGCAGCACGGTGGAGTCGGTCAGGTCACGCTGCCAGCGGGAAATCGGCAGCTTCTCGCTCAGGTGCTTGAGCAGGGCATTGGCCAGGCCCAAATTGCCTTCGGCGTTCTCAAAATCAATCGGATTGACCTTGTGCGGCATGGTGGACGAACCCACTTCGCCGTCGCGCAGCTTTTGCTTGAAATAGCCCAGTGACACATAGCCCCACACGTCCCGGGCCCAGTCGATCAGGATGGTGTCAGCGCGGGCGATGGCGTCAAACATCTCGGCCATGTAGTCGTGCGGCTCAATCTGGATGCTGTAGGGCTGAAAGGTCAGGCCCAGGCCTAGCGGCTCGGGGGTCTCGATCACTTTGCGGCTGAAGGCTTCCCAGTCAAAGTCGGGCCAAGCCGACAGGTGGGCGTTGTAGTTGCCCACCGCGCCGTTCATTTTTGCCATGATCTTGATCGCGGCGATTTTCTCGCGTGCGGCCACAAGGCGCACGACCACATTGGCCACCTCTTTGCCCACGGTCGTGGGGCTGGCGGTCTGGCCATGGGTGCGGCTGAGCATCGGCACCTCGGCAAAGCCGTGGGCCATGGTGCGCAGTCTGGTGATTACCGCATCCAGTGCGGGCAGCAGAACCAGGTCGCGTGCGCCCTTGAGCTGCAGGGCATGGCTGGTGTTGTTGATGTCTTCGCTCGTGCACGCAAAGTGCACAAACTCCTGCGCGGCCAGCAGCTCTGGCCGGGCTTCAAATTTGGATTTGATCCAGTATTCCACTGCCTTCACGTCATGGTTCGTGGTCTTCTCAATCACCTTGATGGCTTCGCCATCGGCTTCCGAGAAGTTCTTCACCAGTCCCATTAAGTAAGTGCGCGCTCCGGGCGTCAATGGCTTGAATTCGACAAACCCGGCGTCGCTCAGTTTGATGAACCAGGCCACTTCCACTTGCACCCGTCGGTGCATGTAGCCTTGTTCACTCATGAGGGGGCGCAGATTGGCGAGCTTGGCGGCGTAGCGGCCGTCCAGCGGGGAAAGGGCGGAAATGGAGGAGAAAGTCATGGCCCAATTGTAGGTTGTGCGCCACCAATCACCCCGGAAAAGCTTCCGCAAAGTCCCCAGTGGATAGAATGAACCCTCCTGCAACAGTTGAGCGCCCATGAAATTACTCGGATCCACCTCCAGCCCCTACGTACGCAAAGTGCGCGTCGTTATGGCCGAGAAAAAACTGGACTATGCCTTTGTGACCGAGGACGTTTGGGCTGCTGACACCACGATTTCCCAATCCAATCCGCTGGGCAAGGTGCCCTGCCTGATCATGGAGGGCGCGGAGGCCCTGTTTGATTCGCGCGTGATTGTGGAATACCTGGACACCCTCTCGCCGGTGGGAAAACTGATTCCTACGGTGGGCCGGGAGCGGGCCGAGATCAAAACCTGGGAAGCGCTGGCTGACGGTCTGCTGGATGCCGCTTTGCTTGCACGGCTGGAAGCCACGTGGGACGGACGTACCAAAGCGCAGCGCAGCCAGGCGTGGATCGACCGCCAACTCGGCAAGATCGACATTACGGTGAAAGCCATGAGCAAGGGCCTGGGTGAAAAGCCTTATTGCGGTGGCATCCACCTCACGCTGGCCGACGTTGCCGTGGGCTGTGCGCTGGGCTATCTGGACTTCCGGTTTCCCGAACTGGATTGGCGTACCGACCACCCCAACCTGGTTCGCCTGTTTGAGAAGTTGATGCTGCGCGCCAGTTTCGCAGACACCGTGCCAGCCTGAGCGGCGCACGCCCTCGTTAGAAACCGATACGCCGTTTACATCGGTTTACATTTTTGCCTGCCACAAAAGGCGCGACTACCAGTACAGTCAAAACGCCATGGCAAATTACAAAACCATTTACAAATGCCGCGAATGCGGCGCCACCAGTTACCAGCAGGTCATTGACCGCGCCGAGAGCGGTGCTTTGCTGCCCACGGGTCAGTACCGCTGTACGGGCTGTCGCAACGTGTTTGCGAATATCCGTTCCTGGTGGGAGCCCCGTCGCACACAGGACTTTCAGCCCAGCGTCCAGTCGGGCTGAAGCGCACTGGCTGGGCGGAACTTAGCTGTTCGCCCGTTTTTTAAGCCAGCGCATCAGGCTGCCCACCAGCGGCAGTTTTTCATACAGTTCCTGGGCCGCGTCCCAGTAGTCCCGGTGCAAGGTCACCAGTCCCTGCTCAGAAAAAACCAGGTGCGAGCCGCCGTGGATGGTCTGCGGCTTGTCCTTCTGGAATGACTTGAAGCGGAAGTGGAAGTCCCAGGTTAGAAAACATTGGTTTCCCTGAGTAATCGAATGGGTGACCACGAAACGGGGAGCCTCCAGTGCTACAAACATGTGGGCAAAGATGCGGCGGATCTCGGCCACGCCTTGCACATCGTTGAACGGGTCGACAAACCGGGCGGTCGGGTCGTACAGCTTGTTAATCGTTCCCACCGAGTCCGGGTTGATGTTTTCAAAGAAAACCACCAGTTGCGCCACCGCCGTTGGTGTCATGGTTTTACCCGCCGCATCAAAAAGAAGAAAACCCGGTTGGGCACCACGCGCAGGGCTTTGAGCCAGAGCGTGAAGCGCTTGGGGAAATCGATCTCGAACGCGCCGCGCTGCCACCCGTTCACAATGGCCGTCGCCGCCTGTTCAGGGGTCAGCAGGGCGGGCATATCGAACGCGTTGTCGGCCGTGAGCGGCGTTTGCACAAAGCCCGGGTTAATGATGGACACACCGATGCCCTTGTCGTGCACATCCAGGTACAGTGTTTCCGCCAGATTGATCAGCGCCGCTTTCGTAGGACCATACGCCAGACTCTGCGGCAGACCCCGGTAGCCGGCCACACTGCCCACCAAGCTGATGTGGCCAGAGCCACGCGCCAGCATGGCGGGTAGTACGGCGTCCAGCAGGTGCAGCGCGCCCAGGTAATTCACCTCCACATGGCGAACCATCTCGTCGACGTCCATGGCGTCGGCGCGCATGGCCTGGTAATGCCCTGCGCAGTAGACCACGCAGTCCAGCGGTCCTTGGGCCAGCAACTGGCCCGCCGCAGCCCGGATCGCGGCCGCGTCGGTCGCGTCCAGTGGCAGCGCGCGGCTGCCCGGGTGCTTTTGCGCAAAGGCCGCCAGTGCCTCGGCCTTGCGTGCAGAGACCACCACGCGTGCGCCGCGGGCGTGCAGGGCCTGCGCAGTGGCGCGGCCAATGCCGGTGGATGCGCCCACAATCCAGACGGTTTTTCCGTTCCAGTCGGTGATGGGCGGGTTCAGGGGGGGCAGGAACATATGTTTTATCCGCACTAGCGTTTGGTAAACGACAAGGTGACCTCTCCCAGGCGCACGCCAAACTTGCGCATCGTGGCTTTGTTGAGCATGACTTTGTCGCTCATGCGGTACATCCAGTCGTCAAACTGCACGTCGAAGACGCGGCCATCCACCGGCAGGCTCAGGGTGTATGTCCAGTGAAACGCATTGCCCCGGCTCTCGCCCTGCGCCTCCCCTACGACGTCATCTGCACGACCGGTATAGCGTCCGTCTGCCCGTTTTGTCAGGCGCCAGATGCGCTTTTGCCGGGTGCCGTCGGAATACAGAAAGTCTTCGTCCAGCACGCCTTCATTGCCTCGCCAGCTGCACTGCATGACCACGGTGAAGCGCTTGACCACGGTGCCGGAACGGTCTGTGAACACGCCGTAGGCATCCAGGGTGCCGTTGAAATACTCCTGCAAGTCCAACACCGGCTTGTCATTGGCATAGCTGTCAATGTGTTGCGAGGCGCAGCCACCCAGGGCGAGTACGGAGGCCGCGGCCGCCGTTGTCAGAAGCAAACGTCTTTTCATGGTGTCTTTCGGATGATGAGGGTGTACAAAAGGCCCGCGGAAGCCATCTTGAGCAGGCAGGGCAGCAGGCAATAGGCCCAGGTCAGGGTCTGGAGGGCGGCCTCGTCGCGCGTACCGGGCGTGTAGCCCAGCCAGCCCAACACCGGCAGCGCCACCCCCGCTGCCAGGGCCAGGTTGAGTTTGGTGGCGAAATTCCACCAGCCAAAATAAGCGCCTTCCGACCGGCCCCGGTCGCCGCTGGCGGCGATGGTGCCGGCCAGGAGGGCGCTGGGGAGCGCCAGGTCCGTGCCCAATGCCATGCCCGAGAGCGCGCAGACCCACACGAAGCCGGCCACGTCACCCGTTCCCAGTTGCGAGGCAAAGACAAATACGGCAATCGACAGCAGCATGCCGATGCCCCAGGTGCGCGCCAGACCAATGCGCCGCACCAAGGCCAGCCACGCCGGTATGGCGGCCGCTGCGCACACAAAATAGCTGCCCAGAAACAGCGGTTCTAGAGCGGCGGGTGCCTGCAAGCGGTCCTGCACAAAAAACAGAATCAGCGTGGCCGGTATGGCGCTGGCGATGCCATTGACCACAAACACGGCCAGCAGTGCGCGAAAGTCGGGCCGGGAAAAGGGCAGCCAGACCGAGCCGGGCTGGCCCGACGACCACGCTTCACTGCGCTGCGCATGGGTGCCCGCCGGCTCGGGTTTGCGCGCACGGCTCCAGGCCCACCAGCCTGCTGCCAATGCTATAAAAAATAGAGCAGTAGTCGCAGGCAGGCCGAGGGCTACCGGGGTAATCGATGCAACAACCACCCCCATCAGGCCCAGTCCCTCGCGCCAGGCGACGATGCGGCTGCGCTGATTCTCATCACCGCCAAGCATGGCGCCCCACGACTGGTGCATGACGCTGAGCGTGCTGTAGGCCGCATAGGTCACCATGAGGCAACCCGTGGCCCAGATCACCAGCAACGGCACCTGGCGGGTGGGTGGGAAAAACAGCAGCGCAAACCCGATAGCCAGCAGGGTTGCGGCCAGCGCCGCCCAGACCAGCACCGCCCGCAGCGAGCGCGCAAACAGGCGATCGCTCCAGCGGCCAATGAGGGGGTCGATAAAGGCATCAAACAGCCGCGAGCCCAGCAGCACAGCGCCCAGGGTGGCGAGTGGCACACCCAACTCCCGGGCGTAGTGATTGGGTAGCACCACGTACAGCGGCAAGGCCACGAACGCCAGGGGCAACCCCATCAGACCGTAGCGCCATCCCTCTTGCCAGGTGAACGCCTGTGCAGCTGAGCCCGTCGGTTTCATGTTGCTGCACGCGACAGCAGGCGGCTGCGCAGCTGGGGTTCACTGGTGGACTCGGACAGCCAGATGCCAAAAAACAGGCGGCTGAAGTCCGGGTCCCGCACGGCCCCGCGCACCTGGCCGTTGAGCCAGAAACGTGCCCCGTTTGCAGGGCTGTGCAGCCCCAGCAGCCGGTCGCCCGCCTTGACGTCGGGAAAGGCCTCCTGCATGGCCGCCAGCCAGCGCGTCTCCTGCGCGGGGGCGATCGGGCCGCTGCGGCGCATCTCATCCAGCGAGCGCTGCGCGATGGACCGTCCGCTCAGGGTGCGCAGGTAAGTCAACTCCAGTGCCAGCGCATGTTGGGCAAAGGCGGTTGCGCGAAAGCCCGGCGTGGTCCACAACACCGCGTCGTACACATCAAAGCCGAAGTAGCGCAGGCGCGCCGAACCGCTCCACTGCGCACCCGGCAGTTCGACTGCCACCTCGGCGGGCACGGCCGCCTGTGCCTGCGTCTGCGCGAACGCGGAACTGGGTAGCGATGCGCCCAAGCCCATGCCTACCAGCCAGGCGGCAGGACCGGTTTTAAGCAGGGTGCGGCGTTGGGTCATGGTGGCGGTCCGGCTCAGGCCGCGCGCTTCTGCAGGGTGTACTGCACGACGTCGATGTTGTCCTCACTGAACGCCGCCTCGCAGTAGGCCAGGTAGAACTCCCAGATGAGGATGAAGCGTTGGTCGAAGCCGCCCTGTAAAACGGCCGCACGCTGGGCCATGAAGGAATCGCGCCAGCGGCGCAGGGTTTCGGCATAGTCGTGGCCGAACGCATAGTCGTCCACCACTTCCAGCCCCGCGGCGGCGGCCTGAAGCCGGAACTCGCGCGGGCAGGGCAGGCAGCCCCCGGGAAAAATGTACTGCTGAATGAAGTCTGTGGAGCCCACATAGCGGTCAAACAGGGCATCATCAATCACGATGCTTTGCACGCAGGCGCGGCCCCCGGGTTTGAGCAGTTTGGCCACCGACGCAAAGTAGGTTGGCCAGTATTCGCGGCCCACGGCTTCGACCATTTCAATGGAACAAATGGCGTCAAAGGGCGCGTCGCCAATGTCACGGTAATCCTGCAGGCGCAGATCCGCTTGGTGGGAGACACCCAGGCGCTGCATACGCTCTTGGGCAAACGCGAGTTGCTCGGTACTCAAGGTCACGCCCACCACCGAGGCGCCGAATTCGGTGGTGGCCATTTCCGCCAGCGCACCCCAGCCGCAGCCAATTTCCAGCAACCGGTCACCGGTCTTGACCTGTGCGAGATCGAGTGCGCGACGTACCTTGGTTTTTTGGGCCGTTGCCATGGGCTGCTGCAGGTCACCCGCAAAGATGGCCGCCGAGTAGTTCATGGTCTCGTCGAGCCACAGGTGGTAGAACGCGTTGCCCAGGTCATAGTGGGCATGGATGTTCTTCTGGCTGTTGCTACGTGTATTGCGGTTGAGCAGGTGCTTGATGCGGTACAGCAAGCGACCCGCCCACGAGCCATAGACCACGCTTTCCACTTCTGCACGGTTCTTCACCAGAACGCGCAGCAACTCCACCAGGTTGGGCGTGGTCCAGTCGCCTGCGATATAGGTTTCTGCAAAGCCGATGTCTCCTGATTTGAGGGCGGCTGAAAACACATTCCAGTTGTGCAGGCTCAGCGCCGCGTGAGGCAATCCCCCCTGACCAAAGCATTGCATGGAGCCGTCAGGCAGCTGCACGCTCAGCGTGCCATGGCGCAGACGCTGCAGCAGTTTGAGAACCGTCCGCGCGGCGGCAGGGGTGCCCTGGGGAATCGAGAAAGTGGAGGCTGTAGTGGTGTTCATCTTGGGCCTGCTGGTTCAACGGGTGGTGAATGTGGTGGGGGGCGACGGCTTGCCAAAATAGGGCGTCTTCTTGAAAAACAGCCGGATCGCCTGCCAGTGAATGCGCAGCACCACGCCGATCGTCATGGCGGGATAGCGCCACAGGGCGCGTCGCACGGTCCTGGCCGTGAGTGGCTCCAGGGTGCCGCTGACGCTGGTCTCGATCAGCGGACCCATCGCGTTGTCGTAGTCAATGCGGGCGACGGTGCGGGTGTGGTCAGGCGTGACCATGAAACGGAAGCGGTAGTTGCCCTCCACTGGGCAAAATGGCGACACGTGAAACACTTTGGCGGCCTGCAGTTCCACGCCAAAACGGGGCGCATCCAGCAGGTAGCAATGGCGTTCGCCAAAGGTGTTGTTCACCTCCACCACAATGGCGCGCAACGTGCCGTCGCCGCGGTGGCAGTACCAGAAGCTCACCGGCTTGAAAGTGTGGCCCCAGACCCGCGGGTAGCAGTGCAGCCAGATTTCACCGTCTGCCCCGTCGATTCCCTCATGCGCGAGCAGCGCTTCCAGCCAAGCCAGTGCACCGCCCTGGGAAGCACCCCGTCCGTCCCCATGGTCGGCGTCAAAGAAACTCAGGGGCGCAAAACGGTTGTGGGCAAGGCGGCCGTAGCCATTTTTTTGCAGGCTGCGCAGCGGCAGCATCAGAAAATACGTGCCATAGGCAAAGGCGTTGTGCACCGGGGCCAGGCGGGTGTGGCGCACCTGCCCAAAGCCGATCAGCGGGCCGTGGTTCGGGGCAGTTTGCGATTGGTTTGCTTGCATGGGGAACCGATTCAGGCCCCTTGGGTCAGCGCGACGCGCAAACGCGCACCGACGTCCAGCCCGGATTTGAGGCCGTCTTCATGGAAGCCGTATCCGGTCCATGCTCCGCAAAAATAGGTGTGCTGTCGGCCCTGCAGCGCAGGCACTTGCGACTGGGCTTGAATGGCGGCTATATCGAACACCGGGTGGGCATAGTCAAACGTGCCGTGCACCTTGGCGGGGTCAATCGCGTGAACCGGGTTGAGGGACACCACGACCGGTTGGATAAATGGCACAGGCTGCAGCATGTTGATGAGGTAGTGCAGGCACACCTGCGCAGAGTCTTGGCTGGCATCGGCTGCGCGTTCGTAGTTCCAGGCTGCCCAGGCGCGGCGGGAATCCGGCAATACCGAGATGTCAGTGTGCAGTACCGCCCGGTTGGGCTGGTAGCGGATGGCGCTCAGCGTTGCGCGCTCGGCGTCCGTGGCATCGCCCAGCAAAGCCAGCGATTGGTCGGAGTGGCTGGCCAGCACCACCTTGTCAAAGTGCTCGGTCTGGCCGTTGACCACGACAGAGACGCCGTCAGTCGTGCGTGTGATGCGCTGCACCGGGCTGCGCAGGCGCTTGTCGACTATATGGGTAACGATTTTTTCCACATACTGGCGCGCGCCTCCTTCCACAGTCCACCACTGCGGGCGGTTGGTCACCTGAATGAGGCCATGGTTGTGGCAAAACCGGATCATGGTCGCTACGGGAAACTGCAACATCTGGTCCGTGGGGCAGCTCCAGATGCACCCCAGCATGGGCAAGAAATACCAGTCCCGAAACTCTTGCGAGAGGTGATGCTGCTCCAGGAAGCTCGCCAGTGGCTGCATCAATTCGGCCTCCAATCCGCCCACGGCCAAATCGGTGGCCAGCTGGTTGAAGCGCAACACGTCCCGTAGCATGCGAAAAAACCGGGGATTGACCAAATTGCGGCGCTGGGCGAACACGGTGTTCAGCGAAGAGCCGCTCCACTCCAGCGGTTTGCGGCCCTTGGCAGCGGGAACCTGAACCGAAAATGACATGTCTGAGCGCGCGGTGGGGACACCCAGGTCGGCCAGCAAAGCGATCAATTGGGGATAGGTGCGTTCGTTGAACACCAGAAATCCGGTGTCCACGCCATGCGTAACAGGGCCGCGGGGTCCGTCCAGCGTGAGGTTCACGGTGTGGGTGTGGCCACCAAAATAGTCACCCGACTCCAGCAACGTGATGTCAGCCTGACCACGCAAGGCGTGGGCGGCACCCAGACCTGCAATCCCGGAGCCAACGATGGCGACCTTCATGACGCGGCGCTGCCCACAGACTTTTCGCGGCTGTGACGAATGACTGGGACGAACAGGAAAAAGAACCGCATTATTTTCTTCATTTAAACCATTTAGTTGTATTGTGACTGATTGGTATTTTAATGAATAGGTGGATTAAATAACTGGTTCATGAGTGGGGTTATGAGACCTTGCTGGGCTTATGGGTGCAGGGCCACGGTCATCGTCTGGACATGTGTGCTCCCTAGAATCGTCGGTACCATCCCGTCTGAAGTCGAGAGATCGCCATGCTGTATCCGGAGCTTTTCAAGCAATTAGAGTCTGTCCGCTGGGACATGGAGAAAGACATCCCTTGGGACGCGTTTGATCCTACTCGCCTTACGGACGAGCAAGCCACCACCATCAAAATGAATGCCATTACCGAGTGGTCGGCGCTGCCTGCTACCGAGATGTTTTTGCGTGATAACCGGGGCGACAGCGATTTTTCTGCCTTCATGTCCATCTGGTTCTTTGAAGAGCAAAAACACTCGCTGGTTCTGATGGAGTATTTGCGCCGCTTTCGTCCGGAACTGATGCCTACGGAGGCCGAGTTGCACGCTGTACGGTTCGAATTCGATCCGGCGCCTGCGCTCGAAACCCTGATGCTGCATTTTTGCGGCGAAATCCGCCTTAACCACTGGTACCGCCGCGCCAGCGAATGGCACACCGAGCCTGTTATCAAGGCCATCTATACCCGGATCAGCCAGGATGAGGCCCGCCATGGCGGTGCCTATCTCAAGTACATGAAGCGGGCGATTCAGAATTTTGGAACGGAGGCCAAGAGCGCCTTCGCCCGCGTCGGTGTGTTGATGGCCAGCGCCCGGCGCACTGCGCAGGCGCTGCACCCCACCAACTTGCACGTCAACAAAACCCTGTTTCCGCGCGACACCATCCAGAGCCGGCTCCCGGATCCCGAGTGGCTGGAACATTGGCTGGACACGCAAATCAACTTCGATGCCGTGTGGGAAAACAAGGTGGTTGAACGCATCTTGCACAACATGAGTCTGCTCATGGAGCGCAGTTTCGGTACGGTGCAGGAACTCAACAAATACCGCAAAGAACTAAGCCGTGAACGGCCCGGGCCGCTGGACGCGGCGGCCTTACCAGGGTCGGTCTGAGGCGGGGCTCGCTGTCAGAGGCAGCAGACGATCGAGGTTGATCTGGACCTTCACATCGCGGTGCGCCACGCTGGCAACAATGCGGTAATCACGCAGGCTGGTGTCACGCACCGTGGGCTCGATGGTGGGCATGCCGCTGCGGTTGATCAACACCGCCACGCGGGGTGTGGCGGTGTTCGTGCCCCGTTTCACCACGACCGCCACTTCGTCGGTTGCCAGCCGCACAAAGGAGCCCGGCTGATAGATGCCGACCGCCTTGATCAAGGCGGCGCCCGCCTCATCAATCTGCCGGTTTTCGTCGAAGTAGCAAGCCTGCATGGCGGCGGCGGGTGAAACCGGCACACGCGCAGCGCGCGGCGCCAGGCGGGCCGCAAACATGTCCGCCCGCTGAATCAGCCGGGCCATCTGTTGTGCGGCTGTCTTGGTTTTCAGGGGACCCGGCTCCTGGGTGTGGTGTTCACGGACGGCTTGCAGCCAATCCTTGTCGGTGACGCCCATGTTGGCAAGCATGTCGGCCGACTTGGCCATGTGGCCATCAATGGCCTGTCGTTGCGCCAAGGTCGGGGCCTCCAACTGTTTTGCCAACCGGTCCTGCAACTCGGTCATGCCCATGTTCATGGTCAAGGCGGCCTTGCAAACCGAGACTTCAACTTCCGCAGACCAATTGAGAACTTCCCGGGCAGCCAGGCCGCACATGACGCTGACCAGCATGGCGTGTGTGGCGCTGTACATGCCCATTTCAGTGGCGGAGAGGTGAATCAGTGCAAACAGCGTTCCGTCCGGGTTACGCCTTGAATGCCGGTTCAACTGGCCGTAGAGCCGGTCCAGCCGTTCGCGGAACGGGGCTGCATTGGTGTCCCGAAGCAAGGCGTTGCCCTGGACCTGGAGATCCAGCCAATCGGGGCGTTCGTCGTCCTGCACGACGCGCCCGCCAAGCGGGTTGCCGGTAATTTTGGCATTGGCAATCTCACCCAGTGACTTTCCGTCGCGCACCAGGCCATGCAGACGTTCCACATAGGCGCGGTGGTGGGCCTCCGAATCGGCAACATCAATGAAAAGACCGCCCCCGCGCTGGGCAATTTCAGCCAACGCTTCCCGGGACTCAATGATGAAGGATCTTTTTGCCAGCAACACCCCGTTCTTGTCCATCAGGGGGAACGGCAGGGGCTGGTGGATGCGGATGGACTCGACGCTGACAGGAATAAGTTGCATGGATCGCGGAAGATTATGCATTGTCAGATCGACCAAAGCGCGCCGGTCTTGAGCGGGGTGGGCATGCTGCTAGCATTCCCGCCATGGAAACCCACGATACCCCCCCCGCATTTCTGGCCAAAATCTGTCACCGCAAAGATCTGGCTTTGCAGTTGGGTGGCCTGCCCAAGCCCTGGGTTTTCACCAATGGTGTTTTCGATGTGCTGCACCGTGGCCATGTCATGTATCTGGCGCAGGCGCGCGATTTGGGCGGGAGCCTGATCGTGGCACTGAATACCGATGCCTCGGTGCGGCGCCTCGGCAAAGGCGACGACCGGCCGCTCAACAATGAAACGGATCGCGCCGTGGTCATGTCCAGCCAGCAGTCGGTGAGTCTGGTAACCTGGTTTGACGAAGACACGCCCGAGCAACTGATTGCGGAAATCCGGCCGGAGATTCTGGTCAAAGGCGGAGATTACGACATGGAAAAATTGCCGGAGACTGCCCTTGTCAAGTCCTGGGGTGGCCATGCACTGGCCCTGCCGTTCGTTGCGGGCTACTCGACCACCCGTCTTCTGCAAAAAATCCGGGCGCGCTAGGCGGCAGCGGCCACTGCGGGCGTTTCAAACACCGCAGCCCACAAGGCAAGCCCTGCCCTTCGCTCGCTTTCCACTGCAGTCTTGTCCACCTGCGTCGGTTCTTCATTCAGGCGCGCGCGGTGCTGAATCTGACGCAAGACGCGGTAGGCGTGGGCGGCATTTTCTCCAAGCGGGTCTGGCAGCAAACCGCATGCCTGAGCGCGGATCAGGAGTCCAATGTTGCCCACGTTGGCCAGCAGTTCCGCATGATGGCATCCCTCGGACAGTACCAGGAACTGCACGGCAAATTCAATGTCGACCATGCCCCCGGGGCTGTGCTTCACATCAAATTTTTCCCCTCGAACCGGATGGCTGGCGCGCACCTTGGCCCGCATGCTGCCAATCTCCTCGCGCAGGCCCACTCGGTCGCGCTTTGCACCGATGACGGCCTCGCGCACCGCCTCAAAACGGGTTTGCAAGGCCGCATCACCCAGAACGAAACGCGCACGGGTCATGGCCTGGTGCTCCCAGGTCCATGCGGTGTTGCTGCCGCGTTGTTGCTGGTAGTTCGCATAGGCATCGAAACTGGTCACCAGCAGCCCTGAATTGCCGTTGGGGCGCAGGGCCGTGTCGATCTCGTACAGATCACCCTCGCCAGTCTTGACAGTCAACCAGTTGATCAACTTGCGCACCAGTGCGCCGTAGACCTCGGATGCCCGTTCGTCCGCATCGTCATACACAAACACGATGTCCAGGTCACTGCCATAACCCAGCTCTTTCCCGCCCAGCTTGCCATAGGCGATGATGGCAAAGCGGTAGTCAGGGCGGTGGCGGTTTTTCAACCGTTCCCAGCACCACCGTGTGGTGATGCGCAACACCGCTTCGGCCAGCGCGCTCAAGTCGTCGGCCACCTGCTCTACGCTCAGACGCCCCTCCACGTCGCGCGCGAGTGTGCGGAAAACTTCGGCGTGGTGGGCTCTGCGCAGCAGGTTCAGCAACGCCTCATCGTCATCTTCTGCGCTGCTCTGCAACGCGGTGCGCCGGCGCTCCAATTCCTGTTCAAAGTCTGCCGCATCAAATCGCTCTTCAAACATGGCGTTGCCGGCCAGTTCGTCGATGACTCCGGGATGTTTTAGCAAGTAACGCGCGGGCCATCGCGCAGCCCCCAGCATGTGCAGCAGGCGTTCGTGCACGTTCGGGCGTTCCAGCAGCAGAGCCAGGTAGCTTTCGCGGCGCAGCAAGGGCTCGATCCAGTCGGCAATCCGCACCGCGGCTTCCTCGCTCACTTTACCCTCAGCGACCCATTGCGCCGTGCGTATCACCAACCGTGCCAGACGCGCACGAGAAGCTTCGCGCAGTGCCAGCACACGGGGGTGGTCTCGCCAAATGGCTACCCGCTCGCGAAAGCGCCCGCTCAACTGCGCCAGTAGTTCGTCAAAATCGGTTGCTCCGGGTGTGGCGGCCTGGCCGCCGCAGCCCTTGCACTCCCGATGGGCACCACCCAGAAGCGCATCAAACTCCTGCGCGACCAGTTCCCGGTGCGTATCAAGCTCGCCCAGGAAGGCGCAGCTATTCTCGAAATCCAGGGTTCGGGCCATCCACTCCAGGTCGGCATCGGCTGTGGGAAGAACGTGGGTCTGCTGGTCGTCCAGATACTGGATGCGGTGCTCCACTTTGCGCAGAAACACATAGGCTCTTGCCAGTGCATCGGCCGTGGTCTGGGGCATCAGCCCCGCTGTGGCCAGTCGCTGCAAGGCGCTCAGGGTGGGGCGAGTGCGCAACTCAGGAAACTGACCACCGCGAACCACCTGCAACAGCTGCACGGTGAATTCAATCTCCCGAATGCCGCCGCGTGACAGCTTGACGTCGTTGCTGCGCTCCGGTTTTCCGGCACTGCGTTTGGTGGCGTGGTCGCGGATCTGGCGGTGCAAGACGCGCAGCGAATCAAATACGTTGTAGTCCAGATAGCGCCTGAAAACAAAGGGCGTCACCACGGCCCGCAGGCTTTGTGCACAGGTTGAGCCGATGGCCTGGGCAGGCGCCACAACCCGGCTTTTGAGCCAGGCAAAGCGCTCCCACTCCCGTCCCTGAACATGAAAGTATTCTTCCAGTGCCCCGAGCGAGACAACGGGAGGTCCCGAGTTGCCATTCGGACGCAGAGCCAGGTCTACGCGAAAAACGAAGCCGTGGTCCGTGGTGTCGCCGATCAGGGCAAATATGGAACGCACCACCTTGCCAAAATATTCCTGGTTGGAAATATGGCCCCTGCCGTTGGCGTCGCCTGTGGTGTCGCCGTCCTGGTCGTAGATGTATATCAGGTCGATGTCGCTGGACACATTGAGTTCGCGGGCGCCCAGTTTTCCCATGCCGACGATACAGAGTTCCACGCGACCGCCTTGGGGCGTCCGGGGCTCCCCGTGCACCTGGGTCAGCAATCGGGCGCTCTCCACAAAGGCTGCGTCCAGCGCAAATTCCGCCAGTTCGGTCATGGTGGCGGTGACTGCCTCCAGGCTGGCGTGCTCCATGCAGTCCAGTTCCACCAAACGCTCCAGAACCAGCTGGCGCAGTGTGCGCAATCCGGTGCCCACGTCTGTGCCGCCCGCACGCAGCGCATCAAAAAGCTGCTGCATGGTGTCGCGCGTCGGTATGCCCCGGGGAAGCAGGCCCAGCTGCTGGGCGTAGCGACGTCGGATCCGCTGTCCGAAGCGCGAGCCCTCAGCCAGATTGGGAGAAGCATTGCGGGTCATAATTCCTGACATGGTTTCATTTTCACGATGACTGAATTCACGCCAACTCCCTCGCCTCTTTTCAGGGTCGGAGCGGCGGCCGTGCGCGTCGCTTTATGGCTGCTGGTGGCTGCGTGGATTGCGTTGGCCATTGTCTGGGGGGGGCTGCATTTTCTGATTGTGCCGCGAATCGCCGAGCTCCGTCCGATGCTCGAGCAACGGGCTTCGGCGGCCTTGGGCATCACCGTGCGCATCGGCGCGATTGCGGCCACGTCAAACGGGTTGATTCCGTCGTTTGAGCTGAATGATGTCGTCCTGCTGGACGCGCAGGGACGCGAAGCCCTGCGGCTGCCGTCCGTCTCGGCCTCGCTGTCACCGCGATCGGTATTGGGACTGGGGTTCGAGCAACTGACCATTGATAGACCCGTGCTGGACGTGCGACGCTCTCTGGATGGACGAATCTGGGTGGCGGGATTCTCTTTATCCGACGGAGCCGCCAAAGACGGGTCGGGCGCGAACTGGGTTTTTTCCCAGGCGGAGCTGGTGATTCGACGGGGCGTGGTGAATTGGACCGACGAACAGCGGGACGTTCCCATGCTGACTTTGACGGACGTGAATTGGGTGCTGCGCAACCAGCATCGCACGCATTCCATGCGGGTGGATGCCAATCCGCCCGCTGATTGGGGCTCCCGCCTCAGTGTCTCGGGCATTTTCAAGCACCCACTTTTGTCCCGCAATGTCGGGTTGTGGCGGGAGTGGCAAGGGCAGTTGTATGCGAATTTCGCGCAAGTGGACTTGGCACAGCTGCGGCGTTATGCCGATCTTCCGGTGGACGTGGCGCAAGGCTCGGGCGCCATGCGCGCATGGGTGGACGTGAGTCGCGGTGCCTTGACGGGTGCGACGGCCGATTTGGCGCTGAAGGGCGTGAACGTCAAGGTTGATCCGAAACTGGAGGCGCTGACATTGCAACAGGTCGCGGGTCGTCTGGGTGTCAGAGTGGTGGAAGGGGGGATGGAGTATTCAACTCTGGGGCTGCAATTTGACACGGGTGATGGATTGCACTGGCCTGGTGGCAATGTTCGCGTGACCCTGTTCGAGGGTGACCGCCGCACCCCGGCCCGTGGAGAACTGGTTGCCGATCGGCTGGATTTGGCCGCCATGGCCCAGATTGCCAACCGCCTGCCGCTGGGCGAAGCCTTGCACACGGCGTTGACGGAGCTGGCACCCAAGGGCCTGGTTGAACAGGTTCAGGCGAGCTGGCAGGGGCCGCCTGAGCAGCCGACCCAATTCGCCTTCAAAGGGCGCGCGACGCAGCTGGAGCTGGCGGCCCAGACCGATGGAGCCGGGGCCAGGCCCGGATTCAAAGGGGCTGATATCGATTTCGATGTCAACCAGTCTGGCGGCAAGGCGATGGTTTCCGTGCAAGGTGGCAGCATCGATTTGCCCGGTGTATTTGATGACCCGGTGATTGCGGTTGATCAACTCGCGGGCGAGGTGCAGTGGAAGCGGGATGCTGGGCAAACCAGCGTGACGGTGCCCAGTCTGCGCTTCAGCAATGCCGACGCCCAGGGGGACCTTCAAGTCAAATGGCAAACCGGCGCGGTCGTTGTCGGCAGCACTGAAGGGGTTGGGCGGTTTCCGGGTGTGCTGGACCTGCAGGGTACCCTCAGCCGGGCGGAGGGTGCTCGTGTCCACCGCTATCTCCCGCTGGCGCTGCAACGGGAAGTGCGTGACTATGTGCGCGATGCGGTTAAGGGTGGCACTGCCTCCGGGGTCAAATTCAAGGTCAAGGGGAAGCTGCAGGATTTCCCCTTCGCCACCGCCAAGCAGGGTGATTTTCGTATTTCTGCCAATTTGAAGGACGTTGCGTTCACTTACGCACCTGCCAGTGTGCTGCCCAAGGACAGCCTGCCCTGGCCGGCTCTGACCCAGCTGTCAGGCGAGTTTCTCATCGACCATGACGTGCTGCAAATCAAGGCAACCCGTGCCAATTTGGGACCGGGCACTGCATTGCGGATCAGCAAGGCAGAGGGGGTCGTGAACAAGTTGTATGACGGTGCGACCGTGTCCGTTAACGCAGAATTCCAGGGTCCCATGGAGGACACGCTGAGCGTTGTGAACAGCTCCCCCTTGAGCGGCTACATGGGAAAGGCACTGGCCCATGCAAGCTTCACGGGGCCGGCCGACTACCGACTGAAGTTGGGTTTTCCCATTGCGGCGGTGGCCCGCGCCACGGTACAAGGGAGCATTGCTTTGGCGGGAAATGATCTGCAGGTAACGCCCGAGACGCCCCGACTGACGCGATCGCGCGGCGTCGTGTCATTTTCTGAATCGGGATTTTCAGTTGCCGGTGGTCAGGCCAGGGCGCTAGGTGGCGATGTGCGCATCGAAGGAGGCCTGAGTTTCCTGAGCAACGGCGCAGGTGCCGCAGGTGCCAAAGCGGCGCCGCAGGTTTTGCGCATGCAAGGCACGGCCACGGCAGAAGGTCTGCGACAAGCCCGCGAGTTGGGTTTTGCCGCCGGGCTGGCACAGTATGCAACCGGCTCTGCCGCATACACCGCTGTGCTGGGCTTGCGCAGTGGCGTGGCGGAGCTGCTGATCAACAGCAACCTGAGTGGCCTGGCCTTGACCCTGCCTGCGCCGTTTGGCAAGCCGGCCGAGGCGCAATTACCCCTGCGTCTGGAAACCTCGGTGGTGCGGTCGACCGTGGGGCCTGGTGCGCTGGATGGCGTGCATGTGCAAGACCAGATCCAGCTCGACGTGGGGCGCCTGGCGAATATCGTTTACGTGCGGGATGTGTCGGGCATTGAGCCCCGCGTTCTGCGGGGTGCCATCGGGGTGGGTCTGGCTGCCGATGAGTCCGCGCCGCTTCCCCCGGATGGGGTGCTGGCCAATATCAGCATGACCAGCGTGGATCTGGATGCGTGGTCCGCCGTGTTGTCCCGCGCTTCGGGTGCGGACCTGTCGGTGGGCAGTCTGGCCGCGCAGGGCACCAATTCGGCGACTGCGGGCATGGGATATTTGCCGACCACCATGGCGGTGCGCGCACGCGAACTCACGCTGGGCGGGCGCAAACTCAACAACGTGGTGGTCGGCGCCGGGCGCGAAGGGCTGCTATGGCGGGCCAACATCAACGCGTCGGAGCTTAATGGGTACGTGGAATACCGCCAGTCAAGCGGGGCAACACCCGGACGCCTGTATGGCCGCCTGGCGCGCCTTGCGATCGGGCAGAGCACGGCACAAGACGTCGAGAGCCTGCTCGACGAGCAGCCCGCCAGCATTCCCGCGCTGGATGTCGTGGTGGAAGACTTTGAACTCAGGGGCAAGAAGCTGGGCCGTGTGGAAATGGATGCCGTCAACCTGGCCACTGGCGCCGGACGAGAGCCGGTTCGCGAGTGGCGCCTGAACCGTTTCAACATCATTACTCCCGAGGCCACCTTGACGGCGGGAGGCAACTGGACCAATGTCAGTACCCAGCCGGCCCCTGCGGCCGGTCGCAACATTAAGGAGCGGCGTCGCACCGTCCTGAATTTCAAGCTCGACATGAATGATGCCGGTGAGTTGCTGCAACGTTTTGGCATGAAGGGCGTGATACGCAGGGGGCGCGGCAAGATCGAAGGCCAGGTGGCCTGGATGGGCTCGCCCATCACGCTGGACTATCCCAGCCTGGGCGGAAGTTTCAATGTGAATGTGGAAGAAGGCCAGTTTCTCAAGGCCGATCCGGGTATCGCCAAGCTGCTGGGCGTTTTGAGCCTGCAGTCGCTGCCCCGGAGGTTGGCCCTGGATTTCAGGGATGTCTTCAGTGAAGGCTTTGCCTTTGACTTTCTGCGCGGCGATGTGGCCATTGCCCAGGGTATCGCGCGCACCAACAACCTGCAAATGAAGGGCGTCAACGCCGCCGTGCTGATGGAAGGCCAGGCGGACATTGCCAGGGAAACCCAAACCATCAAAGTGGTGGTGGTTCCGGAAATCAATGCGGGCAGTGCTTCGCTGATTGCATCGGCCATCAACCCGGTCGTCGGGCTGACCACGTTTCTGGCGCAGCTCATATTGCGCAAACCGCTGATCGAGGCCGCCACCCAGGAATTCCTGATTGACGGCACGTGGGTCGACCCCCGTGTGACCAAAGTGGACCGCAAGACGGGAAAACCCGAGGAGTCAAAATGAAAGTCGCAGCCATCCAGATGGTGTCCACGGGCAACCTGGACGACAATTTGCAGCAGGCCCGCGCGCTGCTGGAGCAAGCCGCACAGGCCGGAGCCGAGTTGGCGGTGCTCCCGGAATACTTCTGCCTGATTGGCCAGCACGACACCGACAAGCTGGCTATTCAGGAAGAGTTTGGTGCCGGTCCCATTCAGCAATTTTTGTCGGATACGGCGCGGGAGTTGGGCTTGTGGCTGGTGGCAGGCACGCTGCCACTGACGGCCCCCGAGCCCGAACGGGTCTACAACAGCAGCCTGGTGTTCAACCCGCAGGGCGCGTGCGTGGCGCGCTACGACAAGATTCATTTGTTTCGCTATGACAATGGACGCGAGTCATACGACGAATCGCGCGTGCTCAGCCGGGGCGCGACACCCACCCGGTTTGAGTTGCCCTCCCGGGACGGGAATGTCTGGCAGGTGGGCCTGAGCGTTTGCTATGACCTGCGCTTTGCCGAGCTGTACCGCACCTATGCGCAGCAAGGCGTGCACCTGATCCTGGTGCCCAGCGCCTTCACCCATACCACCGGTCAGGCGCATTGGGAGGTGTTGCTGCGAGCCCGTGCCATCGAGAATCTGGCATTTGTGGCCGCGGCGGCCCAGGGTGGCGTGCACCCCAGCGGGCGGCGTACCTGGGGGCAGACCCTGCTCATCGATCCCTGGGGGAAAATTCTGGCCGAACGCGCGCAGGAAGCGGGCGTGGTGTGTGCCGAGCTCGATTTCCAGACCCTGGTGCAGTGCCGCGCCCAGTTGCCCTCTTTGCAGCACCGGGTGCTATGAATTCAGGAGCTGCTCGCGCATATTACACGGGGGCTACAGGTCACTTTTGTCTGTATTTTTCTCTGCACTGCCTGGCGGCGCAGGCGGCACGTCGTCTGGGCGTGGCAGCTCACCATTTTTACGGCCCGAAAACATGGTCCACCAGATGATTCCAATGAACAGCAAGCCGGCCCCCAGGGCTTCCAGCAATAGCAATGTCATACAGCGGCTCCTCGCCTGTTGGCGAATGGTGGGAAGGTTAGGGATCGCGTTGATTGTAGGAACACTGGCCGCCTGCGGCAGTGCGCCCCTGTCAATCCCGTCGGGGGTCGAGGGTGTGCGCACCGTGCCGGCAGATGCCTCCGGCGTGATCAATCAGGCCAAAAGCCGCTGGGTTCCTGCGCCATGGTCCGACTTGCCGGGCTTTGCCGACGATGCCCTGTTTGAAGCCTGGAACGCCTGGCTCAAAAGCTGTGAGCGACCGGTCGCTCCTCACGGGGCTTTGTGCTCCGAGGTGCGCCGCCTGAGCATTGGCAGCCCGCAGGAGCAGCGCGCCTGGATGCTGGCGCGTCTGCAGCCCTACCGGGTGGAGTCGGCTCAGGGCGACGCCGGTGGCTTGCTGACGGCTTATTTCGAACCGGTGCTCGAAGCCAGCCGTGAGCCGGTGGCCGGCTTTACCGTGCCGCTGTACCAGCCTCCGGCCGGTCTGGCACAGCGCAAACCCTGGTTCACCCGCCAGGAAATGGAGACCTTGCCTGAGGCCCAAGCAGCCCTCAAGGGTCGGGTGATTGCCTATGTGGCGGACCCGGTGGATGCGTTGATACTGCAGATTCAGGGCTCCGGGCGCATCCGGATCACTCAGCCCGGTGGGGGTCAGCGCTGGGTGCGTCTGGCCTATGCCGGCACCAATGACCACCCTTACCGCAGCGTGGGTCGCTGGTTGCTGGATCAGGGTCTTATCAAGGACGCCTCTTGGCCCGGCATCAAAGCCTGGCTGGCGCAAAACCCGCAGCGCCAGCAGGAGTTGCTGTGGAGCAATCCGCGCATGACGTTTTTCAAGGAAGAAGCCATTGCCAATATGGATACGGCCGGTGGCCCACGCGGTGCACAAGGCGTGGCGCTGACGCCCGGGCGCTCCATCGCGGTGGACCCCGGCAGCATTCCCTATGGCACACCGGTCTGGCTGGCTTCCCGCGGGGTACAGGTGAACCTGCAAAAACTGGTGCTGGCGCAGGATACGGGTAGCGCCATTGTGGGCGCGGTCCGGGCCGACTACTTTGCGGGCGCAGGGGCCGAGGCCGGTGAGCTGGCAGGGCGACTGAAACAGCCTCTGCAGATGTGGGTTTTGTGGCCAAAATAGGCCAGATCACGTTACCATCCAAGGCACTGAACTGCATCTTCAAGCGGTCAACAACGGAAAAAGCCATGAATACAAGCATGCGGGACATTGATGAGCGGACCAACCTGGCGGGTAACAGCATGTTTGAGCTGTTGCTGTTTCGTTTGGGCGAAGCACCGGGCACCGATCGTCGTGAACTGTTTGGAATCAACGTGTTCAAGGTCCGTGAAATTCTGGTCATGCCGGAAATCACCGCCATGGTCAACATGCCCCCCACCGTCATGGGCGTGGCCAATATTCGTGGCCAGATGATCACGGTCATCAATCTGCCGGCGGTGGTGGGTTGTAAGCCGACCAAGGGGCTGGGTATCTTGCTGGTCACCGAGTTTGCCCGCACGACCCAGGCCTTTGCAGTCGAAGAAGTGAATGAAATTGTCCGCCTGGAGTGGAAGCATGTGCTGTCTGCCGAGAACAGTGGCGGCGGCCTGGTGACCAGCATTGCCCGCCTCGATGGCAGCGCGGAAAATACCCGATTGGCGCAGGTGCTGGACGTGGAGCAGATTCTGCGCGATGTGCTGCCGCAGGAGCAGAAGACAAGCGACAGCGGAGAGGGTGTGCCCCAAGTGCGCTTGCCTCCAGGTACCGTTGTTCTCGCCGCCGATGACTCGGCCGTGGCGCGCATGATGATTGAGCAGGGTCTCAAATCCATGGGCGTGCCGTATGTCATGGCCAAAACCGGCAAGGAAGCCTGGGACACACTGGAAGCCATGACCGCCAAGGCGAATGCCGAGGGCAGTTCCATTCAGGACAAAGTCGCTCTGGTGCTGACCGATCTGGAAATGCCCGTGATGGACGGTTTCACACTCACCCGCAACATCAAGCAGGATGGGCGCTTCAAGGGAATTCCGGTCATCATCCACTCCTCACTGACCGGCACCACCAACGAGGGGCATGTGAAGAGCGTCGGAGCGGATGCCTACATTGCCAAGTTTGTGGCCGAAGAACTGGGCGCCACCATTCGCCAGGTTCTGGAGCGCAACACGCGTTAATGCAAGGCGCAAACGCTATCAAATAAATAGCTGCTTGCGCAGTATCCACCGGGGCTGAGGTCCTTATTTCCTTGAATCCTGGGGCGCGGTGCGCATCAGGTGACCCAGTGGCAAGGCGCTGCTGGCTTTGACCTCCCCCAGTGAAAAGCTGGTGTGGAGGTCTTTTACATTGGGCAGGTTGATCAGCACATCGCGTGCGAACTGGCTGAAGGTGTTGAGGTCGCGGCTCACGACCTGCAACTCAAACGTGCCGGTGCCGCTGATGTAGTGGCAGCTCACCACTTCGGGAATGTTGCGAATGGCGTCTTCCAGCGTACGCAAAATCTCTCCGGTGTTTTGCGCAGCGTCGAGCCGCACAAAGGCGAGCACGCCCAGCCCGATCTTGTGGCGACTGATCTCGGCGCGGTAGCCGGTGATGAACCCACTGTCTTCCAGCGCGCGCACGCGCCGCCAGCACGGTGCGGCAGACAAGCCCACGCGCGAGGCGAGTTCGGCATTGGTGAGCCGGCCATCGCTTTGCAGTTCGCCCAGGATTGCGAGGTCGAATTTGTCCAGAGTTTCCATATTTCCGTCTTTTTGCGCAAGATCCTTTCCAAGCATAGCCGGAATCAGGCAAAGAACGCAAAGACAATTCGGCGAGTCGCGCATACACTGACCCATCAAAAAAAGGAGTCCCCACGAAGGACATCCTTGATCGCGCAAGCCAACGTAAAGCCCATAGCCCGGAGACAAGCCACCATGAACGCACCGCTGCCGCCCCACATCCGCCAATCGCTGGAAACCGTCACCCTCGACGACAAATATTCGCTGGATTACGGCCACGCCTTCATGAGTGGCGTGCAGGCGCTGGTCAAGCTGCCGATGCTGCAGCGCGTGCGCGATATGCGCGTGGGTAAAAACACGGCGGGTTTCATCAGCGGCTACCGGGGCTCGCCGCTGGGCAGCTATGACCAGTCGCTGGTCAAGGCCGAAAAATACCTGAAGGCGCACCACGTGGTGTTCCAGCCGGGCGTGAATGAAGAGTTGGCGGCCACCGCCCTGTGGGGTACGCAGCAACTGGGCTTTGCCCCGCCGGGCAGCAACAAATACGATGGTGTGTTTGGCATCTGGTACGGCAAGGGCCCGGGCGTGGACCGCTGCTCGGACGTGTTCAAACACGCCAACATGGCCGGCACCACGCCCTGGGGCGGCGTGATTGCGGTGGCGGGGGATGACCACATTTCCAAAAGCTCCACCGCGGCGCACCAGAGCGACCACATCTTCAAGGCCTGCGGCACACCGGTGTTCTTTCCGGCCAATGTGCAGGAGATTCTGGACCTGGGCATCCACGCCTTCGCCATGAGCCGCTTCTCGGGGGTGTGGGCGGGCATGAAGACGATTCAGGAGATCGTCGAATCCAGCGCCACCGTGATGATTGACCCGGACCGGGTGCACATCAAAATCCCGACGGACTTTGTGATGCCCCAGGGCGGCGTGCATATCCGCTGGCCCGACGCGGCGCTGGCGCAGGAGGCGCGCCTTTTTGACTACAAATGGTATGCCGCGCTGGCCTACATCCGTGCCAATCGCCTGAACTACAACGTGATTGAGGGGCCGAACGACCGCTTTGGCCTGATGGCCAGCGGCAAGGCCTACAACGATACGCGCCAGGCGCTGCTGGATTTGGGGCTGGACGATGCCACTTGCCGGCGCATTGGTATCCGCCTGCACAAGGTGGGTGTGGTGTGGCCGCTGGAGGCGCAGTTGACGCGCGAATTTGCCACGGGCCTGCAAGAGATTCTGGTGGTGGAAGAAAAGCGCCAGGTCATTGAATACCAGCTCAAGGAAGAGCTTTACAACTGGCGCGCGGATGTACGCCCCACGGTGCTGGGCAAGTTCAACGAGGTCGAATCGGTAGACGGACAGCGCTCGGAATACGGCAGCGGCGGCGAGTGGTCCATGCCCAACCCCAGCGCCAGCACGCTTTTGCGCGCCAATGCCGATTTGTCGCCCGCCATCATCGCCCGCGCCATTGCCCAGCGCCTCAAGAAGCTGGGGCTGGATGCGGACACCACGGCACGCGTGGATGTGCAGCTGGCCATCCTGAACGCCAAGGAAAGTGCGATGCAGGTGCTGGAGGTGAGCGGGGTCAAGGGTGCCGAGCGCCAGCCCTGGTTTTGTTCCGGTTGCCCGCACAACACCTCTACCGTCGTGCCCGAGGGCTCACGCGCCATGGCCGGAATTGGCTGCCACTTCATGACCATCTGGATGGACCGCGCCACCGTGGGCTTCACCCAGATGGGCGGCGAGGGCGTGCCGTGGGTCGGGCAGCAGCCTTTCAGCCACGACCAGCACATGTTTGCCAACCTGGGCGATGGAACCTACTTTCACAGCGGGCTGCTGGCGGTGCGCCAGGCCATTGCCGCTGGGGTCAACATCACCTACAAGATTCTCTACAACGATGCGGTCGCCATGACCGGTGGCCAGCAGGTGGGCGAACGCCCTGAAGGGCACTCCGTTGTGCAGATAGCCCAGTCCATGCGGGCGGAGGGGGCTATCAAAATCGTAGTGGTGACCGACGAACCCGAGAAGTACGACGGCGTCAAACTCGTCGACGGAGTGGGCGTGCACCACCGCGACGAGCTGGACCGCATCCAGCGTGAGTTTCGGGAAATCAAAGGCACCACCGTCATCATTTACGACCAGACCTGCGCCACCGAAAAACGCCGCCGCCGCAAGCGGGGCACGCTGGTGGACCCGGCCAAGCGCGTAGTCATCAACGAACTGGTGTGCGAAGGCTGTGGCGACTGCAGCGTGCAGAGCAATTGCATGAGCGTGGAGCCGCTGGAAACCGAGTTTGGCCGCAAGCGCCAGATCAACCAGAGCACCTGCAACAAGGATTACAGCTGTATCAAGGGCTTTTGCCCGAGCTTTGTGACGGTGGAAGGCGGGCAACTGCGCAAAAAAGCCAAGGGTGCCGCGCCCTCGCCGTTTGAGCTGGGTGCGCTGCCTGAGCCGAGACTTCCCCAACTGGGTGCAGAGAGCGCCGTCGGCGCTTGGGGGATTGTTGTCGCGGGCGTGGGGGGTACCGGTGTCATCACCATAGGCCAACTGCTGGGTGTCGCCGCCCATCTGGATGGCAAAGGCGTGGTCACGCAGGATGCCGGTGGCCTGGCCCAAAAAGGCGGTGCCACCTGGAGCCATGTGCTGATCGCCCCCACGCAGGATGCCATCCGCACCACCCGTGTGGGCATGGCCTCGGCCGATTTGATCATTGGCTGCGACCCCATTGTGGTGGCCGGCAAGGAAACCGCCCTGCGCATGCGCCGTGGGCGCACCCATGTCGCACTGAACTCCCATAGCGCGCCCACAGCAGCTTTTGTGTCGAATGCCAACTGGACCAATCCGGGCCAGGATTGCCTGGCAGAAATCGCCGAGGTGGTGGGCCAAGAATGCGTCGGGACCTTTGATGCCGACGCCATGGCCACCCAGTTCATGGGTGACAGCATTTACACCAACCCCATCATGCTGGGCTATGCGTGGCAAAAAGGCTGGATCCCGTTGGCGCTGGAGTCGCTGATCCGCGCCATCGAACTCAATGCCGTCGCGGTGGAGAACAACAAGGCCGCTTTTGCCTGGGGTCGGCAGGCTGCGCACGATTGGCCCACTGTTCAAAAACTGCTCAATCCTGGGCAAGTCGTGGCCTTTACGCCGCGCGCAGTGCAGCCGCTGGATGAGATGGTGCGCAAGCGCGTGGCATTCCTGACCGGCTACCAGAATGCGGCCTATGCAGCGCGTTACGCCCAGTTTGTGGATCAGGTGCGCCGCGCCGAAGTGGCTTTGCCCGTTTCGGCTTCCGTTGTGGCTGCAAGGCAAGCCGAGCTACCGCTGACCCAGGCAGTCGCCCGCTACCTGTTCAAGCTCATGGCCTACAAAGACGAATACGAGGTGGCACGCCTGCACACCGACACGGCCTTCCTCGCCAAAGTCGGTGCCCAGTTTGAAGGCGACTTCACGCTCCATTACCATTTGGCACCGCCCTTGCTGTCGCCCCGCAACGCGGCGGGCGAACTGCAAAAACGCAGTTTTGGACCCTGGATGCAAACGGCCTTCCGCCTGCTTGCGCCGCTCAAGGTCTTGCGCGGCGGTCCGCTGGACGTTTTCGGTTACACCGCCGAGCGCCGCCAGGAGCGGGCGCTCGCACAAGAGTATCAAGGCGCTATTGAAGGCATGTTGCCCTTGTTGACGCAGGAAAATCGGGATGCTGCGCTGGCGTTTGCCCGCGTACCGGAGCAAATACGTGGATTTGGGCATGTCAAGGAGCGACATCTGGTCGCGGCACGCCAGCAATGGAATGTTCTGCAGGAGCAGTTCCACCGATCGGGTCCCCAAATCTCTTAGGGCCAAGCCGGGCGGCAGAATTGCGATGAACACTGCCCGCTTACAATCGCGGGCTGTTCTCCCCTGCGCGCGCTAGTAAGCGGGCCACCCTGTGTCAGGGTGCGGGTTTGTTGTTATCCCTTGTTTTGTGGAGTTGCCTGTGTTCATTTCTTCTGCTTTTGCCCAAACCGCCCCTGCTGCTGCCGCTGGCGGAGACATGCAGTCCTCGCTGATGAGCATGCTGCCATTGGTGCTGATGTTCGTGGTCTTGTATTTCGTAATGATTCGTCCCCAGATGAAGAAGCAGAAAGAGCACCGCGCCATGATTGAGGCCGTCACCAAGGGGGACGAAGTCGTGACCTCCGGTGGTTTGCTGGGCAAAGTCAGCAAGCTGGGCGACAACTACCTGGGTCTGGAAGTGTCCAATGGCGTTGAAGTTCAAATTCAGCGCAGCGCCGTGGTACAGGTCTTGCCTAAAGGCACGATCAAGTAGTCCCCGCAACGTCCCTCTACCTTTTTAAGCGCGATCATGAACCGTTATCCGGTGTGGAAATACGCGATCATCCTGATCGCGCTCTTGGTGGGCGGCCTGTACGCTTTGCCCAATGTGTTTGGTGAGGCGCCTGCCGTGCAGATATCGGTGGCCAAGGCCTCGATGAAGCTCGATGCCACCGCCCTGTCCCGCGTGGAAGAGGCACTCAAGACCGCAGGCATTGCGGCAGACGCAGTTGCTCTCGAAGGCACCTCCATCAAGGCCCGTTTCGGCAGCACCGATGTGCAGCTGAAGGCCAAGGATGCGATCCAGAAATCCCTCAACCCCGATGCGGCAGAACCCGGCTATGTGGTGGCGCTCAATCTGCTGTCCCGCTCACCCGCGTGGCTGACCGCCCTGCACGCTTCCCCGATGTACCTGGGGCTGGACTTGCGTGGTGGCGTGCACTTCATGCTGCAAGTCGACATGCAGGCGGCGCTGTCCAAGAAAGCAGAGTCCCTGTCGGGCGATATTCGCACGATCCTGCGGGAAAAAAATGTACGCCACAGCGGTATCAACCGCAATGGCCAGACGATTGAAATCCGTTTCCGCGATGCCCAGACCGTAGAAGCGGCCAAGCGGGTCATTCAGGACCAGTTTCCTGATCTGACAACGGTCGAGTCTCCCGAGGGCGCAGAGTTCAAGATGGTGGCGTCCATCAAGCCGGTGGCGGCGCGCGCGGTGCAGGACCAGGCGCTCAAACAGAACATCACCACGCTGCACAACCGGATCAATGAGCTGGGCGTCGCAGAACCGGTGATTCAGCAGCAGGGCCAGGACCGCATCGTGGTCCAGTTGCCTGGCGTGCAGGACACAGCCAAGGCCAAAGATATTCTGGGGCGCACAGCCACTCTGGAAATCCGGATGGTGGATGAAGGCACGGAAGCCCGCGCGGCTGAGCAGGGAACCGGTCCGGTGCCATTTGGTTCCGAGCGGTATCTGGAACGCAACGGGCAAGCGGTTATTGTCAAGAAACAGGTCCTGCTGACGGGAGAGAACCTGACGGATGCCCAGCCGGGCTTTGACAGCCAAACCCAGGAGCCGTCCGTCAATCTGTCGCTCGACGCCAAGGGCGCCCGCATCTTTCGCGATGTAACCCGTGAAAGTATCGGCAAACGCATGGCCATTCTCCTGTTCGAGAAGGGTAAGGGCGAAGTGGTCACGGCGCCTGTCATTCGCTCCGAAATTGGCGGCGGACGGGTCCAGATTTCCGGGCGCATGACCACAGTGGAAGCCAACGACACGGCGTTGTTGTTGCGCGCCGGGTCGCTTGCCGCGCCCATGGAAATCATTGAAGAACGCACCATAGGCCCGAGCCTGGGCGCTGAGAACATTGCCAAAGGCTTCAACAGTGTGACGTGGGGCTTTGTTGCGGTCACGATCTTCATGTGCGCCTATTACATGTTGTTTGGAGTGATTTCCAGCATCGCGCTCGCGTTCAACTTGCTGCTGCTGGTGGCGGTGCTCTCCATGCTGCAAGCCACGTTGACTTTGCCGGGAATGGCCGCGATGGCACTGGTGCTGGGTATGGCGATCGACGCCAATGTGCTGATTAACGAGCGCATCCGTGAAGAATTGCGCAATGGGGCGTCCCCGCAAGCGGCCATCCATGCCGGATATGACCGTGCGTGGGCTACCATCATCGACTCCAATGTGACCACCTTGATTGCCGGGTTGGCATTGCTGGCGTTTGGTTCCGGGCCGGTGCGGGGTTTTGCTGTGGTGCATTGTCTGGGTATCCTGACCAGCATGTTTTCCGGGGTGTTCTTCTCCCGGGGAGTGGTAAATTTATGGTACGGTCGACGAAAGAAACTCAAAAATGTGTCCATAGGGACGGTTTGGCGGCCTGATTCTGGCAATCAGGTCTCGGCAGACTAAAGGGAAACGGCATGGAATTTTTCAAAATCCGCCGCGACATTCCGTTCATGCGGCATGCGTTGGTGTTCAATCTGATCTCGCTCGTCACTTTTCTGGCGGCCGTCTTCTTTCTGTTTTCCCGGGGTTTGCATTTGTCGGTGGAATTCACCGGCGGCACGCTGATGGAGGTGAGCTACTCCCAGCCTGCAGATCTCAACGCCATTCGAACCACGGTTGCGTCGCTGGGCATCAACGATGTGCAGGTGCAAAACTTTGGCAATGCGCAGGATGTACTGATCCGCATGCCGGTTCAAAAAGGCAGCAGTTCCGGCCAGCAAAGTGAACGCGTGCTGGCGGCCCTGAAGGCGGGCGATGCTTCAGCCAATCTGCGCAGAACCGAGTTTGTCGGGCCCCAGGTGGGGGACGAACTGGCGGCCGATGGCCTCAAGGCGCTTGCGTGTGTGGTTGCGGGCATCATGCTGTACCTCTCGTTGCGCTTCGAGTGGAAGTTCGCAGTCGCTGCCATCATTGCCAACTTGCATGATGTGGTCATTATTCTCGGATTTTTCGCATTTTTTCAGTGGGAGTTCTCGCTGCCGGTACTCGCTGCAGTCCTGGCTGTGCTGGGCTACTCGGTAAACGAATCGGTGGTGATCTTTGACCGGATCCGTGAGAATTTTCGCCGCTATCGCAAGATGAATACGACGCAGATCATCGATAACGCGATCACGTCGACCATCAGCCGCACCATCATTACCCACGGATCTACCCAATTGATGGTTTTGTCCATGTTGTTGTTTGGTGGCGCGACACTGCACTATTTCGCGCTGGCATTGACGATTGGTATTTTGTTCGGCATTTACTCCTCCGTCTTTGTTGCCGCAGCCATTGCGATGTGGCTCGGTATTCAACGTGAAGACCTGATCAAGGGCCCGGTCAAGAAGGAAGAAGATCCCAGCGATCCTAACGCGGGCGCGACTGTCTGACCGTTTCCTGACCCATGGCAACCCCACCCAGCCTTTCTCCCCGATTGCAGTTCGCCAGAGCGGTGCGCGAACGCTTCGTCGCCGAGGCCGGAAAGGCCATGATTGAGATCAGTGGCGCGGTGCATGAACGGATTACCGTCTTGATGGATGAGCCCGCCAATGCGCGGGAAAGCCAGGCACGACGCGACACCTGGATGGCCTACAAGCGGTGTCGCCCGGTCTGGCTGGATGGCACGATGAAGGTGTGGCGGGATTGTCTGGATCCTCCCAAAGACCGGAAATTGGAGAGTGCTGCCAAGGCGGAATCCGGCGGACTGGAATTGGTTGGCACCGAGGTGGTCGAGAACAAGATTCTGGCTTCGCGCATGGTGCTGGCGGTCATGGAGAAAGTCGGCGCGCAACTGGAAGATCTGAAACTCCGCATGCGCTTCCTCGAAGGCACAGAAGAGTTGGACGGACATGATGTCTTGCGTCCGGAAGTACTGGTTTTGCTGATGGTGGAGCAATGGGCTACTTCGGGTATGCCGGGCGACTCTTGGCCTATGGTCAATGACGTCGTTCAGAAGCTGCTGATAGACCGCTTGACGGTGGCTTATGCCAACGCCAATGAGGTGCTCATTAAAAAGGGTGTCATGCCCACAATCGAGTTGAAGGACCGCGTCAAAGCCAGGGTGCGCAGTGCAACGCCGCCGCGGTCGCGGCCATCGGCGGACTCGTCGGATGCTCCCATGCAATCTGGTGGGGGTCCACTTGGGGCATATGGTGATGCTGGTGATGGCAGTTCCTACGCTCAAGGTCAAACATACGGTGGTCCGGGCGGACGATCAAGTCAGGGTGTGGCTTCGCCCGGTTCCGCTAATGGAGCGCCCGCTCCACGCGGGGGTGGTGGGCTTTTCGGTGGTCGGCTGGGTTGGGGCCAAGCTGGCGCCAATGCGGCCCAGGCAGGGGGAGAGGCCGCTTCCGCAGGTCCGCCAAGTTCCGGCGGACAGGGACCGACATCTTCTCCGTCCGCGCCATTCTGGAAACAGGGAGCTGGAGGGCAAAGCGGGCCGGGGCAAAATTACGGGGCTTCAGATGAAACCCGGATGATGACGTCCAATACACCTTTGGCGCGTGCCCGTAGCCGGGCGCAGGGGGTCATTGGACAGATTCGCCGCATGTTTGTCAGCCACGGTGGTGGAGATTTTTCAGGTACTGCGCATCAGGCGCCATCACCAGCCTTGGCGGCGGCACTTGCGCCTCCCCGTCCAGGACACGCTGCCGCCTACGCTTCAGGAGGCACCCTTTATCAGGATTTCAGCCCTGCGGGGATGGCGCGAGTAGCCGGTGACCTGCGCGAGAAGACTGCTGAGCTCAAAAAGAAAGCGGAGACCAAGGGTGAAAAGGCGACGATTGAAATCGTTGCCCTGATGTTTCAGGCGATTCTTGCCGAAGAACGCATTCCCCCTGGCATTCGAGTGTGGTTTGCCCGTCTGCAAATGCCGGTGCTGCGGGTGGCACTGGAAGATCCCGATTTTTTTGGCACCACCACGCACCCGGCGCGTTTGTTGATTGACCGCATGGGGTCGTGCGTGATGGGGTTCGAGTCAGCGGGTGTACATGGTGGCGCGATGGAAACTGAAATCAAGCGCATCGTGCAAGTGATCGAGCAGTACCCGGAAACGGGTAAGAAGGTGTACCAGATTGTTTACGATGAATTTCAGAAATTCCTTGGCAAGTTCCTGACCGAGAAGGGACCTGCCAAGAAGGTGGTGAGCGTTGCGCAACAGGTGGAGCAAAAGGAGACTCTCACCATTCAATACACCATTGAGATGCGCAACATGCTCAAGGACATGCCTGTGCGCGACGAAATCCGGGATTTCCTGTTCAAGGTTTGGGCTGAGGTGCTGGCCGTGGCGGCGGTGCGTAAGGGTCCACAACACGCGGATACATTGACGCTAAAAAAATCGGCGACTGATCTGGTATGGGCGGCCAGCGCTAAGCCCAACCGTGTTGACCGCGCACGCGTTATTCAGGATCTGCCCAATTTGCTGTTGCGCCTGCGTTCGGGCATGACATTGCTTGCAATGGCGCCCTCTGAGCAGGAGCGCCACGTCAAGACGATCAGTGATACCCTGGCAGATGCGTTCATGTCCAAGACGCAAGCCATTCCGCAAGCCAAGATTGAGGCCATGGCCCAGCGGTTGGGCAATTTGGAAGATTTTGTCAGTGAAGACGGTATGGGTGATTTGCCACTGGATTCGGAGAGCATCGAGATGATGCTTGGCATCGATGCGTCGGACATCGAAGTGGTTGCGAATGGCGGATCAAAGCCCACTGCGGCCATGCTGGCTTGGGCGCAGGAGCTGCAACTGGGCTCCTGGTACACCTTGGACCACAACAATCAGATCACGCAGGTACAGTTTGCTTGGCGTAGCGACCGCAAGCATTTGAATTTGTTTGCCGCAACGACAGGCAAGAGCTTCTTGATTCAGGCAGGTCGCCTCGCGGCCTACCTGCAAGCGGGCCTGCTCCTGCCGCAAGAAGAAGAAACGCTAACCGTACGTGCCACGCGTGACGCAATGACCAAGCTGGAAGCCAACCCCGAACGGTTGTTGGCCTGATCGGATCTGGTAGTTGGTGAACGGCCTTGGCGGCTAGTGGGCTACGCGTTCGCACAAGTCGTCGCACAACTCGTCAAGGACCAACGCATCAGGCTCCTGTCCGAAGCTCCAGTACACCATGAGGATGATAATTTTCAGGTCGTCCAATGACACGGGTGAGCCGGGAGCCGCCATGGCACGATCAATAACGACCTCGCGCATGGGGGCAGGCAATACGCCAGCAGACTCCAGGAAACTGATAAAACCCAAGCATTGGGTGCCCAAATGATTTTGCTCGGCCGCTGGGTAGATACGGACACTGGCAGGCGAAGGCTCCCGCAGCCAAGGCTCAGGCGGTGTGGGCTGCGAAGTGCTAACGCAACCGGATGAACCGCGCGCCGCAGTGTTGAGGCCGTTGAGCCACGTCATGGCATCGTCGATCTCTTCTGACTCAAAACCAACTGCATTGAGCTTACGCTCCAGATGTGCCGGTTCAGGGCAACTGTCACCGGCGAAATAGTTTTCGTAGACGAACACAAGTACTTCAAACATGGTGCCAATATAGCGCAGAAAATTCTGCTTGGGGCAGTCTGATGGACTTGCCCCGCTATTCCGGGTTTAGCCAGCGTGGGTACGCAAATTCACATGCATCAACCATGTGCTATCCGCTGAAACAGGCCACCCGGCAAGCGCGCGACATGGCCATGTATTTCGAGCTCCATTAGTTGGGCCTGGAGCGTCGGTGTTTCCAGGCCGGTGCGGGCCTGTAACGCGTCCAGCCCGGTGGGGTCATAGCCCAAAGCGTCGAGCAAGTTGTTCACCGAATCAGAAAGGCCGGTCGCCTCAGCACCATTTGCCTCGCCACCTGCCAAATCCGGTGTGGCATTCGTACCGTGCCCCAGTTGCAGTTCTTCAAGGACATCCTGTGCGTTCTCCACCAGTTTGGCACCTTGTTTGATGAGAGCGTGGCAGCCGCGCGCCTGGGTGGAGTGGATAGACCCCGGGATGGCGAAAACGTCCTTGCCTTGTTCGGCTGCTAGCCGTGCCGTGATCAATGAGCCGGACTTCAATGCCGCTTCGACAACCAGTGTGCCGCAAGAAAGCCCCGCAATGAGGCGGTTGCGCTTGGGGAAGTTGGCGGGGATCGGGGGTGTGCCCAGCGCGTATTCGCTGAGCAATACCCCACGCTGCGCGATGCGGTGGGCCAGGTTCAGATGCTGTTTAGGGTAGACGCGGTCCAGTCCGGTCCCCACCACGGCAATGGTGGCCAATTGACCGGCGGGTGCACCGTCGAGCGCCCCTTCGTGGGCTGCGCCATCGACACCCAGCGCAAGACCCGAAACGATGGTCAGCCCGGCCTCTGCGAGCGCTTGAGAAAACTGCCGGGCGTTGGCCGCACCCTGTGGTGTCGGGTTGCGGCTTCCCACCACAGCGACCGAGCGCGAAGCACACAAGGCCAGCCCGCCACTTTGCCAGGCCTCGGGCGTTCCTGTACCGTACAGAAGCAAAGGCGGATCTTCCATGTTGAGCAGTGATTGCGGATAAGCCGGATCACCGAGTGTGAGCACCCTGTTTCGTTCTGGGTCTGCCTGAAGCCATTCCCACGTGCTGGCCAACAACGACGGCAACTCTGGAGGCACCCGACGTAGCGCGGCACACTGCTGGGCATTGGCAACCTCACCCAATGCGCCTGTGGGCTGTTCAAATATGTGGTGCGGCAGGCCAAATGCGGTTAGCAACCTGCGTGCGGTTGCATTACCCACGCCTAGCGTCAGGTGCAAACGCAACCAGACAGCGAGTTCGTCGCGGTCCATCAATTGCACTCGATATGTCGTGGAAGCTGGTCAGCGCGGGTTGGTCAGGCGATCGCCCACGCGAACGCCATCGGTGATTTCCAATATCAGCGCATAGGACAACCGATCAAATGTACGGAAAACCATCAACAGCCCGTTACGTTCGTTGGGTAGCTTCATCAAGGGGCGCGCTTCATCGGACTTGTCTACCATGCGAGCGCCGTCTTTGAGGATGGCCATGACATGACCGACTTCCATGCCGTCTCGGGTGCCACGGTTGATTGCAACGACCTGATTCTGCGCAGCGTTTACTACGGCATCGCCATAGACCGACACGATTCGACCACTCATTTGGGCCTCTGGCGCGTGGGGTGTGTAGGTCTGCAGCTGGCGGGGCGGCTCGGGTAGCATGCGATCGTCCGTCCGCATCTCCGCTTTGGCTGCCATGATGTCTATGGTGGCCGGCACAACCGCATTGCTCAGCGAGCCGTCCTTGTTTTCCACTTCAGCCGTTGTTTCGCCGCGCACCAGCGTGGCTTTGCCCACGTACTGCGCTTCGTATCCCAGCACCTCACCGGTTGTTGGATCCTTCAATGGCTTCGCACTGCGAAAGATACGGAACTGCTGCAGTTGTGGCTGATCGTCCATTAAGGGTTTCCCGCTCGGACCGCGCGCGTAGGCGCGGTCTCCCGTAGTCACCATCACACGCCCTTCCTGGGTGGATACGATGCGGGGTGCCGCCTTGAGCCCCATTTCATCCACGATGATTGCTTCGGACAGGAAGGCCTCGATCACGTTGGGTTGCAAAGTGGAGAGTGCCCCGTTGGGAAGAGTCTCATACCGGGTTCGTGGGGATACGCGCACAGTGTCCGTGGAGGCTTCGTCGGTGGCCTGTGCGCCCTCGACGCGCAGGCGGGCCACGCCGTTTTTGCGTTCCAGAGCCAGAATCTGGCCGGGATAAATCAGGTGCGGGTTCTTGATGTCGCTCAGATTCATGCCCCACAACTCGGGCCAGCGCCACGCACGCTTCAGAAACAAACCGGAAATGGCCCACAGTGTGTCACCGCTTTTGACCGTGTAGCGATCAGGTGCGTTGGCGGCCAGCTCGTCCAGTGGCACGCCTTTATCGGCTACCTGATTGGCTGTTTGCCTTTGATCGGCAGTGATCGGAAAGTTCTGCCCCCATGCGGGAGCGGCCACTAGCGCACTGACCAATGTAGTCAGCGCGGCTATTGCCACTGTGGATTTCGCCATTAGATGTGTCGTCATATCGTGCCGCAGTCCGAAGGAGTAACTTGATAAATTACGCACGATTTTGCGCTCAAGCCCTTGATTCGGCAACGTTTTTGGCGCATGGGCTGTGCTGCGGGCCCCAAAAGTGGCGAAAATAGCGACATCTTCGAAAAAGAACCCATGGCTTTACTTTCCATTCTTTGTTATCCAGACCCCAAGTTGCACAAGGTTGCCAAACCGGTTGCCACAGTGGATGCGCGCATCCGTGCGATCGCTGCCGACATGATTGAAACCATGTACGACGCCAAGGGCATCGGCCTGGCGGCCACGCAAATCGATGTCCATGAACGTCTGATCGTGATTGACGTGTCCGAGGAGCGGGACGAGCCGCTGGTGCTGATCAACCCCGAACTCGTCTGGACCAGCCCCTCCACCCACCTCAATGAAGAGGGTTGCCTGTCCGTGCCCGGAATTTACGACGGCGTGGAGCGTTTTGACGCCGTCCATGTGCGGGCGATGGACCTCAATGGGCAAGTCCGAACGATTGAAGCCGACGAGTTGCTGGCAGTTTGTATCCAGCACGAAATGGATCACTTGATGGGCAAGGTGTTTGTGGAATACCTTTCGCCACTCAAGCGCAACCGCATCAAGAAAAAAATGCTCAAGGCCCAACGCGAGGATGAGCGATGAGGGCATCGACCGCCCGCTGCGCTTCATGAGGGTTATCTTTGCGGGTACGCCTGAATTCGCCCGGGTGGCTCTCGAACGTTTGCATGCCAGTGGCCACACCATTCCTCTGGTTCTGACCCAACCCGATCGCCCGGCTGGACGCGGCATGAAGCTGCACCCTTCGGCAGTCAAGCAGTTCGCACTGGACCACGCGATCCCCGTGGCGCAACCGCGCAGCTTGCGACTGGATGGCAAATATCCGCAGGACGCAGAGGCGGCGCGCCAGTTGATCGCCGTGGCAGACGCCGACGTCATGGTGGTGGCCGCCTATGGTCTGATCCTGCCGCAATGGGTGCTGGATGACATGGTGGCGCCGCGCACGAACGGCCAGCGTCGCATGGGGTGCTTGAATATTCACGGCTCCTTGTTGCCGCGCTGGCGGGGTGCCGCACCGATTCACCGCGCCATTGAGGCGGGCGATACAGAAACCGGGGTCACCATCATGCAAATGGATGCCGGACTGGATACCGGCGACATGCTGCTGGTGCAAAGCGTGCCGATCGGCGCGCAGGACACCACGGGCTTCCTGCATGATCAGTTGGCGAATAGGGGTGCTGACATGGTGGTGCAGGCGCTGGATCGGGCGGCTGCAGGGCACCTGCAGCCCCAACCCCAGCCTGCAGCAGGCGTCACCTATGCCCACAAGATTGAAAAACACGAGGCGGCGATTGACTGGCGCCAGAGCGCGCAGGTCATTGCACGGCGGGTGCGGGCCTTCAATCCCTTTCCCGGCGCCAGCACCGTCTTGAATGGCGAAACCATCAAAGTATGGTCTGCCCATGCGGCGCCGTCTGATGAGGCGTGCGCAGCGTCTGCTGGCAGCATGCCAGTGGATCCGGGCACTATTGTGGCCGTAGTCCCCGAGGGTATTGCGGTAGCAGCTATGAATTCGATAGCAATTTTGACGGAGTTGCAGCGTCCTGGTGGCAAGAAGCTGCCGGTGGCTGACTTCCTGCGCGGCTTTGATGTTCAGCCTGGCATGCGGCTGGGCTAACCTTCGGCATGTTTTTTCTGCGCGCCAATTACCGGCACCCTGAATTTCGCCAGGGTTTCACCGACATGCTGGGCGTCGCACCCGGCATTGCCGCATGGGGCTTGATGACGGGCGTGGCGATGGTCAAGTCCGGCATGAGCACCGTTGAAGCGCTTCTCATGGCCCTGATCGTGTTTGCCGGCAGTTCCCAGCTGGCGGCCATTCCCCTGATTTTGGCGGGAGCACCGATGTGGGTGATTCTGGCCACCGGCCTGTGCGTGAACTTGCGGTTTGTGGTGTTCAGTGTGCACATGCGGCCCTATGTGATGCACCTGCCGCGCTGGCAGCGGCTGGTGACCGGTTACCTGACGGCGGATTTGACCTACGTATTGTTTGTCAAACGTTTCACCAAGCCCGCGACCGATGCCCGGGGGCATGCCGCCCAAATGGCGTATCTGGCGGGCAACGGCGGTATCAACTGGTTCAGTTGGACCTTTTTCAGCGTGCTGGGTGTCGTATTGGCGAACGCTATTCCGGCGCAATGGGGCTTGGGGTTTGCGGGCATTCTGGCGCTGGTCGGCATGCTGTGCTCACTGGCATCGAGTCGCTTGCGCTGGGTCTCTGCCACGGTTGCGGGTACCGCCGCGGTGGCTGCCTTTGCCCTGCCCCTGAAGCTCAATATTCTGGTGGCGATTGCCGCCGCAGTGGCGGTGTGCCTGCTTCTGGAAAAGTCGATGTTGCCGCCGACCGATGCGCCAGCGCGTGAAGGTCATTGACTATGGACGGTTTTTTCACCGGTGAGACCGATGTCTGGACCCTGGCCACCATTGTGGGTCTGGCATGCATCACCGTCATTGCGCGCTCGTTCTTCTTTATCTCTGAAAAAAACTGGTCTTTGCCCCACTGGGCGCAGCGCGGTTTGCAATATGCCCCCATTGCAGCCCTGTCGGCGGTCATTGTTCCCGAGATTGTGATGACCCAAGGTGTTCTGATTCACACCGTGCAAGATGCCCGGCTGTACGCCGCGCTGGCGGGTGTCGGCTATTTCTTCTGGCGTCGGGGTGCTGGACAGGTCGTGCTGGGTACCATCGTCACGGGCATGGCCGTGTACCTGCCGCTACACATTGGCCTGGGCTGGTAGCGCTTTTACAATCCCCCCACTAACCTGAGGTTTTCCATGAACGTCATCCGCTTTTCCGATCTGTGCGCCAGTGGCCAAGTTGCCGGTCAACGCGTTTTCATCCGTGCCGATTTGAACGTACCGCAAGACGACGCAGGTCAAATTACCGAAGATACTCGCATTCGTGCCAGCATCCCCTGCATCCAGATGGCACTGGACGCCGGAGCGTCTGTCATGGTGACTTCCCATTTGGGACGCCCCACCGAAGGCGCTTTCACGCCGGCCGATTCGCTGGCCCCGGTGGCTGCACGGATGGCGGAACTCATGGGGCGTAGCATTCCATTGGTGAGCAATTGGGTTGACGGTGTGCTGCTGGACGGGAAAGCGCTGGTCCCCGGTCAACTCGTGCTGCTGGAGAACTGCCGCGTCAACAAGGGCGAGAAAAAGAACGACGAAACACTGTCCCGCAAGATGGCTGCCCTGTGCGACATTTTTGTACACGATGCTTTCGGCACTGCCCACCGCGCCGAAGCTTCTACCTACGGCATTGCCCAGTATGCGCCCATAGCCTGCGCCGGACCCCTGCTGGCTGCCGAGATGGACGCTATCTCCAAAGCACTGTTGGCCCCCAAGCGCCCGCTGGTGGCGATTGTGGCGGGCTCCAAGGTGTCCACCAAGCTGACCATCCTGAAGAGCCTGGCCGACAAGGTGGACCAGTTGATTGTGGGCGGCGGCATTGCCAACACCTTCATGCTGGCTGCGGGTCTGAATATTGGTAAAAGCCTGGCCGAACCCGGCTTGCTGGAGGAAGCCCGCGCAGTCATTGAGGCCATGAAGGCCCGTGGCGCCGCGGTGCCCATTCCGACCGACGTGGTCACTGCCAAGACTTTTTCTGCTGACGCCCCTGCAACCATCAAGGCGGCAACCGATGTGGCTGACGACGACCTGATTCTGGACATTGGCCCGCAAACTGCGCAAGCGCTGGCACTGCAGCTCAAGTCGGCTGGCACCATTGTGTGGAATGGCCCTGTGGGCGTATTCGAGTTTGCCGCGTTTGAAAACGGAACGAAGGTGATTGCACACGCCATTGCCGAGTCCAGCGCTTTCTCCATTGCCGGCGGCGGCGACACGCTGGCCGCGATCGCCAAGTATGGGATCGAGAAGCAGGTGAGCTACATCTCTACCGGCGGCGGCGCATTTCTGGAGGTTCTGGAAGGAAAAACGCTGCCGGCCTTTGAGGTGCTGTCTCGCCGCGCGGCGGGCTGATCAGAAGAGTTCGACTTCGCCGACCTTCAGGTCGGTCGTGAGGAGCCCCCTGCGAACCAGGTCTGCCTCGCTGCACACTTGATTGCGACCGTGGTGCTTGGCATAGTAGACAGCGCGGTCGGCCCGTTCGCAGGCGGCGGCGGGAGAGTCCCCTGCCACTATCTCGGTCAGACCAAGGCTCGCCGTGATGCGTCCCGCCTGTGGAAACGCGTAATTGGCCATGGCGACGCGAAAACGTTCCACGGCAGCGATCGCTGCGTCATGGTCATTGCAACGCAGGACCACTACAAACTCTTCCCCGCCAAAACGGTAAACGCGGTCGTAGGCTCGAAAAGATGTTTTGAGGATTCGGGCGACCAGGATCAGCACTTCATCGCCAATCAGGTGCCCGTAGTTGTCATTGACCTGCTTGAAATGGTCAATGTCTACCATCGCAAGCCAGAAACCACTGGCCGGCGTTGCCGCGCGATGCTCTATGGGGGTCGGGGGTTCCTCGGTGGCCTGGGTCGATGACAGGGACTTGTAAAAAAGATCGTCAAAAGGTTTGCGGTTCCACAACCCGGTCAGTGCGTCACATTCGCTGTAATCCAGCATGTCGACGATGTTTCCGTACAGGGTAATCAGTCGTTGGGCCGCCAACACGTCTGCGTGATCCAAAGGGGAGTCTGATTGCAACTCGACCACTCCCCACGGATGGGTCTCTACAGACAGCATCACGGGAAATCTTGTCAGGTAGCCCTGCTGTGGCGCGACGCGTGGTGTCACCCGTACTTCGGCCCGGTCCACGCAGCGCAGGCGCTCGGGTTCGCTGTCGATAGGAGTCAGCGCGCCCGGATCGGTTCGCAGGGTATTTGACATGATCCGGACTTTTTCGCCTGCAATTGCGCGCGTCAGCGGTAGCCAGAAACGCTGGTTCTCATCCAGGACGAGGCTGTGTATTTCAACCATGCGCGCGCTGGTTGATTCAATCAGTGCCAGCGTAATGCCCCGTAACAGATCATCCCGACTGCGAAGCCCGCTGAGGCGGACCAGGTGGTCAACCAGGTGCGCGGCACGGATTTCTGGCAGGTTGTCCATGACCACGCCTCTACTCCCCATCGTGAACGGGTACCTGGCTCATGGCAGAGCCTTGGAGAACGGCACCACATACACGTCCGCGGCCGCTTTGCTTTGCGTTGTAGAGCTGGGTGTCGGCAAGTCCGACCAAACCCAAGGCGCCGCCATCGAAGTCCCCAGCCAGGGTAGACAAACCGATGCTGATCGTCACTACTGGGGCTACATCCGAATTCTCATGGGCAATTGCTTGCTCACGTACCCGGCGTTCCATATTCCTCGCCAGAACCATTGCGTCGTCAAATCTGGTGTCGGGCAGAATGCAGGCGAACTCTTCGCCTCCATAGCGGGCCACCAGATCAGCAGGCCGCTTCAGGCAGGATTTCAGTGCTTCGGCAATCTGGCGCAGGCAGTCGTCGCCCGCCTGGTGTCCGTACCGGTCGTTGAATCGTTTGAAAAAGTCTACATCCAGCATGATGACGGACAGGGGCAATTTGCTGCGCGCTGCGCGCCCCCATTCCACAGACAACTGCTGATCAAAATACCGTCGGTTGTAGACGCCGGAAAGGCCGTCCAGAAAAACCAGTTTTCGCAGCAAGTCGGACTGAAATTTAAGAGTGAGATGGGTTTTTACCCGGGCACGTACTACGGCCGGATTGACCGGCTTGGCGATAAAGTCCACTGCGCCCAGACTCAATCCATGCGTCTCCTGTGCTGCATCGGTATGTGCGGTCACAAAAATGACAGGGATGTTGGCGGTTGCCTCATGGGCCTTGAGTTGTGCGCACACCTCAAAACCGTCCATGCCCGGCATGACGACATCCAGAAGCACCAGATCAGGGGGATTATTCTTGCAAACCGCAAGAGCCTGGGCACCGCTGGTCGCCATGAAGACTTGGTAGTCGCCAGCAAACACCTGGTGCATGACCTGGATATTGATGGGTTGGTCGTCCACCACCAGTAACCTCGGCTTTCCATGGGTGCTGTCCAGCAATGCATCCATTGGTGTGTCGAGAGCGATCATGGGCAAGTTGCTGGGCAGAGTTATTGATGCAGAGTTTCGTATTGAACCACACCTGGTGCAAAGGCAGAAGAGGGTTTCCCCACCCTGTCTTCTCGCCCGGGAAATCAGCATCCATCGGTACAAGTTGACGCTCGGATGTAACCTCCTGTTACCGGTATCCATGTGAAAATGACCTCCAAATACAAGGAGACTGATTCATGCCACGTCGCGCTACCAAAATTGTTGCCACCCTGGGCCCTGCTTCCAGTGACCCCGCCTTGCTGGAACAGATGATTCGTGCCGGTGTCAATGTGGTGCGTCTGAATTTCAGCCACGGCAAGGCGCAGGATCATATTGATCGCGCCAAACTGGTTCGCGAAGCCGCCCACCGCGCAGGCCGGGAGGTTGCCATCATGGCGGACCTGCAGGGTCCCAAAATTCGCGTGGGCAAGTTTGCCGAGGGCAAGGTATTCCTGGAGCCGGGTCAGAAATTTGTACTCGACGCCGCCCGCACGGAGTTGGGTGACATCGATGCAGTGGGATTGGATTACAAGGCACTGCCGCGTGAGGTCAAGGCTGGCGACGTGCTCTTGCTCAATGACGGGCTGATCGTGATCACGGTGGATGCCGTCAAGGGTGAAGCGGTGCACACCACCGTCAAGCTGGGCGGTGAGCTTTCCAACAACAAAGGCATCAACAAGCAGGGGGGTGGGCTGACCGCGCCAGCCCTGACGGCGAAGGATATGGACGACATTCGCACGGCCATGAGCTTTCAGGCCGATTACGTTGCCGTCAGCTTCCCTAAAAACGCCACCGATATGGAAATGGCGCGCCAGCTCTGCAACGTTGCCGCAGCCGAATACAACCACAAGCCGGGCCTGATTGCCAAGATCGAGCGGGCTGAAGCGATACCCCGTCTGGAAGAAATCTTGCTGGCCAGCGATGGCATCATGGTCGCCCGTGGTGACCTGGCCGTAGAGGTGGGTAACGCACTGGTCCCTGGTCTGCAAAAACGCATGATCAAGCTGGCACGGGAAAACGACCGGTTCGTGATCACCGCGACCCAGATGATGGAATCCATGATCACCAACCCGGTGCCCACCCGCGCAGAAGTGAGCGATGTGGCCAATGCCGTGCTGGACGGTACCGACGCCGTGATGCTGTCTGCAGAGACCGCCGCAGGCAAGTACCCGCTGGAAACCATTGTTGAAATGGCAAAAATTTGCCATGCCGCCGAAGGCCACGAGGACTTCGAAATCGAGGCGGATTTCACTGGAAAAACCTTTAGCCGCATTGACCAGACCATCGCCATGGGGGCGCTGTTCACTGCCCACCATCTGGGCGCCAAAGCCATCGTTGCCATGACCGACAGCGGTTCCACCGCCCTGTGGATGAGCCGGCACTTGATCCGTGTGCCCATTTATGCGCTGACATCCAAAGTGGCGACGCAGCGCCGGATGGCGCTTTACCGTAATGTGCGGCCGCTCTTTATTGACACCAGTGCCGACCGTGACACCGCACTGCGCGAAGCCGAGAACCACCTCAAGGCGCGTGGCATCGTTCAGAAGGGCGATGTCTATGCCATTACCTGCGGCGAGCCCATGGGCTCTCCAGGCGGCACCAATATGCTGAAAATCTGCCGAGTGGAGTAAGTGGGGAAGTAAGCCTCGCGTTTTCCTGTGATGTTTAAAATGCGCTAACCGGTAAAAATTACCAAGCGGTTACCAACTTCATAGGGATTCATCATGGCACTCGTTTCAATGCGCGAACTGCTGGACCACGCAGCCGTCAACGGCTACGGCATTCCAGCTTTCAACGTCAACAACCTGGAGCAGGTTCAGGCGGTGATGTCGGCGGCCGACGAGGTGGGCGCCCCGGTCATTCTGCAAGCCAGCGCTGGTGCCCGCAAGTACGCGGGCGAACCCTTTATCAAGCATTTGATTCAGGCCGCCATCGAGTCCTATCCTCATATTCCGCTGGTGATGCACCAGGACCATGGGCAGAACCCCGAAGTGTGCCAGGGTGCCATCAACCTGGGCTTCAGTTCGGTGATGATGGACGGCTCCCTGATGGGTGATGGCAAAACCATTGCCAGCTACGAGTACAACGTAGAGGTCACCCGCAAAGTCGTGCAAATGGCCCATGCCACCGGTGTCACGGTGGAAGGTGAACTGGGTTGTCTTGGGTCTCTGGAGACCATGAAGGGCGACAAGGAAGACGGCCACGGCACTGACGCCACCATGACGCGCGAGCAGATGCTGACCGATCCCGAGCAGGCGGCAGATTTTGTCAAGCGCACCCAGCTCGACGCCCTGGCCATTGCCATTGGTACCAGCCACGGCGCCTACAAGTTCACGCGCAAGCCCACAGGCGACATTCTGGCGATCGACCGCGTCAAGGAAATCAACCGCCGTCTGCCCAATACCCACTTGGTCATGCACGGCTCCAGCAGCGTTCCGCAAGATTTGCTGGCGATCATCAACCAGTTCGGCGGCTCCATGAAAGAGACCTACGGCGTGCCGGTGGAAGAGATCCAGAAGGCGATCCAGTTTGGCGTGCGCAAGATCAATATCGACACCGACATCCGGCTGGCCATGACCGCTGCGGTGCGCAAGTTCCTGTTCGAAAACCCGGACAAGTTCGACATGCGCGATTGGCTCAAGCCCGCCCGCGAAGCAGCCAAGCAAATCTGCAAACAGCGCTATATCCAGTTCGGTTGCGAAGGCCAGGCGGCCAAGATCAAGGGCAACAGTCTGGCCGTGGTGGCCGCACAGTACGCACGAGGCGAATTGGCACAAACCGTGCAGTGATGGGGCGTCAAGGCTCCCAAAACCTCCGTTCCTTGCGATAATCGGCAGGAATAGTTTCAGGCCCGTTGACTGTTCAGCGGGCCTTTTTCATTGTGGAATCCCGTTTTTGCCCCGATTTGCGATCATGACCTCTACCGTACACACCTCTGCTCTGACCTCCCTGCCCCTGCTTGCCCGTGGCAAGGTCCGTGACAACTATGCCGTGGGAGATGACCGCATCCTGATGGTGGCCAGCGACCGTCTGAGCGCCTTTGATGTCATCATGGGCGAGCCCATTCCCGGCAAAGGCAAGCTGCTCACGCAAATGGCGCTTTTCTGGTTTGACAAGCTTGGCCCCAAGGGTCTGAACCTCTGCCCGATCCACCTGACCGGAGCTGCGCCCGAGAGCGTCGTCACACCGGGGGAGCTGCCCCAAGTCGAAGGCCGCTCCATGCTCGTCAAGCGCCTCAAACCCCTGCCTGTGGAGGCCGTGGTGCGCGGCTATCTGGCTGGCAGTGGCTGGAAGGAATACCAGGAAAACAGCGCCGTGTGTGGCGTCAAGCTGCCTGCGGGCCTGAAGAACGCCTCCAAGTTGCCCGAGCCCATCTACACCCCGGCTGCCAAGGCCGCGGTGGGCGACCACGACGAGAACATTACCTTCGAGAAAACCGTCGAGATGATTGGGCTGGACCTGGCGACCCGCATCCGCGACATCAGCATCGCCATCTACAAGGCGGCTGCGGAATTTGCGCTGACCAAAGGCATCATCATTGCAGACACCAAATTCGAGTTTGGCCTGGACAAAGACGGCACGCTGACCCTGATGGATGAAGTGCTCACACCCGATTCATCCCGCTTCTGGCCGCAGGAAAGTTACCAGGAGGGTACCAATCCACCGAGCTACGACAAACAGTTCGTGAGGGACTGGCTGGAGCAGGCACAGGTTGATGGCAAGCCCTGGAGCAAAACCCCGCCAGCCCCGCGCGTACCCGATGCGGTAATCGCGAAAACCGCCGCCAAGTACCAGGAAGCGCTGGAGCGACTGACAGCCTGACTGGTGAGGTCTGCGCGGAGAAATTGTGCAGAAAGTGGCTTGAGCCCCCGTGTATAGGGCGCAAGCAGCTATAAAAACAGGAGCAAAGGCGGGTAGTTCCTAGAACGTGACAGGTTGGCCGCTTCGGAAACTCTCGGTGGCAGCATCCGCCAGTTTTTGTGCCGCAACCCCATCGGCGACCGTTGTCTTGAATGGCGCGCCCGATTGCAGGCATTCGAAGAAATGCTCCATTTCCAGCCGGTACGCAGCGGCGTAGCGTTGCAGGAAAAATGCTTCCGGCTTGTCGGCATGGATTCCTTGCGCGTTCCAGAGCCTCACTTCGGTCGGCGTATGGTTGCCACATTGCAATAGACCCGTTGAGCCCAGTACCTCAAAGCGCTGATCGTAACCATAGGCTGCACGGCGCGTGGTGTTGATCTGGCACAAACGACCTTTGCGTGTGCGGATGGTCACAGCCGTGCTGTCCACGTCCCCCGTCGTTTTGATGGCGGGATCGGTCAGCACGGAACCGGTGGCACTGAGCCACTGCGCTTCGTCGCCATCGGCGCACAAAATCCAGCGGAACACATCGAAATCGTGTATCAGCATGTCACGAAAGATTCCACCCGAGACCTTGATGTACTCGACGGGTGGTGCCCCTGGGTCGCGGCTTGTGATGATCAGCATTTCGGGGTCACCCACTTCACCGGCCTGCAAGCGGCGGCTCGCATCATTGAAGGTAGGGTCAAAACGGCGTTGAAAGCCAATCATGCAGGCGACCCCTGCCGATTGCACGGCGTCTGCGCATGCTTGGGCGCGCGCAACGGAAAGGTCAACGGGCTTCTCGCAGAATATATTTTTCCCAGCCGCTGCGGCACGGGTAATCAAATCACTGTGGCTATCGGTCGACGAACAAATGGCAACGGCATCAATGCTCTTGTCCGAAAGAATGGTTTCGACCGAGGCTACTTCTGCACCCAGGTTTTTCGCCAGCTCACTGGCAGCGGCAGGTACTGGATCGAACACATATTTGAGAGAGGCGCCGTTCAACGCGGCCAGGTTCGAAGCGTGAATCCGGCCGATGCGGCCCGCACCGAAAACTGCGACATTTTTCATGGAATTTCCTCTGTTGAAATGAATTGAAACTAAACGAATTGAAGGCGTAAAAGGCTAGGTGGTAGCTGAAGCGTCTGGCAACTCCAGCGCGTAGGCCACCGCGATAAACAGGCTCTGAGCCAGTCCCATCGTGCTGCTCAGTGAGCGGAATCCCAGCGTGGAACTCTCTTGCACGACCAGCGTGACCTGCGCCATTTTGGCGAGCGGGCTCATTCGGCTGTCGGATATGGCGAGTATTTTTGCACCGCGCTCCATGGCCAGTTTGACCACGTTTAACGTTTCTTCCGCATAGGGTGCGAAAGAAACGGCCAGCATCACATCACCCTTACGCACGGATCGCATTTGCCCGCCGTGCATGCTGCCGATACCCGACACCAAATTGATGCGTTTGTCCGTGTGCTGTAGCGCGTAGTCCAGATACGCGGCGATGGGAAAGGAGCGCCTGGAAGCAGCGATCCAGATGCAATCGCATTCCACCAGTAAATCCACCGCTTTCTTGAATGCAGCGGTGTCCATGCCTTCTTGCAGCTCATGCATGCGGGCGACGCTGCCCGCAAGAAATTCCTTTGCTATGTCCACGCTGGACAGACTGCCCGGACTCGCAGCAATCAGGTCCCGGATGCGGGCCTTGTAATTGCGTCCTGGAGTCAATTGCTGGGCGAGACTGTCGCGGAATACGGCCTGCATCTCTGAAAAACCGGAGAAGCCGAAATGCTTAGCAAAGCGGATCACGGCAGAAGGCTGAACCCCACATTGACGTGCCAGTTCCTGAATGCCCTCTATACCAATGTGATCGCGGTTCTTTTCAAGGTGCAGCGCGATGACTTTGAGCTGTTTGCTCAACTGCTCATACTCTCCTGTGATGCGATTGATCACCTGGTCGGCACTTGTTTTTTGCATCTTCTTGTCGTTCATGGCGCAGGAGCGATGGAGCGCTTCATAGGGGGTTGCGGCGTGACTCGGCAATGAGTTTTCGCCTGAAAGATTTAATCACAATTTCCAGAAAAAAGAAAATAATTTCTAAAAAATAATCATAACGAAATATCTTTCTCTATAATTTCCCATCACTGCGCGTGAAGCGGGAAACAGCCCTCGGGGCTAGTTTTCGAGATGCGGCAGGCGCGGTCCATCACACGTTATTGAAGAAGGCAACACTTCATGGGAACCCTGAATTTTCCTTCCGGCCGCCCGATTGATCTGGCGTGTCTGGGGCGCCTTGCGGTCGATCTCTATTCGCAGCAATTCGGTGCCCGACTTGAAGAGGCACGCAGCCTTGCCAAGTACCTAGGCGGCAGCTCGGGTAACCTTGCTTTTGGGGTGGCGCGGCTGGGCTTGCGTAGCGCGATGATTTCCCGAGTCGGAAATGAGCAGATGGGCCGCTTCCTGACAGAGAGCCTGCAGCAAGAAGGCTGTGACACGTCCCAAGTGCAAATCGATCAGGATCGATTGACCGCCTTGGTGCTACTGGGTTTAAAAGACCGTGACACTTTTCCTCTGCTATTTGTGCGCGAAAACTGCGCTGACATGGCACTGGACGCCGCGCAAATTGACGAGGCATTCATTGCCAAGTGTCGGGCGCTTGCCATCACGGGTACACACTTGTCTACGCCCGGTACCTTGCGGGCTTCACAGGCTGCGCTGGCCTACGCAAGGCGCCACGGTGTGATCCGCGTTCTGGATATTGATTACCGACCGGTATTGTGGGGCCTGACCGCACGCGGCGCAGGTGAAAACCGCTACGTGGCCGATGCGGCCGTTACCCGGCAGTTGCAAACAGTTCTTCCTGAATTTGACTTGCTGGTGGGAACCGAAGAGGAGTTCTATATAGCAGGAGGTGCCGCCAATAACCTTCTGGCCAGCTTGCGTGCAGTGCGTGCAGTCAGTGCCGCCACATTGGTGGTCAAGCGCGGCGCCTTGGGCTGCAGTGTGATTGAGGGTGCGATCCCTGCAGACATTGACGATGCACCTACGTACCACGGGGAGCGCGTCGAAGTGCTCAACGTGCTGGGCGCGGGCGACGCCTTTCTGTCGGGTCTCATGGCCAGCTTGCTGCAAGGCAAGACATGGGCCGAGTCAACCCGCATGGCCAACGCCTGCGGTGCGATCGTGGTGTCGCGCCACGCCTGCTCGGCCGCCATGCCGACCCCGGCGGAACTCGATCATTGGTTCAGCGGAACCCGCAACCCTATGGTGGATGCAGACCAGCAACTCGCACACTTGCACCGTGTCACCGTTGCCCGACCCGATTGGAGCGAACTGTGTGTCATGGCCTTTGACCACCGCAGCCAGTTCTACGACATGGCACGTGAAGCAGGTGCCAGTGAAGCCCGAATTCCTGCACTCAAGAAGCTGTTGGTCCTTGCGGCCGAGCAAGTGGAGCAGAGTCGCCAATTGCAAGGCCACACGGGTGTGCTGATTGACGGCGGTGACTACGGTCGAGACGCTCTGGCCAGCGCCACGGGACGCGGCTGGTGGGTGGGGCGGCCTGTCGAGTTACCCGGCTCGCGGCCGCTGCGTTTTGATGGCACACGCTCTGTTGGTAGCGCGCTGATTCATTGGCCCACCGAGCAGGTGGTTAAGTGCTTGGTGCATTACAGCCCGGACGATCATTTCTCCCTGCGTCTGGAGCAAGAACAAAAGGTGATTGAACTGTGGGAAGCCACGCGTGAAAGCGGCAACGAGCTGTTGCTCGAAATCATTGTTCCCCGTGCATTGGCGCCAGCGGGCACCGAAGACGCAGCCGTGCTGCGCGCCATCAAGCGCTTTTACAACCTGGGCATCAAGCCCGAGTGGTGGAAGCTTGCCCCCTTGCAAGCGGCGGGATGGGCGACGCTGGAGGACTTGATTGCTGAGCGTGACCCGCATTGCCGTGGCGCCGTTATTTTGGGACTGAATCAACCGATGCAGCATTTGGTGGACAGCTTCCGCCATGCGACCAATCCGGTTGTCAAGGGCTTCATGGTGGGGCGTACGCTGTGGGCTGATGCATCCCTGCGGTGGTTCAGACGGGATATCAACGACGCTGAATTCACCGCTGAAGTAGCGAAGAATTTCACCGTGCTGGTGGATGCCTGGCGCAACCGCCGAAGCATGGTGCGCACGCTTAGCTGACACTCTTTTTGGACCCTTCTCATCATGATGAAAACTCAACGACTCACCATGTCGCAGGCGCTGGTCAAGCACCTGGCTATGTTGCGGGTGGAAATGAACGACGGTACCGTGCAGCCCTATTGCGGCGGTGTTTTCACGATTTTCGGACACGGAAACGTGGCGGGCATTGGCGAGGCCTTGTGGGCCGAACGCGCCGCCTTGGCCACCTACCGGGCGCACAACGAGCAAGGCATGGCGCATGCAGCTGTTGCGTACGGCAAGGCGCATTTACGCCAGCGGATGATGGCCGTCTGCACCAGCATTGGCCCTGGTGCCACCAATCTGGTTACCGCTGCTGCCGTGGCGCACGTCAACCGTCTGCCCGTGTTGCTATTGCCCGGCGATACCTTTGCCTCGCGCGCGCCTGACCCTGTGCTCCAGCAAGTCGAAAGCTTTCAGCAGGGCGACCTCAGTGCCAACGATTGCTTTCGCCCGGTTACGCGCTATTTCGATCGCATCACGCGGCCTGAACAAATTCTCACTGCCTTGCCCCGCGCCATTCAAGTCATGACCGATCCTGCCACCTGTGGCCCGGCGTGCCTTGCGCTGCCGCAGGACGTGCAGGCGCACGCCTTTGATTGCCCCGACAGTTTTTTGCTACCCGAGTTGATTCGTTTTCGCCGCCCCCCGGCCGATGCGCGCGAGTTGGTACGCGCTGCCGACTTATTAAAGACGGCACGGCAACCGCTCATCGTGGTGGGCGGTGGCGTGCTGTATAGCCACGCAGGCGAGGCCTTGCGCGCTTTTGCAGAGGCGCATGGCGTGCCTGTTGTGGAGTCGCACGGTGGCAAGAGCAGTCTGCCCTGGGACCATCCTTTGAACCTGGGCGCCATTGGTGTTGATGGCGGGCCTGCTGCCAATGCCCTGGCGCGTGAGGCCGATGTGGTGTTCGCTGTGGGTACCCGCTTGCAGGATTTCACCACGGGCTCACATGCGCTGTTTGCCAAAGCCAGGTTACTCAGTCTGAATGTGCAGAGTTTTGATGCGGGGAAGTGGAGTGGCATGGCCCTGGTGGCCGATGCGAAGGTCGGTCTGGGCCAACTCACAGAGGCCTTGGGCGGATGGACTGCCGACGCCGCATGGACGGCACACGCCAAGACCGCCGCCGCAGGCTGGAACGCACGCGTGACCGAACTCACGACCGCAGCACCACAACCGGGTGTACTGCCTTACGACGCTGAAGTCATCGGCGCTGTGCGCGACTCCCTCAACGACGCCGGTGGCGACAGCGGCGCGCACGACGTGGCGATCTGCGCCGCAGGCACTTTGCCCGCAGAATTGCACAAGCTTTGGCGTGCCAGTGCGCCTGGAAATTACCACATGGAATATGGCTACTCGTGCATGGGCTACGAGATTGCGGGTGGCTTGGGCGTCAAGATGGCAAGGCCCCATCAAGAGGTAATCGTCATGGTGGGTGACGGCTCTTACATGATGATGAACTCCGAGCTTGCGACCTCTGTGATGCTCGGTAAAAAGCTCATCATCGTGGTGCTGGATAACCGGGGCTATGGTTGCATTGAGCGCTTGCAATGCAGCACCGGCAACCCCAGCTTCAACAACATGCTGGACGACTGCATCGCCGACGGTGGTGAGGCCAGCCAGATCGACTTTGCCATGCATGCGCGCAGCATGGGCGCCGACTCGGTGCACGTCAAGAATGTGGTGGAGTTGAAAGCCGCGATGGTTCAGTCGCGTGCCGCGACGCGCACCCAGGTGCTGGTGATTGACACCACCCACACCCGCACAACCCAAGAGGGTGGCTGCTGGTGGGAGGTGGCGGTGCCCGAGGTATCCAGCCGCGCTGAAGTGACTGCGGCCCATGCCGATTACAGCGCAGCCAAGCAAGAACAACGTCTTTAAATATCAAGGAAAAAAATCATGAACTGGAATGTTCGTATCGGTATCAACCCCCTGTCGTGGATGAATGACGACCTGCCCTCGTTGGGCGGAGAAACTTCGCTGGAAACCGCCCTGCGCGAGGGTAAAGAAATTGGTTACGAAGGCTTTGAGCTGGGTAACAAATTCCCCAAAGACGGCCCGGGCCTCAAAGCCAAGCTCGACGCGTTTGGTCTGGCCTGTGTATCGGGTTGGTATTCGGGCTTTCTGGCTGAAGTGGCGCCGGGTCAATCCAGCGCAGATGCGGTAGCCGCCGAGTTCGAGCGCTGCAAGGCGCACATGCGCAAGCTGCAATACAACGGCGTCCATGTTGTGGTGTACGGTGAGTGCGCAGGCACGGTGCAGGGTCAAATCGACACGCCCGTATCCAAACGCCCCACCTTTTCCAATGAAGCCCTGTGGCACGGCTACGCGGAACGCCTCAACGCCTTTGGCGATCACCTGCTCAAGACCTATGGCATCAAGCTCGCCTACCACCACCACATGGGTGCGTATGTCGAGTCTCCGGCGGATGTGGACAAGCTGATGGCGCTGACGGACCCCGCCAAGGTGTTTCTGCTGTTTGACACCGGCCACGCCTATTTTGGCGGCGCTGCTGACCCCGTAGCGCTGCTGCAAAAGCACGTCAAACGCGTGGTGCATGTGCATTGCAAGGATGTGCGAACGCCCGTGATTGCGCAGGCGCGCAACGAGGGTTGGAGCTTTTTGAATGGCGTCATCAACGGCACCTTTACCGTGCCAGGTGATGGCAGCATTGATTACGCAGCCGTGCTTACCACCTTGAAAAATGCGGGCTATGAAGGCTGGCTGGTGGTCGAAGCCGAGCAAGACCCCGCAGTGGCACCCAGTTACGCCTATGCCAAAAAGGGTTATGGGACCTTGCGCACCCTGGTCAACAGCCTCAGTTAACAAGGACTCACTATGGTCAGCCCTCTCCTCGCCAAGTCTGCTCCA
>JBBRYR010000010.1:0-78790 GCA_038237415.1 Burkholderiales bacterium
CGTCCCGCAGAACCCACAGCAGGGGCATAGTGGGGTCGGCTTCGGTTTGCATCGATTTGCCGTTGATGGTCAATTGCACGTTTAACTCCAGATGTGAACTGGACGCAATATAGCGAAAACACCGTCAATTGGCGGAGCCGTCAGGGATAATCAACAACTATGAGCGGCAATACTTTTGGAAATCTTTTCGCAGTCACCAATTTTGGTGAATCCCACGGCCCAGCCATTGGCTGCGTGATTGACGGCTGTCCTCCCGGGATGGCTCTGTGCGAGGCCGACATCCAGGGTGATCTGGACCGTCGCCGTCCGGGTACCAGTCGCCACGTCACCCAGCGCAATGAACCCGATGCGGTGCAAATATTGAGCGGCGTCTACCAAGGCAAGACTACCGGCACGCCCATTGCACTGCTCATTCAGAACACCGATCAGCGCAGCAAGGACTACGGCAATATCCTTGAATCCTTTCGGCCCGGTCATGCCGACTACACCTATTTTCAAAAGTACGGCATTCGCGATCCGCGGGGCGGTGGTCGCTCCAGCGCCCGCCTGACCGCGCCGATGGTGGCAGCCGGTGCGGTGGCCAAGAAGTGGCTCAAAGAAAAATATGGCACCGAGTTCCGTGGCTGCATGACGCAGATCGGCGATACCGTGATTCCATTCGAATCCTGGGACCATGTGCCCAACAACCCTTTCTTTGCGCCGGTGGCCGACGTGCAGGCACTGGAGGACTATATGGACGCCCTGCGCAAGGCGGGGGACTCGTGTGGCGCGCGCATCCGCGTGAGCGCATCGCACGTACCGGTCGGTTTGGGTGAGCCCCTGTTTGACAAGATGGATGCCGATATTGCCTACGCGATGATGGGCATCAATGCGGTCAAGGGTGTGGAAATTGGCGCGGGCTTTGCCAGCGTCGCACAGCGCGGCACCACGCATGGTGACTCACTTTCGCCGCAAGGCTTCATGGGCAACAACGCCGGTGGTGTGCTGGGCGGCATTTCTACCGGCCAGGACCTGGAAGTGAGCATTGCCATCAAGCCCACCAGTTCCATCATCACGCCGCGCGCCTCAATTGACATGGCGGGCAACCCCACACAAGTGATTACCAAGGGTCGCCACGACCCCTGCGTCGGCATCCGTGCGACACCCATCGCCGAAGCCATGCTGGCGCTGGTGGTGATGGAACACGCCCTGCGCCACCGCGCCCAGTGCGCGGACGTGCGCACCACCTTGCCCCCCATCGCTGGCCAAGCGTAAGCCAAGCTTATCCACCCTTCGGAGAGTCCATGAAAACAGCGCTCATTCTCAACGGTCCCAATCTCAATCTGCTCGGCACCCGTGAGCCGCAGGTCTATGGGTCGCAAACACTGGCCGATGTCGAATCGCTGTGCGAGCGCGCCTGCGCTGCCAACGGCTTCGCGCTGGATTTTCGCCAGACCAATCACGAAGGCATGCTGGTGGACTGGCTACAGGAAGCAGGGTGCTTGCAGGCGGGCGGCACTCTGGCCGGCGTTATTTTGAATGCGGGTGCCTACACCCATACCAGTGTCGCTCTGCACGATGCCATCAAGGGCACCGGCATCACGCTGATTGAACTGCACATCAGCAATGTGCACGCCCGCGAGGCGTTCCGACACCACTCCTATATTTCACCGGCCGCCAAGGCGGTGATGGCAGGGTTCGGGGTCAATGGGTATGCGCTGGCAATTGCAGGTTTGGCTGGCATGCAATAGAGCCGCGGCGCAAAATCCAAGCCCTTTAGGCTTCGCACTGACCTCAATATTGCAGGGCAGTCGATTTGCCCCAAAAAATCCGGTAGGCAAAAACCGTGTAGCCAATGATCATCGGCAATACGACGACCACGCCGTAAAAGATCACCTGCAGTGCCTCAGTGGAACTGGCGGCCTGCCAGACCGTGATCTGGTCGACTACAAGCCACGGGAACAGGCTGTACGCGAGTCCATAGAAAGCCAGCAAGAATATGCCAACCGTGCTGGCGAAGGGCACTGCTGCGCCGTACTGGTTGTTTTGTGCCAAGCGGGTGGGCAGCCGCTTCAAGCTGCGTGCGATCACGATGAAAAGGGTCAAGGTGACAGCCGGTATCGGCAACAACAGTATGACGTTGGGGAAGCTGAACCATTTTTCAAGAATACGCGTGCTCACCAGCGGCGTTGCCAGCGAGATTGCCAGTACTCCGGCTGTGGTAAACCACAGACTGCCCCGCGCCCAGGCAACCGCTTTGAGTTGCAGTGTGCCTTCGGATTTCATGATGAGCCAACCAGCGCCCAGCAGGCAATAAGCAGCCACCAGGCACAGGCCGATCAGGCTGCTGAAGACGGTGCTCCATAAGTTGCCCTTGAAGCCGGTGATCAGGCTGCCGAGCATGAAGCCCTGGGACCAGCCGGCCAAGAGTGAGCCTGTATAAAACGCACGGTCCCAGAGCGGCTTGTGCTCGGCGCGGGCCTTGACCCGAAAATCAAACGCCACACCGCGCAGGGTGAGTGACACCAGCATCAATGCCACTGGCAGGTACAGTGCGCCCAAAATGACACCATGCGCCATCGGAAAGGCGACCAGCAAGACGCCTACGCCAAGCACCAGCCAGGTTTCGTTGGCGTCCCAAAAAGGGCCAATGCTGGCAATCATGTTGTCTTTTTGCGCCTCGTTGTCAGCTCTGCGCAGCAGTATGCCAACGCCCAAGTCGTAACCATCCAGGATCACGTAGGCCAGCATGGCCAAGGCCATGACCAGTGCGAACGCCAGTGGCAGCCAGCCAGCTGGCTGGCTCAGGTCAGGTATGGAATCAAACATGTTGAACTCGCATCGCGCCGGGCTGCGCAGAATTGTTGCTCACCGACTGTGAGGTCTCCTTGGCGGTCGCTTTCCTGGCCAGGTGAAACACGACGGACACGTAGGCCGCCAAGAGCGCAATATAAAGCGTGAGGTACATCACCAGCGTAAATGCAATGTTGGCAGCCGGAACGGTTGAGGCTGCCTGAGCCGCAGTCAACACCCCTTGCACCAGCCAGGGCTGGCGACCAATCTCGGTGACATACCAGCCCGCCAACAGCGCGACCCAGCCTGCAAAGGTCATCGCCACCAGCACGCGTGTCAGCCAGGGTTGAATGGTCTTGCGCCGGCTTAATTGCCACGCACCGAGCCAGCTCACAGCCAGCATCACCATGCCCGTGCCCACCATAACCCGAAAAGCAAAAAATACGGGTGCTACGGGTGGGTGATTTTCTCCAAAAGCGTCTATGCCTTTGACCTCACCGTTCCAATCGTGTGTGAGGTAGAGCGACGCGAGCTTGGGTATCGCAATCTCGAACTTGTTAGTCTGTGTGGCGGCATCCGGTAGGGCGAACAGCACCGCAGCGGCGCCTTTTTCGGTCTTCCAGATGCCTTCCATCGCCGCAATCTTGGCGGGTTGGTGCTGCAATGTATTCACGCCATGCATATCGCCCACTACGATCTGTATCGGGATCAAAAACGCAGCGGCAAAAATTCCGGTTCGCAGGGTTGCCAGCACATCTGCGCCACGGTCGTTTTTGAGCCATCGATAAGCGCTGACTCCTGCCAGCAAGAAACCCACGGTGAGTCCTGATGCGATCAGCATGTGGGCCAGGCGATAGGGGAACGAGGGATTGAAAATAACCTCCATCCAGCTTGTCACGTGGGCCTGACCGTTGATCATTTCAAAGCCTGCTGGTGTGTGCATCCAGGAGTTCAGCGCCAGAATCCAGAACGCTGACAGGGTAGTTCCCGCTGCCACCAGAAACGTAGCGCCGGTGTGCACCCGTTCGCTCACGCGTCCGCGACCAAAAAGCATGATGCCCAGCATCGTGGCTTCCAGAAAAAAGGCGGTGAGGACTTCGTAGGCCAGTAGCGGTCCGGCCACATTTCCCACGGTGTTCATGAAACCTGGCCAATTGGTACCAAACTGAAAGCTCATGGTGATACCACTCACCACGCCCAAGGCGAAAGTCAGGGCGAAGATCTTGACCCAGAATTGGTAAGCATCCATCCAGTGGCGTTGCCCCGTCGCGACAAAACGGGTCTTGAAGAACAGCAGCGCCCATCCCATCGAAATACTGATGGTGGGGAACAGAATGTGAAAGGTCATGTTGGCCGCAAACTGCATGCGGGCCAGTACGACAGGGTCAAACGTTTCCATCTTGATTTGCCTCAATGTGACTTACTTGTGCAGCTTCCGCATGGGGTGACAGGCTGAAAGCCTGCTTCACGCGGTCTTTTGCTTGGATGAGCTTTTGCACTGTGGAGCCCATCTTCATGAGACTTGCCAGAGTGGCAGAGTCCATTTTTTGCACGTCGTCAAGCCAGTCGGTCATGAGCTCGATGAACGCATGCATCTGACGCATGCGCTCTTGTGCATGGAAGTCTTCAGGAGCACTCGGTTGCTCCATCAGCGCATCACGTAGCATCGATAGCGTCGGGTCAATCTCTCGCTTGCGTCGTTCCTTTGCCAGCGTTCGAAAAATCGCCCAGACATCTTCCGGGGCCTGGAAGTATTCGCGCCTGTCGTTGGGCTGGTGAATCAGGCGTACCAAGCTCCAGGATTGCAGTTCCTTGAGGCCCATGCTCACATTCGAGCGCGAAAAGGCCAATGCCTCTCCCACTTCGTCCGCATTGAGCGGCTTGGCAGACACGTAAAGCAAAGCATAGATCTGCCCGACAGTGCGGTTGATGCCCCAGCGGCTCCCCATTTCGCCAAAGTGAAGAACAAAGCGCTGGGTCAGAGGAGGTAGGTTCATCTGGTAATTTCTGAATTTTCAGTATTTTCCGAAAATTCAGAAACTTCAGTTCGTGCCAGTTGAGAAGACTATGCGACGGGGGAGGGTATTCCCTAGTGACCACTGGACGCGTCCCGCCATTGGTGGCAGTATCAGCCAGCGAATGAACACTCGCGATGGAGGTGCTCAAATGGCTCTGCAACACGCGCAATCTGGTCAAATTGTGAACGTACGGCCTCTGAATGGTCAGTTGAGCGACGCCAGGACCACGGCAGTCCTCAAGGCGGGGCAACTGGAAGTCATTCGCCTGGTGCTGCTCTCCGGAAAGACTATGCGAGAGCACAAGGCACCCGGGGAGGTTACCGTTCTGTGTATTGAGGGTCGACTGGAACTCCGCAGCCCTGACCTGCGGCATGTGCTGGGGCCTGGCGATCTGATCCATCTGCTGCCGGAAGTGCCGCATTCACTCCTGGCGCTCTCCGACACCTCCGCGCTCGTGACAATGGTGATCAAAAGCCCTGTCTAGCTGGTTTTCAGGGACCGCTTCTGCGGAAGGCCCGGTACGAGTTGCGCCCGGAGAGATTTGGGCATGCCTGCCGCCGCCGTCCGGGGGGCTACCAGATCAGCCAGGGTCACACGGTCCAGCACAGAAAAATAACTTTGCATGGCTTGGTGCAGAACCCCTTTCAGGCCACAGTGCTGGCTCAGACGGCACTGGTTTAGCGCCGGGTCAAAACATTCCACCATGGTGAAATCGGTCTCGGTCGCACGAACGACAGCGCCCAGGTTGATGTCTTTTGCAGGCTTTATCAGCCGCATACCACCACCGCGGCCCCGTGTGGTCTCAAGCCACCCACCGGCTGAAAGCTCCTGAACAATTTTGGTCAGGTGGCTGCGCGAGATATCGTAGCTCTCTGCGATTTCGGTGATGGTAACCGGCTGCTCTCGAGCTTGACTGGCCGCGCAGTACATGAGCACCCGCAGTGTGTAGTCAGTCCATTGGGTCAGTCGCATAGGATTTTTCCGGTGTGCATAGAAGATTCATTAGACATGAATTTTATTGGTTAAAATAACATTCATTTTATATGAACCTTTAAGGAGCTTGACCATGAATGCACGTCTTGAAATCACCCAACCTGCCGCCTCAGCCCTGAGTGTGGATCAGGCCATAGGCCAGATCGCGGTTCAATTGCCAGGGGCAACTGCGGTTTTCAGGCGTCTCAAACTCGATTTTTGTTGCGGTGGACAAATCAGTTTGAAGCAGGCCGCAACCGACAAGGGTCTGGATGCGCAAGCGGTGCTGGCCGAATTGGCTGCCCTGCAGCGCACGGAAGCTTTGCCGGGTCTGACCGAGCCCGGAGCTTTAATCGACCACATCCTCACCCGCTACCATGAAGTACACCGTGCTCAATTGCCTGAACTGATCCGGATGGCACGCCGGGTTGAAGCGGTGCACCGGGATGCGCCGATGGTGCCGACCGGCTTGGCTGAACTGCTGGAAGGTATGGAGCAGGAACTTTTGTCACACATGGAAAAAGAAGAAGCCATTTTGTTCCCCGCACTGAAGGCGGATAGCCATGTTGTGGTTGCGGGTCCGATCAACGTGTTGCGTGTTGAACATACCGAGCATGGTGCCTTGCTTGACAAAGTGCTGGCCTTAACCCAGGACGCTACGCCGCCACAAGGAGCCTGCAACACATGGCGTGCGCTCTATGCCGGCATTGCCCAGTTCAACGACGACCTGATCAACCACATCCACTTGGAAAACAACGTGCTGTTTCCGCAATTCGAGACGCCGGCGAAGGTACAACAAGGCGGCAGCTCAGGTTGTGCCTGTGGTTAGTCCCCTGTCAGACAGCAATTGATGCAATCAGCGTGGCACATAGAAAACTGATTTTTCACTCGCAGTCCGGGTGTCACCTGATTCTGTTGTCTCAATTTCGAAAACGATGGGGTTTGCCCGGCCACGGTAGGCTTCTGCCAGGTCAGGCGACAGGGTCAGTCGCACGGGCAGGGAACCGATGCCTGTAGCCTCAACACTTAGTTGTGCCGGCGTCACGATACGTAGCCCTGCCAGCCCTGATACGCGAACGCTGTACTGCCGGGTTTGCTCAGTGCCGTTCATGATCTGAAGGCGGTAGACATTCTCGATCGCCCCGTTGTCAACCACACGGGCTAGCGCACCACGGTCCTTGATGACGTCAACCGCAAATCCTTTTCGTATCGACAAGCTGGTAACAAAGACTCCGCCGATTGCCAGCAGCAAGATGCCGTAGATGACCACCCGTGGGCGCCAGACACGGTTAACCATTTCCTTGGGCTTCAGGGACTGGGCAATTCCGTTGCCTGATGAGTAGCGGATGAGCCCAGGTTCATACCCCATCTTCCCCATCACATCATCACAAACGTCAATGCAGGCCGCACAGGCGATGCATTCGTTTTGAAGACCATCACGGATATCGATGCCTGTGGGGCACACCTGCACACACAAAGTGCAATCGATACAGTCGCCCAAGCCGAGTGATTTGGGGTCAGCCGTTCGGGGACGGGAACCGCGCGCTTCGCCACGGCTTGTGTCATAGGCGATGACCATGGAATCCATATCGATCAATGCACTCTGGAAGCGGGCATAGGGGCACATGTATTTGCATACTTGTTCCCGCAGGTAGCCAGCGTTGCCGTAGGTGGCAAAGCCATAGAAGAGCACCCAGAACCACTCCCAGGGGGAAAAAGACAGCGCAGCGGCTTCTGCTGCGAGGGTTTGAATCGGCGTGAAATAGCCAACGAACGTGAACCCCGTCACCAGCCCGATGGCGAGCCAAATGGTCTGCTTGGCCCCCTTGCGCGCGAACTTCTCAGCACTCCAGCGTGCAGCGTCCAGCCGCATGCGGGCGATGCGGTCGCCTTCGGTATGGCGTTCGACCCAAAGAAAGATCTCTGTGTAGACGGTTTGCGGGCAGGCGTATCCACACCAGATTCGACCCGCAATGGCCGTGACAAAAAAGAGCGCAAGGGCAGAAATAACCAACAGAGCCGCAAGGTAAATGAAGTCTTGTGGGTGCAACACCAGTCCAAAGACGAAGAAGCGCCGCTCGGACATGTCGAACAGCACGGCTTGCCGGTCGTTCCACTGCAGCCAGGGCAAGCCATAAAACACCACCTGCGTAACCCAGACCATCAACCATCGCCAGTTGGCGAACCAGCCGCGGACGGAGCGCGGGTAGATCCGGGTCTGTTTCTCGTATGCCGCAAACAGGTCGCCGTCGCCGGACGCGCTTGCTTGCACATGAATGGGGATGACTCTGCTGGGCGTCGGTTTTTTCATCGATTGATCGCTTAATTCTGTGGAGATGCGACGACACTGAAGTCGGTGACGATGTCACCGGGCTCGCGTGGCCGGTAGGCTGTGATCACCGTGGCTTTTTGCGTGAATTGGTAATTAAGATTCATTTTAAGTGAATCTTAATTTTCTGACCGATTTCGGGTACTTAATGGCCCTCTTCAAAAAGGGGAAGGTCATGTGGAGGGGCAATGCTCCTGCCAGCCAGAAGCAGAGAAGACATGCGATGCATGTAGCGAGAAAACAATCCTGTCGCGGCGCCGACTATTGTGGTCGCCCGCTTGCGCTACACTAATTCGGCACTGACCCAAGAGGCTTCTTGACTCGAGTCAATGTACGCTGAAAGTTCCTGAAACCAATGTTGGAAATATCCCCCATGAAAATATTTGCTTTGTTGAAAATGTTGCTCGGTACATCCCTATTGAGTCTGATGATGTCTGGTGCGGTACACGCTGCAGACCAAGGTTCGGCCGCCGAGGCTGAGGCTATGGTGAAAAAGGCCGTCGCCTACATCAAAACCAACGGCCCAGAGAAGGCCTACGACGAATTCACAAATGGAAAATCTTTCAAGGATCGTGATCTGTACGTCATTGTTTATGACTTGAATGGCAAAAATCTCGCCCAAGGCGCGAACCCCAAGCTGGTCGGAAAAGACCTGATTGGTCTGAAGGATCCGGATGGCAAACCACTGATCCAGATGTTTGTTGATCTGGCAAAAACCAAGGGCAAAGGCTGGGTTGAGGGTTACAAGTTTCTGAATCCGGTTTCGCAAAAAATTGAAGGTAAAGCCATGTACCTTGAGCGCGTGGGCGACACCTTGGTTGGCTGCGGAATTTACAAGAATTAACAACCTGCTTCCCGCTTTCGGGGTTGCTTTCGTTGAAGTGTTTGCCAAACCTGTGTTGGAGTTGTGATGAATTTACGTGATTTGAGAATCGGGCTTCGACTGGGTTTGGGTTTTGGAGTGATATTGTTGGCGGCCGCTGGCATGTTGCTCGGGGCATTGATCAGCGTCAGCTCCAGCCGGGCAGCGCTACTGGAAACTCTGCAACGTGCCGGTACCCAGCAAGACCTTGCAGTAGAAATGCGCGATTCCATGTTGAGCAGCGCAATTTCTGTGCGCAACATGGGATTGCAGTCAAAAATTGAGGCCGTGCAAAAAGACGAGGCGGATGCGAAACGCCATCGCGCGGCGTACCAGGCCGCCAAGGGCAAACTCGAAGCGCTAGGGCTGAGTCCGCAAGAGCGTGAGCTGTTTGCCCGACTTGCTGACATTGACAGCAAGGTGGATGCCTATTTCAAAGAGGCTGTTGATCTGGCTGCACAGTTCAACACGGAGCAGGCTGGCGCGGTCATTACTGAAAAAATCGATCCCCTGTCTACCAAAGCCTCTGCGGAATTGGTATCTTTTATCGCGTTGCAGAAGCAGCGCACGCAGGACGTCACAGAGCAGACCAATGCGTCAAATCGCTCGACGATTGGATTGATTGGCGTGGCAGGTGTCATCGTTCTTGTTGCGGCAGCCTTGGTGGCGTGGCGGTTAACGGTCAGTATTACCAAGCCATTGAGTACCGCCATGCAGGCTACCGCCAAAGTGGCGGGTGGTGATCTCGTCAGCAATATTGAAGTGAGTGGTCGGGATGAGGCCGCCGAACTGTTGGGCGGATTGCTGGAAATGCGAAATGGGCTTGCCAGCATGGTGAGCCAGGTTCGTTCAGGTGCCGAAAATATTTCTACAGGTGCCAACGAAATTGCGGCGGGCAACACCGACTTGTCTCAGCGGACAGAAACCCAGGCCAGCAACTTGCAGCAGACGGCAGCGTCAATGGAGCAACTGAGTGCGGCTGTCAAGGGTAACGCGGAGACTGCCCGCCAAGCGAACCAGATGGCCGGGTCAGCCAGCGCAGCAGCCTCTAATGGTGGTGTGGTCGTGGGCCAAGTGGTTGCCACCATGGAGGATATTTCGGCTGCGTCCCGGAAAATTGCGGACATTATTAGCGTGATTGATGGCATTGCCTTTCAAACCAACATTCTGGCGCTCAACGCCGCGGTCGAAGCCGCACGCGCTGGCGAGCAGGGTCGTGGTTTTGCGGTCGTTGCCAGTGAGGTGCGTAGCCTGGCTGGCCGGTCTGCCGAGGCAGCACGGGAGATCAAGGCTTTGATTGGCGCCAGCGTGGAAAAGATTGAAGCCGGAACTCGCTTGGTGGGCGCTGCGGGCGAATCGATGAATGACATCGTCAGCCAGGTCAAACGGGTTGCGGATCTGATCGGCGATATCAGTTCTTCTGCTCAGGAGCAAACCAGCGGGATTGAGCAGATCAACCAGGCCATTGTTCAACTGGACAACGTCACCCAGCAGAATGCGGCATTGGTTGAAGAAGCCGCGGCGGCGGCTGACAGCCTGAATCAGCAAGCCGGACGCATGGTGGAAGTGGTGAGTATTTTCAAACTGGAAGGTGGCAACACGGCCGCAGCACACGCGTCAATTCGCCGCCCTTCTGCCAAAAGTGTGCCTCGCCTGGCAGCCTAATAAGCATCCCCGGCCTGACCCCAGGCAGGTGTCTGAAACGCTGCTGCCAAAAAGTCCACCATTGCGCGCACCTTGCCCGGCAAATGCTGGCGGCTGGGGTATACCGCGTGAATGCCAATGCGGGGGCCGCGGTAGGCGGGTAGCACTTGCACAAGCCTTCCTGTACGCAGGTCTTCGCCCACCAGAAAAGCGGGCTGGTAAATCAGGCCCTGGTCGGCCAGGGCTGCGGCGCGGCAGGTGTCGCCGCTGTTGGCACGCAGACGCGGATGGGTGGTCACGCTAGCGGGCTTGCCATCGGGGGCGTCAAAGGCCCACACATCGCCGCCGGACCACCATGAATACGCCATCACGCTGTGCTGGGCAATATCGGCTAGCTGAAGTATGGGCGACGCCTGGCGCAGGTAGGTTGGCGATGCACACATCACCACGCGGTCGCTGGCAAGCTGGCGCGACACCAGGGTGGAGCTGGCTTGTGCCGTGATACGCACAGCCATGTCGAAACCTTCCTCCACCAGATCCACCACGCGGTCCGTTAAAGTAATGTCCAGTTCTACCTGCGGATGCAGCTTCAGGAACTCTCCCCACAATGGAGCCAGATGCAGGTTGCCAAACGTGAGCGGGGCGTTGATTTTCAGGCGCCCTGCCGTGTGAAGCGCACCCTGGCTGGCCGCGGCATTGGCCTCAGCCAAATCGTCGAGGATCTGGCGGCTGCGCTCGAAATAGTCAGAGCCCGCGTCGGTGAGCGATAGGCTCCGGGTGGTGCGGTTGAGCAGCCGGGTGCCCAGCAGCGCCTCCAGCTCCAGCACCAGCCGCGAGACTACGGCTTTGGACGTGTCCAGCCGCTGCGCCGCTTTGACGAAACTGCCGGCCTGCACCACGGTTGTGAAGGCTTGCATTTGACGAAATTGATCCATGGTGCGCGGCCTGTTGTATCAAGGCACGATGGTCGTAAACAGGTAGGTGGCCAGCAGTACCAGATGCACGACGCCCTGCAATACGGTAGTGCGTCCCGTGCCCAGAGACAGCGTGGTGACAAACAGGGACAGCAGCAAAAGGACGGTGGACTTGATGTCCAGACCCAGTGTCAGGGTCCAGCCAGTGATCAGCGAGACGATGGCCACGGCGGGAATGGTCAGACCAATGCTCGCCAGGGCCGAACCCAGTGCCAGGTTCAGGCTAGTCTGCAGCCGGTTGGCACGCGCAGCACGGACGGCCGCCAGCCCTTCGGGCAACAGCACGACCGCCGCAATGATGATTCCGACCACCGCTTTGGGTGCCCCTGCGCTGGCTACAGCTGCTTCGATGGTAGGGGCCAGGGCTTTGGCCAACAGCACCACAGCGCCCAAGCTGATGAGTAGCAACCCGCCGCTCGCAGCCACCAGTTTGTTGCTGGGGGGAAGGGCGTGCGCTTCCTCGTTGTGATGGGCATCAGGGGGTAAGAAATAGTCTCGGTGTCGCACGGTTTGCATCAGCACGAAAGTTCCGTAAAGCACCAATGACACCACGGCTACAAAGCCCAGCTGGCTGGGGCTGTACACCGGACCGGCCACGCTGGTCGTGTAGTTGGGTAGCACCAGTGTCAGCACGGCAATAGCCGCCAGTGTTGCCAGGGTTGCGCTCACTCCATAGAGACCAAAGGACTGCTCCTTGAAGCGACTGCCACCCACCAGCAGACACAAACCCACAATGCCGTTGAGGATGAGCATCACTGCGGCGAACACGGTGTCCCTAGCCAGCGCGGTGCTTTGGGGGCCGCCCGACAGCATTAAGGACACGATCAACGCAACCTCAATGATTGTGATGGCCAGCGCCAGCACCAAGGTTCCGTAGGGCTCGCCCACCCGGTGGGCTACCACTTCGGCATGGTGCACTGCCGCCAGCACGCTGCCAATCAATGCCGCAATCAAAAAGGCAACCAGCAGGCTGCTGGGACCGGTCAGAAAGGTCACGACCAGCAGCAGCCACCCGATCAAAGGTGCTGCAAACGACCAGAGGGGAAGGGCGGATGGGGGTTTCATGGTGAAGTATCGATAGATCGGTTTATTGTCAATATTTTAGAGACATTTAATCAAAATTTTGCCTGTTTATCTTTGGCGCGATGACAGATACAGTAAACCCTGACTCACAAAGGATGCTCATCATGTCTCACGTTACCGCTGTTTTGCCATCGGTGTTTGTTTCCCACGGCTCACCGATGTTTGCTCTGGAAGCCGGAGAAACCGGGCCCGCGCTATTGGCTTGCGCGCAAGCTCTTCCCAAGGCGGCGGCGCTGCGTGGCGTGGTGATCATGTCGCCGCACTGGATCGCGCGCACACCCTCGGTCATGACTACGGCCCAGCCGCAAACCTGGCATGACTTTGGCGGCTTTCCGGCTGCGCTGTATGAATTGCAATACCCGGCGCCCGGCAGCCCTGCTTTGGGGCAAGAGGTTCTGGGTTTGCTGCAAGCTGCCGGCATCGCCGCGCAGCCCGACGACAAACGCCCGTTTGACCACGGCGCATGGGTGCCGCTGATGCACATGTTCCCCAAAGCGGATGTACCGATTGTGCAGGTGGCTTTGCCCGTGGGCTGGGGTCCCAAAGAGGTTTACGCCACGGGTGCCGCACTGCAAAGCCTGCGGGCGAGCGGCGTACTGGTGATGGGCTCCGGGTCCATGACGCACAACCTGGGCGAGTTCTTTGGTGGTGAAACGAAGCCGGCACCCTATGTACTGGAGTTCAGCCGCTGGATTGAAGCCGCCATGCAGCGCGGCGACACCCCAGCGTTACTGGACTACCGCAGCTTGGCGCCCCACGCGCACCGGGCGCATCCTTCAGAGGACCACTTCTTGCCCCTGTTCTTTGCGCTGGGCGCGGCCGGTGAAGCCGCACGGCCCACCTACCTCAGCCGCGAGGTCATGCACGGCATACTGGCCATGGATGCATTTGCCCTGAGTTGAGCATCAAATTGGCCTGTAGCCCCCGTATCTATTGCAGAGTAAGCTATAAAAATAATAGCATATTGTGGGACTGGCTTACAGGAAGGTGTACCTGTGTCGGGCCGACGGATGCTCGGGTCCCTGCGCCTGCACGTCGCACATTATTGCGACTAATCCGGAATAAAACCGAAAACAGACCAGCCTGACAAGAACGATCACCTTGCGTCTGTAAAGGCCCTCACTGAGCCGAAATTCTTTTGCGTGCCGCTGAATCCTCTGGTCAATTGCCATCACAATGGCTGATTGACGCGCAGTCGCCAAAGTGCGATGGGCATTCGTATCAATGGGTTGAACAAGACGACTTCCTAAAGGTACACGCGGAACATGACTAACTTCGTTGTCATTGCGCCCATTCGCAAGCCTACGCGGCGCGCTGCGATGTTGCTCGGTATGTGCTTCCTGGTATTTTTGTTATCGGCTTGCGGCCGAGAACAGGTGGCACCAGCGCCGCAATACACAGGCGCTCCCATTGCGAGGAACAAAAATACACATTACGTATTCAGCTTGCACCCGCTCCATAACCCGCAACTGCTACACCAGAAGTTTGAGCCGCTCATGGCGTACCTGGCATCGCAGATTCCGGGCGCTGAGTTTGACCTTGAGACGTCAAATGACTATGCGGACTTTGAAGCAAAGCTGCGCAAAGGCGGGCCACACTTTGCTCTGCCCAATCCGTACCATGCGACGTTGGCCCGCGACTGGGGCTACCACGTTATCGCAAAAATGGGTAACGATGAGTTGTTTCGTGGCGTCTTTGTTGTGCGCAAGGACAGCCCGATTCATATTCCCGCTGATCTGCGTGGCAAAGTAGTAGCCTACCCCGCGCCAACCGCGCTGGCTGCCGCGATGATGCCGCAGTTGTATTTGCAGAAAAACGGTTTGGATGTGCAAACAGACATCAAGAACATCTACGTTGGCACCCACAATTCATCCATCATGAATGCCTTTTTGCGCCAAAGTGACGCCAGCGTAACGTGGCCGGTGGCTTGGAAAGCCTTTGAACAGTCGAATCGAAAAGAAGCCGCCGAACTGAAAATTATCTGGCAGACCCCTGCGCTTATTCAGAATGCGATCATCGTCAACAACAATGTGCCAGCCGATGTTGCAAAGCAAGTAGCCCGTGTTCTTACCTCACTCCAGGCGACACCCGAGGGACTGGAAATTTTGAAAGGCATTGACACTGCTAGTTTCGTGGACGCTAATGATCGGGATTTTGAGGTGGTAAAAACCTTTCTTGAAGAGTTCAACCGATTAGTGAAAAAGCAGAAATGAATCGACTAAAAGGCGTGCTGGGCAGACTGTTTGGGGCCACAGTTCGCCGCCAGTTGATATGGGGAGTGGCGCTGGTGCACGCTGTCATGATGAGCCTGTTTGTATTTGATTTATCGGTGCGGCAACGGGACTTCCTGATAGAGAGCCAGACGTCGCAAGCTTTCAGTCTTGCGCGCAATCTGAGCCTGATTGCGGTTACCCCCTTGCTGTCATCTGATTACGCTGGATTGCAAGAACTCACCAGCGCAATTGGGGCCTATCCTGGCGTGGTTCATGTGATGGTGATTTTGCCTAGTGGCAAGATTGTTGCCCACGGGAAACCAGACTACCGCGGGCAGTACGCCGCTGATTTTGAACAGATATCTCGCACGGGCGCAGTGCAAGGCAACACCCTGTTCAGTGGCAGCGCGCTTGCCGACGTGGCCGTGCCGGTCGTCATCAATAAAGACAACCTGGGTTGGGTCCGAGTTGGCGTATCGCAAAGTGCAAACGCCACCAAACTTGCCGCCATTACCTACAGCGGATTACTCTATACGGCGTTGGCCATTGCCGTGGGAACCTTGTTGGCCTGGTTCCTGGCCAATCGCCTGACACGCCGCATGTCTCGACTTGCCTTGACGGCCGATGAAGTGCGGGCTGGCAATACACAGTTGCGCGCGGAGGTTGTCGGGCAAGATGAACTCAGTCACCTGGCCCGTGCAATCAATTTCATGCTGGATAACTTGGAGTACTCACAGCGCAAGTTGCGCCGTGAAGAGGCGACTCTGTCAGCTGTTTTGGACAACGTGGGTGCCTGCATTTACCTCAAGGACATTCACGGAAAGTACCTGTTCGTCAACCGGCAAGTATTGGCGCTGTGGGGAACGACGCTCGGTGAGGTTGTTGGCTTTGGAGATGAGAAATTTTTTGACACGGAAACGGTGGAACACATACAGCTGGCCGATCGTGTGGTCATGGTAGAGGGTACTTCCGTACGCAGGGAGGAATCCCACACGGTTATGGAATCGGGCAGAGCCCTTACCTTCTGGTCCGTCAAAATTCCGTTGTGCCATCCAGACGGCAGCATCTACGGGCTATGCGGAATTTCCACGGATATCAGCGATCGCAAGCAGGCCGAGAAAAAATTGGAGTTGGCGGCCAGCGTTTTTTCACATGCGCGTGAGGGCATCATCATCACCGATGCGGGTGGCGCCATCATTGATGTCAACGACGCATTTACCCATATTACGGGGTACAGCCGTGAGGATGCTTTGGGCCAAAATCCACGCATGCTGAAGTCTGACCGGCAAGGCGGGGACTTCTATGCAGGGATGTGGACCGCTCTCAACACCCGCGGGCACTGGTCTGGCGAGATCTGGAATCGCCGCAAGGGGGGGCAAGACTATCCCCAACTGCTGACGATCAGCGCAGTGCGGGACGCCAACGCCCACACGCAACACTATATTTCGCTGTTTTCTGACATCTCTGCAACCATAGAGCACCAGTTGCAGCTCGAACAAATTGCCAGATATGACCCGCTGACGTCCTTGCCAAATCGTCTGCTCTTTGCAGACCGGCTAGGACGGGCCATTAACCAATGCCAGCGTCGCCAGTTTTCACTGGCAGTGGCCTATCTGGATCTGGACAATTTCAAGGCAGTCAATGATCAGCACGGTCACAACGCGGGAGACGCTCTTCTGATTCAGGTGTCCATGCGAATGCAGGATGCTCTGCGCGAGGGAGACACACTGGCCCGCATAGGGGGTGACGAGTTTGTTGCCGTCATCGTTGACCTGGTGGACCCGCAAGACTGCCTGCCGGTGATTGAGCGTTTGAGGCTAGCCGCAACGGTGCCCATCACGGTGCCAATTTCCAACCAGATGGATGGAGCGGTGGGTGATCTGATTTTGCAGGTGTCGGCTAGTATCGGTGTCGCGTTTTATCCGCAAGACGGGGTGGAAGCGGATCAGCTCATTCGCCGTGCGGACCAGGCGATGTATCTGGCCAAACAGGCCGGACGGAATCGTGTCCACCTTTTTGATATCGAGCAAGACAAAGCGATTCAGAGCCGTCATGCGAGTTTGGAACAGATTCGCAAAGCCCTTGATAACGAGGAGTTCGTGCTTCACTACCAGCCCAAAGTCAATATGAAAAGTGGGCGGGTTACCGGTGTGGAGGCGCTGATTCGCTGGCAACATGGTACCCAGGGTTTATTGGCTCCCGCTGCCTTTCTTCCCATTATTGAAGGCCATCCCATGAGCGATGAAGTGGGAGATTGGGTGATGGCTACCGCGCTGGACCAAATGGAAGCATGGCACGAGCAGGGGTTTGACTTGCCGGCGAGCATCAACATTGGCGCACGCCAGTTGCAGCAACAAGGGTTTGCGCTGAAGTTGATTGGACTGTTGGCTTCCCATCCGAATGTGAAGCCTCATTACCTGCAACTCGAAGTGCTGGAGACCAGCGCATTGGAAGACATTCAAAAAACAGGAGCGGTCATGGATGCATGTCAGGCCGCTGGTGTGAGTTTTGCGCTGGATGACTTCGGCACCGGGTACTCGTCGCTCTCCTACCTGAAAAACCTGCCCGCAGAAACGCTAAAAATCGACCGGAGCTTCGTGCGCGACATGTTGGTGGACAGCAATGACCTGGCCATTGTCACGGGTGTAATCGGCTTGGCGAAGGCCTTTGGTCGTGAGGTAATTGCCGAGGGTGTGGAGACCGCTGCGCACGGAGAGTTGCTATTGTCAATGGGCTGCGAATTGGCACAGGGCTTTGGCATTGCCAGACCCATGCCCGCCGCAGATTTGCCGGGCTGGGTTGCACGTTGGCACGCGGATGCCGTTTGGATGGCCTGAAAGGCAACCAGTTGGAATGCCGAATCGTCCGTAGGCCGGGTTTTAGCGCGCGCTGACACCCACGCCGCAGCCTTGGGTTTCAAACAGTTCAACGCCGCACAGCTGGGGTAGAGCTGTGTGCGGGCCTTGTTCAAAATCCAGCTCGCAATGGTGGCGACGTCGCAGTCGTTCAGGTCGCTGATTTCATGCAGAGGTTTGTGGTCCAGCATTCTGAACACGGGGTTGAAGATTTCTTTCACATCACCAAAATCGACCGTCCAGCCCATCACCTGATCCAGCGGTGCCGACAGGTGCAGGCGCAGGGTGTAGGTGTGGCCATGCAGCTTGCTGCGCTTGCTGCCCACCGGCGCGGCTTTGAGGCGCAGCGCGCTGTCCATGGTCACGTCTTTCCAGATCTGGTAGTGCGTGCCGTCATACACGGCGCCGCAACTGGCTGTTTCGAAAACCGTGACCTTTTGCAGTGTGGGCAGCGTGGGTTGGAGGCGGCTCCAGATCCAGCTGGACATGATCTCACTGGTCGGGTTCTCCAGACCGGGCAGGGCATTGAGGCAGGCATGGTCCAGTTCCTCATGCAGGGGGAGCCCAGCTGGCGTCCAAGAGCGCGTAATGGTCATTTGACGCAATCTGTGCATGCAGGATGACTTCAAAACCATGGCCATGCATGTTGCCGCACTTGTGGCCTGCCGTGTGCCCTGGAGTTCCACGCGGTGCACGCCGGTCAGCTGCAGTGGGCCCGTCCATGGGTTGCAGGTAGAAGTTTTCAAACGCCATGTGGGCGAATTGCTGGGGGTCGCCACCGGCCTGCGGATAGACCCGTTTGATCTCTTGCCCCGCATGCACAACCAGCCGGGAGTCCCGCTTGGGGCTGACGCACAACCAGTCAATGCCTTCGGGTGGCGCGACGGTGCCATTGGTCTCCACGGCAATTTTGAAGCCGCGCGCGTGCAGCGCATGGATCAGTCCGGTATCCAGTTGCAAAAGGGGCTCACCCCGGGTTTTGACCACAAAACGGTGCGCTCGTCGGCGCACACAATGTGTTCTTTGAAAAAGACTGCTGCTCACTGCAGCAAAAAAGAGGAGTACCCATGACTGCGTCGACAAAAAAGCGTCCTTTCTACCGCTCTCTCTATTTGCAAGTGCTGTTCGCAGTGGTGGTAGGCGTGCTCCTGGGGCACTTCTATCCCCAGACGGGCGCAGACATGAAGCCACTGGGGGATGGCTTTATCAAACTGATCAAGATGATCATTGCACCCATCATCTTCTGCACCGTGGTGGTTGGCATTGCTGGCATGGAAGACATGAAAAAAGTCGGCAAAACCGGCGGGCTGGCATTGCTCTATTTTGAAGTGGTCAGCACATTCGCTTTGATCGTTGGCCTGATCATCGTCAATCTGGTCCAGCCAGGTGCGGGCATGAATGTGGACGCGGCCACGCTCGACACCAAAGGTATCGCAGCCTACACCGGTCCCGGGAAATTGCAGAGCACAACCGAGTTCCTCCTTGCCATCATCCCGACTTCAGTCGTCGATGCCTTTGCCAGAGGTGAAATTCTTCAGGTCCTGTTGTTCTCCGTGCTGTTCGGCTTCGCGTTGCACAAGTTTGGCGGGCGCGGGACCATGGTGTTTGACCTGATTGAAAAGTTGTCCCACGTGCTCTTTGACATCGTCGGCATCATCATGAAGGTGGCTCCTATCGGTGCCTTTGGTGCAATGGCCTTTACCATTGGCAAATATGGTGTCGGCTCACTGCTTTCACTGGGCTTGTTGATGGGTACGTTTTATCTGACTTGTTTGATCTTCATCTTCGGCGTGCTGGGCACTATCGCACGGGTACACGGCTTCAGTATCTGGAAATTTATCAAGTACATCAAAGAAGAACTGCTGATTGTTTTGGGAACATCGTCATCGGAGTCCGTGTTGCCGCGGATGATGGAAAAGCTGGAAAACCTCGGTGCGCGCAAATCGGTGGTGGGCTTGGTGATTCCAACTGGCTACTCATTCAATCTCGACGGCACTTCCATTTACCTGACGATGGCGGCAGTCTTCATTGCCCAGGCAACCAACACGCCGATGACGCTGACACAAGAGGTGACCTTGCTGGCTGTGCTGTTGCTCACTTCCAAAGGCGCTGCAGGTATTACTGGCAGCGGGTTTATTGTGCTGGCTGCAACCCTGTCGGCAGTGGGTACCGTGCCGGTCGCGGGGCTGGCCCTGATTCTGGGCATCGACCGTTTCATGTCCGAAGCCCGTGCGTTGACGAATCTGGTTGGCAACGGCGTGGCGACCCTCGTGGTAGCCAAATGGACGGGCGACCTCGATGTCAAGCGCATGCAAGCCGGCTTGAATCACGAAACCTGGGATGAAGCGCAAGACCCAGAGGTCCTGCTGGACAAGAAAGTGGACCACATGGCCAACGTGAATCGATAGAAAGTACCTGTTGCTCATGGAAATAGCACCCGCAGCAATTTTTTCAGGGTAAACCCTATACTGACCTGAACCCGTCTGGCGCATTGTGGCGCCCAAAAGGAGTTCAGATGACCGACAGTGCATCAGTAGCCGACCACGCGAATGAGCCCAAAGCGTCATTTTCCGGCTTGCTCAGGCGATGGAAGCGTCCCTCTGAGGTTTGTCTCAATCTGGCGCTGCAAGGCGGCGGTGCCCATGGCGCGTTCACTTGGGGGGTGCTCGATGCTCTGCTGGAGCGCCCCGGGCTTGCCTTTGAAGGTGTTAGTGGTAGCAGTGCCGGGGCCATGAATGCGGTGGTCATGGCCGACGGGTGGATGAAGGGCGGACCTGAAGGTGCGCGTAAGGCCTTGGCCCACTTTTGGGCTGAAGTAGCCAATCAAGTCCCGTGGGGCATGATGACCCAAGGTGATGGTCACTCCATCAGTCTCTCCTCCGCAAGTAAATTGCTCGTCAATTGGGCCAGCTATTTTTCTCCATCGCAACTGAACCCCATGGGTTTGAATCCGCTTCGGGACCTGCTTGACCGGCAGGTTGATTTTGAGGGCCTGCGTCGGAGCAGCCCGTTCAAGTTGTTCATTGGAACCACACAGGCCAATACGGGAAAGTTACGGGTATTTCGAGAATCCGAAGTGACCGTGGATGTGCTGTTGGCCTCGGCCTGCCTGCCCAGAATTCACCACTCGGTTGAAATTGATGGCGAGCCTTACTGGGACGGTGGCTACTCGGCTAATCCTGCCGTTTTTCCGCTTTTCTATGACTGCACATCACGCGACATATTGCTGGTGCTGCTCAATCCCCTCAGGCATGAACACACCCCACAGAGCAAGGATGAAATCGACTCCCGGATCGGGGAGTTGTCATTCAGCGCCCACTTCATGCGTGAGATGCGCATGTTTGCCCAAGCCACTGACTTTGCCCAACCTGGATTTCTGCGCGGGGGGCGGCTGGAGCGGCGCCTGCACGCCATGCGCTTTCACATGATTGACTCTGATCAGGTTGAAAGCCTGCAGCGTTCCGAAACCAAGCTGATTGCCTATGCACCATTTCTGGAGTTGTTGCGCGCACAGGGGCACGAGCGTGCCACGCAATGGCTGGGAACCCATGGGCAGGGCGTAGGCAAGCACTCAACCATCGACGTGAAGAAGCTGTTCAATTGAACTGACGCAATGCGGTTGACCGGCCTTGTGACGAGATCACAAAAAGCACAGCAACTTTGCTTGGTGAATCAGTGGCCGGGAAGCACGAGGCCAGGCCACCAAATTATCCTGGCTATATCGCTACGCGCTCAAAGGCATCAAGGCTCCGGGCGATTCGGACCCTGCGCGCCTTGCGCCCGTGCTGAGAGGTAGGCATAGAGGTCGGCGATGTGGGTACTGACGGATGGCTCCCCTTCCCATGCGGGCATGACGAGTGCGGCTTCTTTACGCTGCAAAATATCTTCGATCAATGCTTCTCGCGTGGCACCTTCACGCTTTGCCTTGTCGATTGAATTGTTCCAGTCGTAGCGTTTAAGCACGAGGCTCACAAACTGGCGTGGCCCCATGTCATTGACTCTGGGCAACAGATTGGGACCGCCCGCCCCCCCGGTCGCAGCGGGTCCATGGCAGGCTGCGCATTTGTTCTGGAAGGTTCGCCAGCCTGTGTAGACCGAGCCGGGCGGTTGGGATTGGCGCGCGAGTTCCTGAGAGGCTTGCCGGTTCTGCACTTCAACGGCCACATCCGTCGTACAAGCGGACAAGATTAGCATCGGCACGAACCCGCAAACCCACAACAGGCTACGACTGAGCCCGTCGATTCGACCAACAGGCCAGCCCAAATTCATAACCGAAAACTTGGCCATTTCAATCGCCTTTCAGCTTATTGCAGCAATGAGGCGGCGTTATGAATCTGTTGTCCAACGCCGCCCCAGTCGTATGGACTAAAGGCAATTCTGGCGCTTGGTCATCCCTCGTTCCTTGTCATTGGTCAATGTTTGTCGCAGTCGTGGTTCCGCACGCTTATGCGTATTCGGCGATGGGAACGCAGCTGCAAAACAGGTTGCGGTCGCCGTAGACGTTGTCGACCCGGCCCACCGTGGGCCAGTACTTCACGGCCTTGAGTGATGCCACCGGGAAGGCGCCCACTTCGCGGCTGTAGGGTCGATCCCAATCCGCACCCATCAGGCTGGCAGCGGTGTGCGGCGCGTGCTTGAGGGGGTTGTTGTCTTGTGGCCACTCGCCGCTTTCCACCTTGGCCACTTCCGCGCGGATGGCGATCATGGCGCTGATGAACCGATCCAGCTCGCCCAGGGTTTCACTCTCGGTGGGTTCCACCATCAGGGTGTTGACCACGGGGAAACTGAGCGTAGGCGCGTGAAAGCCATAGTCCATCAGGCGCTTGGCTACGTCTTCGGCCATGACGCCGCTGGTTTCCTTCAAGCCACGCAGATCCAGAATGCACTCATGGGCGACGTGGCCGTTGGCGCTGGCGTACAACGTGGGGTAGTGGTCAGCCAAGCGCGCGCTGATGTAGTTCGCCGCCAGAATGGCCGCCTCGGTGGCGTGCTGCAGGCCGTCCGGACCCATCATGCGGCAGTACATCCAGCTGATCGGCAGCACGGCCGCGTTGCCCAGGGGTGCTGCGCTGACTGCGCCCACGCCTTGGCTGGCGATGCCGCCGGTGGCATGGCCGGGCAGGAAGGGCACCAAATCCGCTACGACGCAAACGGGGCCCACACCGGGTCCGCCACCGCCGTGGGGAATGCAAAAGGTTTTGTGCAGGTTCAGGTGGCTCACGTCGCCGCCAAACTCGCCGGGGGCGGCCGTGCCTACCAGCGCGTTCATGTTGGCGCCGTCCACATACACCCGCCCGCCGTGCTGGTGCACCAGGGCGCACAGTTCCTTGACGCTGGTTTCGAACACGCCGTGGGTGCTGGGGTAGGTGATCATTACCGCGGCCAGGTTGGCGCTGTGCTGCTCGCACTTGGCTTGCAGGTCGGCCATGTCGACGTTGCCGTTGGAGTCGCATTGGGTGACCACCACCGTCAGGCCGACCATCATCGCGCTGGCCGGGTTGGTGCCGTGGGCGCTGGAAGGAATCAGGCAGATATTGCGGTGACCCTGGCCTTTGCTTTCATGGAAAGCTTTGATGACCAGCAGCCCGGCGTATTCGCCTTGGCTGCCCGCGTTGGGCTGCAGGCTGATGCCCGCGTAACCCGTGGCGGCGCATAACCAGGCGCGCAATTGCGCGTCCAGCAGGTCGTAGCCCGCACGTTGGCCAGCGGGGCAGAAGGGGTGGATGTTGGCAAACTCAGGCCAGGTGATGGGAATCATCTCGCTGGTGGCGTTGAGCTTCATGGTGCAACTGCCCAGCGGGATCATGCTGCGGTCCAGCGCCAGATCCTTGTCCGAGAGCATGCGGATGTAGCGCAGCATGCCGGTCTCGGAGTGGTGGCTGTGAAAGACCGGGTGGGTCAAAAAGGCGCTGGTGCGCATCAGGGCCGCGGGGATCAGCAAGGCCACGTCGGCCTCCAGTGCGGCAACGGTTGGCAGGGCTTGCGTGCTTGGGGCGGCGTTGGCAAAAAAGCCCCACAGCGTCTCTACGTCGGCGCGCGTGGTGGTTTCGTCCAGCGAGATGCCCAGCAATGTTTCAGAAACAAATCGCAGGTTAGCCCCCGCAGACACTGCGCGCGCAGCTATCAAATGTGTAGCATCACCGGTTTGCACAGTGAGCGTGTCAAACGCGCTGTCGTTGACCAGCGCATAGCCCATGTCTTGCAAACCACGCGCCAATATGGCGGTGAGCGTGGCCACGCGCTGGGCAATGCGTTGGAGGCCAGCCGGGCCGTGGTACACGGCGTACATGCTGGCAATGACGGCGGGCAACACCTGCGCGGTGCAGATGTTGGAGGTGGCTTTTTCGCGGCGAATGTGTTGCTCGCGGGTTTGCAGTGCTAGGCGGTAGGCCGGGTTGCCGTGCACGTCTACGCTCACGCCCACCAGGCGGCCGGGCATGGAGCGTTTGAATTCGTCGCGGCAGGCCATGTAGGCGGCGTGCGGGCCGCCATTGCACAAGGGCATGCCAAAGCGCTGCGTGGTGCCCACGGTGATGTCGGCGGCCAGTTCGCCCGGGGGCGTCAGCAGGGTCAGCGCCAGCAGGTCGGCGGCCATGATGACCACACCGCCTTTGGCCTTGTAGGCGGCAATCCAGGCGCGGTCGTCACGCACCACGCCGCTGGTGCCGGGGTATTGCAGCAGCACGGCAAAGCTGTCGTTTTCCAGCGCTTGCGGTCCGTGGCAGGGCAGCACTTCAATGCCGAGTGGGCGGGCGCGGGTCTGGATCACTTCCAGCGTTTGCGGCAGCACCTCAACGTCCACATAAAACACGTTGGATTTGGACTTGCCCATGCGCTTGGCCAGGGTCATGGCCTCGGCCGCTGCAGTGGCTTCGTCCAGCATGGACGCATTGGCCATGGGCATGCCGGTCAGGTCGCAGACCATGGTCTGAAAGTTGACCAGCGCCTCCATGCGGCCCTGCGAAATTTCGGCCTGGTAGGGCGTGTAGGCGGTGTACCAGGCGGGGTTTTCCAGAATGTTGCGCAGAATCACACCGGGCGTGTGGGTGCCGTAATAGCCTTGGCCGATGTAGCTGGTGAGCACCTGGTTTTGTGACGCCAATGCCTTGAGTTCTGCCAGCGCCGCCGCCTCGGTAATCGCCGCCGGAATGTCCATGGCCGTCTTGCGGGCGATGGACGGGGGCACGATGCCCGCAATCAGTTCAGCGCGGGAGTTGGAGCCGATGGTCTGGAGCATGCGTGCTTCATCGGCTGCGCTGATGCCAATGTGGCGGGCGATGAACTCGCTGGAGTTTTCGAGTTGGGCGAGGGTGCTGGCGGTGGTCATGGGCGTGGGAACTTTCTGGGTTCAGGCCGCGAAGGCGGTGTAGCTGGTTTCGTCCATCAGAGCGGCCAGTTCGGCGGGGTTGGACAGCTTGACCTTGAAGAACCAGCCAGCGCCCATGGGGTCGCTGTTGGCCAGAGCAGGGTCGGCGCGCAGCGCTTCATTCACCTCGGTGATTTCGCCGGTGACGGGCATGTAGACGTCGGCTGCAGCCTTGACCGACTCGACCACGCCCGCCACTTCTTTGGCGGCGAAGGTTTTGCCGACTTCGGGCAGGTCCACAAACACCACATCGCCCAGTGCGTCTTGCGCGTGGTGGGTGATGCCAACGGTGGCAATGTCGCCTTCCACGTTGAGCCATTCGTGGTCGGGTGTGTATTGGATAGTCATGAAAAACTCCTGAAATAAAAATTGAAAATTTGAGATGAAACCGCCAGCCGCAACTGTAGCTGCGCCGGGCACCGGGTAGCTTGGCCCCGGCTATCAGCCGCGGAAATAGCGGGTGGGCACAAACGGCATGGCACTCACCTCCATCGGCACGGGCTTGCCGCGCACGATGGCAACTATTTGGGTGCCCAGGGCGCTGAACGCGGCGTCCACATAGCCCATGGCCACGGGCTTGTCGATGGTGGGGCCGAGCAGGCCGCTGGTGACTTCGCCAATGCGGTTGCCCTGGCCGTCTTGCAGCTCCGTGTGGTCACGCACGGGAATGCGCTCCATTGCGATCAATCCCACGCGTCTTTTAGTGCCTTTTGGCTCTGTAGCCCCCGTGGATGCTGCGAGAGCTGCTAGTATTTTTGTAGCACCCGGAAAGCCGCCTTCGCGTGCACCGCCAGCGCGGCGCACCTTTTGCATGGCCCACAGCAGGTTGGCTTCGACCGGGTTCGTGGTGGCGTCGATGTCGTTGCCGTACAAACACAGGCCGGCTTCCAGACGCAGCGAGTTGCGTGCGCCCAGGCCAATGGGTTTGACTTCGGGTTGCGCGAGCAGGGCGCGGGCGAGCGCGTCGGCTTGGGTCTGGTGGACCGAGATCTCAAAACCGTCTTCGCCGGTGTAGCCGCTGCGGGTCAGGAACACGTCAATCGCCTGTGTGCCGGTCTGAACGGTGAAGGTGCCACCGGTCATGAACACCAGCTTTTCTACGCCTGGCGCCAGACGCGCGAGGGCAGTAACTGCCTGCGGCCCCTGCAGTGCCAGCAACGCCATTTCCTGCATCGGGATCACCTGGCAGCGTTGGCCGATTTTGGCTTGAATGTGGGCCATGTCACCCACCTTGCACGCGCCGTTCACAATCACAAAAATTTCGTTGTTGCCCTTGTTGAAAAACATCAGATCATCCATGATGCCGCCCTCGTCGTTGAGCAGCAGGCCGTAGCGCTGCTTGCCCACGGGCAGGTCGATCACATCGACAGGAATCAGGGTCTCAAAAGCGGCTGCGGCTTCGGCGCCGACCAGACGCAACTGGCCCATGTGCGACACATCAAACAGACCGGCTGCCGTGCGGGTATGGTTGTGTTCAGCCATCAGGCCACTCGGATATTGCACGGGCATGGAATAGCCAGCAAAGGGCACCATACGGGCGCCAAGCTCAATGTGCAAAGCGTTGAGAGGCGTGGACAAAAGCGCTGCTGCGCCAGGGGTGGATGCGGACAAGGGCGAACTCCGGTGGGGGCAAGTCAAGTTCCACGGCCTGAACGTCAAGCATTCACGCCATGGGCTGCCCCCGCTGTCCGCTTTACCTGAGAGATTCGCCGGGCCTGCGCCACTTTTGGGTGCAAAGACTGCGGGTTGCTCCTTCGGTGGGCTGCATCGTATGCAACCTCTCTCCAGTGGGGATCGTCTTGCGGCATCACGGCCACAACACGTTTGTCAGTCCTTTTGCCTGAGCGTTCAGACCGCTGCAATCAGCAATCCTGCGCCTTCGGCGGCTTCCGCGTTGGGAAACTCTCTCCTGACGGGTTGAATTCTAAACCAGGCTTATGGTGGCTACCGCACAGACACGGCACATGGCGATGGCAATACTGCGTTCCAGGTGGCAATGACCGCCTTAGGCCCCAATTCAACCACTCACGCTTCAGGAAAACACAATGAATATTAATTTATCGATCGGTCCATTGATCGCGTTGATCGCGGGGATTCTGATTTTGACGGTACCGCGGATGCTCAACTACATTGTGGCGATCTATCTCATCGTCATTGGACTGCTGGGACTCTTTGGATCGGGAAACCTGCATTTCAATTAGAAACGAGGCCATACGGAAGCCCGTTTTTTCTGTATTCAATCCCGAACCGACTTTTTCATTTTGTCGTACAGCGTCTTCCTGGGGATGCCCAGTTGCTCTGCGGCCAGTGCAACATTGCCTCCATGGGCATCCAGTGCGGCCTTGATCAGACTGACCTCGTACGCGTCCACCTTCTGCGGCAGGCTGACTGCGGCAAGGTCATCCGCAGGCAACGCGCCTTCCACACCCAGCACCAGCCGGTCGGCAAAGTTGCGCAGTTCACGCACATTGCCACGCCACTCGCGTTGCTGGTATTCCAGCAGTTGCGCCGCACCCAGCTCCGGCACAGGGCGCTTGAACCGTTCTGCCGCCGCTTGCACAAAGTAATTCAGCAACAGTGGGATGTCGTCACGGCGCTGCGCCAATGTTGGCAGGTCCAGGCTCACCACGCTGACGCGGTAGTACAGGTCCTCACGAAACTGGCCTTTGGCACTCAGGTCCAAGAGGTCCACTTTGGTGGCGGCAATCACCCGGCAGTCGAGCTTGACGGTCTCATTTCCACCCAATCGCTCCAGGCGCCGCTCCTGCAACACGCGCAGCAGCTTGACCTGCAGCGCCATGGGCATGCTTTCAATCTCATCGAGGAAGACGGTGCCGCCGCTGGCAAATTCCAGCTTACCCAGCTTGCGCTTTTGCGCACCGGTGAAGGCACCGGGCTCGTAGCCAAAGATTTCGCTCTCGAACACGGTCTCGGGCATGGCGCCGCAATTCAGGGCCACAAAGGGACCCTTGCGCCCACTGGACGCATGTAAAAGCCGCGCCACCACTTCCTTACCCGTGCCAGTCTGTCCGTTGATCAGCACATCCACATCGGTGGGGCCCAGGCTTTGTATGGATTGCCGTAGTCGCTCCATTGCCGGGGATTGGCCGAGGAGTGCAGGCAGATCCGGGTTCAACGCCCAGCGACTTTTCAAGGCACGGTTTTCCATCACCAGTCTGCGCTTTTCCTGCGCGCGCAGAGCGGCCTCCAGCAACCGCTCAGATGAAAAGGGTTTTTCCACAAAATCGTAGGCGCCGATCTGCATGGCCTCCACCGCCATCGCCACGTGGCCATGTCCGGTCATGACCAGCACGGGCAGATCGGGGTCCAGGGCGGTGGTGTGGGCCAGCAGGTCCAGCCCGGTCGCACCGGGCAGGCGCACATCGGTGATCACGATGCCGGCAAAGTCTGCCGCCAAAAACTTCTGCGCGTCTTCTGCGTTGGAGAACGTGCGGACGTTGAACCCGCCAATCTCCAGCGTCTGCGCCGTGGCAATGCGCACAGACTCTTCATCTTCCACCAGCACGGCTTCCATTTGCGTCACGTTTATCTCACTTTCATCGGGCGCTATGCAGCACGGCGTTGCGCAGCCAGTGGCAACCATAGCGAAAACTCTGCACCGCCCGCAACACCATCCGTCAAGCGATTGGCCGCGGTGAGCCGTCCGTTCAAGGCCTGTACGATGGACGAGGAAATCGCCAGGCCCAAGCCTAGTCCTTCACCGGAGCCCTTGGTCGAAAAGAAGGGCTCAAACAAGCGCTGTACCACGTCGTCCGGCATCCCGGGGCCCGAATCTGTCACACGAACCAAGGCGTCGTTGCCATCATGCCCGAGGGTTACAACCACGGCTTTGACCTCACTGCCTCTGACAGCATCCAGCGCATTGCGCATCAGGTTGATCAGCACCTGTTCAATGCGAACCGCGTCCCCACTGACCTGCACCGCCAGCGGCATTTCGAATTGCAGGATGGCACCGGCCTTTTGAAAATCGCTCTCCAGCAGCAACGCCGAAGCGCGGATCGACTGCGCCAGATCCACCGCCTCCACCGCCGCATCGCTCTTGCGGGCAAAGCCCTTGAGCTGGCCGATGATGGCACCCATGCGCGCCGCCGCAGCACTGATATGCGAGAGGTTTTCTTCTACGCGCTGTTGTTGCCCTCGCGCCAGGAAGATGAGCGCGTTGTCGGAAAACGCCCGAATCGCGGTCAATGGCTGGTTGAGTTCATGCGTCACACCGGCGGCCATCTGACCGAGCATGGTGAGTTTGCCGGCCTGCACCAGTTCATTCTGGGTGCTGCGCAGCAGGTGCTCGGTTTCCTGCAATTTGGTGTAGCGGGCTTCAATGCTGCGGTTGGCGCGGGTCAGGTCTTCGGTGCGCTGCGCGATTCTGCGCTCCAGGTCCTCGGCGGCTTGTTGCAATGCCTGTTTGGCAAGGCCACTCTCTTCCATGCGCCGCTTGCGTTGGTGAACCGCCCAGATTGAAACCAGCGCAATCGCGTACAGCAGCGAGGCGGTAAACGCCCACAGCAAGCCCGCACGCACCACCGGTTTTTGTGACGGGTACACCGCCAGACTCCATCCCAGGCGGCCCACAGCCTGCGTGACTTCGCTACCCGGATGCAGCGCCGGTTTGGGCTGTATTGCCTTTAGCGGTTCAATTGTCGCGCCGATGTATTGCATGGACGCTTCAATCTCCCGCAGGGCGGCGGGCGGCAGGGCTTGGAGGCTGCGGTAGCGCCAATCCGGACGGTTGCTCAGGAAGATGACGCCCCAGCGGTCAGCCAGCAGCACCGGGTCTTCAATTGTCAGCCAATTGCCGGCCAGATAGTCCAGGCTGATCTTGACCGCCACCACGCCTACGGCTGTATCTGATCGGGTGCGGTCATAGACGGGTTGCGCAATGAAGTAGCCTGGCTCGCTGGTGGTGCTGCCAATACCGTAGAAGCGGCCAGCGCTGCCGTGCAGGGCATCCAGAAAATACGGACGAAAGCCAAAATTTTTGCCGGTGTAATCCTGTGGCGTGTCCCAGTTGCTGGCGGCCACAGTCTTTCCGGTCTGGTCCATGACATAGACCGCCGCGACCTTGGCCTGGCGCTGGATGTCACGCAGGGTATGGTTGAAGCGCAGGATCCGTTCAGCATGGGCGGGCTGCTTCAGCGCCTGTGCGGCCTCCGCCTGCAAGGACAACACATACGGCAGCGTTTCGTAGCGCTCCAGCGTGGCTTCCAGGTCCAGGGCAATGATTTGCAGTTGGCGCGAACTGGCTTCATGCGCCGCATCGCCGGCTTTCTGCGCACCCTGAAAATAAGCGGCGGTGACCCACAAGGCCGCGGTAACCAGCAAGGTATAGATTCTGGAAAGACTGTTCAAGGGCCCGCCGACGTGTGCCGTCCAGTGATGCTTCAGTTAGTCACTTTCATGCTGCACCTGTAGCGCCTCCAGAAAGCGTGAAACCATATTGTAGGCAGCGATAACGCCGGCCAATTCCACCTGCTGCTGTGGCACGGGCAGCACAGCTTTGAGGGCAACGAAGCAGGCGTCGCTGACCTGCACCTGCAGCGTCATCTCGCGGGTGAAGGCCAAAGCGGCTCGCTCCAGCGGCGAGAACAGGGCCGTGTTGACCAGCGCCGCACCGTAGTCCGCCAAGGCGTCGAGTTGGGCCTGCGTGCCGCCGCAGGCCAGAAATTCCGGCGCATGCTGGGCCAGCTCGTAGTCGGCCCGGTTCAATATGGCTACCGCGCAGATCGCCAGTTCGCGCAACTGCGGGTCCAGCGACAAGCCGGTTCGCACCGCACCCAGAAAGCCGTTCCAGCCCACCGCATAGGCAGGGCTATTGAGTAGCATGCGGTCCAGATTGAGCAGACCACCACCACGGCGTTTGCGGATGGCCGCCACCACGGCTATGGGTTGTAGGTCCGCGTCCGGCACGGCGGGAATGCGCAATGGTGTACTGGGCATGATCAATCCACTGCCGCCATCAGTTCGGAATCGTGGTGGCGTTGCTGCTCCTCCATCACCAGTTGCCCCAGCTCGCGCTTGAGCGCATTGAAGGCGGGTGAGGATGGGTCACGCAGGCGCGGCAGATCGACTATGATGTCGCGCTTGACGGTGCCAGGACGGTAGGTCATCACGATGATGCGGTCTGACAGGTAAATGGCTTCCTCGATGCTGTGCGTCACAAAGATCACGGTCTTGCCGGTCTCGGCCCAGATGCGCAGCAACTCGTCCTGCAGGTTACGTCGCGTCAGCGCATCCAGCGCGCCAAAGGGCTCATCCATCAGCATGATGGGCGAGTCCAGCGCCAGGATGCGGGCAATGGCCACGCGCTGGCGCATGCCGCCCGACAGGTCCTTGGGGAAACGGGTGCGAAAGTCCGTCAGACCCAGCTTGGACAGCAGGCCGGCCACGCAGGTGTCAATCTCCGCCTGGGCCGTGCCCTTGATCTCCAGACCGAATGCAATGTTCTTCTCCACCGTCATCCACGGGAACAGGGCGTACTCCTGAAACACCATGCCGCGCTCCGGACCCGGGCCGGTGATCAATTTTCCGTCGGCCGTGATGCTGCCGCTGCTCGGCAGCGAGAACCCCGCCATGGCGTTCAGCAAGGTGGACTTGCCGCAGCCTGAAGGCCCCAGCAGGCAGACAAACTGACCCTGGGGGATTTCGAGCTGAATATCCTTGAGCGCGACGACTTCGCGGTCGGTGGTCTTGAAGACCTTGTTGACGTCTTTCACCACAATGTGTGCCGTGGCCATATCAGTGCTCCAGACCACGGTGCCACCGCAGCAAATAGTTGTTGAGTTTGTTCACACCAATGTCAATGGCCAGCCCCAGCATGCCGATGGTGATCATGCCGGCAATGATCTTGTCGGACCAGAAGTATTCGCGCGCCTCCAGAATCCGGAAGCCCAGGCCGTTGTTCACCGCAATCATCTCGGAGACGATCACCACGATGAACGAGGTGCCGATACCAATGCGCACACCCGACAAGATGTAGGGCACGGCCGCCGGCAGGATGACGCGCAGAAACATCGTGCTCTGGCTGGCACCCAGGTTGCGCGCCGCACGCAGGTAGATGCCGTCCACATGGCGCACGCCGGCAATGGTGTTGATCAGCACCGGAAAGAAGGCGCCGATGGCAATCAGGAAAATGGCCGGCGGATTGCCCAGGCCAAACCACAGAATCGCCAGCGGAATATAGGCAATCGGCGGGATCGGCCGCAACACCTGGGCCAGCGGATTCAGCCAGGCGTAAACGCGGGGGCTGGCCCCCATCGACAGGCCCAGTGGCAGGGCCAGACCGGCGCCTACCAAAAAGCCCACTACCACGCGGTACATGCTGCCGGTGGCGTCCACAATCAGCTCGCCGGATATGGCCCAGGCCAACCAGTTGCCACCGATTTCCGCGTAAGGTTTGGCCGGCAACAAGTAGGCCACCCAGCGCGTGACGACGGCCCATGGCGACGGCAACACATGCTCGTTGACCCAGCTCATGGAGGACGCGGTGTGCCAGATGGCAATCAGCAGCACCGGCACGATAACTCCGGCGCCAAGCTCGCGCCAATCAAGTGTTTTGCGCATGGCGGCTTACTTCACGCCCAGGGACTTTTTGGCTGCGTCCAGCAGATCGGTCTTGACCCAGTCGGTGGCCACTGGTGGCTTGTCCATCTTGCCAATGCCGTACTTGAACATCAGGTCGGTAGAGACCTGGATGTGCGCCGGTGTGATGTCAAACGAGTAAGGCGAGTTATCGATGGCGTCGTCAAAGTCTTCCTTGCTGATCTGGCCCTTGAACACGGTTTGGGTGACAAACTTTTCAGCCGTGGCCTTGTTGTCAATAAAGGTTTTGGTGGCCTCGACGAAGCAGCGCATGAACTTCTCTGCCAGCGGGCGGCGCTCTTTATAGAATTTTTCGGTCATCACCAGCGTGCGAACCGGCTCGCCAATCGGCGTGTCGTAGGGCTTGAGCACCTCTACGCCAAACTTCTTGTTCAGCGCCTGCGAGGCTTGTGGCTCGGTCTGCATGATGGCATCCAGATTTTTGCCTATGAGCGCGGCGTTCAGATCCGGGTAGGACAGGTAAATCAGCTGCACGTCCTTGCCGGGTGCGTCAGCCGATGTCAGGCCGTTTTGGGCCAACTCAGCCGCGAGCAACAACTCCTGGATGCTGCCGCGCGTGACGCCAACCTTTTTGCCCTTGAGGTCCTTGACCGACTTGATGCCGACATCGGGCCGCGCCACCAGACGCGCACCGCCTTTGGCGAAACCTGCCACCACATAGATCGGGATGCCCTTGGCGCGACCCGAGATCGCTGCTTCTGACGCAGTGGCGCCGACATCCAGCTCACCCGCAATGATGGCTTGCATCACGTCCAGGCCTTTGGCAAAGGTGCTTTCTTCGACCTTGATGCCGCACTTGGGCGCAATTTCTTTGATGTACGAGACGGCAGCAAAGTGCGCCAGCTTCAGATTGCCCAGGCGAATCACGTCGTCCGCTGCGTGCGCGGGCAGTGCTAGCGTCAGAACCGTTACGCCAATGGCGCTTGCAATTTTTCTCAACATCGCTGTCTCCTTATGGTTGGGGTGCGTCTCTCATTTGCACACTCCATGCCAGGCGAAACAGCGGCGCGGCGCGGCGCTAAGTCATTGATTTGATTGAAACTGCCCAATCAATACCATTGGGCACATTGCGGCATTCCAGAATCACACGGTTTGCGATTCTGGAATATCGGACAGTTGCCCTGTGAAGATTGGCTCGTTTCGTATCAATTGAGCCTTGCGCCTTACATACCCGCGTAATTGGGCCCACCGCCGCCCTCAGGGGTCACCCACACAATGTTCTGGGTCGGGTCCTTGATGTCGCATGTCTTGCAATGCACACAGTTCTGCGCATTGATCTGCAGTCGGTCGGTGTTGTCGGCGTTCTTCACAAACTCATACACGCCGGCCGGGCAGTAGCGCGCCTCAGGGCCGGCGTACTTTGCCAGGTTGATGCTTACCGGTATGGACGCGTCTTTGAGCGTCAGGTGCGAGGGTTGCTGCTCTTCATGGTTGGTATTGCTGATGAACACGCTGGAGAGTCGGTCAAACGTCAACTTGCCATCGGGCTTGGGGTAGACGATGGGCTCGCATTCGGCCGCAGGCTTCAAGTACAGGTGGTCAGGTTTGTCGCGACGCAGGGTCCAGGGAATATGGCCTCGTAAAACGAACTGCTCGAATCCGTTCATGAGCGTGGCGACGGTAAGACCGTACTTGAACCAGTTCTTGAAATTGCGGTCTTTGTTGAGTTCGGTGTGCAACCAGCTGGCGTTGAATGCCTCGGGGTAGGCCGAGAGTTCGTCGTGCTGACGACCCGCCACGACCGCGTCGTAGGCGGCTTCTGCGGCCTGCATGCCGGTCTTGATGGCGGCATGACTGCCCTTGATGCGACCTACGTTGAGATAACCTGCATTGCAGCCCACCAGTGCACCACCGGGGAATACGGTCTTGGGCAGGGCTGACAGACCGCTCGCGTTGATCGCACGCGCACCATAAGACAGGCGCTTGCCCGTCACTTCTCCCTTGGCGTTCTCCAGGTAGTAGCGCACGTTGGGGTGCAGCTTCCAGCGCTGGAATTCTTCAAACGGGCTCAGGTAAGGGTTGGTGTAGCCTAGTCCCGTCACAAAGCCCAGGGCGACTTTGTTGCCTTCCATGTGATACAGGAAGGCGCCGCCGTAGGTTTTTTCGTCCATGGGCCAGCCAGCGGTGTGCATGACAAAGCCGGGCTGGTGGCGGGCCGGGTCAATCTCCCACAGCTCCTTGATGCCGATGCCAAAGCTTTGGGGATCGCGGCCTTCATCCAGTTTGTATTTGGCAATCAGCTGCTTGCCCAAGTGGCCCCGTGCACCTTCGGCAAATACCGTGTACTTGCCCAGCAATTCCATGCCCAGCTGGAAGTTATCAGTCGGTTCACCATCCTTGCCCACGCCCAGGTTGCCGGTGGCCACGCCTTTGACAGAGCCATCATCGTTGTAGAGCACTTCCGCTGCGGCAAAGCCGGGGAAAATCTCAACGCCCAAGCCTTCGGCCTGCTCGGCGAGCCATTTGGTAACGGCACCCAGACTGACAATGTAGTTGCCATGGTTGTGCGCAAACGGCGGCAGCAAAGCGTTGGGCACCCGAACACCCGATTTCTCACCCAGGAAAATATAAGCGTCGTCGGTGACGGGCTGATTCAATGGGGCGCCCAGTTCTTTCCAGTTGGGGATGAGTTCGGTCAGGGCCTTGGGGTCCATGATGGCACCCGACAGAATGTGCGCGCCCGGCTCGGAGCCCTTTTCCAGCACAACCACCGACACCTCGGTGCCTTTTTCCGCGGCCAGTTGCTTGAGGCGAATGGCGGTCGCCAGACCCCCAGGGCCACCGCCAACGACCACTACGTCGTATTCCATTGATTCACGTGGGCCGAATTGCGCCAGTATTTCCTGGTTTGTCATGAAGTGTCTCGCTTGATAATAGGAACCTAGTGGATTCTGCCAACAACCATCCCGTGCTGGCTGGATTCGAAATAGATTTTATGCGCGGAACTATTTCAAATAGCACGGTCGTTCTTTTTTATTCGGGGAGACTCTCTAAGTGGCATATACCATCGATCTTTCAGGCCGTGTGGCCTTCATCACCGGCGCATCCAGCGGTTTGGGTGCGCAGTTCGCACGGACGCTTGCATCGGCTGGAGCGGCGGTGATTCTGGCCAGTCGCCGTGTGGACAAGCTCAAGGATTTGCGCTCCACCATAGTGGGCGAGGGGGGTGATGCCCATGTGATCGAAATGGATGTTACCGACCACGATTCCATTAAATCGGCAGTAGCCCATGCTGAAACCGAAGTGGGTTCCATCGATATCCTGGTCAATAACTCGGGTGTGAGCACTACCCAGCGCATTCAGGATGTGTCGCCCGATGACTACGATTTCATGTTTGATACCAATGTCAAAGGCGCGTTCTTTGTCGCGCAGGAGATAGGTAAACGCATGCTGGCGCGCGCCAAAGGGTCCGCACCAGGCAATTACACGGGTGGTCGCATCATCAACATCGCTTCGATGGCCGGGCTGCGCGTGCTGCCGCAAATTGGCGTGTATTGCATGAGCAAATCGGCCGTGATCCAGATGACCAAGGCCATGGCGCTGGAGTGGGGCAAATTTGGCATCAACGTGAATGCCATTTGTCCTGGCTATATCGACACCGAGATCAACCACCACCACTGGCAAACGGAAGCCGGTCAGAAGCTGGTGCAAATGTTGCCCCGCAAACGTGTGGGCCAACCCAGGGATCTGGATGCCTTGCTGGTGACCTTGTGTTCTGACCAAAGCCACTTCATCAACGGAGCGATCATTGCAGCGGACGATGGTTTCGGCGTTTAAGTGTTAGGCGGCGTGCTGGCGGGGTTAGCCGCCGGCGCCCTGTGGGGGCTGGTGTTTGTGTTGCCTGCTATGGCCCCCGGTCTTTCTGCTGTGGATCTTGCAGCGGGCCGTTTTGTGAGCTACGGCGCGGTCGCGTTGATTGTGATGGCACAGCGACGCGGTTCGCGGCCTTTGCCAACGGCCCGCCAGGCATGGGTAGCCTTGGGATTGAGCGTTGTGGGCTTTTCCGGCTATTACCTGCTGCTGGTTCTTGCGATTCACGATATCGGAGCAGAGGTTCCAACACTGGTCATCGGAACCATTCCTCTGTGGGTCATGTTGCTGGGCAAACCGCAGGGTTTGTTGTGGCGAAGCCTGCTGCCCGGCTTGGTGCTCACGGTAGCAGGCGTGTTGCTGATGATGCATGCAGAAAGCGCGCACGTATCGGTGGCAGGAGAGTCCATACGAACCGTTTCAGGCTGGATCTATTGGCGCGGTCTGGCGTTTGCCCTGCTTGCGATGGCCAGTTGGACCGCGTTTGCGGTACTCAATTCTGCCTGGCTTCAAAAGCACCGCGACATTGATACGACCGACTGGGCCAACTGGTTGGGGGTTGGCGCCGGTCTGGCCGCGCTTGCGGTCTGGCTGGTCCTGGGATCGGACGCAAATGTGCTGCTAGCCCGCACGGACATTGCGCAAGCAGCTATGCTTTGTATAGCGGCTGGAGTGGGTTCGGCATGGCTGGCCACGGTGCTCTGGAATATTGCCAGCCGTCGTCTGAGTGCCAGCCTCTGTGGGCAACTGATCGTGAGCGAAACCCTGTTTGCGCTAGCCTATGTATTCCTTTGGACGGGACAATGGCCCCAATCGACGCAGTTGATGGCCAGCGCGCTTTTCTTGATGGGCATACTGGCGTCGGTCCGCGCGCACCGCTGAAGCCCGGTCAGGGTTCAGCGATGGAATGCCCATTCAGCGAGGTGCCAGGCGAATGGCGCCATCCAGGCGAATCACTTCACCGTTGAGCATGTCATTCTCGAAAATGTGCAGGGCCAGCTTGGCATAGTCCTGCGGCGTTCCCAGACGTGAGGGGAACGGCACCGCGGCAGCCAGGGAGTCCTGTACTTCCTGGGGCATGCCAAACATCATGGGAGTGCCAAAGATGCCGGGTGCAATGGTCATGTTGCGAATGCCGTTGCGAGCCAAGTCACGCGCAATCGGCAAGGTCATTCCAACCACACCACCCTTGGAAGCGCTGTAGGCCGCCTGGCCCATCTGCCCGTCATACGCTGCCACCGATGCGGTCGAGACAATTGCGCCGCGTTCACCCGTGGATTCGGGTTCGTTTTTGGCCATGGCCTCAGCCGCGAGACGAATCATGTTGAAGCTGCCAACCAGATTGACCGTGATGGTCTTGGTGAATACAGCCAAGCTGTGCGCACCATTTTTGCCAATGGTTTTTTCGGCGGGTGCAATGCCTGCGCAGTTGACCAGACCCATCAGCTTACCCATGGAAACCGCTTTGGCAACCACGGCTTGTCCATCGGCTTCCTGGCTGACATCGCACTTCACAAAAGCGCCGCCGAGCTCCTTGGCAATCGCCTCGCCTTTTTCAACCTGCATGTCCGCAATGACGACTTTCCCGCCTTTGGCCGTCAACATGCGTGCAGTGCCTTCGCCCAAACCTGAAGCGCCACCGGTCACGATAAATACCTTGCCTGCAATTTCCATGAATAACTCCTGTTGATAAAAGGGGATTGATTGACGTTTACGTTAACGTCAATTATGACTCAGGCGCTCGGCGCATGCGGATATAAACCCATGGGCATTTATTGCTGCTATAATTTGAGGCTTGAATACTGTAGGCGCGTAGCTCAGCTGGTTAGAGCACCACCTTGACATGGTGGGGGTCGTTGGTTCGAGTCCAATCGCGCCTACCAAATAGACAGCCCTGTTCTCCGTTGTGGAGGGCAGGGCTTTTTAGTTGGTGCCGACGCTTAGGGTAATCCTAGGCCACTGTTGGCGGGGCACTGCCTAGAATGTGTTGCACTGCAATACACTTTCCTCAATGGAAGCCGATCCCTCCGCTATGCAAAACAAATCACCGAAAGACCGCAAGGCCCACCAGCGGATTATCAAAAAGTATCCCAATCGTCGCCTGTACGACACGGATACGTCAAGCTACATCACTTTGTCTGAAATCAAACAGCTGGTGATGGAGAGCGAGCCATGCATGGTGATTGACGCCAAGACGGGTGAGGATTTGACGCGCAGCATCTTGCTCCAGATTATTTTGGAGGAAGAGGCCAACGGAACACCTATGTTCACTGCGCCCGTGCTTGCCAACATCATTCGCTTTTATGGGCACACCATGCAAGGCATGATGGGTGGCTATCTTGAAAAGAACATGCAGGCCCTGATGGACATGCAGGCACCCTTGGTTCAGGGGGCTATGGGCAACAACTTGTTTCAGCAGATGCAGGAACAAATGCAGAAACAAACCGAGCAACTCCTGGGCACTTTTGGTCTCAAACGCTAGGCGGTTTGTGGGCCCGGATGGAAAAGCTGGGACAATCGACCCATGAGCGACGTAATTTCCCCTAATACCCATATCCCCAAGGTCGGTTTTGTCAGTTTGGGCTGCCCCAAAGCATTGACCGATTCCGAGCTAATTCTGACCCAACTCAGTGCAGAGGGGTATCAGACCTCGAAAACCTTCCAGGGCGCGGACCTGGTGATCGTCAACACCTGTGGTTTTATTGATGATGCAATCAAGGAGAGCCTGGACACCATTGGCGAAGCGCTTGCCGAAAATGGGCGTGTGATTGTGACGGGCTGCCTGGGCGCCAAAGCGGCTGATGATGGCCAAAATCTGGTGCGGCAGATGCACCCGAAGGTGTTGGCGGTGACTGGACCTCATGCGACGCAAGAAGTGATGGATGCGGTGCATGTTCATTTGCCCAAGCCACATGATCCGTTTATGGACCTGGTGCCCAACAGTTTTGGTGTTGCAGGGATCAAGTTAACCCCCAGGCACTATGCCTATCTGAAAATCAGCGAAGGCTGCAATCACCGCTGCACGTTCTGCATCATCCCGTCCATGCGGGGCGATTTGGTTTCCCGGCCTATCGGAGATGTTCTGACAGAAGCCCGCGCGCTCTTCGAAGGTGGCGTTCGGGAACTGCTGGTAATCAGCCAAGACACCTCTGCGTATGGTGTGGACGTGAAATACCGCACTGGGTTCTGGGATGGCAAACCCATCAAAACCCGCATGCTGGAGTTGGTGCAGGCGCTAGGGGAAATTGCTGAGCCTTACGGCGCCTGGGTTCGCCTGCATTATGTGTATCCCTATCCGAGTGTGGATGAGATCATTCCACTTATGGCGACCGGCAAAGTGTTGCCTTACCTGGATGTGCCTCTGCAGCACAGCCACCCGGATGTGCTACGCCGCATGAAACGCCCTGCGAGCGGGGAGCGCAATCTGGAGCGCCTGCAGCAATGGCGTGATGCCTGTCCAGAAATCGTCATTCGCAGTACCTTTATTGCGGGTTTTCCGGGTGAAACGGAAGAAGAATTCGCGCACTTGCTGGACTTTGTTCGTGAGGCGAAGATTGACCGTGCAGGTTGTTTTGCCTACAGTGCCGTCAAGGGTGCCACTGCAAATGACCTGCCAGGCATGCTGCCAATCGAACTTCGGGAAGAGCGCCGCGCACGTTTCATGGCTGTGGCAGAAGAAGTCTCTGCCACGCGGCTTCAAAACCGGGTGGGCTCCACCATGCAGGTGCTGATTGATTCAGCGCCTGGTATGGGGAAAAAGGGTGGAATTGGCCGCAGCTACGCAGATGCCCCTGAAATTGATGGCGTGGTGCGACTATTGCCGCCTGAGAAAATCAGTAAGACACTGAAAGTGGGAGAATTTACCCGGGCTCGCATTGTGGGCGCGCAAGGTCACGATCTGGTTGCAATGCCGATATAACTGGGGCCGCAGTACCGCGGGTTGCCTTCAAAGTAGCCGCTGACGATCAGCGGCTATCCCAGCGTTTCACATTCGCTGACGAAAATGCCCCGTGCGAATTGCGTTGCGACCAAAGAAAAAGGCCTGTTACTTTCGTAACAGGCCTTTTGTATGATGGTGGTGCCCGGGAGAGAACTCGAATCTCCACACCTTGCGGCGTACGGACCTGAACCGTATGCGTCTACCAATTCCGCCACCCGGGCAACGCTTTAAATTATAGCCGAAATTTTTGTGCATATTTGATGCGGCGGAAACAAATCTGCCATCGGGAAACCCTATCATCTACTGCGGTTGCCGTAGTCATTGCCAGTCGATTGGTGCGGTAATCGAGTTGTTGAAACTACCAATTATTTCCAGTGCTTGGCGGATAGTATTGGTAGGGTGTTACCAGCGCCACTGCTGGTTCGTCTACCCATTTCGCCGCCTGGGCGTCTCAGGAAAGAGAGCATCTTTATCAAAAATATTAGCCAGACCAGCGGCTTGCTGGATGAAGTCGAAGGAATAGTCCAGGGCCACCGTGATGGTCATGGATTTGTATCTCGTGATGACGGCGCGCCCGATATCTATTTGCCCCCAAACGAGATGCGTGCGGTGCTGCACAAGGATCGGGTCAAGGTTCGCATTGTTCGCAGTGATCGCAAAGGGCGACCTGAGGGACGCGTTGTGGAAATCATCGAGCGATCGACCCAGCCCATTATTGGGAGGCTTCTGCAGGAAAGTGGCGTCTGGCTTGTGGCGCCTGAAGACAAGCGATATGGGCAGGATGTACTGATTCCCAAAGGGGCCACCAGTGTTGCAAAAGTGGGGCAGGTGGTTGTCGTCGAACTGGTGGAGCCGCCGGCGCTCTTTGGACAGCCGGTTGGCCGCATCAAGGAGGTGCTGGGTGAGGTGGACGACCCGGGGATGGAGATTGAAATCGCCGTTCGCAAGTACAGCGTGCCCCACGAGTTCTCTGAATCATCTATTGCGCTGGCTCGGACCCTGCCTGACAAGGTGCGTCCGCAGGATCGGGTCGATCGTATTGATCTCACCGACATCCCGCTGGTAACCATTGACGGTGAAGACGCACGCGATTTCGATGATGCGGTCTATTGCGAACCCGCCACCAAGGGCAAGGGTAAATCCGCAGCCGAGGGATGGCGGCTATTGGTCGCCATTGCCGATGTGAGTCACTATGTCGAGACTGGCTCAGCGATTGATGTGGATGCCTATGACCGCGCAACCAGCGTGTATTTCCCGCGTCGCGTAATTCCGATGCTGCCAGAAAAGTTGTCCAATGGTTTGTGCTCTCTCAACCCGGAAGTGGAACGTCTGTGCATGGTCTGCGACATGTTCGTGTCCTCTGAGGGCGAAGTCAGCGCGTATCAGTTTTATCCCGCCCTAATGTGGAGTCATGCGCGCTTTACGTACACCGAGGTGGCCGCGATTCTGGGCAATACCCGTGGACCTGAAGCAATCAAACGCAAAGAGCGTGTGGGTGACTTGCTCAATTTGCATGGCGTGTATCAGGCACTCCTTAAGTCCCGCCAGAAACGTGGTGCGGTGGATTTCGAGACCACTGAGACACAAATCATTTGTGATGAAAGCGGACGAATAGAAAAGATTGTCCCGCGCACCCGCAATGTGGCGCACCGTTTGATCGAAGAGGCCATGTTGGCGGCCAATGTGTGCAGCGCTGACTTTATTGCGCAAAGTAAGCACCCTGGCTTGTTCCGCGTGCATGAAGGCCCGACTCCTGAGAAGAAGGAAATCTTGCGGAGTTACCTCAAGGCAACCGGTATCGGTATGACGATCAGCGACGATCCGACGCCGGGTGAGTTTCAGGCGATTGCCGAAGCTACCAAAGGACGGCCTGACGCGCAACAAATTCATTCCATGTTGTTACGTTCCATGCAGCAGGCAATTTATACGCCGGCGAACAGCGGGCATTTCGGTCTTGCTTTTGTCGCGTACACCCATTTCACCAGCCCAATTCGTAGGTACCCGGATTTATTGGTGCACCGGGTCATCAAGTCCGTTCTGGCGAAGACCAGATACCAGTTGCCCGTATTGCCAACACCGGGGGAGGCGCATGCCAAGTTGGCTCGTCGTCTGGAAAAGGGTTTGGCTTCCAAAGTAGGTCAACCGAATCTGGCACCAAAAAAAACCAATGCCGAGGGTATGGCGTGGCTGGCCGCCGGGCTGCATTGCAGTGCCAATGAACGCCGTGCAGACGAAGCCAGTCGGGACGTGGAGGCATGGCTGAAGTGCAAATACATGAAGGAGCACCTCGGCGAAGAATACGGTGGTGTGGTGACTGCTGCTACGACATTCGGAGTCTTCGTGACGCTAGACGAAATGTTTGTGGAAGGATTGGTGCACATCACTGAACTGGGAGGGGAGTATTTCCGGTTCGATGAAGCGCGACAAGAGTTGCGCGGAGAGAGAACCGGAACCCGTTACGCGATTGGTACCCGTGTGCGTATTCAGGTTAGCCGTGTTGATCTGGACGGTCGAAAAATCGACTTTCGCCTGGTTCAAGAGGGTGAAGGGCTTGTTGGCCGCGCAGTGGCGGACAAGGGTGGGCAGCGGGATACGAAGGCGCGCGCAATGTCGGCAGACCGATTCGATTCGCAATCGGATACCCAACCCATTGCGTTCATGGCGGAATCACGCAAACGCACAACTGGCAAAGGCCCGAAGACTTCCAGAACCCAGGACAAGTTAGCGGTCCCGCAAAAAAAGGCGCCTCGAAAACGCCGTTAAGCAGGGTGTCTGCGAGGTTCTCAACGCCCGTTCAGGGTTGACTGGGCGACGCGCTCACAAAGCGTGTGAGAGGTCTCGGGCTGTCATGGTTGTTTTGGCGCTCCACAAGTCCGCAACCTGGCCGTGTCGGAAGACTGCCTGGCATGCGCTTTCGAAAACAGTGCCTCCGGCGGCAAGCTGGGCCCCGATCAGTCCGGCGAGAACATCGCCCGTCCCTGCTGTTGCCAGTCGGGCATTCCCTGTGGGGTTGATGCGGGTCAGCATCTCTGGCGCAGCGATCACCGTACCAGATCCTTTTAGTACAACAGTGGCGGCAAATCGATCGGCCAAGGCCTGCGCGGCCTCGAGCCGATTGGACTGGACGTGCTTGCTGTCTGTGCCTAACAGGCGAGCGGCTTCCAGTGGATGGGGTGTCAAGACGGTTGTGTCTTTGATTCTTCGCGTCAATTGACCCTGAAGCGCCGGGTCCATTGCAATGTGGTTGAGTGCGTCGGCATCAAGCACCAGTCGGGATGAGCGGGCCAGGATGTCACCCAAGTGTGTGTGGATGCTGTCACCACCACCACACCCTGCAACCACTGTCATCGCCTCGTACGCAAGTTGCGTCGGCTTTCGGAACATCAGTTCAGGTTGATCGATGTCCAGTAGGGACTGGCTTGCATCCAATAGGCAGACATAGACGCGTCCTGCACCGCCGTGCAATGCTCCTTTGGCCGCGAGCAGTGCCGCGCCTGCCATGCCAGAAGCACCGCCCACTATGACAACGTCACCGTAACTCCCTTTGTGGGAGTTGTGAGGGCGTGCGAAAGGCAGGGGCGTACCGTTGAGCCGTGCACAGGCGCCAGACGCTTCCGGTACGCCCAATGCATTGAACCAGATGCTGCCGCACGCTTCACGTCCATTCGCCGTGAAAAGGCCTGGTTTCAGCGTGAGCAAGCTCAGCGTGAAATCGGCTTTGACACACAGTGTATTTATCGCGCCTGTATCCGCGTCAAGACCCGACGGCAAATCGACGGCAATAACTGGCGCTGCGCCTGAATTGATCTGCTTGATCCAAGCCACACATCGATCGTCAAATTCCCTTATGTGGCCGATTCCAAACAAGGCATCAATGCACAAGTCGTAGTGACCAGGTATCTCATCAGAAAAGGTGACGCCTGCCTGCAACGCCCGCCTTCGGGTGGCGGCCGCATCGTCAGGAGGACTGCCCGATCGGGATAGACACGTGACAACGGGAGTTTTCCCCCAGTGCTTGAGGTGCACAGCGGCCTCAAAACCATCACCCCCATTATTTCCGGGGCCGCACGGAATCCAAATGACACCGGAGTGGGGTGCTATGGCGATAGCAAAGCGCGCAATGGAAAGACCTGCCCTCTGAATAAGCGCATGCGCTGGCAATTCGGCGGCAGCGGACTCTTCAAGAGCGCGCGCAACACCGCTTCCGAAAAGGCTTCTGGCAGCGATTGCACCGAAATCGGTGGTGCTCAGAATGCGCTCAGAATTCGTAGGTTTCTCCTTCGCGCGCGAGGCGTATATCCATCCCGTGAGCAAGCAAAGCATTGGCGCTGAGTGCCGAACTAAACCCCTCTTCCAGCGCGTCATCACTTCGCGTCGGCTCGTGGTGGGTGCAAAACAAAACCTTTACCCCTGCCTCCTTGGCGCTTGCGATGCTGGAGCTGTAGGTGCCATGCCCCCAGCCTTTCTTTGCGGGGTACTCAGCGTCGGTATAAGAGCAATCGGCGATGAAAACATCGACACCACGTATCGCATCCTGAATCGCTCGGGCCTTCTCATCAACAAACACCTGGTATTCTCCAAAGCCTTCATCTGTGGGCTCGTAAATGTTGTAGGGTGGCTCGTGGTCGCCGGTAAAAAAGACGGACTTTCCATTGCTTTCGATGCGATAGCCGAAGTCAATCACGGGATGGTTCAGCAGATAGGGTGTAACCTTTGCTGATCCAATTTGAATGGATTGTTCTGGTGTCAGCGTTACGTACTCAATGCGAGCTTTCATTTCCGCTTCGCGAACCGGAAAATAGCTGTACTGCAGTTGTACTGCCATGACTTGTTCAATACCTTTCCCAGATACCGGATCAAAGCCACCATGCAAGCGCAAAGTGTTGCCCGGGATAAAGTTTGGTATGAAGAAGGGAAGGCCTTGAATATGATCCCAATGGGAATGGGTGATCAGCACGTTGGCTGTAACGGGGAGTTCTGCCAACAGCGTTTGTGAGAGCGGGAAAATACCCGTTCCCGCATCCAGAATGATGAGCTCGTTATCGTCCGTGCGTATTTCGATGCAAGTCGTGTTACCGCCATACCGTACGGTCTTTGGTCCAGGGGATGCAATGGACCCACGAACTCCCCAAAATCTTACTTTCATGGTCGATTCCTTAGCCTCTTGCGAAGACTTTAGCTTCTTCAAACAGAGGATTCAAGTCCCCCAATGAAGCGATGACTTGGTCCAGAGTGCCTCCCAGGCGTTTTTGCACCGTTTCCGGAAATTCGTCAATGAACAGATTTCCGCCAAAGCCGAAATTCATTTTTTTGCTGATTTGATTGGCGCCAAACACGCATGCAATCATGTCGGTGTCTTTGTAGTCAGCGACGTGTTGATGGCGGATGGTCTCGATCAGGTGGGGCGCAAACCGCCATTTTTCGACCAGCATTGCACCGACAATCACGTGATCAGCGCCAATTTCCTGTTGCAAAGCTGCGTGCAATGAACCACCAGTCTCCTGACTGATGAGCAGTGCCCTCCGAAACTCATGGGGCATTATTTGTGCGAACACAACCTTGCCGAAGTCATGTAACAGTCCTGCAATAAAACAGTCCATCGGGTCAGCATCACTGACTCTCGCTGCCAGTTGCTTTGCTATTCCTGCTGTAGCCAAGGAGTGCAAAAGGTACTTCTGTACGTCGAATCCTGATTCATTGTCTTTGGGTAGCATGCCAATCGCGGCAATGCTGAGAGCCAGATTCTTGATGGTGTTGAAGCCCAGATAGACGACGGCGTGGCCTACTGACGTAATTTGTCGGGGAAGGCTGTAGTAAGCCGAGTTGACTACTTTTAAGATTTTGACGGTTACAACCGGGTCCTTGTCAATCACTTCAACCAGGTCCTTGGGTGTACTGTTGACATCCCGCGTCAATTCCAGAATTTTCTGGACACTTTTAGGGAATGCTGGCATGGCATCGACCGCAGCAGCAAGCTTTTGGGATAGTTCTGGACTCATGAGCATTAAGTGTGACGATTCACGCATTGTGTCAGCAGATCGCGCACTATAAAAAGACGGGCGTCTAGTCTTGACTCCTTAAGTTGGGGATACTTGACTGGCAAGCCTCCTTGCAGGGGTTTCTGCGGACCTTGCCATGTTATACTCCAAAGGCTTTGCTGCTGGCGCGCCGCGCTATTGGCAATTCAATCGCAAACCAGCCCCGTCAAGGTGTCGCTCGATCGAGATGTTCTCATTGTGGTGATAAGGGGGCTGAGTTTTAGATCTAACCTTTGGAGTAATTTATGGCTGTAACAATGCGTGAGATGCTTGAGGCGGGTGTTCATTTTGGACATCAAACCCGTTTCTGGAACCCCAAGATGGCCCCGTTTATTTTTGGTCATCGCAATAAGATCCACATCATCAACCTGGAAAAGTCGCTTCCGATGTTCCAGGATGCGGCCAAGTTCGTTCGCCAGTTGTCGGCTAAACGTGGCACCATTTTGATGGTGGGTACCAAGCGCCAAGCGCGCGAAACAGTAGCGGCAGAGGCGCAACGTGCTGGTGTGCCTTATGTGGATCAGCGCTGGTTGGGTGGCATGTTGACCAACTTCAAAACCGTCAAGACGTCAATCAAGCGCTTGAAGGAAATGAAGGTGCAGCAAGAAGCTGGTCTTGAAAGCATGAGCAAGAAAGAGCAGTTGATGTTCGCTCGCGAATTGCAGAAGCTCGAAAAAGACATTGGTGGCATTCAGGATATGACGGCCTTGCCTGATGCGATTTTTGTGATTGACGTCGGTTATCACAAAATTGCTATCGCTGAGGCGCGCAAGTTGGGCATACCACTGATCGGTGTGGTGGATTCCAATCACTCTCCTGAAGCGATCGACTACGTGATTCCTGGTAATGATGACTCGGCCAAGGCTGTGACGTTGTACGCACGTGGTATTGCCGATGCAATCATTGAAGGCCGCTCCAACGCGGTGGATGATGTTGTCAAGGCTGTTGCGGCCGAAAGCAAGGATGAGTTTGTTGAGGTGAGCGAAGCTTCTGCCTGAAGTTTCTTGCGCCCGAAAAAGGGGGCTTAGTGGCCCCTTTTTTTTAGTCTTTATTGAAACATTGAAACGATTTTCGGAGAAACAAGATGGCTGTAATTACCGCAAGCATGGTCGCTGAACTGCGTGGAAAAACTGACGCACCAATGATGGAGTGCAAGAAGGCTTTGACTGAAGCTGATGGCGATATGGCCAAAGCGGAGGAATTGCTGCGTGTGAAGTTGGGAAGCAAGGCTGGCAAGGCTGCTGCGCGCATCACTGCAGAAGGCGTTGTCACGACCAATATGGATGGTGCCGTTGGTGCCATGATCGAAGTCAATTGTGAAACTGATTTCGTGACCAAAAACGACAGCTTCCTCGCGCTGGCCAATGCTGCTGCCGCCTTGGTGGCGAAGCACAATCCGGCTGATGTTGCTGCGTTGGGTGCGGTGGAATATTCTCAGGATGGTTTTGGACCGACACTGGAAGATGTTCGCAAGGGTTTGATTGGAAAAATTGGCGAAAACATGACCTTTCGCCGCTTCAAACGCTTTGCATCCGGTGCCAAGCTGGCGTCGTATCTGCACGGCACGCGTATCGGCGTTGTGGTGGAGTTCGAGGGAGATGAAGTCGCTGCGAAAGATGTTGCAATGCACGTCGCGGCAATGAAGCCTGTTGCCCTATCCAGTGGCGATGTGCCTGCCGAGTTGGTGGAGCGTGAGCGCTCCGTTGCAGCGGCAAAGGCGGCTGAAGACGCTTCAGTGGCAACCGCTGCAGGCAAGCCAGTGCAGTCACCAGAAATTGTTGCCAAGCGCATCGATGGTGGTGTCCAGAAATACCTCAAAGAGGTGTCGCTTTTCAATCAGTCTTTTGTCAAGAATGACAAGCAGACAGTGGAGCAAATGCTCAAGGCCTCCGGTACCACCGTCAAGGGGTTCACCATGTACGTCGTGGGTGAGGGCATTGAAAAGAAAGTTGACGACTTCGCTGCCGAAGTAGCTGCGCAGGTTGCAGCGTCAAAGCAGGTTGCTTGATCACCAACGGCTCGAACGCGCCAGTCCTGAAACCATGCATCATCGGGAGTCATCCATGAATCTAGAGAAGCCAGCATACAAGCGAATTTTGCTGAAATTGTCGGGCGAGGCTCTGATGGGTGACGACCAATTTGGCATCAACCGGGACACTATCGTGCGAATGGTTGATGAAATAGCAGAGGTGACCCGACTGGGGGTTGAAGTCGCCGTTGTTATTGGCGGTGGTAATATTTTCAGGGGCGTTGCCGGTGGATCGGTTGGAATGGACCGTGCAACCGCTGACTACATGGGAATGCTTGCTACGGTCATGAATGCGCTGGCCTTGGGCGACACGATGAACAAGGCTGGCCTGATTGCCCGTGTGATGTCCGCTATCGGTATTGAGCAAGTAGTTGAGCCTTACGTGAGGCCCAAAGCACTTCAATACCTGGAAGAAGGCAAAGTGGTGATTTTTGCCGCTGGAACGGGGAATCCATTTTTCACGACGGACACTGCGGCTGCCTTGCGGGGGGCTGAGATTGGAGCGGAAATAGTTCTCAAGGCCACTAAAGTGGACGGAGTCTATACCTCCGATCCTAAAAAAGATGCCCACGCGACCCGCTATGCAAAGATCTCATTCGATGATGCGATGTCGCAAAATCTGGGGATTATGGATGCGGCTGCGTTTGCGCTGTGCAGGGATCAAAAACTTCCGATCAAGGTTTTTTCAATCTTCAAGCACGGTGCACTCAAGCGCGTGGTTTTGGGTGAGGATGAAGGTACGCTTGTTCATGTTTGACAAGCGGTTTGGTGCTTTTTCGATGACTTTGATGGGCTGAGGGGGAACTATGGCAACCGATGAAATCAGAAAAAATCTTGAATCCAAAATGGATCTGTCCATCGTGGCGTTCAAGCACAACCTCACAAAAATACGGACTGGACGCGCCAATCCAGCCTTGCTGGATTCTGTGCAAGTGGATTACTACGGCTCTCTTTTGCCGATCAGTCAGGTTGCCAACTTGTCCCTGCTGGACGCCCGCACTATCAGTGTGCAACCTTGGGAAAAAGGGATGGCTGCCAAAATTGAAAAAGCCATTCGTGACAGCGATCTTGGTTTGAACCCGTCAAGCATGGGAGACCTGATTCGAGTTCCTATGCCTGCAATGACCGAGGAGCGTCGCCGTGAGCTCAGCAAAGTCGTTCGCAGCGAAGGTGAAAATGCGAAAATTGCCATACGGAATCTCCGGCGCGATGCGAACGAGGCCGTCAAGAAGCTGGTGAAAGACAAAGTCGCTTCTGAAGATGATCAGAAACGATCTGAATCGGAAATCCAGAAGCTTACCGACAGGCACATTACAGATGTGGATCGCCTGGTAACAGCCAAAGAGCATGACATCATGGCGGTTTGAGGAGGACATCTCTTTCCTGATTGGATTGTTGATATGACAGATCCAGTGGCTGTACCTCACCATGTAGCCGTCGTAATGGATGGAAATGGGCGCTGGGCATCACGGCGATTTCTCCCTAGAATTGCTGGCCATAAGCAAGGCGTGGAGACGCTAAAGCAAATGGTCAGTGCGTGCGCCCGGCGAAGGATTGCGGTGCTGACGGTGTTTGCGTTTTCTTCGGAAAACTGGAATCGACCCGCAGATGAAGTGTCGGGCCTGATGGATATTCTGGTGATGGCGTTGTCGCGAGAAGTGTCACAACTCAAGCGCGATGGTGTCCAGCTGCATTTTGTGGGCGCCCGTGATGCTTTGTCTGCCCGTGTCAGGCAAGGTCTGCAGGATGCGGAGTCAGCGACAGCGATGAATTCCCGGCTAGTGCTGAATGTCTGTTTCAATTATGGCGGTCGATGGGACATCGCAACCGCTGCCGCTCGTCTGGCAGCCGCTGGTCTGCCTATTACGGAAGACAGCCTGTCCGGCTCCCTGTCATTAGCCCATTGTTCCGACCCCGATCTGGTGATTCGTACTGGTGGTGAAAAAAGGCTGAGCAATTTTCTTCTTTGGCAAGCAGCCTACTCCGAACTCCATTTCAGTGAGTTGCTTTGGCCAGATTTCGACGAATCTGCGTTGGATAAAGCCCTGGTTGAATATGCTTCGCGCGAACGCCGATTTGGGAAAACTTCGGACCAGGTCGCTGCCGTTGTTGAGACCCGGACCTAATCAAGGATTGCCCATGTTGAAGCAAAGAATCATTACCGCTCTGGTGTTGCTGGCTATTCTGCTTCCGTCCGTTTTCTACCCAGCCCCCGAGGCGTTTGGCGTCATTACGGTGATTCTGATTTCAGCAGGTGCTTGGGAGTGGGCCAATTTGAACCTGTGCAAGCCATTGACTTCCCTCGCCGTATCAGCGCTTTGCGCTGGGCTGTGCGTTGCCTCCTGGGTTACAGGTTTTGTCTATTTGCCGCAGAGGTTGCTTTGGTTGTTTACCGGGAGCGCGTGGGTGGTTCTTGGCGCCTGGCTTCTGTATGTCGGAGTCAAGGGGTGGTCTGCAGTGCCACGTGTGTTGCGTCTGGCGGGAGGTGTCTTCGCGCTCTGGGTGGCATGGCTTGCCGTCGTCCAAGCCCGCATGATGGGCGTCAACTTTCTTTTTTCTGTGCTCGTGTTGGTCTGGATTGCCGACATATTTGCTTATTTTTCTGGTCGTCTGTTCGGCGGTCGATTTTTCGAACGGAAATTGGCTCCGACCATTAGCCCGGGCAAGACTTGGGAGGGGGTCTGTGGTGGCATGATAGGTGTAGTGATTTGCGCGGTGCTGTGGCGCAGTCTGGACCATGTGGGTCTTCAGGGGCAATCCAGCATTTACACCCGATTGGGTAATTTTGGTGTCCCGTTTTTGCTGCTCGCCGTGGTTTTCATGGCAATGATGAGTGTTGTTGGAGATTTGGTGGAATCACTTTTCAAACGCAGCGCCGGCGTCAAGGACAGTAGCGCTTTGCTGCCCGGTCACGGAGGTGTGCTTGACCGTGTAGATGCTTTGCTCCCGATTCTGCCCATTGCGATGATGCTCGTCACACTATGAATATTGAAAAATCGCGGGTTGTGGTGTTGGGCTCCACGGGCTCCATTGGTGTCAATACGCTGGATGTAATCGAGCGGCATCCTGATCGATTTGAGGTCTTTGCGCTGACCGCCTCGACCAGCGTAGATGCCATGGCAGCGCAATGTGTCAGGCACAAACCCGCTTGCGCAGTCATGGCCAGTGAAGCCCACGGGCGCCAATTGCAGGCAATATGCCGCTCCGCCGGATTACGAACAAGAGTCCTTTGGGGTACCGGTGCGATTGAAATGGTTGCCGAGCATGAATTGGTCGATATCGTAATGGCGGCGATCGTTGGTGCCGCGGGATTGGCGCCTTGCATGGCGGCTGCCCGCTCGGGCAAGCGCCTCTTGCTCGCCAATAAAGAAGCGCTCGTGGTGGGGGGGCAACTGTTTATGGATGCTGTCGCTACCGGTGGGGCTACCTTATTGCCAATTGACAGTGAGCATTCGGCAATTTTTCAGTCACTGCCCCAAGATCCGCGGGACTGGGACGCTCGTGTCGACAAGATCATTCTTACTGCGTCGGGTGGCCCGTTTCGGACCCGAGATCCCAAGACGTTGCGGGACGTGAGTCCGGAAGAGGCCTGTGCCCACCCAAACTGGGTAATGGGACGCAAGATTTCTGTCGATTCTGCAACCATGATGAACAAGGCGCTTGAGGTCATTGAGGCCAAATTTCTGTTTGGCGTGGCTCCCGATAAAATCGAGGTTGTGATACATCCTCAGAGCGTTATTCACTCAATGGTTCAATACGTGGACCATTCAGTGGTCGCCCAAATGGGTACTCCTGACATGCGTGGCCCCATCGCCTATGGATTGTCGTGGCCGGATCGCGTGGTGTCCGGAGCTTCAGCGCTGGATTTCTCAGCTATGTCGGGGTTGACGTTTGAGGCACTCGATACTGAAGGGCATAAAGAGAGATTCCCGGGACTGGCCTTGGCTTGGGCTGTTCTGAAGGCTCCGGCTGGGACTACAGCGGTGCTGAATGCTGCCAACGAGATTGCCGTAGCGGCATTTCTGGAACGCAGGATCCGCTATGACCAGATTCACCGTGTAAACACAGAAACATTGAACAGGGTTAGCCCTCAGCCACCGGGATCCTTGGCTGACTTATTGGGGCTTGATCAGCTGTCGCGCCGAGCGGCTGAAGACGCGATAGCACGGTTTGCTGATTGATCCGACTGGGTTGTTGACATGTTGACCTTCGTTGCATTCGTTGTTGCCATTGGCCTTCTGGTCGCCGTACACGAGTTGGGTCACTATGGTGCAGCCCGTGGGTGTGGCGTAAAAGTTTTGCGATTTTCAGTGGGTTTCGGTCCTAAATTGTGTGGCTGGCGCTCGCAAACTTCAGGCACTGAATTTGTGGTGGGAATGCTGCCATTCGGTGGCTTTGTGAAGATGCTGGATGAGCGGGAGGGCCCTGTGGCACAGGATGAAAGGTGTAACGCCTTCAATACCCAGCCACTCAAGAGTCGGGCAGCCATTGTTGCAGCGGGGCCCCTGGCGAACCTGGTATTCGCAGTGGTCCTGTACACCTTGGTTAATTGGATGGGCGTCGAGCAACCGCAAGCCGTGCTGGCACAACCACTCGCGGGCTCGGTGGTTGCACAAGCCGGATTTACCGGCGCCGAGCGGATCACCAAGGCAGGTTTTGAGGGGGACGCACTTGAAGACGTCGTTTCATTCGATGATTTTCGTTGGTGGCTCACTCGTGGGGTGCTGGCAGGAAAGAATTTGCAAGTTGAGTTTTCACCTGAGGGGGCAGATCAACGAAAGCAGGCTCTTTTGACACTGAGCGCTGTTGATGCGCGTAATGCGGATGCACAGTTGTTTCGGGACATTGGTGTGCTGGGTCCGTTTTCACACGCAAAGTTGGGTGAGTTGTCAGAAGACGGAGCTGCGAGAAGCGCCGGATTGCAGATTGGAGACCTGGTCTTGCGGGTGGATGAAAAACGCATTGTGGATGCTGCGCAGTTGCGCGAATTGATACGCCAGTCGGGCAAAAACGGAATGCCGACGCCGCAGGTCTGGCTGGTTCAGCGTGGAACAGGTCAAATCACCATCACGGTGAAGCCGAAGATTGAAAAAGACGTTGCTGGGTCCGTTGGACGGGTCGGTGCCTATATTGGCACCCCTCCCGCCTTTACAACGGTGCGGTATGGTCCGGTGGATGGTTTAGGGCGGGCATTGGGTCGGACTTGGGAGGTGTCTGTTCTGACTCTGAAGATGATGGGCAAGATCATCATTGGCGATGCATCTCTGAAAAACCTGAGCGGGCCGCTTACCATTGCTGATTACGCTGGAAAGTCGGCTGCCATGGGTGGTTCTCAGTTTTTGGTGTTTCTCGCTCTGATCAGCATCAGTTTGGGGGTCTTGAACCTGTTGCCGCTGCCAGTGCTGGATGGTGGACACCTGATGTATTATCTTTGGGAGTTGCTTGCCGGAAAGCCCGTGTCAGAATCGTGGATGGACGCGCTGCAGCGAATGGGAGTGGCCATCTTGCTGTTGATGATGTCTGTCGCCGTTTTCAATGACCTGACTCGTTTGTTGGGTTGATCGTCTGAATTTCCAGTGAAATTCCGGCGCAATTAAATTAAAAAATGCACTTTGATCGTAGTTTTTTGCATCGTACCGGTGTCGCCGTGGCTTCACTGGTGGTTTTGCAGGCCGCTTGGGCAGTGGAGCCTTTTGCTGTGCGCGATATTCGTGTCGAGGGATTGCAGCGGGTCGAGGCTGGAACAATTTTTGCTTCGTTACCTGTCAGGGTCGGAGATATGTACAGCGACGAAAAGGCCGCCGCCTCCATTCGTGCGTTGTTTGGATTGGGTCTCTTCAAGGATGTTCGCATTGAGGTCAATGCCGGTGTGCTGGTGGTCATCGTTGAAGAACGGCCGTCCATTGCCGATGTTGAGTTCACCGGAACGAAAGAGTTTGACAAAGATGTGTTGAAAAAGGCCCTTCGCGATATCGGTCTGGCAGACGGACGGCCGTTCGACAAAGCGTTGGTCGATCGGGCTGAGCAGGAATTGAAGCGACAGTACATCAATCGCAGCATGTATGCGACGGAAGTGATTACGACCGTGACTCCTATCGAGCGAAATCGGGTAAATCTGAGCTTCGCGGTTGTAGAAGGCGATACGGCCAAGATCAACGACATCCGGATTGTTGGAACCAAGGCGTTTTCAGAGTCAACTCTTAAGGGGTTATTCGATCAGGATACGGGTAGCTGGCTAAGTTGGTACACGAAGTCAAATCGCTACTCCCGGGCCAAGTTGAACGCAGATATCGAGTCGTTGCGTTCCTATTATTTGACGCGTGGCTATCTTGAGTTCAAGGTTGATTCGACACAGGTCGCAATTTCTCCCAACAAGCAGGATGTCAGCATCACCATTAACGTGACGGAGGGTGAACGATTTGTTGTCTCCAGGATCAAACTCGCGGGCAACTTCCTCGGCAAAGAGGAAGAATTCCGATCACTGATCACCATCCAGGCTGGCGAGGCCTACAACGCCGACCAAGTCACGCAAACCACCAAAGCGTTCACTGACTACTTTGGCAACTTTGGTTTCGCCTTCGCCAGGGCGGAGGCGCGCACTGACATTGACCGTGCAACCAATCGTGTTGAAGTGACATTGCAAGCAGATCCTTCGCGTCGCGTTTATGTGCGGCGAATCAATGTTGCTGGCAATGACCGGACCCGGGACGAGGTCATACGGCGTGAGTTCAGGCAGCTGGAAGCGGCATGGTACGACGGCGAGAAAATTCGCCAGTCACGCAACCGGGTCGACCGATTGGGCTTTTTCAAGGAGGTAACGCTCGAAACGCAAGAGGTTGCGGGGTCACCCGATCAGGTTGACCTGACGGTATCTGTAGCGGAGAAGCCCACTGGCAGCCTGAGTCTTGGAGCGGGTCTGTCCAGTGGCGAAGGACTGGGCTTTACCTTTGGATTCAAGCAGGACAATGCCTTCGGTTCCGGCAACTCGTTGGGCGTGGAATTAAATACCAGCAAATACAACCGAACCGTTGTATTCAATACGACCAATCCGTATTTCACGGAAGACGGGGTGTCCCGAACGATCGATGTGTATCAAAGGAATTCCAAGCCCTATACCGATATTGACAGCTACTCCATCGAGACAACCGGGGCCAGTTTGCGATTTGGCGTGCCATTTACCGATACAGATACGGTTTACATAGGCGCCGGAGTGGACCGAACCACCATCGTGCCGGGAACCTTGTTGCCCACCGTGTACCAGGACTTCGCGAATCAGTTTGGATATACAACCAATGCGGTCCCATTGACGGTTGGCTGGGCGCGCGATACGCGTGACAGCGCTTTGGTCCCGAGTGCAGGCAAACTGATTCGAACCAATGGTGAGTGGAGCGTGGGTGGAGAGTTGCGGTATGTGCGCGGAACCGTTCAATATCAGCAGTTTTTCCCTGTTTCCAAGAAGGTGACCGCTGCGTTCAATAGTGAGTTGTCGTTGGGAGCTGGCACTGATGGTTTGTCGTATCCCGTCTTCAAGAACTACTACTCCGGCGGATTGGGTTCGGTGCGTGGTTTCGAGCAGGGAAGCCTGACTACAGCTTCACAGCGGGCAGCGGGACAAACCGCAACGGGCGGATCGAAGAAGATCAACTTCAATGCCGAGTTGCTGTCGCCCCTTCCGGGTGGGGGTAATGACCGTACTTTACGCATGTATGGGTTTTTTGACGCGGGCGGTATTTTTGGCGCAGACGAGGCCATTCAGTTCGGCGACCTGAGGACATCCGTTGGCATCGGTATCAGCTGGATTTCCCCTGTAGGCCCTTTGCGGCTTGCTTTTGCCAGGCCGATCAGCAAGTTCGATGGCGATAAAATTCAAAGTATGCAATTTCAGATTGGGACAACTTTCTAATGAAGACATTTAAAACAAACTTATGGGTGGGTTTGCTGCTGACTCTGGCTGCGGTTGGAGCGATGGCCCAGGATTCGAAAATCGCCTACATCAGTAATCAGCGCATCATTACCGAATCCAGTCCGGCAAAAGCTGCGCAAACCAAACTTGAGCAGGAGTTTTCCAAACGCCAAAAAGAGTTGAACGATCAGCAAGCATCAATCAAGTCCTTTAGCGACAAGTTTGAACGCGACGCGCCTACTTTGACGGAAAGCCAGCGCTTGAGTCGTCAAAAGGAGTTCGCTGAATTGAATCGTGACTTTCAACGCAAGCAGCGCGAGTTTCAGGAAGACCTGAATGGTCGTCGCAACGAAGAGTTGCAACAAGTGCTGGACAAGGCTAACAAGGCTATGAAGCAAGTGGCTGAGGCGGAGAAATACGACATGGTGCTTTCCGAGGGCGTGGTGTACAGCAACAACAAGCACGACATCACAGACAAAGTGCTGAAGATACTGAACGGCGCCAGCAAGTAGGCATCGGTCGATAGAAGGTTGCAGTATGGAGCTTGATCTGGCTGCTGTGGTGGAGGCCCTGGGTGGCACAGTTCACGGAGATGCTTCCATACGGATAACGGGCTTGGCGTCGCTCGAGACGGCCAAGGCCAATGACCTAAGTTTCCTCAGCAATCCGCGTTATCAACAGCAATTGGCGGCATCGCAGGCGGGGTGCGTCATTGTGAGTCCGCAAATGCTTTCTGCGGCCCTCTCACGTGGCACCTGCATCGTGAGTGAACAGCCCTATCTGTATTTCGCCAGACTCACCCAGCTTTGGAAGCGCAGGCGCCGTCCATTGATTGGTCCTGCGATCCATCCCAGTGCGGTCATCGACCCGACTGCGGTGGTCCATCCCACCGCCTCCATTGGCCCCCTGTGCGTAGTGGAGCGCGGCGCACATATTGGTGCGGACACCGTGCTCAAGTCCAGAGTGACGGTTGGCGAAGATTGCGTGGTCGGCGAGCGATGCATCCTGCATCCTGGAGTTGTTATTGGAGCGGATGGATTTGGCTTCGCGCCCAATGGCGAAACATGGGAAAAAATTGAGCAGCTCGGTGCCGTGCAGATAGGCAATGACGTCGAAATTGGGGCCAACACATGTATTGACCGCGGCGCACTGCAAGATACGGTGATTGAGGATGGTGTCAAGTTGGACAACCTCATTCAGATTGGCCACAACGTACGGGTGGGTCGGCACACGGCGATGGCCGGTTGTGTGGGCGTCGCTGGCAGCGCGACCATCGGCCCAAATTGCACGGTGGGCGGCGGTGCCATTATTCTGGGTCACCTGACGATTGGTGCCCATGTCAATATTTCGGCCGCGACCGTCGTCAGCAAGTCGATTTCGAAACCCGGGCATTACACGGGGATTTTCCCCATTGATGACAACGCGTCATGGGAGCGCAATGCCGCAACACTGAAGCAGTTGCACACCTTGCGCGACCGAATCAAAACGTTAGAAAAAGAGATCAAATCATGATGGATATTCACAAAATTCTCAAGCAGTTGCCGCACCGGTATCCCTTCCTGTTAGTGGACCGTGTTCTGGAACTGGACAAGGGAAAAACGATCAAGGCACTCAAGAATGTCACGATCAATGAGCCGTTTTTTGAAGGGCACTTTCCCCACCGCCCGGTCATGCCAGGTGTGTTGATGCTCGAAGCCATGGCGCAAGCGGCGGCGCTGCTGGCCTTCGACGCGCTGGATACCACCCCCAACGATGAGATGGTGTACTACTTCGCCGGTATCGATGGTGCCCGTTTCAAGCGTCCGGTGGAGCCCGGTGACCAGTTGATTATTGATGTTGAATTGCTGCGCATGAAAGCCGGAATATTCAAATTCAAGGGCCGGGCGTCCGTGGCAGGTGAGCTTGCGGTGGAAGCCGAGTTGACTTGCGCGATGCGCGCCATTCCACAAGGTGCATAAGGTGTCGCTGGTTCACCCGACGGCCCTGGTTGATCCAGCGGCACAACTGGACAGCACGGTTTCCGTGGGCCCTTACACGGTCATTGGTCCGCATGTGAAAGTGGGATCGGGCACCACGATTGGCCCCCATTGCGTCATCGAAGGACACACCACGATTGGCAGCGACAACCGCATTTTTCAGTTCAATTCGCTGGGCGCTGTTCCGCAGGACAAAAAATACGCGGGTGAGCCGTGTGAGTTACGCATTGGCGATCGCAACACCATCCGGGAGTTCTGTACCTTCAATATTGGGTCACCCGGCGATACCGGCGTGACCCAGATCGGCAACGACAACTGGATCATGGCCTATGTGCACCTGGCGCACGATTGCCTGGTGGGCAACAACACCATTTTTGCCAACAATTCCCAGCTGGCGGGACACGTGCAGGTCGATGACTGGGTCATTCTGGGTGGGTTTACGGTCGTGCACCAGTTTGTTCGGTTGGGTGCGCACAGCATGACGGCCATGTGTTCGCTGCTGTTTGCCGATCTGCCACCGTTTGTCATGTGCCAGGGCCAACCGGCGGCGGCACGGTCGATGAATTTCGAAGGTTTGCGCCGCAGGGGCTGGTCACCGGAACGCATTTCGGGTGTCAAGGCCATGCACAAGGCCTTGTATCGCGACGACCTGACACTGGATCAGGCGCGAACCCGCATTGCTGAGTTGGCGGTGAGCCAACCAGAGACGGCCGTTGACGTGGCCATGATGCAGTCCTTTCTGGACAAGACCTCTCCGCAACGCGGCATCGTTCGCTAGCCCCCGGTCATGCACGCTGCGCTGCCCGACTCCGCGGCCCCAGCGCCGCAAACCCCACCCTTTGTGGCGATGGTTGCCGGCGAGGCGTCTGGCGACCTGTTGGCCGGTTTGCTGCTGGAGGGTTTGCGCAGCCGCTGGCCCACCCTGGTGTCAGCGGGCATTGGCGGTCCCCGGATGGCGCACCATGGTTTTGCGGCCTGGTGGCCGCATCACAAGTTATCGGTGCATGGTTATGGCTGGGAAGTGCTGCGAAGTTATCGTGAAATTGTGGGTATTCGCAAGCAACTCCAGGCGCGGCTGTTGGCTCAGCGGCCAGATGTTTTTATTGGTGTGGATGCGCCTGATTTCAATCTGGATCTGGAGCGCAACTTGCGTGAACAGGGTATCAAGACCGTCCACTTTGTTTGCCCCTCCATATGGGCGTGGCGGGCCGAACGGGTGGAAAAGATTCGCCGCAGTGTGGACCACGTGCTGTGCATATTTCCGTTCGAACCCGCGTTGCTGGCCCGCCACGGCATCAGCGCCACCTACGTCGGCCACCCCTTGGCCAATGTTATTCCGCTGGAGCCCGACAAAGCCGCAGCCAGACAAGCGCTCGGCCTGCTGCCTGGTGACCGCGTGCTGGCTCTGTTGCCCGGCAGCCGCGTGTCCGAGGTCAAACACCTGTCGCAACGCTTCTTTGAGGCTGCAAGGCTTGTGCGACAAGCGCAGGTAGCTATCAAAATCATAGTACCCGCCGTGCCTGCGCTGCGTCCCGCCATTGAGGCGGCAGCAGCCCGGGCGGGCATGCTGGAGCATGTGCAAATCGTGAACGGTCAGTCGCACACCGTGCTGGCCGCGTGTGACCTGACGCTGATCGCCAGTGGCACCGCGACGCTGGAGGCCGCGCTGTTCAAGCGCCCCATGGTGATCGCCTATCGCATGGGTTGGCTGAGCTGGCAAATCATGCGGCGCAAGCAACTGCAGCCCTGGGTCGGCCTGCCCAATATCCTCTCCGGTGAATTCATCGTGCCCGAGCTGCTGCAGGATCAGGCCACCCCTGTGGCGATGGCTGCGGCCGTGCTGCAGTGCCTGGACGACCTGGAGCACCAGCCTGCCAAAATGGCCGCCTTGCAACAACGCTTCCTGGCGCTGCACCACAGCCTGCAGCGCGACACTTCTACTTTGGCTACCGATGCGATCGAAAAAATTCTTGCACGCTGAACAAGCGCCCCTGTCGTGGGACACCCCTGGCTTGATGGCGGGTGTGGACGAAGCCGGACGCGGCCCTTTGGCAGGACCGGTGGTTGCCGCAGCCGTCATACTGGACCCGCGCAACCCCATCGAGGGCTTGGCCGACTCCAAAGTGCTCACTGCCCGCCGCCGGGAGCAATTGTTTGACGAGATCCGCGCCAAAGCCCTGTGCTGTTCCATAGCCGAGGCCAGTGTGGAAGAAATCGACGCAATCAACATCTTGCAAGCGACCCTGCTCGCCATGCGCCGCGCGGTAGAAGGGCTGCGCCTCAAACCTGCCTTGGTGCTGGTGGATGGCAACCGCCTGCCGGTGCTGGACGTGCGGGCCGAAGCCATCGTCAAGGGCGACAGCAAGGTGCAGGCCATCTCGGCCGCGTCGATTCTGGCCAAGGTGACCCGTGACCGCTGGTGCGCCGAGCTGGACGCGCAATACCCCCAATACGGCTTTGCTGGCCACAAAGGCTATGGCACGGCAGAGCATTTGGCCGCATTGCAAGCCCATGGCGCATGTCCCCAGCACCGCAAGACGTTTGGCCCGGTGACCCGGGTGCTGGCATGAGCTACTCCGCAGCACAGGCCGCGTCCATCACTTCGCGCGACAACCCGTTGCTCAAAGAGTTGCGGAAAGTCGCGCAGGACAACACCGCCTACCGCAAGGCCGGACGTTTTTGGGTTGAGGGGGATCACCTGTGCAGTGCCGCCCTGGCGCGCGGGCTGAAGCCCGCTGTTGCTGTATTTTCAGAAGACTTTTGGCAAAACCCCAAGTCCGGGCCTCTAGCCCCCGTGGAATATGCGCGAGCAGCTATCAAAAGCATAGTGATTCCGGCGGCCTTGTTCCGTGAGCTGAGTGGTCTGGAGTCGCCCGCGGGGGTGGGCTTTGTGCTGGAACTGCCCACCGATGTGACTCTGCAACCCTTGGCCGCCAGCGTCATCCTGGACCGTGTGCAAGATGCCGGCAACGTGGGCTCCATCTTGCGAAGCGCAGGAGCCTTTGGCTTTAAACAGGTGATTGCCCTCAAGGGAACCGCCGCGCTCTGGAGCCCCAAGGTGCTGCGCGCGGGCATGGGTGCGCATTTTGGCTTGACCCTGCTGGAAGGCGTGTCCCTGGACGACTTGCAGGCGCTGCAGGTGCCCATTGTGGTAACCAGTTCGCACCAGGGTGACCTGATTCAGAACCTCCAGTTACCCAAGCCCTGCGCATGGGCCATGGGCCACGAAGGGCAGGGCGTGTGCCAGGAGCTGATGAACCGGGCCAGTGTGCACGTGCGCATCGGCCAGCCGGGCGGCGAAGAGTCGCTCAATGTGGCGGCCGCGGCGGCGATTTGTTTGCATGCGAGCATTTTGAATCACGTCACCACTGGTTGATTCAACAAAGGCGGTGGTGGCCACCGTTTGTTTTAACGCAAAGTGAGACACCGCAAGCGGTGTTACAACACACACAACGAATGCATTGCGCGTGCGACTAAGTCAGGAGAATGACCGTGAAATTTCTTGTGTTTGCGGGGGCCATACTGGTCAGCCTGCTGGCCAGTGGTGCGGTGTGGGCGGATACGGAGTGCAACGTTCCCGTGTCTGCTTGGCAGTCGCGGGAAGTGTTGCGCAAGCAGTTGGAAGAGCAAGGTTTGCAGGTACAGCGCATCAAGGTGGACGATGGCTGCTATGAGGTGCGCGGCGTCGATGCGCAGGGTAAGCGCTTCAAATCCAAATATGCGCCCGATTCTCTGAAGGTCCTCACATTGGAAACCAAAGAGGACGAACGCGGTGAACGGCGCCGCGAGCGCGGTCAAGGTTCCAAGTAGCACTGTTCGCGTTAAGCGGGCCTTAATTTGGCAAATGCACACTGTCCACTCACGTATTTTCCAAGGAATGGATGATGAATAAATTAACTGCTGCACTCTGCCTGGCTGGCGTTTTGGCAATGCCTGGTTTGGTGCAGGCACGCCCGGTAACGTTAACGACCCAAATGCAGAGCTACTCTGGCAATGGTGCCTATGTGGCTATTTATGTCACCGATGCTGCAGGGCAATACAAAAAAACGCTGTGGGTGGCGGGGACCAAGACGAAGTATTACAAACACCTGCGCGATTGGGTGCGCGGCAGCGGTGGGAAGTTTGACGGCGTAAGTGGCGCCAGCGTGGGTAGTGGCCGCACCTTGAAAGTCACCGTAGAACTGGCCGATGCCTTGATTGACGCAGGCTACGAAATTCGCATCGATACGGCGGTTGAAGACCAACGCGAAAATCCCGCTGAGGTGCGCGCGCCCCTGACCGCAAAAGACAAGGGCAAGCCGGTCGCAGGGCGCGGCTATGTCAAATCCTTCACGTACGACATGTAACCGGTTTGCGCAGGCTGCATTCTTTTTTGGGGTTGCTGGTTGCCGTGCTGGCTGTGGTGCTGGCCATGAGCGGTGCCATTTTGTCGCTTGACCCGGCGCTAGAGCGGTGGGGCAGCACCATCCCCGCCAACGGCCAGATTGACGTTGCAACACTCGCGGGCCGGGTTGCGCAGCATTACCCGGGGGTAGAGCAGATTAAACGGCTGCCGTCGGGCACCGTCATCGTGTACTACAACCGGGATGGACAAACGGGGGTGGACCGCATTGACCCACAAACTGGCCAAGGCGTTGCGCCACACGTCGTTTCGCCTTTCTCGCGCTGGATGAAAGATTTGCACCGCTCGTGGCTGCTCGACACCCCGGGGCGTGTGGTTTCGGGTTTGATTGCGCTCACCATGCTGGTGCTGTCGGTGTCCGGTGCCGTACTGCTGGTGCGGCGGGTGGGCGGGTGGCGGCATTTGGCCGATCCGCTGCGTGGTAGCTTCGTTCAACGCTGGCATACCCAAGTGGCGCGTGTGGTGGTGCTGGGCTTGGTGTTGTCGGCCCTCACGGGTATGTACATGTCGGCGGCCACTTTTGCGCTGATCCCGGACGGTATGCAGGACGAGCCGGATTTTCCGACCACTGTGGTGGGCGGGCCAGCTGTCCCGGTGACTGCTTTGCCAGCGCTCATTGCTACTGATCTGAATCACCTGCGCGAACTGGTCTACCCCAGCCCCGGCGACGCCGCCGGTGTGTATTCGCTGTCGACCGACCAGGGCGAAGGCTATGTGGACCCTGGCAACGGCGCCCTCTTGTTGTACCAGCCGTATGGCGGCTTTCGGCAAACCTTTGAACTGATCTACAAGCTCCACACCGGTGAAGGGCTGTGGTGGTTGGGGCTGTTGTTGGGCCTGTGCACGCTCGGTGTGCCACTGCTGAGTGCCACAGGCGCTTTGACCTGGTGGCAGCGGCGCCAATCCATGCCGCGCCTGGCGGGCAACAGCACCGCACACACGGCTGACACCATTATTTTGGTCGGCAGCGAAAGTAATAGCACCTGGGGCTTTGCCAAAACGCTGCATGACGCTTTGTGCGAAGCCGGCTTGCGCGTGCATACGGCGGCGATGAACCAGTTGGCGACTGACTACCCCCAAGCTGAGCGGCTTTTCATCCTCACGGCCACTTATGGCGATGGTGATGCGCCTAGCTCAGCGAACCAGTTTTTGGCGCGGCTGGGTAAGGTAAAAACTCCATCCAAAATCGGATTTTCCGTGCTGGGTTTTGGTGACCGGCAGTTCCCGCAGTTTTGCAAGTTCGCCAGTGATGTGGACGCGGCGTTGCTGGCACAAGGGCGCCGCCGGTTGTTAGAAATGGACACCATCGACCGGCAATCCGGCCAAGCCTTCACGCGTTGGGGCAACGCAGTAGGGCAGTTGATCGGCCAAGAGCTGAATCTTGTACATACCCCCAAGCGGCCCCGAACCGACGTCTTTGCGCTGATCGAGCGGGCTGACTATGGCGAAGCGGTGCAGGCGCCGACCAGCATTCTGCGATTTGCGGCCGTGCCGCAGCAGGGTTTCAAAGGCCGCGTGATGAGGTTGGTTGGCGGCGATGGTCTGCCGCACTTTGAAGTGGGCGATTTACTCGGAGTGGTACCGCCCGGCAGCGCCATCCCCCGGTTCTATTCGCTGGCCAGCAAGTCATCGGATGGGTTTCTGGAGATCTGTGTGCGCAAGTTGGAGGGAGGCCTGTGCTCGGAGTTTCTGCATGGGCTGCAGCCGGGTGGTCAGATGGATGCTTTCATTCAGCTGCATCCCGACTTTCGACCGGCTGTGGGCCAAGCCCCCGTGATTCTGATCGGCTCAGGCACGGGAATCGGGCCATTGGCCGGGTTCATCCGCAACAACACAGGCAAACACCCGATGTTTCTGTATTGGGGCGGACGCGACCCGGCATCCGATTTTCTGTACAAACCCGAGCTTGATGCGTATCTGGCCGATGGTCGCCTGACAGGCCTACATGCCGCTTTTTCGCGTGTTGAGAATGGCGCGTATGTGCAAGACCGGGTGCTGGCGGATGCAACGCAATTGCGCCAACTGCTGGCGCAAGAAGGCCAGGTGCTGGTATGCGGCAGCCGGACCATGGCCAAGAGCATTGCGCAGGCCTTGGATGAAATTTTGGCCCCTTTGAAACTCAGCGTGGCAATCCTCAAAGCACAAGGGCGTTACCGTGAAGATGTCTTCTGAACTGCAGCGCCATGCCTTGAACGGTGAAACCATGGGCACCCGGTACAGTGCCGTGTTTTTTGCGCCCGCCAACATCGACTTGGCGACCATCGGCACAGCCCTGTTTGCAGCCGCCAATCAGGTGGACCTGCAAATGTCCACCTGGAAACCAGACTCTGACTTGAGCCGCCTCAATGCAGCGCCCGCCGACCAGTGGCATGACGTACCGGCTGAGCTGTTAGCCGTGTTGGATGCCGCCGTGCGCGTCGGCAGCGAATCCAGCGGCGCGTTTGATATTGGCGTAGGCAGTCTGGTCAATGCATGGGGCTTTGGTCCGAACGGACAGGAGCCTGATGCGCAGCAAATCCGAACCCTTGGGCAGCGGGCACACCGCGCCGCCAGCGAGGTGTTGGAGATCGATCTGGCCCGGCAACGTGTGCGAAAGAATGGACCCATTGCGCTGGACCTGTCGGGCATCGCCAAGGGCTATGGCGTGGATGCGCTGGCACGCTGTCTTGATGGTTTTGGCATCACCCGTTTCCTGGTTGGCATCGACGGCGAAATGCGGGCCAGGGGCAACAAGCCCGATGGCCAGGCCTGGGCTGTCGCCCTCGAGAAGCCCGTGCGCCATGTGCGTGAAGTCATGGGTGTGATGGAGCTGGTCGATTCGGCCATCGCCACCTCGGGCGACTACCGCCATTGGGTCGAAGTGGGTGACAAGCACTTTGCCCACACGATGGATCCGCGCAGCGGCCGGCCCGTGGACAATCGCCTTGCGTCTGTCACCGTGGTGATGCCGACGTGCATGCTCGCTGACGCCTGGGCTACCGCCTTGCTGGTGATGGGCGTGCCCGCCGCGACGGCGCTGGCGCAGCAAAGGGGCCTTACAGCATTGTTCGTTTTGCGGGTGGCAGACGCGTTTGAAGAAATATCCATCGTGGATGGAGCGCTCCAGCCCTAGAAGGAGAGAATGGGAAGAGCGTCAGATTGATCTGTACACCGCTCACACCCTTACCCCACCATTGAATACTCCCCCATGCCGACTATGCCCAACCCCTTCAGCCTGCGCGTCTATTGGGAAGACACTGATGCCGGCGGCGTGGTGTATTACGCCAACTACCTCAAATTTCTTGAGCGCGCACGTACGGAGTGGTTACGGGCGATGGGTGTGGAACAGACGGCTTTGAGGGTGGAAACCGGCGTCATCTTTGTCGTGGCCGAAGTGAATGTGCGTTATCTGGCCTCTGCAAAACTGGATGATCTTATGGTCGTGACGGTCGCGTTGCTAGGGCAGGGGGCCGCTTCGCTGGAGATTGCCCAGCAGGCTTGGCGGGGTGCAACCCTGCTGGCTGACGCCAAGTTGCGTATAGGCTGCGTGAATGCTGCCACCTTGCGGCCCAAACGCATCCCGAAGCAGGTGCTGGACGCCATAGCCGCACAGGCTTAGCGCGAAAGCATGGCCTTTCAAGGGCCATTCTGGCGCGGGTTTGGGACGTAGTCAGAACCTACCGCCATCAGACAGACCTTGCAGCTCCCGCAAACCGTCACGGCAACCCCAATGTTTGCTATCAAAAGAGAAGCTGCTTGCGCAATGAATACGCGGGCTAGCGGCTGATTTGACTCACAAGGCGTTATATTTGCCAAAGCCCTCAACAGGAGACACCACATGAAGCCGACCTACCAGCCCAACGCAAAACTAGACCTCAGCTTTACGCGCGTCGTCAATGTGCCCCGAGCGCTGGTGTGGCGCGCCTGGACCGAGCCAGAGCTGCTCAAGCCGTGGTTTTGCCCCTTGCCTTGGAAGACGATTGACTGCGAAATGGATTTGCAGCCCGGTGGCCTGTTTCGCACCACCATGCAGTCGCCCGAAGGTGCTGAATTTCCCAATGCTGGTTGCTACCTGCAAGTGGTGCCGCAGGAAAAACTGGTGTGGACCAATGCGCTGCTGCCCGGCTACCGGCCCCGCAAACCGGCACCGATGGGCGATGCCAACGAAGCTGATTTTCTGTTCACCGCCATGATCGAACTTTCCGACGCTGATGGCGGAACCCGCTACACCGCCACCGTCATTCATGCCGACGAAGCTGGCTGCAAAAAGCACGCAGCCATGGGTTTTGAAGGTGGCTGGGGTGCGGCGCTGGACCAATTGGTGGCCATGGTTCAGCGGGGAATCTGACTGACGGCCCATCTTTGGCCTGTAAGGTTCTGCCCGCCACGGCGACCTACCCATATGCAGTTACTAGAATCCACGCCCCGCGTGCGCCCGCATCATCGCTATTGGGAGCAGCTTGGGGTCGGCACCCTCGCGCTGCTGATCGGCCAGTTCATGTTTGTGGGCTCGGTTGCTGCTATGGGGCTGAAGATCGAACCCGCTGAGGTGCAATGTGGGGCCCAAACGCCACCCAATGCCCCCACTGTTGCGATGCCTGCCGCGGCAAAAGACCGCGTACCCGATAGCCAAGCAGTAGCCGGAAGCCGAGACATTGCTTGGGCCTGGATCGGCTCCCCAACGCGCCGCTATCCACATACAGCGTTGGGGTCTGCCGTGCATGGGGGCAGCGCACACGTGCTGGCGGCTACGCCCGCCGGTGGCTGGCAAGAGGTGGTGATGGAATTGCCCCTGAACCGCGTGTTTGAGGACCGGGTGCCGCGACTGGTCGACTTGGACCAGGACGGTCGCGATGAGCTACTGCTGATCGAGGCTGACGCACTGCGTGGTGCGGCCCTGGTGGTGCTGGGGGTTCGCGGAACTGGCTCTGCTGCCTCTCCTTTGAAGCTGGTAGAGCTCGCCCGTGGCCCGCATGCTGGCTCCACGTTTCGCTGGCTCAACCCGGTGGGCGTGGCCGACTTCGATGGCGATGGCCGGCTAGATGTGGCCAGCATCACAACGCCCCATATTGGCGGCGTGCTCAATCTCTACCACTACCGGCCACCGCGGCTTGAACCCTTTGCCACCACCGTGGACGTGTCCAACCACAAAATGGGCGAGCTAGAGCAACGCATGGCCGTGGTGGTGAACGTGTCGGGCGAGCGCCCCACCATCGTCGTGCCAGATATGACCCAGCGCGCCCTGCACGCGCTGCGGTGGGAAGCGCCCGGCCGTTGGAAGGAGCTTGCGGATTTGATGCCCATGCCCGCGCGCGTGGTTCAACTCACGCCCATTGCAGGTGGCGCTTGCGCAGGCTTGTCAAACGGCAGCTGGGCGCGCGTGACGCTAAACCCTTAGGAAACCACCGAGAGGAGGCGACCAAGTCCAGCAACGGCCTCAGGTTACTGCGGTCGCGAGACAATTGCGGCATGGATTCAATCTCTCAAATCGCACTGGGCGCAGCCGTCGGCATCGCAACCATGGGCCGGCGCACTGCGCTTTGGAAAGCCGCCCTGTGGGGTGCGGTGGCCGGTACCTTGCCCGATTTGGACGTGTTTATCGACCAAGGCGACGCGGTGCGCAACATGGTGCTGCACCGCGCCGAGACCCATTCACTTTTTTGGCTAACGCTGTTCTCGCTGCCCTTGGCCGCGCTGGTTGCGGGCGTGCACAAAGAGTGGGCGATCTGGCGGCGCTGGTGGTTGGCCATGTGGCTGGTGCTGGTGACCCACCCGCTGCTGGACACCATGACGGTCTACGGCACCCAACTGGCGTTGCCGTTTACCGACCACCCTTATGGCGTCGGCAGCGTCTTCATCATTGACCCGCTGTACACCGTGCCGCTGCTGGTGGGCGCCGCCTGGGCACTGGTGGCGCGCGGAAGTGTGGGGAGTGTTGCGCGTGGCTTGCGTGCCAACACCGTGGGCCTGGTGCTCAGCACCGCCTATCTGGCCTGGGGCGTCGTGGCGCAGCAGCATGTTGAGCGCATTGCACGCGATGCGCTGGCGCGCCAGGGCATTGCGGTCGAGCAGTTGCTGGTAACCCCGGCCCCGCTCAATACCTTGTTGTGGCGGGTGGTGGCGATGTCGGGTGCGCACTATTTCGAAGGTTTTTACTCCGTGCTTGATGCCACGCCCACCGTGCAGTTCGATCGGTTCGACCGAGGGCAGTCGCTGTCGGGTGAATTGCAGGGGCTGGACAGCGTGCGACGCATCGCCGCCTTTAGCAAAGGCTTTTACAAACTAGAGCAGGTCGGCCCGCAGTTGTTCATCAGCGACCTGCGCATGGGTCAAGAGCCGGGTTATACCTTTCGCTTCTTGGTGGCAGAAAGCCACAGCCCCATGCAGGCACTGGAGCGGCCCATTCAAGAGAGTACGCGGCTGGATTTGAAGCGAGGCCTGCCATGGTTGTGGCAACGCATGTGGGGTAAGCCTGTGCCACCACCGCGCTAAAAGGTACGCGTAAGGTCCGGCCGACGATGGGGCTCCAGATACTGTTGCACTGCTTCGGCCAACCAGTCCATGACCAGACGTACCCGCGCAGGCAGGTTGCGCCGATTGGCGTACAGCAGGGTCAAGGGCATCGCACCGGGGTCATAGTCAGGCAGCACGGTTTGCAAAAGGCCCTGAGCCACTAGTTCGCGCACGGCCACCTCTGGCACCTGAATAATTCCCAGACCGGCCAGACAGGCGGCCTGATAGGCGTCGGCGTTGTTCACGGTGATGGACCCTGCCATCGGCTGCGTGCGCACTTGTCCGCCCTCTAAGTAGTCAAAGCCATCAGGTTTGGCACCCAGTGTGTGCGCATAGTGCACTAAGCGGTGCGTCGTCAAATCGGCGGGCACCAACGGCATCCCAAAAGCCGCCAAGTACGCTGGGCTGGCGCAATTGACCATGGCCATGTGGCCCACGTTACGTCCGATCAGGCCCAAGTCCACAATCGATCCGGCGCGAAGCACGCAATCAAAACCTTCGCGGACCACGTCCACACGGCGCTCGGTGCTGCTGAGTTCGAGTTCCAGCAAAGGGTGTTGTTGCAGCAAAGTGGGCAAGCGGGGAATGACGCCGTAACGTGCCACCCCGGTGGGCATGTCGATCCGCACGCGGCCACGCACTGCCGTGGCGCCTGGGTGCTGGAACATGCCCTGCAACTCATCCACATCGGCCAGCATGTCCTTGCAACGCTCGTAGTAGGTCTGGCCATCGTGGGTGAGCTGTACCTTGCGTGTGGTGCGCTGCAGCAGGCGTGTGCCCAGCTGGTTTTCCAGTTGTTGCACTGCGTTGGACACACTGGCTTTGGGTAGGCCCAAGCTGTCCGCCGCTTGGGTAAAGCTGGAAAGCTCGGCCACACGGGCAAAGATGTGCATGCAGTCCAAAAGATTCATTGTTCAATTATGGCGAACAAATTGATCAAAAAGTACATGTTTATCTACTACAAGACGATCAATACACTCCATTTCATCATCAGCTAACCTCAAAAGGAACCCTCCATGTCCACACCCAACACACCCAACACCCCGATTGCTCTCATTACTGGCGCAAGCCGTGGCCTGGGCCGCAGCATGGCCCTGCACCTAGCCCGCCAGGGCGTGGATGTGATCTTGACCTACCGCAGCGAACAGGCGCAGGCTGAACAAGTCGTCACAGAGATTGCCGCGCTGGGCCGCCAAGCGGTTGCACTACCGCTGGATGTAATGGATAGCTCTAGCTTCGGCGCATTTGCAGAGCAGGTGCAGTCCCTTCTGCGTAGCCGTTGGCAGCGCGAGCGTTTTGACTACCTCGTCAACAACGCAGGCTTTGGATTGCATGCCGCGCTGACCGAGACGACAGAAGACCAGTTCGACCAATTGATGAAAGTCCACCTCAAAGGCCCGTTCTTTTTGACGCAAAAACTGCTTCCTCTGATGCAAGATGGCGGCCGCATTCTTAACCTTTCCACGGGACTAACGCGCTTTGCCTTGCCCGGCTATGGCGCCTACGCAGCAATGAAGGGTGCGGTGGAAGTTCTTAGCAAATACATGGCCAAAGAGCTGGGCCCACGCGGCATCACCGTGAACACGGTGGCCCCCGGTGCGATCGCCACCGATTTTGGTGGTGGTGCGGTCCGGGACAACCCACAGGTCAACGCCTTTGTGGCCGGGCAAACCGCGCTGGGCCGAGTCGGCCAGCCCGACGACATTGGTGCCATGGTGGCAAGTTTGCTCACGGGGGGCAACGGCTGGATCAACGGTCAGCGCATCGAGGCTTCGGGCGGTATGTTCCTCTAAACTACGGATCAAACGGAGCTTTACGATGCGAACCATTCTGATCTTGGCCACAGGCCTTTTGGTATTTGCGGGCTTTGCGATTTACAGCAAGTTATTTGCCGAGCACTATCCCAGCGCATTTTCCTGGGCTAGCTACGGGTTCATCGCGCTCTGGCTGGTGGCCACGGGTTTCAACATGTGGGTCGGCGTGAGCCATGCCGGGTATAGCGTTCGCGAAGAGCTGCCCATCATGCTCTTGCTTTTTGGTGTGCCCGCCGCTGTGGCGCTGCTGGCGCACTGGAAGCTTGCATGAGTTCGCCATTGCGTGCGGCGCGTGGCATGGTTGGCCGCGACATGAACGAGTCCAACCGTGTCTCCACCCCTTTGGAGTTGCTGTTTGACCTGACTTTTGTGGTCGCCATTGCAGCGGCCGCGTCGCAACTGCACCATGCCGTGGGCGCGCACCATGTGGGGTCCGGGCTACTGGCGTACTTAATGGGCTTTGCCGCTATTTGGTGGGCCTGGATGAACTTCACCTGGTTTGCCAGCGCCTACGATACCGACGACTCCACCTACCGGCTGTGGACCATGGTGCAAATGGTGGGTGTGCTGATTCTGGCCGCCGGTGTTCCGCAGATGGCGCAGGGCGACTTCACCACCGTAACCATTGGCTACGCAGTGATGCGAATCGGCCTGCTGGCCATGTGGCTGCGTGCAGCGCACGAGCACCCTGAGCGACGGCGCACCGCCTTGCGTAATGCTCTGGGCATAGGGGTCGCGCAGATGTTATGGCTGGCGCGTTTGGCTTTGCCCATGGCGTGGTCTTTGCCGACGTACTTCTTACTCATGGCGCTAGAGCTCTACATTCCGGTGTGGGCCGCCAAGATTGGCCACACGCCCTGGCATGCCCACCATATCTCCGAGCGCTATGGCCTGTTCACGATCATCGTTTTGGGCGAGTGTGTACTGGGCGGTACCAATGCCGTAGCCGGTGTCATCGCAGCACAAGGTTGGACCCTCGACGTCGCACTGGTGGGCTTGGGTGCTACCAGCCTGGTACTGGCCTTGTGGTGGGTGTACTTTCTGCTACCCAACGCTGACGCTCTGCACCATCACCGCGAACGGGCCTTCAACTGGGGGTATGGACATTTCGTCGTCTTCAGCGCGCTAGCGGCGCTGGGTGCTTTTTTGGAAGTGGTGGCTGATCAGCTTAAGGCCTCGGTGGGTGCGATCCCCTTGGGCGCAGAGCCCGCGCATGCGGTTTCTCATACCCTGGCAATTGGCCTGGTGGCGGGCGCTGTGGGCGTCTATTTACTGGCGCTGTGGTGGCTACACCGCTACATCGTGCGCGGCCCAGCGCAGCTGGGTTGGGCATGGGGCGCAGCCTTTGGTATTTTGGGCGCTGTGGTGGCTGTCGTGGCCCTTGGCTTGCCGCTGGCAGCAGCCATTCCGGCCATCACGCTGGCGCCGGCCTTGATCATCGTGGTCATCGAAAAAGGGCGGCGTGCTCGCCCTGATTGAGTTTCACACAGACTTCACCCAGCCCGCACGCTCCCATCACATTGGCATTGCGGGTGCGCCCGTTGTCACGCTGGCAGGTAGTACGCTAGCTGTACAAGGCAGCAGTGCAAGCCAGGATTTCAAAACCGGATTCCATAGCACCGCCACTGAAACGCACCTGGACGGTAGCGCCAAGACCTTGCCGTTCACCGTCACCGTCCGCTTGGTGGGTACCAGTAGTTTCGGATTCATTCCGGTGGGGGAAGTGGCTACCGCTGACATCAGCGGCAATTGGCCACACCCTAGTTTTGCGGGTGACTTTTTGCCGCGCGCACGCACCGTTCAAAACACCGGTTTCAACGCCCAGTGGGGCACCACCGTGCTAGCAGCCAACGGAAGTGCCGCGCAGCAGGGCTTTCAGGTGCGCTTGATTGAACCCGTAGATATTTACCAGCAAGCTACGCGTTCGGTCAAATACGGCTTCCTTTTCATTGTGCTGAGCTTTGCCGCTTTCTTCGTATTCGAGCAGCTCAAGAACTTGCGCATTCACCCCATCCAATACGCCTTGGTAGGTTTGACCCAAGCCGTGTTCTTTTTGCTGCTGACCAGTTTGTAGGAGCATATGGAGTTTGCGTGGGCTTATGGGGCATCGGCCACGGCATCGGTGGTGTACTGGTGGGCATCTACCTCGCGTCTGTGTTGCAGGGCATCAAGCGCGCACTCGGCTTCAGTGCGGCCATGAGCATGCTGTACGCAGCATTGTTTGGCATATTGCAGTCTGAGCAAAACGCTTTGCTGCTTGGCTCGCTGTTGATGTTCGTATTACTAGCTGCCGTGATGTTGGGTACCCGCAAGGTGGACTGGTACCGACAGGCTAACTAGATGCTATTGAATACATAGCTGCTTGAGCATATTCGACGGGGGCTAGAGGCCGATTTGACTCATAAGCCTTTGCGGTTAGCGGCTTGGTAAGTCATTTGAGCGCACGCTAATATTTCTAGTTATACTGAGTTTAATTTTTCTCAGTATAGCCATGCTGTACACCCCCCAAACCACCGCCGCGCAAACTGCTTTTGCATCCTTGCGCAGCGCCAGCATGCTCAGCACGGTGCGCAATGTGGCCAGCCTACCGGGTAGTTTTTCGCAGAAAACCATCAAGGCCAAGCCGTATTGGTATTACCAAACCCCTGATTTGACCGGCAAGCAAAAGCAGATATTTCTGGGCCCCGCAACGCCAGAGCTCACGGCCATGATCGACCTGCACCGGCAAGGCGACGCCACCCAGTTGCACCTGCAGCGCCTCGCCCAGCAATGCATTGCTGCGGGAAGCCCTTTCATCGCCCCCACCCACGCCAAAATTCTGGCGCGCTTGGCGGACGCTGGTTTCTTCCATGCCGGTGGCATCTTGGTGGGCACCCATGTCTTCATGGGCTACCAGAACTACCTTGGCGTGCAATGGCACGATGGCGCCCAAACGCTGGACTTGGACTTTGCGCATGCTGGCAAAAACGTATCCGTCGCCATCCCGTCCGATGTAAGGATGGGGATGGCTACTGGCAAGGGCAGTGCGATTGAATCGCTGCAGATGGGTTTTGTACCAGTGCAAAGCCTCACCACCTACATCAAATCAGATGAAGCTGATTTGCAGATTGACTTCGTCACCTCCATGCACCGGGGGGGTGATACGCCCGTACTGATCAAAGCCCTCAACGCCACCATGCAGCCGCTCAAGTTCATGGAGTTTTCCATGGCAGAGCCCATTCAAATGTGTTTACTGTCACGCACCGGCCCCATCTTGGTCAATGTGCCACCGCCCGAAAAATACGCTGTGCACAAGCTGCTGGTGTACGGCGAACGGCCTCAAGCCATGCGCATCAAAGCCGGCAAAGACCTCATACAGGCCGCAGCCCTGATCGAATACTTGGCAGAGAACGATGCGCAAGCGCTGCAGGATGCGTGGCTAGACCTAACGGGGCGTGGCCCCGGTTGGCTCAGCCGGGCCACCGAAGGCCTGACTGCGCTGAAGAAGGCATTTCCGCAGCTGAACACCACACCACTTGTTTTGTAGGAACTCTGGGTGTGAGTCGCGCACGATAGAGCCAGTTGCTATCAAAACAGAAGCTACTCGCGCAATTTCCACGGGGGCTAGAGGCCAATTTGACTCATAAGCCATTGACCGAAGGCAGCAACCCCGCTAAGTACTTACGCCCCAGCGGCGTTACCTCCAGCGCACGCTCGCCGTCATAGCGGCGCAGCCAGCCTTGCTGCAGGCAGTGCGCCAGCAATGCCTTGGGCAGCTGGCCCGCCATGTGGTCGCGCCGCTCGGACCAATCCAGGCAGCGGTAGGCCACGCGGGCAGAAGGCGGCGCCTTGTCCATGCCGTCTACCGCAAAGCCCAGCGCGTCCAAGCCCGCCGTGCCTTGTGCGGTGAGCAAGTAGCCATCGCCCGCCGGGCATAGCCATTCCTTGGACAACAACTGCGAAAACATCTCCACCCCCAGTTGCCCCGCCAAGTGCCCATAGCAGCAGCGGGCAAAACGCAGCCGCTGGCGCGTGGGGTTGGCCCAGGCGGCGGTGTGGGTGCGGCGCTCGGCGATCAGCGCCACCGCCTCTAGCGCGTGGGCCACTTCGTCGTCGGCCAGCTTGTAGTAGCGGTGCCGCCCGCGCTGCTCGCACACCAGCAGCTCGGCCGCCATCAGTTTGCCCAAATGCCCGCTGGCCGTGGCCGGCGTCACCGATGCGGCCCGCGCCAGTTCCCCCGCGCTGGCATAGTCGCCCGCCAGCAGGTAGCACAGCATGCGCGCACGCGTGGCGTCGGCAATGATGGCGGCCACGCTGGCCAGCTTGGGCTCATACGTGGGGTGGTTGGGTGTGGGGTTCATGCTGGTGGAGTGTGCGGCGCATGCAGCGCCACGTTGGAATCTGGTGGTGCCTCACTGCGCTGCGTGTCAGTGTAGTCCCGCAGCACTTGCGCTACGCGAATGCGGTAATGGGCAAAAACCGCCGCACGTCCTTCGGATTGGCCTTCGCGGTGGTCCGCTTGATTGCGCCAAGCGCGCACAACATGGCCGCGATTTCAAAGTAGCGCTCCTCTTGCCCCGGCAGAGGTGTCACCTCAAAGAGCACGGCGATCATGCAGCCTCCCCATAGCCAGTGGGCGCTTGCAGGTAGCTGGCGGGCACCGGCTGGGGAAAGGTTCGCTCTTCTTTCAAGATAAAGCGCTCGCGCTGCGCAAAGGCAAAGTTGGCCTGGGCCGCGTCGTCGTCCCGCAGGCGCCGGCGGTAGGCCTCATACGCCGCCAGGCTGGGGAAGGAGATCAGGCCCCATGCCTCGTAGTTGCTGCCCTCATGCGGCACAAAGTAGCCCAGCAAATGCCCACCCAGGCGGGGGATGATACGGGCCCAGTTATCGGCGTAGGCTTTGAACTGTTCTTTTTGGAACGGGTCGATTTCGTAGCGGATGAAGCAGGTGATCGTCATGGGGACTCCTCTCGGGTGGTGGTGAAGAGGAGTTTGGGGGGCGAATGTGAGGGGATGCTTTGGTGGGTGGCGAAATGAGAGGACGAAGAACCAAAGTTGTGGATTCTGAGTCGAGTGAGGGTTTCGCCATTGACTTGATGTGGTGAAACATTGGGGCGCTTTGCTGGGGCTCGCTTTCGATTCAAAGCAGTTGTCTCCGTGGTTCAATTGAGGACTATTTGAATGGATGTAGCGGAGGTGGTGAACCGCGAGATCAGGCTTCTGGTTTTGGCGGTAGTCCATCTTTGTTGAGCGACGGATACCATCTGGGAATCTGTGATGTGGGAGAGGTTCGATATGAATTCAGGTACAGAGTACTTAGAGTACTTTCAGTCTGCGTGCCAAGCGTGGTCTTGCGACGACGTCTTCATTGATGTTCGTTTGATTGCTCGGCCAGGAGTTAGCCAGAACAATATTTTGAAAGCCTCCTTACAAATAGGTGTTTCCCCAAATGTCCCAACGGTCAAGTTGAATACGGAAAAAATAGTAGTTGTAAAGTTGATATCGGGGCCGCATTCCGCCGAAGAGGCAAGTGTCATATTGACTGATGCAACTTTGGGGAAGATTACCGTTGACGGTACAAGCTACTCCTTGCCGGATCGTCCTATCAGTTACTACTCCAAAGTACCAACTGACGATGAATGGAACTACACGCTGAACCTTACTTGTCGTTCAGACGAGCGCCAAACTCAGGATTCATTGCACTGGGCTGAAGTCAATTCGTTGCTTCGCTGCGCCGAAACGCCGTTCGACGGCATTGCTGACGTAAGTAGCTTTCTCGGCTTGCCAAATCCGAGCGTATCTACAGAGCCTCAAATCGATATCTACAAACACCCCCCTGTCGAACTGGATGTTGCTAAATCGAAGTTCGTTGATGGCGTGCTCGAGTTGACTTTCCGCGCAGTACCAAGACTAGATCTGAAAAAGGTTTCTGTCGCATTGCGGTGGGCTCCTGTTGTTGCTGATCGCTATCAAGCCGCTCACTTGGTGCGCTGGCAAGAGCCCGAGGGGATGTCTAGAGACGGTAGCTTGACGGAACGCAAAGACGGTGTAGATGGTGCGTTGGTGATGCTCTCAGTTGGCGGTCTTCCCGTCCGACGTCACTGGGTGGTTGGAGGCCATCGTTCCAGAGGTGTTCGAGAAGCCACAATTCAGGCGTTTGACCATGGATGGGAGAAGCTCCGCGACAGCCTAATCAACAATCAAAAAGATGCCCGAGGTTTCGAAAGATCAGTAGCAACCCTCGCTTTTTTGTTGGGCTTTCAAGTTGCCGCTTACACGGATAGCGAAGCTCCTGACCTAGCTCTTTTCACACATTCTGGTCGAGTCATTTTGGTCGAGTGCACTTTGAGAACCTCTGACGTGCGATCAAAAATTGGGAAACTCGTAGATCGTAGAGGCGCTGTTTCAGATCATTTGATCAATATTGGGTAAGCGTCCGGCAATCCCGTCTTGAATCGGAGCCTCTCATCTCGCAAGATCGTGTGCACGCAAACAATCGTGCACACCATGCCCAAAGAATTAGAGACCGCCGGGGGTTCTGCTCGGTACACCCACCGAACCTACTCCGCCGAATTCAAAGCCCAGTTGGTAGCTGCATGCCAACAGCCCGGTGCTTCCATCGCAGCATTGGCCAGCAGCCACGGCATGAACGCCAATGTCTTGCATCGCTGGCTCAAGGAACACGCGCACAATGGGCGTCATCAACTTGTCAAGCCGACTAGGGCTGAATCGCTGCCCCCTATCTCGCCGACCCCGGCGTTCCTTCCGGTCAAGTTGACAGTAGCAGCACCCGAACAAAGGGGTACGGAGATTAAGGCGGAACTTCGCAAAGGCGGGCTGTCGATGACCATCACCTGGCCGATCAGTTCAGCAGCGGAGTTTGCGAGTTGGGCAACAGCCCTTCTCAAATGATCCGCATAGACGCCGTCTGGCTGGCAACGGTGCCGATGGACATGCGAGCTGGCACCGACACCGCCTTGGCAAGAGTCGTCCAAGTCTTTGGTGCCGCTCACCCACACACTGCCTACCTCTTTGCCAACCGACGTGCCACGCGCATGAAGGTGCTGGTGCATGACGGCATTGGCATCTGGCTTGCCAGCCGACGCCTGCACCAAGGCCACTTTGTCTGGCCCGCTGGGAGCGCCACTGACAGAGTCAGTTTGAGCCGTAGTCAGCTCGACGCCCTGGTGCTGGGATTGCCGTGGTCACGCATTGGCGACGGCGGAATCATCACCGTGGTTTGACTCTTTCTTTGCTATGCTTTTTGCGTCTATTGGGGGATGCTCCAATAGGCGTCGACCCACAGTATTGGCACACTCCCGTGCATGGTTGTAGCCCCTGAATCACTGTCCAGTTTGAACGCAGCGCAATTGCGCGAACTGGCCCGCGAGTTGATTGCACAAGTTGCTCGGCAGGACATGCAAATCACGCAGAGCGACCTGCAAATCGCCACCCTAGACCAGGCCATCACCAGCAAAGATCGTGAGATCCTGTACCGCCAAGCCAAGATCGACCAGCTCACGCATGAAATGGCCGTCCTGAAGCGCTGGAAGTTCGGGCGCAGCCGCGAACAGCTCGATGCCGGCCAGGCCAGCTTGCTTGATGAGACCATCGACGCCGACATCGCAGCCATCGAGCAGGAGCTGCAAGACTTGGCACCCGCAGCCAAGACCGACAAAGATCCGGCCAGCAAACCCAAG
>JBBRYR010000011.1:0-77815 GCA_038237415.1 Burkholderiales bacterium
ACCGTGCGAATTATTTGGGTCTGACACAGCCTGTTGTGGACGTACTCCAGCAGTCGCGCCGGATCTACAACACCCCTGTACCGGCTTCAATACGTGACAATTTACAAAAACGTACCTCAACGCATTGGCCACGTTGGATGAGGGCGTGGCTTTTTGAACATGCTTTGCGTCCCAATCACTCTTCGGCCGCAGGAATAACCACGCCGTTTGCGCATTGGATGATTTTTGCACGGAGCCATTGGTTACGAATGCCGTTGCCGTTGCTGGTCTATCACATTTCGCACAAGTTATTTGTCGAAAAGTGATATACCGAAACATTTGGGGTGCGTCTCTATGATCAGGCCGCGTTTGTCATGTTTCTTGTCTTTGTTGCGAATCTACGCATTAGCGTTGCTCGGGATCGGTCAAGCCGCCCATGCGGACCTTCCCGACGCCATCACGCGAGTAAAGCCTTCGGTGGTCATCGTTGGGACCTTCCGCACTACCGACAGCCCGCGGTTCAGGCTGCGAGGAACAGGCTTTGTGGTGGGGAATGGCCAGCAGGTTATAACGAATGCGCATGTTCTTCCCGATGCTACGGAGGACACCTCTGATTTGAACTTGGTAGTGCAGGTAAGAGGGGTAGATGGTACGCTGCAAATGCGAGCCGCCACTTTGCAGGATCGTGATGCGCAGCACGATCTCGCGCTGCTTCGCATCGAGGGTGCTCCGGTATCTGCGGTTGTTGTAAGAGATTCTGGTACTGTCCGAGAAGGGCATGCAGTTGCGTTTATGGGCTTCCCAATTGGTGGCGCGCTGGGGTTCTCTCCGGTTACGCACCGCGCCATAGTGTCGTCAATCACCGCTGCGGCGCTGCCCACCCCTACGGCACAGCAACTCAACGAAAAAGCAATTCGTAGTTTGCGCGCTGGCAGCTTTGAAATGTTTCAACTCGATGGCACAGCCTACCCAGGCAACAGTGGTGGACCACTCTTTGATCCGGACACCGGTGAAGTCATCGGTGTAGTCAACATGGTCTTTCTCAAAGGGACGCGTGAGTCAGCGCTGACCCACCCGTCGGGCATCAGTTACGCGATACCTTCGAAGTTTGTACTTCAGCTGTTGCAAGGACGCAGCGCTAAATGATCGTCTGCCCGTCGCTCAGAAACTGGGTTGCATTAGTCAAGTCTTCGTGCGTAGCGCCCGTATGCAGGACGCCTACAAACTTACGCCAGGGAAGATCGGGTTCTTCCAATTTGAATCCATAAAACCCGGTAGAACCTCTGAACTCGCCCCTGATGACTTTAGCCTTGATCGTTGACTTCTCGTCGTTGCCCAGTTGAATGATGGCCTCGCCCCACACATTGGACCGAAGAGGTTGCTTGGAGTAGGCAAGGAACCCGGTTTCAGACAGTTCAACGACGCGTAGTGCGAACGGCGCTTTATTCTTTTGGTCGGGGTACGCAAATTTTCCCGGACACATCAACGAATAGCGCTGGTGCTTCCTGCGCTTGCTGTGTGGAGATGAATCGGCGAAAGTTGTCGGTAACACTGAGTGGTACTTTTCTGTGTCGTAAATGGAATGGAGCAACGATTTATGTCGCTCGTCCAACTGCCTGAAAGTGGACGTGCATTCGTTAAAAAAGTAGTCCAGCAGGTCAGGAGTCATGACCGGGTCATTGGTCGTGAAGTAACGTCTCGAAGGCATGATGATGTTTTCCATCCGCGTTCGCACGAAATATGCATGGAGGTTTTTGGCTGGAGACTTATTGCCATAGACCTGCTTGAGAATCGACTCCGCCCTTTGCAGGTCAAGACTGGCACCAACGGCTGGGGCGCCGTTTGCAAAATCGTAGTTGTCTACGACGGATTGTTCAAGCCGCTTGAAAAACAGAAGTGACTCGTACATCTCGATACGGTCCGGGTTGACCGCAATCACCAGGTGCCGTGTATCAAAAAAGTTCGTGCAGTACTCGTACATGAACTTCATCAACGGAAACAGGATCGACCCTCCTGTCTTCCTGAACTTGGGGTGCACAGCCAGGGCCGATACCTCCGCTATCTGGCCACCCTTGGCGCGCACTTGGTGCAAATTAAACACCGACTGGAGAGGGAATCCGAAAACACTCTCGCGAATCAAGGATAGTGTTCCAACCACCTCGCCGTCGAACTTGGCACACAGTGTCGTAGTAGTGGGTAGGGCGTGATAGATCGTGGCGCGCATGCCCGATGGGTCTGGCCGCATGAATCCGCTTCCTACATAGGCATCATGAAGCAGACGAAAGCAGGCCTCCAGTTCTTCCTTGGTATCAGCAATTTTGAGAACAAGTCGGCTGTCGGGTTGCGGATCGCAGTTCACGAAGGCGCGGTAAACCGCAAAACGCAGTTTTCTGGGCAGGATGCCGAAGGCTCGCCGCATCGCGTGGTGCAGACGCCTTTTGATGGATGAGGCAAATGAATGTTGCATATATTCCGTCGCGGAGGGGTTGCCAAGCCACTTTGGTCACAACGCATTAAAGGCAGAGTGTAATGCGTTGAAGCTCCCTATGGCGCATCGGTAAATCGGGTGTCATGCGATACCATGATCCGAGTTAATTTTGATTGATGAAAAATGGCTAAATTTAAATTGTTGGATGCGCTTGGCACTTCGCGGAACCGGCTTGTAAATCTCTCGGGTTTGCGCAATAGCGCTGTTGTTGCTTTGTTGGGTGTCTTGTGTGTATCTGTTTCACTTGAGGCGCGGGCTGCCGATAGCAAGGCATCCCGGTACTACGAGGATGCTTTGGTGCGGTACGAGAAAAAGGACATCCCCGGCGCCATTATTCAACTCAAAAATGCATTGCAGGTCGATAAAACCTTGTTGCCGGTGCAAGTGCTGCTGGGCAAGGCGCTTATGCAAAACGGTGAAGTTGCGGCTGCCGAAGTGGCCATGCTGGAGGCCTTGCGTCTGGGTGTCAACCGGGCCGAGATCGTTATTCCCCTTGGGCAAGCTTACTTGGCGCAAGGTAAACACCTGCCTATGCTCGAACAATCCACGTTCAACCCCGCCGGACTGCCGCCAGCAACGCAACTTCAATTGCAGTTGCTTAGAGCGGCCGCCTTTGCCGACTTGGGCAGGTCCCGCGAAGCCATGAAGGCAATAGACGAGGCGCGAAGTATTGACAGCCGGTCCGCCGATGTCTGGCTGGCGGAGGTCTCGGTTCGCATTCGAGCCCGCCAGTTCAAAGAGGCGATGGAGGCAGCCGACAAGGCCATACTCTTGACGCCTGACTCGCCCGAGGGCTGGTATCAAAAGGGATCCATTCAGCATGTTCGGGGTGATATGACTGCGGCATTGCAGTCCTATGACCGTGTGCTGCAATCCCAGCCGGGGAATATTGAGGCCAGGGTGTCTCGCGCCGGTATTTACCTGGATCTGGGTCGGTATGCCGACGCAGGCAAAGATGTTTCAGAGTTGCAGCGACTGTCGCCTGAAGACCCTCGCGGCGCCTATATGAAAGCACTATTGGCTGAACGGGAGGGCGACACCGCCACTGCCAATGCTGCGCTCAAGGATGTGACGGATTTGCTGGACCCCGTACCCATTGACTTTATTCGTTACCGTCCGCAGTTGCTGATGCTCAATGGCTTGGCCCATTACAGTTTGAACCAGCGCGAAAAAGCCAAACAGTACCTGGAGGCGTTTCAGAAGGTCCAGCCCAACAGCCCAGCCACCAAGCTGCTCGCCCGCATTTACATGGCGGAGGGCAATCCGGCTACTGCCGTTATCTTGCTGGAGGGCTACCTTCGGGCTCAGCCGGGTGATGGTCAGGCGCTGACTCAACTCGCCTCGGCACAGATGTCCTTGGGCCGTCCTGCCAAAGCTACTGCGCTCATGCAAGACGCACTCAAGACCCAGGATAACCCTGCGTTTCGCACGGTGCTGGGCCTGAGTTTGGTGGGCGCAGGCCAATCCGCCAGTGGTCTTGCTGAACTGGAAATGGCCTACAAGAACGACCCGCGACAAACGCAGGCAGCCACCGCGCTGGTTCAAATGTATCTGCGTAGCGGGCAGTCCCGAAAGGCTATTCCGGTTGCCGAGGCTTTGGTGAAAATTCAGCCTACCAATCCTGGCTATCACAACATGCTGGGCATGGCACAGGGTCAGTCGGGCAACGCAGCCGCTGCACGCACATCATTTGAAAAAGCCATTCAACTCAATGGTTCCCTTGTATCACCCAAACTCAACCTGTCTAGGCTGGAGATCGCCACCAAGGCCTACGACGCTGCGTCGGTTCGGCTCAACGATATTCTGAAAACTGACCCACGCAACAGCGAGGCGGCGTTTGAGCTGGCCGTCATTGCCGACCGGAAAGGCCAGCAAGCCGAGGCCCAGCGCTGGATTGAAAAAGCCCGCGACATCGCCGGCCCCCAGGACCTTCGCTGGGGTCTGGCTTTGGTCGACTTTCATTTGCGCTACGGTCATCCGGCGGCGGCGCTGGAGGCGGCCAAGACCGTCTATGCGAAGGCGCCAGAAGATTTGGCGACTTTGATGGCCTATAGCCGCGCCCAGCTAGCCAATGGAGATGCTGCCGCTGCCAAAACGACCCTGGGTGCTGCTACCCGGTTTGCGGACTACAACGCCCCGCGGCAGGTTGAAATTGCCAACCTTCAGCTTGCAGCCAACAATCCTGCAGGTGCCGCATACAGCCTGGAGAAGGCGCTCTCCAGCAGTCCCGACTATCTGCCCGCCCAAGCCTTGATGACGGCCGTGGACTTGCGCACAGGCAATGTCGCCAAGGCAGAGAAGCGTGCGCTTGGCATCGTCACCCTTAACCCCAAACGGGCGGTTGGATTCAGCCTGCAAGGCGATATAGCCATGGCCAAAGGTCAGAGTGCTGCTGCGGTTGACGCTTACCGGCGGGCCCACCGCGCTGAGCCGTCCAGCAGTACACTTTTGCAGCTATTCCGGGCTCTTTCCTCGTCGGAGGGTGAAAAAACAGGCCAGCAAATGGTGGAAGCCTGGCTCAAAATCAACACGCAGGACAACGCTGCCCGAAAGGCGCTGGCCAACAGCTACGCGCGCGCCGGAAATTTCAGTGCAGCCCGTCTTACCTATGATGCGGCATTAAAAATCAATCCCGATGACGCAGAAGCTCTGAATAATTTGGCCAATGTGCAGTTGCGCCTGAAAGATCCAGGCGCCGTCAAAACAGCAGAACTGGCGCTTGGCAAGGCGCCAGGCAACCCTTTGCTCATTGATACGCTGGGTTGGGCGCTATTGCAAAACGGCCAGCCGGACCGTGCAGTCCAGGTGCTGCGGGATGCGCGCCTGCGCGAGCCAGGCAACCCGGAGATTCGTTATCACTTGGCCGTGGCACTTGCGCAAACGGGGCGTAAGGTGGAGGCGAAGGAAGAGTTGGAAGTTGCCTTGAAGGGCGGGCGCAATTTTGAGTCCGCTGCCGAAGCGGAGAAACTTTTGCGATTGGTTCGTTAATGCAGCAGTTGAAAGGTGTCAGCTTTTTTTACAGCACTGAGTGATATGGGAGACGTGCTTGGGACAAGTCATTGAATCGTAAAGAATTTTTATTTTGGCTCGATAATTGCGTTCCATGTCAAGAATCAGATTAGATTGCTGGCTACGCGGCAGGATCAAGGGGTTTAGACCATGCTTACCATTAAAAATTGTTTATTTCAAATCACCAGACAGATGGTGGCCTTGGCTTTCGTTGCGTCGGTTCCGGCTGTGTTCGCGGCGTCGACATGGACACAAAATCTGCAGCAGGACTGCCAGATAAATGCAACAAGCCAGGCTTGCGCTGGCATTCCTTCCGTTACGGTCAGTGGCTGGACCACCGGAACGGGTTCCACGTCTTCGCCAACTACAGGGACCACATTCGCTGCTGCGACGGTTTACAACTGGGGTACGGGTTTGGGGGTCATCTCGGGCAATGAAAGATCCGCCGCCACCGGACCGCATGCAATGGACAATGGTTATGGGATTGAAGCATTAATGCTCAATTTCACTTCAGGGCCCGTTAATCTTTCAAGTCTCGCAATAGGTTGGAATGGGACTGACAATCCCTGTATCAGTGCAAACAATGGTACGGGCAGCTGCGCCTCGTCGGTTACGGGGAAAGCAGTAAATTACAACGACTCGGATCTCTCGATATTGGCTTGGGCGGGTGCCCCGGGCACAAGTCCCACGATGGCCGGTTCTGGTTTGCTTTCTGCCGGTTGGAATCTGGTTGGGAACTACGCTAACGTAGGTGCTTCCAATGGTACGACTGCAGGCGGAACAGCGACCATCAACGCCGCGAGTACCTATTCCAGCTACTGGCTGATCAGCGCATACAGCGTCGCCTACGGAACAGGGAATAATTTGGGCGGAGGCAACGATTCTTTCAAGGTCCTGTCTGTTAGCGGTAACACCTGCAGTGGTACTTTGACTGGCACAACTTGCAACAAAACGCCGGAGCCAGGGTCCTTGGCGCTTTTGGGAGCCGCTCTGGTGGGTTTCGTTGCCACGCGTCGCCGCAAGCAGACCACCCTCTGATTCCGAACTGCCTCCTGTAAAAAGCACTGGTCTCCAGTGCTTTTTTTGAGTCTGCTTTATCGTAGACAATGCAAAGTCAACGTTCAGGGCGGAAAAAATGACGATTCTCATCACCGGCGGCGCCGGTTTTATTGGCAGCAACTTCTGTCTGGACTGGCTCGCCCAGTCGGACGAAACGGTGGTCAATCTTGATAAGCTCACCTACGCAGGCAATCTGCAAAATCTCGCCTCTGTGGCGGACGACGCGCGGCATGTGTTTGTGCATGGTGATTTTGGTGATGCTGCGCTGGTCCCTGCCCTGCTGACGCGCTACCAGCCGCGTGCGGTACTGAACTTTGCTGCTGAATCGCATGTGGACCGGTCCATTCATGGGCCCGCGGACTTCATCCACACCAATATTGTTGGCACTTTCAATCTGCTGGAAAACGTTCGAGCGTATTGGGGCAGTTTGCCAGCGGATGCCAAGGCCGCGTTCCGGTTTCTGCATGTGTCGACCGATGAGGTGTATGGATCCCTCGCAAAAGGCGAAGCAGCCTTCACCGAGACCCATCGGTACGAGCCCAACAGTCCGTACAGCGCCAGCAAGGCGGCCAGCGACCACCTGGTGCGCGCTTACCACCACACCTATGGTTTGCCAGTGCTCACCACCAACTGCAGCAACAACTATGGACCGTTCCACTTTCCCGAGAAGCTGATTCCGCTGATGATCGTCAATGCACAAGCCGGCAAGCCCCTGCCGGTGTATGGCGATGGCCAGCAGATTCGCGACTGGCTCTACGTCAAAGACCACTGTAGTGCCATCCGCTGTGTCCTCGAAGCCGGCAGGCTGGGGGAGGTCTACAACGTGGGCGGCTGGAATGAGAAGCCCAATCTGGATATCGTGAACACCGTATGCGCCCTGCTGGACGAACTCAAACCCCGTGCGGATGGCAAGCCCTACCAGGAACAAATTACCTACGTAACCGACCGCCCGGGTCACGATCGGCGCTATGCCATTGACGCCCGCAAGATTGAGCTGGAATTGGGCTGGAAGCCCGCTGAGACCTTCGAGAGCGGCATTCGCAAAACGGTGCAGTGGTATCTGGACAACCCCGACTGGGTCGCCAACGTGCTCAGCGGCGGCTACCGGGACTGGGTCGCCAAGCAGTACGGCGAAGGCGTCCAGCCATGAAAATTCTGCTGTTCGGTCGGGGCGGCCAGGTCGGCTGGGAGTTGCAGCGCTCGTTGAGCGTGCTGGGCGAGGTGGTTGCACTGGACTTTGATTCCACCCATAACCCACAGCAGTTGTGTGGCGACTTCAGCGACTTGGCGGGTTTGGCCCAGACCATTCGCCTGGTAAAGCCCGATGTGATCGTGAACGCCGCCGCCCACACTGCGGTGGACAAGGCCGAGAGCGAGCCCGGGTTGGCCCGCACCCTGAATGCACTGGCGCCGGCCGTGTTGGCAGCCGAGGCGCAGGCGCTAGGTGCCTGGCTGGTCCACTACTCCACCGACTACGTGTTTGACGGCAGTGGCACCCAGCCCTGGCGCGAGGATGACGCCGCGGGCCCCTTGAGTGTGTATGGCCAGACCAAGCTCGAAGGCGAACAAGCCGTTGCCACCTGCCGCCGCCACCTCATTTTTCGAACCAGCTGGGTGTATGCCGCACGCGGAGGCAACTTTGCCAAAACCATGTTGCGTCTGGCCAAAGACCGCGAGGCGCTGACCGTGATTGCCGATCAGTTTGGCGCGCCCACGTCAGCCGAACTGCTGGCTGACGTCACCGCCCATGCTCTGCGCGCAGCGCTGCAAAAACCCGAGCTGGCGGGCTTGTACCACTGCGTGGCATCGGGCGAAACCAGCTGGCATGGCTACGCCAGTTACGTGCTGGCCCAAGCCCAGGCACTGGGCTGGCAGCTCAAGGCCACAGCTGACAAGGTGGCGCCCATTGCGACCTCCAGCTACCCCACGCCCGCGCAGCGCCCGCTCAATTCGCGGCTCGACACCACCCGGCTACAGGCTGTTTTTCAACTCACCCTGCCGCACTGGCAGCTTCAGGTGCAGCGCATGCTGCAAGAAATATCCGGGGAAAAAACATGACTACAACCCAAGCCCGCAAAGGCATCATCTTGGCCGGGGGCTCTGGCACACGCCTGTACCCCGCCACGCAGGTGGTCAGCAAGCAGCTGCTGCCCATCTACGACAAGCCCATGATCTATTACCCGCTAAGCGTCCTGCTGTTGGCGGGCATTCGCGAGGTGCTGATCATTTCCACCCCGCAAGACACGCCGCGCTTTGAGCAACTGCTGGGCGACGGAAGCCAGTGGGGCCTGCAACTCAGCTACGCAGTGCAACCGTCACCCGATGGACTGGCGCAGGCCTTTTTGATCGGCGAAAAGTTTCTGAATGGCGCCCCCAGCGCCCTGGTGCTGGGTGACAACATCTTCTATGGCCACGACTTTGCGGGCCTGCTCAGCAGCGCCAACGCCCAGAGGCAGGGCGCCACGGTGTTTGCCTATGCCGTACAAGACCCGGAACGCTATGGCGTGGTCGAATTCAATGAACAGGGCCGAGCCATCAGCCTGGAAGAAAAGCCCAAGGCGCCCAAGTCACGCTACGCCGTGACGGGCCTGTATTTTTATGACACCCAGGTCGTCGCGCTGGCCAAACAGGTCAAGCCGTCTGCCCGCGGCGAGCTGGAAATTACCGACCTGAACCGCCTCTACCTGGAGCAGGGAACGCTAGATGTGCAAACCATGGGTCGCGGCTATGCGTGGCTGGACACGGGCACCCACGAGTCCATGCTGGAAGCTAGCCAGTTCATCTACACCATTGAAAACCGCCAAGGTCTCAAAATAGCCGCTCCCGAAGAGATTGCCTGGCGCTCTGGGTGGATTACGGATGCGCAACTGGAGAGGCTGGCCGCGCCGCTGGCCAAGTCGGGCTACGGCCAGTATTTGCAACGCCTGTTGAAAGAGAAGGTGTATTAATGAAGGTAACGCCGTGCGCCATCGCCGATGTGCTGTTGATTGAACCCAGGGTGTTTGGTGATGCACGGGGTTTCTTTTTTGAGAGCTTTAACCAGCGCGCCTTTGCACAGGCCACCGGACTGGATGTGAATTTTGTGCAGGATAACCACTCCAAGTCGGCCAAAGGCGTACTGCGTGGCCTGCACTACCAGGTGACGCATCCGCAAGGCAAGCTGGTGCGTGTGGTGGCTGGCGAGGTGTTTGACGTGGCAGTCGATATTCGCCCGGGCTCGCCCACGTTCGGGCGGTGGGTGGGCGAAGTGCTGTCAGCGGACAACAAACGCCAGTTATGGATTCCGCCCGGTCTGGCGCACGGGTTTTTGGTGTTGTCCGATAGTGCCGAGTTCTTGTACAAAACGACCGACTATTACGCTCCCGAGCATGAGCGTTGCCTCGCCTGGAATGACCCCGCCGTGGCAGTCGCGTGGCCTGATCTTGGCAGCCCGCCCCTACTCTCAGCCAAGGATGCGGCCGGGGCCGAACTTGCCAGCTGCCTCCACTAAAGCGATCGCTGACGCACCCCAGCAAAGGGATCTTTAGGCAGTGAGGCATCGCCCTTTGGCGCCGTTGCCGCTTGGGACATCTCTGAAACCACAAAATCAGCGCCCATCTGACTGTCCTGAAACGCGACGGAATCTTCCCACAAGGACCAATCCGACTCCTGGTTGCCTTCAATTACATCTGGTTCAGGAATGGGGTCGAGTGGGTCGTCAGGCTTTCGGGACGACACAGGTGAATTGTGCAAGCTGCGTGGCACCGCTGACGGAATTACGCGGCTGTCTGCGCGTTTAAAGAGTTTCCACATAGCTGTTGTTGGCTGTCTCAATGAGATGGGTAAGCGAGAGGTTGAACCGTTTGTCGATTTTGGATGGGCTGCCTGCAATGTCCAGTGTTCAAATCATGAAACCGTGATTTTTTACACGTTTTGCGAGTCAAATCGCAAGACTCATTAATGCTTTGTGCGGGCGGATGTGCACCGCAACTAGCGTGCAGTTTTTCGCTGACAATGTCATCCCACTTCCCATGAAAGCAGCAATTGACGATTTTTATCACCGGCGGCGCGGGCTACATTGGCTCCCACACCTGCGTTGAGTTGTTGAACGCGGGGCAGCAGGTGGCCGTGTTTGACAACTTCTGCAACAGCCAGCCTGAAGCGCTGGCGCGGGTGGAGCGCATTGCCGGCAAGCGGCCTGCGCTGTACCAGGGCGATATACGGGATCGTGCCGCTCTGGCAGCGGCATTGCGCGACAGCGGCGCCACGGCTGTCATCCATTTCGCCGGTCTCAAGGCGGTGGGTGAGTCGGTGCAAAACCCGCTGGCCTACTATGACAACAATGTGGTGGGCACCGTTCGCTTGCTGGAGGCGATGGGCGAGTGCGGGGTCAAGACGCTGGTATTCAGCTCATCGGCTACCGTGTACGGTGACCCGCAGCGTTTGCCGTTGACGGAAGACCATCCCCTCTCCACCACCAACCCCTACGGGCAAACCAAGCTGGTGATTGAAGAGATGCTGCGCGACCTGCACCGCAGCGATGCCAGCTGGCGTATCAGCATCCTGCGCTATTTCAATCCGGTGGGAGCCCACCGCAGTGGCCTGATTGGAGAGGACCCGCAGGGAATTCCGAACAACCTGTTGCCCTTTGTGGCGCAGGTGGCGGTGGGGCGGCGCGCATTTCTCAATGTCTGGGGTAACGACTACGCCACACCCGACGGAACCGGTGTGCGTGATTACATCCATGTGGTGGACCTTGCAATCGGCCACCTGAAAGCGCTGGAGCGACTGGAGATTCACGCTGAATGCCGGGCCATCAATCTCGGCACCGGCGTTGGCTACAGCGTGCTGGATATGGTGCGGGCATTCGAAAAAGCCAGCGGGCGGCCCGTGCCCTACGAAATTGCACCCCGGCGCGAGGGCGATATCGCGTCCTGCTATGCCGATCCCGGGACGGCGCGAGCCCTTCTGTGCTGGAGCGCACAGAGCGGACTGGATGCCATGTGCGAGGATGCGTGGCGCTGGCAAAGCAACAACCCCAACGGGTATGCTGCAACAAAATAATGAAGAAGGGGGCGAAGTATGGCTAAGGGGATGATTCTTGCAGCGGGGCAGGGTACACGGGTGCGTCCACTGACCAAATACTTGCCCAAGCCCATGGTGCCCATTCTGGGCAAGCCGGTAATGGAGTACCTGATCGAGCACATGGCGCGCCATGGCATTACCGAGATCATGGTCAACGTGGCCTACCACCACCTCAAGATTGAGCAGTACTTCGGTGATGGTCACCGCTGGGGGGTTCAGATTGGCTATTCCTACGAGGGAGCGCGTGAACACGGCGAAGTGGTCCCCAAGCCCCAGGGATCGGCTGGGGGCATGCGCCGCATCCAGGATTTCAGTGGTTTCTTTGACGAGACGACTCTGGTCCTGTGCGGTGACGCGCTGATTGACCTGGACATCGGGGCCGCTCTCTACGAGCACAAGACAAAAGGTGCCATTGCCAGCGTGGTGGCGCTGGACGTGCCCCTCAGGGATGTCGAGAGCTACGGCATTGTGGTGGCCGACCCGGAGGGGCGCATCAAGTCGTTTCAGGAAAAACCCAAGCCTGAAGAAGCCAAATCCACGCTTGCCAGCACCGGCATCTACATTTTTGAGCCAGAAGTTCTGGATCTCGTGCCGTCCGGCCAGGTGTACGACATTGGCTCGCAGCTGTTCCCCCAGCTGGTGGAGCAGAAGCTTCCTTTCTATGCCCAAAACCGCTTCTTCAACTGGATTGATATCGGGAGGGTGAGCGACTATTGGTCGGTGCTGCAGCGGGTGCTGCGCGGCGAGATTGCCGAGATGACCATGCCGGGACGTGAAGTGCGACCCGGTGTGTGGGTGGGGCTCAATACCTGCGTGGCATGGGACGAGGTCGAGATTCAGGGCCCGGTGTACATTGGTTCGAGCGTCAAGATCGAGCCGGGCGCGAGCATCATGGGGCCTTGCTGGATTGGTCATGGCAGCGTCATTCGTGCCGGGGCGACGGTGACCCGCAGTGTCCTGCTGGAGTACACCCGCATTGCGGCGGGCATGCACTTCAAGGAAATGATCATCTCCCCCGAATACTGCGTCAACCGGGCAGGCGAAACGATGTACCGTGGCGATGAGACCGTGCAACTGCGCTGGGGCGACGCCCGCGCCTGACTTGCCCGCAGAACCCGAAACCGTAAACCGTAAACCCGACTTCCATGAAAATTCAACCCGTTGTTTTGTCCGGTGGCTCCGGCACCCGTCTGTGGCCCCTCTCGCGCGAAAAATACCCCAAACAGCTACTGGCACTGGTGGGCGAGGAGTCGCTGTTGCAAGCGACCGTGCGCCGCGCCGATGGCATTGCTGGCATCACCCTGGCCGAGCCCATGGTGGTATGCAACGAGGAATACCGCTTTGTGATTGCCGAGCAACTGCGCCTGATGGGCCGCAGCGGCGTCATCGTGCTGGAACCTATAGGCCGCAATACGGCTCCAGCCCTTACCCTTGCTGCGCTGGCTGCTATTAAAAAAGAAGCAGATGCCGCCGATGTGGTTTTGCTGGTGATGCCCGCTGACCATGTGATTCTGGACAACACCGCCTTCCAGAACGCCGTGCGCCAGGGTGCTGCGCTGGCAGAGCGCGGTGCGGTGGTGACGTTCGGCATTACCCCGGATGCCCCCGAGACCGGCTATGGCTACATCCAGTCGGGAGACGCCTATGAAGCGGCGGGTGATGGATCTGCTTCAGGTGCCCACCGCATCGCCCGCTTTGTGGAAAAGCCCGACCAGGCCACCGCGCAGACCTATCTGGATGCCGGAACCTACCTGTGGAACAGCGGCATCTTCATGGTGCGCGCCTCCGTCTGGCTGGCTGCCATCCAAGCCTGCCGGCCTGATATTTCTGCAGCCTGCCAGACCGCGTGGGAGCAAGGCAAGACCGATGGTGAGTTCGTGCGGGTGGGCAAGGACGCATTTGCCCAGTGTCCCAGTGATTCGATCGACTATGCGGTGATGGAGCGCCTGGCATCTGCCACCGGGACCTCCACTTTGCCCGTGGGTGTGGTGATTCCGTTGAGTGCAGGCTGGTCGGACGTGGGTTCGTGGGACGCACTATGGCAGGTGCTGCCCAAAGACGCTTCTGGCAACGTGGCACAAGGCGATGTGCTGCTGCAGGACTGCGCCAACACGCTGGCCCTCTCAGAAGGCCGGCTGATTGCGTGTGTGGGCGTGAGCGACCTGATCGTGGTGGAAACGGCCGATGCCATTCTGGTGGCGCACAAGGACAAGACGCAGGACGTCAAAAAAATTGTCGACCGCCTCAAGGCGCAAACGCGTCCCGAGGGCAGCATCCACCGCAAGGTGTTCCGCCCCTGGGGGTGGTACGACGGTGTGGACGCAGGCGAGCGCTTTCAGGTCAAGCGCATTGTGGTCAAGCCGCAGGGCATTTTGTCGCTGCAGATGCACCACCACCGCGCCGAGCACTGGATTGTGGTGAGTGGCACCGCCAAAGTCACCCGGGGAGACGAGAGTTTTCTTGTCTCCGAGAACGAATCCACGTTCATTCCGCTGGGCACCACGCACCGGCTGGAAAACCCGGGGCGCGTGCCACTGGAGATGATTGAGGTGCAGTCGGGCTCCTACCTGGGTGAGGACGATATCGTGCGGTTTGAGGATGTGTACGGCCGTTAATTCGGTCGCAATGTTGTATGGGCTGCGGTAATATCCGCTTAGATTAACCAGGGTTTCTACATGTTCAGTGGGTTTTTTGGCAAAGGCGACAAAACTGCCAAACCGCCGTCCAAGGATGCGGTGAGTACCCGCGGGCTGGAGGTTATTGAGGATGACCCCAACACCGGCTGGGACCTGTGGGAAAAGGCGGTGGCGGAACAGGACTCCCGGTATTCAGGCCTGGAGTTTGGCGCTGAACTGCGAGCCGAGCCTGAAGCCCAGCCTGAATCCGTTTCGGGATCGTTGCCTGTGCTGGCCATGCACCTGGAGTCCGACTCTGGGGCGGTTGGTGATTTTAATGAGCCCACTCAGCCGATGCCGCTTGAGGAAAAACCGGCCGCGCAGCGCCTGGATGACTCGCTGCGGATCATCGAGCGGCACCACAAACGCATAGCCAACACCATACGTGACTTGTGGGGCTACAAGGAGTGCAGCAAGTACGTGAACAAGCTGATCATGAGTGGTGGCGATGGCATGGGCCAGGCGCGCATCGGCTTCAACCAGGAAGCCGTTGCGGCCATGCTGGTGTTGACGGACCTGCATGACGAGGAATTTGGCCCTGTCGAGGAGACGACCGGCTTTGGCTTCTCTGATTCAACCATGGGTACCGGGTGGGACGGCCTGCGCTGACAGCGTGGTCTACCAGTCCAGTAGCGTCAGTCCTACGCTGAGAACGGTGCGTTTGCGGTTGTAGTCCAGCAGGGTATCTCCGTAGCCGCTGAAGACCTCCGTGTGCAGGCGCAGTCCACTGCGCACATCGGCATTGGCCGACCGCCCTGGTGTACCCAGCTGGTGCAACCATCCCAAGCGAACAGAGCCGTTCGCGTTCGCCTGCAGGGAATGGCGCACGACCAATGTCAATGCATTCCCGGTATCGATGTTCCAGGTGGTCGCCAGTTCAGCGCGGCCCACCAGATCAGAAATCTCGGGGTTGTCATCGTTCGCTGCGTCCTCGGGCATGCGCTGCCAGATGCTGGCGTTCACCACCCATTGACTGTCATATTCCAGCCCGGCCTTGGCAATCACCCGGTTCCAGCTGCGCGATAGCGGCAAGGCCTGTCCGTTGGACTGGTGATTCGCACTGACGCCCACGTAGCGCAGGCGCCAGCCCAGCGGCAACGCGCTTTCGATTGGATAGATGTAGGTCAGTTCCGGCTCGTGGTCGGTGGAGCGGAACGGGCGTGACAAATCGTTATTGAACAACTGCCAGTACGACTGCTGGCTGTAGGCAAACCACAGTGAATCCAGCCGGTTGGGGTCGCCGCCGGTGAGCAAGCCTTGCGCAATTTTGGTCCGCACGGACAGCTGGATGCGGGTTTCGCTGGTGTTGTAGGGCGAAAATGCCGCAGTGTGCCCCGCCGTGGAGGAGCTTGGGGCGGTGTTAACGCTGTCAGAGCCGATGACCGAGAGACTCAGGGGCTTGTAGATCCGCAGGCCAAATGTGCCGCAGTCGCTGGCAGGCTCCAGCTCCCAGAATCGCGACAGGGGCGAGAGTTGCGGGCTCTTGCAGTCAATTTGGGCGTTAGCCCCCGTAGATATTGCGCAGGCAGCTATAAAAAATATAGCAAATGGGTGCTGGGCTCTCATCGGCTGAGTGCAGCCGCAGCAGCAGAGGCCAGCGCCTTCTGGGCAAATTCCGCACGCAGGGCCTTGAGTTTTTCCCGCGGGTCTTCTTTGATTGTTTCCTTGTCCAGCGCCATCTCCGCAATAAAGCGGCTGGGCAGGGCGGCGACCATTTCCCGGCCCTTCTTGCGCCTGCGCGTCCAGCTCACTGCCAGGCTGCGCTGGGCGCGGGTGATGCCCACATACATCAGGCGGCGTTCCTCCTGCAGTCGCACCGCCATGTCTTCATTGACCGATTCGTGGGCTTTCTCGGAGCCCCCCGCCGAGTCAGCGCCGTCGTTGAGTTTGAACGGCAGCATGCCCTCATTCACACCGACCAGAATCACATGCGGCCACTCCAGCCCCTTGGCTGCATGCAGGGTCGACAGGGTGACCACGTCCTGGTCTTTCTCGCGTTCGCTGATGGTGGAGAGCAGGGCAATGGTTTGTGCCACTTCCAGCAGGGTCTTGATTTCCCGGGTGGTGGTCGCACCGGCCGTGTCGTCCAGCTGTCCGCCGCAGCGCAGGGCCATCCAGTCGCAAAACTCCATTACGTTGTTCCACTTGGCGGAGGCTACTTTTTCGCTGTCCTCACCGTCGTACAGGTGCTTCTCATACCCGATCTCCTTGAGCCAATCGGTCATGAACGTGCGAGCGGCTTCCGCGCCCGATGTGTTACGGGCGCGGTATTCCAGGTCATTCACATAGCGGCCAAACTCGTGCAGGCTGCCCACTGCCTTGGCCGCGAGTACCGAGGGCAACGAATTGGAGAACAGCGCCTCGAACAGGCTGAGCTTGTACTGGCTGGCAAACACGCCCAGTGTGCCCAGCGTCTGGTGGCCAATGCCGCGTTTGGGCGTGGTGACGGTGCGCAAGAACGCCGGGTCGTCGTCGTTATTGGCCCACAGGCGAAACCAGGCGCACAGGTCACGGATCTCGGCCCGGTCAAAAAAGCCCTGACCGCCTGACACCTTGTACGGAATGCCCGCCTTGCGCAGCGCCTTCTCGAACGGTTTGGCCTGGTGGTTGGCGCGGTACAGCACGGCAAAGTCGCGAAACTCCTTGAATTGCTTGCCCGCCTGCGCCAGCAGGCCCTCGGCGCGCAGGCTCTGGATGCGGGCCACCGCGCGCTCAGCCTCGTGCTCTTCGTTGTCGGCATCCACCACGCGCACCGGTTCGCCTTCGCCCAGATCGCTCCACAGGTTTTTGGGGTAGAGCTTGGGGTTGGGGCCAATCACGTTGTTGGCCGCGCGCAGGATGGCGCTGGTAGAGCGGTAGTTTTGCTCCAGCGTGATGACTTTGAGCTGGGGGAACTCAATGGGCAGCTTTTTCAGATTGTCCAGCGTGGCACCGCGCCAGCCGTAGATGGACTGGTCGTCGTCGCCCACGGCGGTAAAGCGGGCCTCACCCGGCAGATTGCCACCCACCAGCAGTTTGAGCACTTCGTACTGCGTGGCATTGGTGTCCTGGTATTCGTCCACCAGCACATGGCCCATCATTCCCTGCCACTTGTGGCGCACATGCTCATAGTCGCGCAGCAGTTTGAGTGGCAGGCTGATCAGGTCGTCAAAGTCCACGCTCTGGTAGGCCGTCAGGCGCTCTTCGTAGCGCGCCATCACGGTGGCGGTGATGCGGGCGTTGTCGTCCTCGGCCTGGGCCAAGGCCTGTGCGGCGTTCAGCCCGGCGCTTTTCCAGCCGCTGATGGTCCACTGCCATTGGCGGGCGGTGGCGGCATCGGTGCTGCCACCGGCGTCTTTGAGGATGCTGGTGACATCGTCACTGTCCAGGATGCTGAACTGGGGCTTGAGCCCCAGCGCGGCGCCGTCCAGACGCAGCATGCGCACGCCCAGCGCATGAAACGTGCACACCACCACGTCCTTGGCAGGCTTGCCAATCAGCCCCTTGGCGCGTTCACGCATCTCGGCGGCGGCTTTGTTGGTAAACGTGATGGCGGCAATGCGCTGTGGCGGCATGCCGCTCTCGATGAGCCGTCCGATCTTGTGGGTGATCACGCGGGTCTTGCCCGAACCGGCGCCCGCCAGCACCAGACAGGGGCCGTGCAGGTAGTTGACGGCCTCCTGTTGGGCCGGATTCAGACCGTGGCCCATGGGGGAAGCGGCAGTGGGGGATGGAGGGAGGGACATTCAGACGGGTTCAGCAAACAAGCGCGCCATCTTACCGGGTGGGCGTAAAGCGCCCGTAAATGCCCCGACAATGGGTGGGTGCTGCAAATCCTCTCGGTCACCTTCCCCTTCTTCGCGCTCGTTCTCTGCGGTTTCATTGCCGCCCGCCGGGGCATGCTGCCGTTGCAGGCCATACCGGGGCTCAACGGCTTCGTGCTGTTTTTTGCCCTGCCGTGCATGCTGTACCGGTTTGGCGCCAGTACCCCCATCGCCCAGTTGCTCGACCCCAGCGTGGCGCTGACCTACCTGCTGTGCGCACTGGTGATGGTGGCTTTTGTAGTGGCCGTCACCCTGCACGGGCGCATTGGCTGGAATGATGCGTCGTTTGGCGCGCTGGTGGGCGCTTTTCCCAACACCGGCTTCATGGGCGTGCCGCTGCTGGTGGCCCTGCTGGGCCCCAAGGCGGCCGGGCCGGCGATTGTGACGATTCTGGTGGACATGGTGGTGACCTCTTCGCTGTGCATTGCCTTGTCCCGTCTGGGTGACACGAGCCACGGCGGTGGCGCGTCTGCTGGCCTCGCCGCTAAAAATGCGCTCAAGGGCGTGGCCGCCAACCCCATGCCCTGGTCCATTTTGCTGGGGGCGTTGGTGTCGGCCCTGCAGCTCGATTTGCCCAAACCCGTGGTGCAAACCGTGGGCCTGCTGGCCGACTCCGCATCGCCGGTGGCCTTGTTCACCATTGGTGCGGTGCTGGCGCGCTCCCAGATCATGGCCGAGTCCGGAGAGGCGCACCCAGTGCACTGGATGGAAGTGGTGCCCGTAGCCGGCATCAAGCTGTTTTTGCACCCCTTGCTGGTGTTGCTGGTGGGTTCCGCCGCCATTCAGCTGGGCGTGCCGCTGGACCGCTTTGCCCTGACAGTGCTGGTGTTGTTGGCCGCGTTGCCCAGCGCCAGCAATGTGTCACTGCTGGCCGAGCGCTTTGGCGCGGACAACGGGCGCATTGCGCGGATTATTCTGGTGTCCACGGCCGCCGCCTTCTTCACGTTTTCAGGCGCGGTGGCCTTGATGACGTGAGCCAGGCGGGTTAGACCAGATCAATGTCCTGGGCGAAGGATGCGGCCACTGATCCGAAATCGCCCATGATCTTGTGCCAGTCGTATCCGCGGTGGGTTCCGAGGTATTCAAAGAACGACGAGGCCGGGTCGTTCAGCAGGATCGCCAGGGCATACCCATCGGTGTTGTCCCCCAGTTTGATCATGGCATCGTATTTCGTGCCGGTTGCCAGCGCATCATCAACCACGACCGGGGCGGGATCAAAAAATACGTTGGGCAAATCCCGTCGCAGGCTCAGGCCAAAGTCGGATGTAAAGACGGCTTTTGCTTCATCAAAACTGCGCATGTCCGAAAAATGGCCATAGGGGCGAATCTCGAAATACGCATTCAGCGGGGGCATTTCCTCTCGCTCTACGGCCATGTCGAACGCCGCGTCCACCGCTTGTCGGTCGCCTTTTTTGAGGCGCAAGCGAACAATGAGCGCCTCACAGATGCCAGGAAATCCTTCCGCCTGAAAATGGCGAACGATGCGCTCAGCCATGGCGTCGGCGGGAAGACTGGATGGGGTTGTCATGGGTATTTTCTTTCGCAAAGACGCGCAGTGTACCCAAGCCGCTTTTTTACCGTGAAAACCCCCGTATCCTCAGACCATGTTCATCCACCCCGTTTTTTCCCCGTGGCGAGTCTAAGTCAGCGTTTTTCGGTCTATCTGTCCAACCCCCTCGCGCTGCTGGCGTTGTTTGTGGTCGCCTCCATTGCGATGATCTGGCGCCTTCGGGCAATAGAAAACAAGGGCTTCGAGGGGACCGTCCTCGGGACTTTGATCATGCCGTATTGCTCTGGATTTGCGAATCTGGTTTTCGCCTATGTGATGAGCCAATCCCCGGGCAATGGCCGATTGGTCGTCGAGAACTGCGTGGTCAACAACGTGACCAATTTGACGCTGATTCTGGGCCTGTCGGCGATTTTCTCTGCTTCGGCGATCGCCCCCAAAAGCAAGCCCAGCACCAAAAAGAAAGCGCAGTCCGATGTGTACCGCTTGTACCGGCTCGACCTGCTGTTCACCCTGGTGGCGCTTTTTCTGTTTACCGGCGCGTTGTGGGCGCTTGCCAAAGACAAGGTGGTTGATTTTTATGATGGCTTGGTTCTGGTTGGTCTTTTTCTGTTCTGGCAGGTGCTGCATGTGTTTGAAATTCTCAAAAACAACGTCAGAAAGAACCGGTCATTCCATTGGTCTATTGCGATCGATCTGGTGCTGATCGCCGCCAGTGCCTATTGCATCTATCTGAGCGTCGATCACCTCGTTGACTGGATCTCCAAAGCGGATGGCAAGGTCTTGAGTTCGGCGAATCTGGGCTGGTTGAGCGGCGTGTTGATGGTGTTGCCCAACGCGTTTATCGCGCTTTATTACGGCTATGTGGGGCGTCAGGACATCGTCGTCAGTTCCCAAATTGGCGACAGCCATATCTGTATTCCGATGTGCATCGGCTTGTTTGCCTTGTTTGACCGGATTGATGTTCCCGGCTATTTTCAAATGGGGGCATTCATCATTCTGGGCGCTGCCGCGGTGCACTTGTTGTCGATCGCGATTCTGGGGCGCCTGCCGCGCATCCTGGGGTTTGGCATGGTCGGCGCGTATGCGGTTTTCATGTACCTGGGGATTGTCCAGTCCTAAATCGCCAGCGGGTCCACATCCACTGCCCAGCGAATCAACCCCTTGCCCTCGGGCCCTTGCCGGGTGGCATGCAGTACCGATTGCCAGCCGCTCAAGAACCGTTGCAGGGCCGCCCGCGACGGGCTCTCAATCAGCATCTGGGCGCGCTCGATATTGGCGACCCGTTGAATGCTCATGGGTACGGCCGGGTACAGCGTGACCTGCGCCAGAACATCCGCCCAGCCTTCCCATAGCGCCATATCCGTCTTGGCCGCCGCACTGGCGGCATTCAGGAAGGCTTGGGCCACCTCTTGTGTGCGGGCCTCGGCGCGCACCAGGGCCTGGGCGCTGAACGGCGGCAGACCGGCTTGCTCGCGCTCCAGCAATTGCGCGGTTGCAAAAGCAGGGTAGTCGTGGCGCTTGAGGGCGGCGTACAGCGGGTGTGCGGGCTGAAAGGTTTGAATCCACATTTCGCTGCCCGCGCCCAGCGCGGCATCGCGCCCAGCCCGGCCGGTGGCTTGCATCAGCAGGCTGAACAGCCGCTCGGGTGCACGGAAGTCGCTCGAAAACAGCGCGCCATCGGGGTTGACGGCAGCCACCAGCGTGATGCGCCGAAAGTCGTGGCCCTTGGCAATCATCTGCGTGCCAACCAGCACGTCCACATCGCCCGCATGGACGGCGGCCAGCTGGTTTTCCAGCTCGCCTTTGAGGCGGGTGGTGTCGGCGTCGATGCGGGCCACGCGGATGGGTTCACCCTCGGGGAATTCCGCGCTGACGGAGTTCGGGCGGCGCACATCGGCCAGCAGCTCGGCCAGGTGTTCTTCGAGTCGCTCGGTGCCACGCCCCAGCGGGGCAATGTCGGGGTTGCCGCAGGTAGGGCATGCGCGGGGCACGCGCTCGGTGAAGCCGCAGTGGTGGCAGCGCAGGGTGCGGTCGATCTTGTGAAATACGCGAAAAGCGCTGCAATGCGGGCATTCGCTCTTCCAGCCGCAGTCGGCACAGTGCAGCACCGGGGCGTAGCCACGCCGGTTCAAAAACACCATGCACTGCTCACCGCTTAAAACCCGCTCCTTGATGGCCTCCAGCAGCGGGATCGAGAACACGGCGTTGCGGTGCTGGTGGTTCATGTCCACCCGGCGCACCAGCGGCAGGCCTGCGGGTGTGCCCGCTGCGGCGCGGGTGCGCTCCTGGGCGGTTTGTGCAGAGGCTGCATCCGGTGCCGCGCCAATGCGGCTGGGCATGTGCAGGCGCAGGTAGCGTCCGCCCTCGGCCGCCGGGCGACTGTGGTGCCAGCTTTCCAGAGATGGCGTCGCCGAGCCGAGCAGGACCTTGGCACCTTCGAGCTTGCCCCGATACACCGCCAGATCGCGGGCCGAATAGCGCGCGCCTTCGCTGCTTTTGTAGCTGGGGTCGTGTTCTTCGTCCACCACGATCAGGCGCAGCCGGGGCATGGAGGCAAACACCGCCATGCGGGTGCCCAGCACGATGCGCGCGGCGCCGCTGTGGGCCGCCAGCCAGCTTTTGAGGCGCTGCGGGTTGGTCATGCCGCTGTGCAGTGACACCACGGCGTCCTCGCCATACAGGGGTGTGAAGCGTTCCTTGAAGCGCGCTTCCAGCTGGGGCGTCAGGTTGATTTCGGGCACCATGACCAGGGCCTGGGCTTCGGGGTCGCCGGCCAGAAGGGTCTGCACGCTGTTGAGGTAAACCTCTGTTTTGCCACTGCCGGTGGCGCCAAACAACAGGAACGGACCGGGATGATCGTTGATCTGGGTGACGACAGTGGCTTGCTCGGGCGTCAGTGCTGGAATGGCGAGAGGGCTGCTGTTGGGGCCTCTCCCGGTGCCGCTTGCGGGTTTGGCCTGAGCCACTGTGCCGCGTTTGAGGCGGCGCTGCATTTGCTGCGGGGAGAGTTCGCGCAACTGGGGCGGCAGGGCTGCCAGCGCCACCTCGCCCAGCGAGCGCTGGTAATACTGCGCCGTGAAGCCAATCAGCTGTTGCCAGGCGGCGCTCAAAGGGGCAATGCCGTCGAGCGTCCCGGCGATGGCCTTGATCTTGCCGGGGTCCAGTTCGCCCGTGGCCTGCGCGGCGTCGCCATCCCACACCACGCCCAGGGTCTCGCGTTTGCCCAGGGGCACGCGCACCAGGGTACCGGGCGCAAGTAGCGCCTCACTTCGGTAGCTCAGCACGGAACCCAGCGAAGCATGGGCGGGGGTTTGAACGAGAACACACAGCCAGTGGGTCATGGGCGGAGCGCAATCACCGGAAAGAAACGGGGGAGGCTAAAGACCACTTGGGGCTATTAATTGAAGTAATACTGCGAAACAGGAGCTAAGTGCTTGATTTGTAAGAGTTTTGACATAAATCCAAGATTTCTGTGGATAACTTTGTTGATATCTTGTTCCGATGCCCGCCAAAGCCTTGTAAATCAAGGGTTTCAACGAAATGCCCACAAAAAAAGCAAAAGTTAAATTCCTTATGAATCAAGCACTTACAGGCGCTATGCCTTTTATAGCGCCGACCACCCAAACGGTGGAGCCAACCGGGGCCGCTCGGCATTTTTTGTGCATAAGTGCAAGGTGCGGCTTCAAACCCGGGTAAAAAAATGGTAAGGGATTTAAGCCCGCAGTTTGCGGGAATGGCTGTGCACCGCTTCCACCAGCGCGGCCACATGGTCGGGCGGGGTGAACTGGCTGATGCCATGGCCCAGGTTGAAGATGTGCGTGGGGCCGGTGCCGGTGCCCTGGTAGGGCGCGCCAAAACTGTCGAGCACCCGTGCCACTTCGGCTGCAATTTGCGGTGCGCCCGCAAACAGCACGTTGGGGTCGATATTGCCTTGCAGCGCCTTGCCGGGGCCGTTCTCCAGGCCGCCTACCTGCGCGCGTGCACGGGCCAGGTTCACGGTCCAGTCCAGGCCTAGCACGTCGCAGTCCAGCGCCGCCATCTCCTGCAGCCACAGGCCGCCGCCTTTGGTGAAAACAATGCGCGGGATGGTCTCGCCCTGGGGACCCTGGCGCTTGAGTTGGGACAGCACGCGCTTGGTATACGCCAGGCTGAATTCCTGAAAGGCGCCATCGGCCAGCACGCCGCCCCAGCTGTCAAAAATCATGACCGCCTGTGCGCCGGCATCGATCTGGGCGTTCAGGTACACGGCAACCGCGTCGGCATTGACGGCCAGGATGCGGTGCATCAGGTCGGGGCGGCTGTAGAGCAGGGTCTTGACCCGGCGGTAGTCGTCCGAGCCCGCACCTTCGACCATGTAGCACGCCAGTGTCCACGGGCTGCCAGAGAACCCGATCAGCGGCACGCTGCCCTTGCCATCGGCTTGCGTCAGCGCCTTGCGGATGGAGCTGACCGCGTCAAACACGTAGCGCAGCTTCTCCATGTCGGGCACTTCCAGCTTGGCAACGGCGGCTTCGTCCCGGACGGGGCTGGCAAAACGCGGACCTTCGCCTTGTGCAAAGCTGAGGCCCAAACCCATGGCGTCGGGCACGGTCAGGATGTCGCTGAACAAAATGGCAGCGTCCAACGGGTAGCGTGCCAGCGGCTGCAGTGTCACTTCGGTGGCGTAGTCACGGTTGGTGGCCAGGCCCATGAAGCTGCCCGCCTTGGCCCGGGTGGCGCAGTATTCCGGCAGGTAACGGCCGGCCTGGCGCATCAGCCACACGGGGGTGTGGTCTGTGGCTTGGCGCAGGCAGGCCCGCAAGAAGGTAGCGTTGTGCAGATTGGAAAAAGTGGGGTCCTGGGTGGCGGGACTGCCGGGGGCGTTGTGCTGGTCGTTCATGGGGTCAATTGTCGCAGTTAGCGGGGGCTCAGTTGGCCGTGCGGTGGCGGGCATGTTCCACCATCAGGCATTTGTTCTGCACCACCAGCAGCCCGGCCGCGCGGGCCTGGGCTGCGGCCGCCTCATGGGCGATGCCCATCTGCAGCCAGATGGCTTTGGCGCCTATGGCTATGGCGTCTGCCACCACGGGTGGCACATCCTCGCTGTTGCGAAACACGTTGACCAGCTCAATGGGGTGGTCGCGCGCCGCGTCGGCCAGCGTGGGATAGCACTTTTCGCCCAGTATCTCGGCCGCGTTGGGGTTGATGGGGATGATGTGCCAGCCTTTGGCCTGCATGTAGCGCGACACCTCGTGGCTATCACGGTGCGCCTTGGGCGAGAGGCCCACCACCGCCACGGTGCGCATCTGGTCCAGGATGGTCGCCATGGCGTGCTGCTGGGTCCTGTCGTTGGCCGGGTTCATAGTTGGGCGACTGCGGTGCGCAGGTCCTGTGCATTCAAAATTTCGGAAAACACCACCGGCGTACGCCCGGCCTGGTACAGAACATACACCGGCACGCCACTGCGCCCGAGTTGCTCCAGCGCCTGGGTGATGGCGGGGTCGCGCCGGGTCCAGTCGGCGCGCAGCAGGGTGACCTGGCGGGAGCGCAGGTCGGCCAGAACCTCGGGGTTGCCCAGCGTGGTCTTCTTGTTGTACTGGCAGGTAATGCACCAGGCGGCGGTGAAATCCACAAACACCGGGTGGCCTGCGGCCAACTCGGCATCCACCCGCCCTGGCGTCCAGGCTTGCCAAACGGCGGCACCACCAGCCGGGTTGGCAGCGTCTGCGGAACTTGCCGTGGCGGGCGTGCTGTCGTCCATCTTCACAATGTTTGGGCCTATAGCCCCCGTCAATACTGCGCAGACAGCTATAGAAATGCTAGCAAATACCCAGCGGCTGCGTCCTTCCAGACCCAGCGACCAGACCAGCAGCGCCAGACCCAGCAGCAGCGCCAGCAAGGCGCCTGCGCCGTCCACGCCGCTCAAATGCCCCAGTACCCACACCAGCCATACGACCGTGGCCAGCATTGGAAAAGCCATGAAACGCCGAAAGGTGTCCATCCAGGCGCCGGGCCTGGGTAGCCACTGGCCTACGGCTGGAACCCAGCTCGCCGCTAAAAAGGGCAAGGCCAGGCCCAGGCCCAGCGCAGCAAAAATACCTAGGGCCTGCGCACCCGGCAGGCTGATGGCATAGCCCAATGAAGCGCCCATGAAGGGTGCGGTGCAGGGTGAGGCAATAGCCACGGCCAGTACGCCGGACAAAAATGCGTCCACCACCGGATGGCGTGCCTGCATCGACGCGAGCCGGTGGGGCAGCAGGCTGCCCACATCAAACAAGCCTGCCAGATTCAGCCCCAGGAGCGTGAACAGCGCGGCAAGCACTGCCACGACGGCCGGAGACTGCAGCTGAAAGCCCCACCCCAGCTGTTCACCCGTAGCGCGCAGCGCCAGCATCAGGGCGCCCAGGCTCACAAACGACAGCACCACACCCAGCGTGTAGGCCAGACCCTGGGCTCTCTGGGACGCCCGGCTGTGCTCTCCGTGCCGGGCAAACCCCAGCACCTTGATGGCCAGCACCGGGAGCACGCAGGGCATGAGATTCAAAATGAGGCCGCCCACCACAGCGGCGGCCATGGCCCACAGCCAGGTGCCCCATCCGCCGTCCTGGGTTGCAGGGGGTCTGGCGTTGTTGGCCAAGGCCGCCTGCAGCGCGGGAGATACCCCGGCTGTAGTTGCAACGGGTGGCCAGACGCCGTTGACTTGGGCTACCGTCTGCAGGCTTTGCCCATCCAGGGTGAGCACCATCGGCAGCGCCGTGGCCGAGCCCTCGCGCTGGGCCGAGAGCGGCAGGGTGGCCGTCCAGACGCCGTTGTTCCAGGACTGGGTGCCCGCGCGCGGGGCTGCGCCACTGGCACTGACCGTATCGCTGGACTGGGGCGCTGTGGGCGCTTCGAGCAGATTGGGTGTTTCGGGAAAACCATTGAGCGCTTTGCCCTGCCACGCCGCAGGCAGGCCGGTGACCGAGAGCGTCAGGGCATCGCCCGTGACCCTGGCCTGCGCCGAGCCAGAAAACGGCTGCGGGCTGGCTGCACGGGTTGCCGCAAAGTCCGCGGCATGCAGTGCGGTGGAGCCTTGCATGGGTATGCGCAGCACAAAATTGCCTTCCTGGGGAATGCACTCCTGGCGGCACACCAGCCAGGCGGCAGACAGCCGAATTTCCAGGCTGCCCGAAAGCGCGGAGGCAGATGACAAAAAGTCTTTGGTAATAGTCAATGGCACCGGCAACAGTACCGTGTCCTCGAACCCGTAGTTCGCCAGCGTGCCGATGGCAATGCGTTGGGGCGTGGGCCAGGCGATGTCGCCCGCCGCGACGCCGGTGGGCAAGGTCCACTGCAGCGTGGTGGGCAGGCCGGAGTCGCCCGGGTTCTTCCAGTAGGTGTGCCAATGCGGCTGGTGGCTGAGCTTTAGCCCCACCCACACGGCATCGCCTGCGTGGACACCGTCCGGTGCGAATGCCACCAGTTCCGCGCGGACCTGTTCGGTCTGCACCACGGCGCCCGCTTCAGTGGCTTGAGGCTGGTTTTTTAAGGTGAATTGGGCGTTTGCCCCCGTCCATATTGCGCAAGCAGCTATAAAAACAATAGCGCCTTGCAGCCGGTGGCGCCATGTGAGGCGGCGCGATGGGGGATGGTGGAGAAAGGCGGGCGATAAAGTCATGTCACGGTGGGAGCGGCGCGGAGGGATAAAAGTTCCAGACCTAGGGGCTTGCGGGAACAGGCATGGCGCCATTGTGGCATCGGCACAAAAAAGCCCACCGAAGTGGGCTCTCGTTGCTTCTTTTAAGCGTCAGAACTTGTAACCCACCCCCAGCGAGAAGATAGAGGACCTGGGTTTGACCGTCAACGCGCCGATCGTCTTGTCATTGAATCGGTTCTCGTCATAGCCCACCTGGAAAAACAGGTTTTTGTCCAGCATGCCGCGCAAGCCCAAGCCATATCCCATGCCATCAATGCTGGCGGTGGTCTCAGCCCCACCCGTTTTTGCCACATTGGTGGCAGACAGCGCCGACACTTTTCCGTAGATCAGCAGGGACTCGGAAATAGCGAAGCCTGGCAAGAGGTCGAACGATGTCCCATCCTTGGTGCTGAACTCGGTGGCACCCAGCGTCCCTGCGTTGCGGCTGCCGGTGCTCGCGGTCAGCCCAAGGCCCAAGACAAACTGGGGACCCAGTGCAAACGCATACTGGGCCTGCAGACCCAAACCAGACCCATTGCCGCTGTCCGACGCGCCGGCTACCTCGGTGGTCGAACGGGCCATCTCGGCATTGGCACCCAGGCTGAAACCCTCAAAACTCTTGGCCTGGGCAAACACCTGAGGTGCCGCCAATGCAACAGACGCAGCAATCAACAAAGCACGTTTCATGGAAACCTCCTTGAAAGAACAGTATTGCGAAAACCCGAACCAGGCGGCGGTGCCGGACTGCAACGCCCACGCTACCCACCAAAACCGTGGCTCTTGTGGTTTCAGTATAGGTATCAGAAGGAATCTGGCAAGTTGATAAATCTCAAAGGGTGTGCGTCTGTGTGAATACGTCAGGCAACTTGGCAGGCGCCTTGATACGCAGCTGCTTGTTGACGTTTTCCTGGCCAAACACCACCTCAATGTTCGCAGCGGCCACGCCGAACAGCGGCGCCAGAAACCGCACCATGTGGTCGGTCGCCTTGCCGCCTCGGGGTGCCGCAGTGACGCTGACTTTCAGTTGCGTGCCTTTGGGTTTGCCAATGGCGTCCTTGCTGGCTGACGGCTTGCCCAGAATGTTGACCACCAGCACATCGCCCTCCCAGGCAAAGAAGGAGTCGCCGGTGGAGTTTCTAGGGCGCATGGCAGCTGAAAGCGGTTGTGAACATCGGAGTTTGATAATACGGGCATGAACCGCGTCGTGCTGGCCACCCTCAATGCCAAATACATCCATGCCTCGCTGGGCCTGCGCTACCTGTTGGCCAACATGGACCGGCACGGCGGCCCCGGCCTGCGCGCGCAGACCACGCTGCGTGAATTTGTGATCCAGCAGCGCCCCACGCAGATCGTTGAAGACCTGCTGGCGCTGAACCCCGCCGTCATTGGCCTGGGCATCTACATCTGGAACGTGGTGGAAACCACCCAGGTGGTGCGCCTGCTCAAAACCCTGCGGCCCGACATCAAAGTGGTGCTGGGCGGACCGGAAGTCAGCTTCGAGACCGGCGAGCAGGAAATTTGCCGCTTGGCCGACCACGTGGTCACCGGTTGGGGCGATGTGAGCTTTCCCAAACTGTGCCGCGCCCTGCTGGACGGCCCCCAGCCGCTGATGAAGGTGATCGTGGGCGAGCAGCCTGCGCTCAGCGAATTGACCATGCCCTATGGCGAGTACACCCCGCAGGATCTGGCCAAACGACTCTTGTATGTGGAGGCCTCGCGCGGCTGCCCGTTCAAGTGCGAGTTTTGCCTGAGTTCGCTCGACAAAACCGCCTGGGCGTTTGATCTGGACGCCTTCATGGCCGAGATGGATGCGCTCTATGCCCGCGGTGCGCGCAACTTCAAGTTTGTGGACCGCACCTTCAATTTGAAAGTGGATTTTTCGGTGCGGATTTTGCAGTTCTTTCTGGACCGCATGAAACAGCCAGACGGAACCTTGCAGCCTGCCCCCGATTTATTTGTGCACTTTGAAGTGGTGCCCGACAGCCTGCATGACCGGCTCAAAGAACTGATCGCGCAGTTCCCGGCGGGCTCGTTGCAGTTTGAAGTGGGCATTCAAAGCTTCAACCCCGAGGTGCAGCAACGCATTTCGCGCAAGCAGGACAACCAGAAAACGGCCGACAACCTGCGCTGGCTGGTAACCCAGAGTCAGGCCCATGTGCATGCCGACCTGATCTTTGGCCTGCCCGGCGAAACGCTGGAGAGCTTTGCACAAGGCTTTGACCGCCTGCACGCCCTGGCACCGCACGAGATTCAGTTTGGCATTTTGAAGCGCCTGCGCGGCACGCCGATTACCCGGCACACCACCGACTTTTCCATGGTCTACGACCCGCAAACGCCGTACACAATTCTGCAAAACTCGACCATTGATTTTGTGACCCTGCAGCGCATCAACCGCTTTGCCCGCTATTGGGAAATGGTTGCCAACGCCGGGCGGTTTTCACAGGCGCTGCGCTTGTTGCTGGACGCATCTGCTTTTTACAACTTTCTGGCCTTTAGCGACTGGCTGTGGCACCGCACCGGCAAGACCCATGAGTTTGCGTATGAAAAACTGGTGGACCTGCTGTTTGAACACCTCACGCAGGTGCGCGGCCTGTCTGAAGGCGCGGTGCGCGCGGCGGTGCTGGCCGACTACCAGGCCAGCGGTGCCCGCGGTAAACCGCAATGCCTGGCCGACGCGCTCAGTGCGGTGCGCAGCGAGACGCGGGAGCGCACCGCCAACCCGCGTTCGGAGCGGCAAAGCCGCCATGTGCAACAACACGCGCTCCCAGTCGCCCATTCAACTGCCCTCAAAATACACCCATGAACTCTGTGCCTACACCTGCTGCTGTTCCCCGTTTTTGGGCCGATCTGAAAAGCCCCGACTTTGCGCGGCTGGACCGCAATCGCTGCATTGCCGTCTTGCCCGTGGCGGCCATTGAGCAGCACGGCCCGCACCTACCGCTCAATGTGGACACCACCTTGGTGAACGGCGTGATTGCCGCTGCCTTGCCGCATCTGGGGGCGGATGTGCCGGCGCTGTTCTTGCCAACCCAATCGGTGGGCCTGAGCCCCGAGCACGCGCAGTTTGCAGGCACCTTGACCCTCAAGGCTGAGACGGTGATCCGGCTGTGGACCGAGCTGGGCGAGAGCGTGGCGGCCAGCGGCGTCAAAAAGCTGCTGCTGCTGAACTCGCATGGCGGGCATGTGGGGGTGATGGACATCGTGGCGCGTGATCTGAGAGCCCGCCTGGGCATGCTGGTCTACAGCGTCAACTGGTTTGGCTTGCCGCTGGTGGGGCCGCAGGGTGAAGATGTGAATGCCCTGTTCAGCGCGCACGAGCACCGTTTTGGCATTCATGCGGGTGAGATTGAAACCTCCATGATGCTGGCGCTGGCGCCGCACCAGGTGGACATGACCCAGGCACACAACTTTGCATCCACCTCGGAAGACCGCGCGAAGCAGTTCGCCATTCTGGGCAATGGCAAGAGCGCCAAGCTGGGCTGGCAAATGCAGGACTACAACCCGGCCGGTGCCGTGGGCAATGCCGCCGCGGCAACAGCCGAAAAGGGCCGTGCGGTGCTGGATGCCGCGGGCAGGGCGCTTGCGCAACTGCTGTCAGAAATTGACCAGCTTCCCCTGTCCATCCTGGTGGATACGTACGCAGCGTAATCTGCCGTCGGTGCCGTTGCAGGTGCCGCCCGCTGCACCAAACTGGCACAGCCATTGCTTTCAGCACTGGCATGCTCACCGATACGCTCCAGATTTCGTCGACTCCTGACAAAGGGGTGGATCCCCTTTGGCAACACCAGCTGGGGCTGTTGCTGGAGTCCACTGGAGAGGGCGTTTTTGGCATCGACATGGACGGACTGTGCGTCTTCATCAACCGGGCCGGCGCGCGTATGCTGGGCCGCGAGCCCCACGCGGTGTTGGGCTGCAACATGCACGACCTCACGCACCACTCGCATGCCGATGGGTCGCCTTACCCGGTGACCGATTGCCCCATTTTCAAGGCCTTTCGCCAAGCGCTGCCCTGCCGCATTGAAACCGAGGTGTTCTGGCGGCAGGACCACACGGCGTTTGCCGTCGAGTACACCAGCTATCCGCTGGTGGATGGCGCCGACGTGCGTGGCGCAGTGGTGACCTTTGTCGATATAACCGACCGCAAACAGGCAGCGCAGGCCTTGCAGCGCGCCAACGCCGACCTGGCGCGCGCCAACGATGAACTGGAGTTGCGTGTGGGCGAGCGAACGCATGAGTTGTCGGTGGCATTGGGTCAGCTCCGTGAGCTGGCGGCCTATTCCGAAAAAGTGCGGGAAGATGAGCGCACCCGCATAGCCCGCGAGGTGCATGACGAGCTGGGCAGCTTGCTGGTGGCGCTCAAGATGGACGTGAACTGGATGGACAAGCGTCTGGGCGAGCAACAGCAGCGCCCACCGCTGGAGGCAGAAGCCATGCGCTCCCGGTTGCGCTGCAAGTGCCAGAACATGAGCCGCCTGATCGAATCCGCGGTGGACAACGTGGGGCGCATCATCACCGACCTGCGGCCCAGCATTCTGGACCATCAGGGTCTGTGGGCGGCGCTGGAGTGGCAGGCGCATGAGTTTGCGCAGTCCGCCGAATTGAGGTTGGACTGGGCCATGCGGGGGGTGGAGGGTATCGAGTTGCCCGAGCCGCAGGCCATGGCGGTGTTTCGCATTTTTCAGGAAATGCTCAGCAACGTGGGCCGCCACGCACGCGCCAGTGCGCTGGACCTGCGCATAGGGGTAGAGGACGCGGTGCTGACGATTGCCGTTCAGGACAACGGTTGCGGTGCGGCGGCCCAGGCGTTTGAAGCGCCGACGGCCTATGGCGTGATGGGCATGCGCGAACGGGCCCGGCATTTGGGTGGTCAGCTGGATATTTCAAGTGAAATAGGCCGCGGGTCCACGTTCCGCCTGCGGTTGCCGCTATTGAATGCATAGCATGATCCGTGTTTTGATTGGTGACGACCACCGTATCGTGCGCGAAGGCCTCAAGCAGGTACTTGCAGACGCGCCCGAGGTGGCTGTGCTGGCTGAGGCGCAAACTGGCCCGCAGGTTCTGGATCAGGTCCGCCTGCTGGGTGGTCCAGCCGGGCTGGACCTGGTGTTACTGGATATCGCCATGCCCGGCAGTGACGGTCTGGAGGTGCTCCAGATTCTGCGCCGCGAGTACCCGGCGCTGCCGGTGCTGATGCTCAGCACCTACCCAGAAAAACAGTACGCGGTGCGCTGTATCAAGTTGGGTGCGGGCGGCTACCTCAACAAGAGTGCAGACCCGGACGACATGGTGGCGGCTGTGCGCAAGGTGGCAGGTGGCGGCATGTACGTAACCCCAGCCACGGCGGAGGCACTGGCTGCGGCCATGGGGGCGGCGGCCCGCCCGGGTAGCGGGGCTGGAGGGGCTGGCGGGGTGGAGGCACTATCGCACCGGGAACACCAGGTGTTTCGCCTGCTCACAGCCGGGCACACCGTGAGCGAAATTGGTGCACAGCTCAAACTAGCGCCCAATACGGTGAGCACTTACCGGGCCCGTATTCTGGAAAAAACCGGTGCCAAGAACGATGTGGAGCTCGCGCTGTTCGCCGAGCGACACACCCGTGCTACGCCGGCCACGGATTTACCCCCGCCTTTGTAGGGCCAGCCCTACAGGGCGTCGTGCCACACGGTGCGACTTGGGGTGTGTGGCCATTCCCGGCGCCAAACTGGCCCGCACCTTGCAATGACTTCGGCATCAACTCAACGAGGTGTGCCATGTCCGAATTCTTCTCTCCCTATGATGCCGACCGTCCGCTGATGCTCAAGTGCAGTTGCGGGCGCGAACACTCCGTCGCCGACCACCATGCCGAGGTGGCCGCCGACAGCGCCGCCATCGAGCTGCGCCGTCGCAGTGAGACTGCCGAATTCGAGGCCTACAGCAACGAGTTCATTGAAGCGACCCTGGTGAAAGCGCTTTTTCCCCAGGACGACGTGCGCCGCCGCTTTCTGAAAGCCGTAGGCAAGAGCACCGCCATGGCGGCCATCGCCAGCGTGTTGCCCATGGCCAGCATGCAGGCCATGGCGCAGGAAAAGCAGGGTGCGCTGGAGAAGACCAATCTCAAGATCGGCTTCATCCCCATCACCTGCGCCACGCCGCTCATCATGGCCCACCCACTGGGCTTTTACCAAAAGCAGGGCCTGAATGTTGAAGTGACCAAGACCGCAGGCTGGGCGCTGATCCGCGACAAGATGATCAACAAGGAATACGACGCCACGCATTTCCTCTCGCCCATGCCGCTGGCCATCTCCATGGGCTTGGGCTCCAACGCCACCCCCATGAACGTGGCCACCATCCAGAACATCAACGGCCAGGCCATCACCATGGCGCTCAAACACAAAAACAACCGCGACCCCAAGAACTGGAAGGGCTTCAAGTTCGCCATTCCGTTTGAGTTCAGCATGCACAACTTCCTGTTGCGCTACTACCTGGCCGAAGCGGGCCTGAACCCCGACACCGATGTGCAGCTGCGCGTGGTGCCGCCGGCCGAGATGGTGGCCAACCTGAAGGCCGGCAACATCGACGGCTTCCTGGGACCTGATCCTTTCAACCAGCGTGCGGTCTACGAAGAGGCCGGTTTCATCCACGTGCTGACCAAAGACCTGTGGAATGGCCACCCCTGCTGCGCCTTCGGCACCAGCACCGAGTTCATCCAGAAAAACCCCAACACCTTTGCCGCCCTGTACCGTGCGGTGTTGACCTCTGCCGCCATGGCACGCGACCCCAAGAACCGTGAACTCATTGCCAAGGTCATCGCACCAGCGCAGTACCTCAACCAGCCCGAAGCCGTGCTGAACCAGGTGCTCACCGGCAAATTTGCCGATGGCTTGGGCAACATCAAAAATGTGCCCGACCGCGCCGACTTCGACCCCATGCCCTGGCAGAGCATGGCGGTGTGGATGCTCACGCAGATGCAACGCTGGGGCTATGTCAAGGGCGACGTCAACTACAAGCAGATCGCTGAAAAAGTGTTCCTGCTGACCGACGCCAAAAAGCACATGAAGGCGCTGGACCAAAAGGTGCCCGATGGTGCTTACCCCAAGTTCAAGATCATGGGCAAGGAGTTCGACGCCGACAAGGCCGCCGCCTACGCCAAGAGCTTCGCCATCAGCAAGGCAGGCTGATATGGGACCCTGGCGTTCCCTCAACTTTCGGGCCGGGTTGCTTTCGGTGCTGATTCTTCTTGTGCTGCTCGGCATCTGGTATGCAGCCACTGGCTCAACAGCGGCTGCGACCAGCTCCTCAGGCATGACGCCCGAGCAGATCGAGTACGCCAAGATGATGGGCAAAGACCCCGGCAATGCCAAGGCCGCCGGTTTCCCCACGCTGGGGCAAATGGGTACGACGGTGTGGGGGCATCTTTCCAACCCGTTCTATGACAACGGCCCCAACGACAAGGGTATTGCCATTCAGCTGGCACATTCCCTGGGGCGTGTGGGTCTGGGCTTTGGGCTGGCCATGCTGGTGGCCATTCCGCTGGGCTTTGTGATTGGCATGTCGCCACTGATGCGCAAGGCGCTGGACCCCTTTATTCAGGTGCTCAAACCGATTAGTCCGCTGGCGTGGATGCCGCTGGCGCTCTACACCATCAAGGACTCGTCCATCAGCGGCATCTTTGTCATCTTCATCTGCTCCATCTGGCCCATGCTGGTCAACACGGCTTTCGGCGTGGCCTCGGTCAAGCGCGAGTGGCTTAACGTGGCCAGCACACTGGAAGTCAACCCGCTGCGCAAGGCCTTTCTGGTGATTCTGCCCGCCGCGGCGCCCACCATCCTGACGGGGATGCGCATCAGCATGGGCATTGCCTGGCTGGTGATTGTGGCGGCCGAGATGCTGGTGGGCGGCACCGGCATTGGCTACTTTGTGTGGAACGAGTGGAACAACCTGTCGCTGACCAATGTGATCTTTGCCATCGTGTTGATCGGCGTGGTGGGCATGCTGCTCGACATGGCTTTTGCACAACTGCAAAAGGCGGTGACCTATGTGGAGTGATCGGTAATGGAAGGCTTTCTCAAAATAGAAAACCTGGGCAAGACCTATGTGCCCGGCAAGCCGGTGTTCGCGGATGTGTCGTTCGCATTGGACCGCGGCGAGTTTGTCTGCATCATCGGCCACTCCGGCTGTGGCAAGACCACCATCCTGAATGTGCTGGCCGGGCTGGACACCGCGTCTGACGGCTATGTGTTCATGGACAACCGCGAGGTCTCCGGCCCCAGCCTGGAGCGCGGCGTGGTGTTCCAGAGCCATGCACTCATGCCCTGGCTGACGGTGCGCCAGAACATCGCGTTTGCCGTGGTATCGCGCTGGCCCGAGTGGCCTCGCGCCATGGTCAACGTGCATGTAGAAAAGTTTGTCGCCATGGTGGGCCTGAGTGCGGCCATCGACAAGAAACCCAGTCAACTATCTGGCGGCATGAAGCAGCGCGTGGGCATTGCGCGCGCATTTGCCATTCAGCCCAAGATGCTGTTGCTGGATGAACCCTTTGGTGCGCTGGATGCACTGACGCGCGGCACCATCCAGGACGAACTGATGGGCATCGTGCGCGAAACGCAGCAGACCGTTTTCATGATCACCCACGACGTGGACGAAGCCATCCTGCTGGCCGACCGCATTTTGCTCATGAGCAATGGTGCCGAGACCGACACCGGCTACAAACCCGGCGGCATTGCCGAAGTGGTGGTCAACCCGTTGCCACGCGAGCGCAAACGCGCCAGCCTGCACCATCTGGACGGCTACTACGACCTGCGCAACCACATCGTCGACTTTCTGGTGACGCGCGCCAAAGCCCATTGATCTTTAGTCCTCTTTTCACTTACCTCAACCGACACAGGAGTCTCTATGAACCGCATGGAAGTTACCGAAAAAATCATCACCGCCAAAGTTGCCAAGGGCATCCAGTGGGCCGACGTGGCCAAGAAGGTCGGCCTGTCCAAAGAATGGGTGACCGCTGCCTGCCTGGGCCAAATGACGCTGGACGACAAGCAGGCCAAGATCCTCGGCAAAATCTTCGGGCTCACCACCGAAGAGCAGAAGTGGTTGCAAGTGGTGCCTTACAAAGGCTCGCTGCCCACGCCAGTGCCCACCGACCCGCTGATCTACCGCTGGTACGAAATTGTCAGCGTCTACGGCACCACCATCAAGGAACTGATCCACGAAGAGTTTGGCGACGGCATCATGAGCGCCATTGACTTCAGCATGGACATCGTGCGCCAGCCCGATCCAAAAGGCGACCGCGTGAACGTGGTGCTGTCCGGCAAGTTCTTGCCGTACAAGCAGTACTGAGCAGTTTGAATCTTCCACCATGTCGGCACGGACCACCCATATACGAGTGGTTAGGCGTCACCGGGTCTGGCTCCAGGAAAGGACTGCCTTGCTCACCGAACACCCTTGAGAGGTTGGCCATCCACAGAGCGAGTGATCGGACAATTAACCACGATATCAGTAACGTCGAGCGAGACATCGCCGCGCTCGGCGGCGGCAAGAACCTGTTCCTCTGACTGCAACTCGCGCCCGCTGGCAGGCCGAAGCCGACGAACCATCACGACTCGCCACAGCGGACTGTATGAGCTGATCGGGCCTCCCGTTCCGGCTGTTGACGGAGCCGACTGGAAGACACTGATTTGCTCCCCGTCGGCGAACTTGTAGACCCGCTCGACGACTGAGCGCCGGCCTTGGCCGGGAAGTGCATCGGCCAGGCGCGGGACATGATTCACGCCAAGCATTTGCGCCATGGCGGCATCGGATACGTCGGTAGTGATGTACTCGACCTTGCGACCATCAAACCACGCACGACTGAGGGGCACCGAGGTCTCGGCGCCGCCAGCGACGAACGGTGTGCTGCCGCAAGCAGCAAGTGCCGAAAGTGAGGAAAGAGCCAAGAACAAACGACGTTGAATCATGGGGTGCCTTTGTGACGCCTAGCGCCTGAATTAAGCGGCGTGCCGAAGGCACGTCCGCTTGAATGAATTGTTAGGCTCTGCGAAGCCTGCGGTTTAGAACGGAATCAATGTCGTGCGTACATGGTTCGGGATCGACAACGCCAGAGGCAACCCAATAGCCAGATTGCCCCCGCACGATTGACACGATGACGGCTGGATGCGGCGCTAACAACGGTAGTTGTTGCAGAAGTGTGAGCGCATGACTAGTTTCTGTGTAGTAGACCTTGAGGTACCAGCCATCGTCGTGGATTGAGATGAGGAACCTATTTCTTAGACATGGGAGTGCGACTCCACCAAAAGTGTCCCCAGTGTGCTGAAAGTAGAGCAGCTCTGCGACTTCTTGCTTTGGCAACTTCGGAAAATCTTGATCGGCGAAATCTGCAAAAACAAAATTTCCCCAGCTGTAGATGTTTTCTTGTTTTAGGCGACTTACGCACTGTGTGTTTAGATAGTCTAACGATGAGTTTGCATCTGTTGCTGCCTCGTCGGTTTGATGCTCCAGCAGGACGAGACCGCCATTTGATTCAAACAACGTTGCTATGTCTCGAAATTCCACGCCGGAAGCGATCAAGTATTGGTCAGCTGGATTGCTCCAAATGTATAGATAATCGCGCATTGGTCTTTAAGAGCCTAACGTAATGTCCAGAGCAAAACCTGCTCTATATGTTGACCGCTGCTCCATATACTGGACATAAAACTTCCCAAAATTTGAGGCCAGTATTGGCTTGTGACGGATGGTGTCTGAATTTCAGGTCAATAAAACACCATGAAACACCGCAACTATTGTTTGCAGATTCTAGGGGCGAACGACTGGTTTCGGGCGATCCCGCAGACGACCGTAGTTGGGTGATTCGTGGAACACAGCCGTCGAATCAAAACCACCACATGCGGAAACTGGTGGAGCATTGGCAATTCAGAGTCAATTCTCCGCCTAGCCCCCGTGGAATATGCGCAGACAGCTACTGAATTGATAGCAAAAAGCAGCAGCTTGGGTTTCGGCGGCTTCAGGTCTGCGGCGCCCTACCCCGGCGCCCCCATCTGGCGGCTGGGCTCTGCGCGGGCAAAGGCATCCAGCGTGCTGCACTGGGCCACGATGCGGTCGATCGTGGGGATGTTGGGCACTTCAATCTTGAAGACCTGCATCACGGCCACCACGCTGGCCAGGCAGATGTCGGCCATGGTGGGCACGTCGCCATGGCAGTACCGGCCGGTTTGCGGCTCGCTTGCCAGGCGCTGCTCCACGGCGGCCAGCCCGGTGCCAAACCACTGGGTCTGCCAGCGCCGCCACGCGGCTTCGTCAAAACCGCCCTCGGTGGTGAGGTATTTTTTGACCCGCGGTGTGATCAGCGGATGGGTGTCGGCGGCCAACATATTGCACAGCGACCGCACCCGTGCGCGACCATGCAGGTCGGCGGGCAGCAACGCGGGCAGTGGCTGGGTTTCTTCCAGAAATTCCAATATCGCAAGGGACTGCGTGATGGGCGCGTGCCCCGGCTCCACCAGCGTGGGCAGGCCGCCCAGGGGATTGATGCGCAGGTAGTCCGCGCTGCGCTGCTCGCCTGCGTCCATGTTGATGAACTTTTCGTTGGCAACCATGCCCTTCAGGTTAAGCGCCACACGCACCCGGAAGGTGGCCGACGTGCGCCAGAAGGCATAGAGATCAAACACAGGGGAATCGGGCATATCAATGCAGCGTCAGTGGCAGCGAAGTCGTTTTCACCCGCACCACTGCGGGCCGCACCTCGTAGGGTACGGGTTCGCCGCCGCAGATGTCGGCCACGATGGTTTTCACCTGGCGGGCAATCGGTTCAATGTAGCGACTGGCCTGCCCCCGCACCGTGATGCAGTCACCCAGCGCGTGGATGCGTGCGTTGCTGGTGCGCAGCGTGTCCGCCTGCACCGCGATGCCCTGGTTCCAGTCGAGGCCCGCACTCTGCGACAGACGCGAGGGTGTGGCCAGGCCGGTGGCTGCGACCACCTGGTCGACCACGAACGTCTGGCCGTCGGTGGTGGTGACGCAATAGCGGCCTTCATCGCGGCCTTCACTGCGGTCAACATCCCGTTCGACGCCGGCCACCTGCACACCGCCGATGAAGCGGATGGGCAGGTCTTTCCATGCGCCCAGCAACTGCTGTCCGGCGTGGTCTGACTGCCAGCGCGCCAGCGGCTCGGCCTGGGTGTCCAGCAGGGTGATGCGGTGGCCGCCCAGTGCCAGGTCGTTGGCAAGCTCGCTGCCGATCAGTCCGGCGCCGACGATCAGCACGTCCTTGGGTCCCGACGCTTCCCCATTGCCCAGCGCCGCGCGCAGTTTTTGGTAGGCGCCCAGATGGTTGACGCGCCAAACGTATGTCGGCGGCAGTGCGGGCGGCAGCGCGGCCTGCGCGCCGTGGGCCAGCACCAGCTGGTCGTAATGCAGGTTGCCGCGCGTGGTGCGCAGGGTGCGCGTGTCGGCGCAAATGCGCACCGCATGCGTCTGCGGCAACAGTCGCACGCCCAGGCGTGCGGCGGCCTGGGCACCGCTTTCCTTGACCAGACCCGCCGGGTCCAACCCGCGTGCCACCGCGATCGACAGCAAGGGCTTGTCGTACACATCGGCCGCACAGGCGCTGACCAAGGTAATAGGCAGGGCAGCGTCTTGCGCGCGCAGCGCCTCGGCCATCTGCCATCCGGCCCTGCCTCCACCGACGATGACCACGCCAGCCGATCCACCACGCGGCGCCACCACCACGGCACTGCCGCCGCTGGCACGCAGGGCGTCGATGGACGGTGCCTCGTAGGCCGAGAAGTCGGTCTTGGTCACGCCGCACAGCGGGCAAGCCCAATCGTCAGGTATGTCTTCAAAGCGGGTGCCGGCGGCCAGGCCGCTGTCGGGGTCGCCTTCGGCTTCGTCGTAGATATAGCCGCAGGCGTGGCAAATGAATTGTCTGAACGTGGGGGTAGCAGGCGCGATGTTCATGCCGGCATCTCCTCGGCAGACAGGCGCGCTATCTCTTTGCGCAAGTGTTTGATAGCCGGCGTCACGATGGCCACAAAGTGGGCCTCACGCACCCGGCGCTGTACGTCTGAGCTCATCAGGTAGCCGCGCGCGCCCTGGTGCATCAGGGCCGACTGCGTGGCGCGCAGGCAGAGCTCGGCACCGTGGGCGCGCGCGTCGAGCACATCGATGAAAAATTCGGTGGACGCATCGAAAGGCGTGGTGGCCAGCGCCATGACGCGCGTGGTCAAGGCGTCAAGTTCGGCCTGCAGGGTGTCGGGCCGGTCTTCCAGAAACTGGTTGACATGGCCCAGCTGCGCTTCCACAGCCCACATGGAATCGATGGCACCTTGGGTAATGCCCACCGCCATGCCACATTGCAGCATCACAAAGGCCGCGCGGATGCGGGCGATGGTGGGTTTGGCAGGGTCGGCGATGAGGTTGTCGGCACCGACGAAGTAGTCTTTGAGCCGCAGTGCGTAGGTGCCGGTGCCTTCCATGGCCGAGAAGCTGGGGCATTCGCGCAGTTCCACGCCCGGGGCATCGCAGCGCAGCAGGAACATCACTTCCCGCGCGGCGGATGCTGCGCTTCCTGATGGAGCGGATGCGTCATCCACCACTGCGGCAATGGCGCCACAGTAGTGGTCCGGTGCCAGGTTGCTGACCCAGGGCAAAGTGCCATTGATCAGATAGCCGCCGTCTACCGGTGTGGCCTTGAGCAGCAGGCTTTCAATCTGCGCATAACTCTTCATGGGGTTGGAGAGTGCGGTGCCGCCAATTCCCTGACCAGCCATGTGCCGCTGTAGTGCTTCGCCCATGAGGGCCGGGTTGCCGGACTGCTGCATGTACAAGCCGCACACCGCCTGGCACCACATCATGAAGCCTGTGGCACCGCACACCCGCGAAGCTTCTGCCATGGCGCGTATGGCCAAGCCGTAGTCTCCCGGGCCTGCAGGGGTGTCCAGATGGGCGCTCATGGCGCCCAGGCCTGCAAGCTGTTTCAGCACCGCGAGCGGGTAGTGGCCTTCGCGGTCGATGGCTTGCACTTCCTGCGTCAGTGGCCCCTGCGCAACCGCGCGTACGGCGGCTAGCAGGGTGTCGCCCGCCAGGGGCGCTTCGGTGGTGAGTGCACGGGGCAGGTCGGCGGGGTTCATGGTGCAGTCCTTAATCGGCCAGGCTGATGGTGAATGGAATCGGATTGCGCAGGCTGTTGGCCACAGGGGAGTAAGCGTTGGCCTGCTGCACGATTTCGTCCAGCACCTCGCGCGTGGCATCGCCTTCGACCACCACTTTCACGCGGATGGCCTGAAAGCCCATCTCGGGTGCTGTTTTTTGCAGCGCGCCGCCTGCGCCCCACGCGGCGGGGTTGCCAATATCGCCTTCCAGAAACACTTCGAGCTTGGTGAGCTTGACCTGCTTCCAGGTGGCTACGGCCGTGATGCCTACCGCCAGGCAGCCGCCCAGGCCCGAGAGCACGATCTCGCCCGGCGCGGGGGCGGTGTCTTGGCCAAACAGGTGCAGCGGCTCGTCTACCACCACCGGGGTGTGGTTGCCCACGGTGCTGAGCGAGCGGTACTGTCCTTCCATCACGGTGTGGACCTTGTTGGTTCCGCGTGAAGCGGGATTGTTGCGGCCCTTTTCGGCAAAGGCCATCAAGCCGTCCCGATCAATGGGACGCAGATAGGCCTTGACGGTTTGCACGGGGGGTAGCAGTTCAGCGGTGGACATGAATTTTCCTGGTTTCAAAGGTGGTGGTGGGGAAGGTGAAAGACGGTGAGACAGCCGGGGCAGATGGGACCGTGAGGGCTCAGGCCGCCAGTGCTGGCTCGGTCCGGTTCGCCTGTACGGCAGGCAGGCCGGTTTCGATCGGCAGGGAGTCGTCGCGCGACCACTCGTTCCACGAGCCGAAGTACATGCGCACATCCTCGAAACCCGCCTGTTTGAGTGCCAGGAAGGTATTGGAAGCCCGCGCCCCCTTGAAGCAATAGAGGAAGACCGTGTCACTGGGGGCAATGCCCTGGCTGGCGCATTCGGCGCGCACTTCATCGGGCGACTTGAATACCGGGCCTTGGGCCGAGGGCTTCATGAAGCGATACCACTCCACCCATTTGGCCCCGGGCAGGCGGCCCTTGCGCGGAGCGAAGTCTTTCCCGTAAGGGGAAGAGCTGTCGCCAATCCACTCGTCCACATCGCGCACGTCCAGCAAAACGGTATCGGTGCCCAGGGCGGCGGCTACATCTTCCTTGGTCAACATCACGTCGGCCATCGGCAGATGGGTGGGGAAGGTCGCGGGCACGGGTGTCACCACGTCGGTGGAGGTGGGCAAGCCCGCAGCCTTCCAGGCCGAAAAGCCGCCGTTGAGCACTTTGACTTTGGGATAGCCCAGCCAGGTCAACAGGTAGTAGCCGCGGCACGACTGCCCGTAGCCGCTGTTCATCGCGTCTTCATAGAAAACGGCGGTTTCCTTGCCGGACAGGCCGATTGCCCCCAGGTGCGCCGCAAAGGTGGCCTTGAGCTCCTGCAAGCCCTCGGGGGTGGACGTGGCCAGGTAGGTGAAGGTTTCGCGCAGATTCACGGCGCCCGGGATATGACCCTTGGCATAGGTGTCGGCATCGCGCGTGTCAATGAGGACCATGGGTTCACTGGCTTGCAGGGTCGTGAGTTGGGCGGGGGAAATCAGGACGGCGGAATCAGGGGCGGTGCTCATGAAGATCCTCTCAAGCGGTTAAGGGTGGTTGGCCTGAACCTCATTTGCAACAGCCATGCCAGGTGCCCGTTTGCTATCAGATTCAGGGTGAAATCGGGCTGTAGCCCTCGTGTAATATGCGCAAGCAGCTATAAAAAATATAGCAAACAAGGGGTCGCTCCATAGCGGGAGCTGGCGAGGCGTGCGGTTTGTGTTGCCAATGTGTTGACACAATGTCAACACAGGAAACGTGTCCCTACCGCAAACCGGCCTTGCGCAAGCGGTAGCCAAATTGCCGCAAGGTCAGGCCCAGGCTTTGGGCGGCGCGGGACTGGTTGCCTTCATGCCGTGCCAGGGCGGTCTGCAGCGCCAGGGCGGTATGCGACTGGGCGGAGCCGTAGTCGCGCACCAGCGGCGCGGGCGCAGTCAGCTGGCGGTGCGCGAGTTGCGGGAGGTGGTTGGGGTGGGCCTCGGGTGCCTGGCTGGTCGGGCTGGGCATGAACCGCTCCAGCTCGTCGGCCGATACCAGGGTGCTGTCGGTCAGCAGCACCAGCCGCTCGATCACATTGCCGAGTTCGCGGATGTTGCCGGGCCACTCATGGTTTTCCAGCCGCTGCAAGGCGGCGGGCGACAGGTTGACGTTGCGCTGGTTGGCCTGGTTGGCGCGATTCACAAAATAAATCGCCAGCGTGCGGATGTCTTCACGCCGTTGGCGCAGGCTGGGCAACCGGATCGGGATCACGTTGAGGCGGTAAAACAGGTCGCGGCGAAACGTGCCGCGGGCCACTTCGGCTTCGAGGTCGCGGTGGGTGGCGGCCACAAGCCGTACATCGACCCGGATTTCACGCTTGCCGCCCAGCCGCACCACCGTGCCCTCCTGCAGGGTACGCAACAGCTTGGTCTGCATGGCCAGTGGCATGTCGCCAATTTCGTCGAGAAAAATAGTGCCGCGGTCAGCCTGCTCAAACCATCCGGCGCGGGCGCTGCTGGCGCCGGTAAACGCGCCCCGCTCGTAACCAAAGAGCTCGGATTCAAACAGCGTGTCGGGAATCGCCGCGCAGTTCACCTTGATGAAAGGCGCATCCCGGCGCTGGCTCGACAAGTGAAGCGCCCGCGCAAACAGTTCTTTACCGGTGCCGGATTCGCCCAGCAGCAGCACACTGGCCTGGGCCTGCGAGACCCGCTCCAGTTCGCCCAGGGCCTGCAACAGGGCGGGCGAGGTGCCCATGATGCCGTAACGGACGGCTGCAGCGTCCAGCGCGTGGATGAGCTGGGCGTTGCGGGTTTCCAGTGCGCGGGTTTTTTCCTGCATCAGGTCCTGAAGCTGCAAAATCTGGCCCGCCAGAGTTGCCAGGATTTTGAGCAAGGCCATGTCGTCATTGACATGGCGCAGCCGGCTGCGGATGCGGTGGCAGGCCAGCACGCCGACAGTGTGGTGGTTGACCTCAATGGGCAAGGCCATGAAGGCCACGGTTTCCTGTGGCAACTGGTCGCGCGGGACGCATCGGGCCAGAAACAGCGGCTCGGCATCAATGTCCTGAACCAGCATGGGCTGTCCGGTGGACAGTACCCGCCCGGTAATGCCTTCGCCCTTGCGGTAAACGCCGCGCTCCACCTCGGCCTGTGTCAGCCCGTAGGCATAGCAGATGCGGGCAGTGGGGTGATCAGGGTCAACTAGTACGATGCGACCCCGGTTGAGCCCCAGCAGCTCGGACATCAAATGCAGCATTTCGCGCATCACCACGCTGGGGGCCAGGCTTTTGCCGATCAGGCGCATGACTTCCCGCATCAGCAGCAGTTCCTGGGCGCGCCACTGCGCATCGGCCGGTGTGGCCGCATCAGCCGCAGCGATGGGGGGTGTCAGATCAGGATTCACGCTCTGCTACAAGCAAGAAGCTGGCCTGTTCCTTCTGTGCGGCGGCGTCAATCCGGATTGCGACACACACCTACCGCAGCGTCCCCACGGTGCCAGCACGGGCTCTCTGCATTGCGGTCCCGCTGCGGGATGCCGTCCAGGTTGATCTGTGCAACCGCGGTGTCAAAACCGCGCACGCCCTGCTTGTCGAGCTGCAGTCGCAGAACCCAGCCGCGGCGCTGGTTGGCGTTGTCGGTTTCCTTCATCACGAAATTACCCACGCTGTAGACGATGGGTTTGCCCTGGTAGTGCTCGATTTCCTGCGTGACATGCGGGTGGCCGCCAATCACCGCGTCGGCGCCGGCATCCACCATAAGCCGGGCCAATTCGCGCTGGCGGGCGTTGGAAGTCAGCTCGTTTTCCCAGCCCCAGTGCATGACCGGAATGACCAGGTCGGCCTTGTACACCGTGCGGGCCTTTTTGATGTCGGCCACCACCTGTTCGTTTTCGCTCCAGGCCACACCCGGTGCGTTGTAGTCGGCCTCAAAGCTGCGCGGCATGAATTCGTCGTAACCCAACAGCGCGATGCGCAGACCCTTGCGCTCGATGATGAGCGGGGTGTGGGCCTCTGCCAGCGTGTGCCCGCCGCCGAATTGGTCAAGACCGGATTGCTTCAACAGCCCCAGCATTTCAGCAAAGGCCTCGCGGCCAAAATCGCCAGAATGGTTGTTCGCCAGTCCCAGGGCATCAAAGTGCCGCTTGAGTACGGGCAAGGTGCGGGGGTGTGCGCGGAAGGTGTAGTTTTTGTCGCCTGCCGAGCCGGTGGTGGCCACCACACACTCCAGATTGGCGAGACGAATATCGGCGTTTGCAAACAGCGCGGCAAAGTCGGCAAACGGATCGCCGCCGCGCTGGATCAGCTCGCCCGCTGAATCATCCAGCACCACATCGCCTGCGAAGACCAGGCTGACGGTGGGCGAACCCTCTGCCGCAGAAACCAGCGGGCACGTAGCCAGGCACAGAGGCAGTGACAGGCACAGCATCCAATGGCGCAAACCAGGCTTCATGGCTGGACTCCTTCCAGCGTGCAGCTATACATCAGCTCGCGTTCGACGGGCCCCGAGAAAAGATGCTGCTCGCCCGTCAGCCGATACGGTGCGGGCGAAGTCTGGAACGGCGGCCGGTAGGTGGCCTGCTGAACCAGGATCGGCTGGCGCCGGGTATCCAGGTAGGCGTAGAGCTTGATGTAGTCCACTTTGGCGGCTGTGCCGACCATGACCGCCTTGAAGCGAAAGCGCCCGCCGATGTCTACCGAGGGTATCGGGTAAGGGTCCGCCACCGGACTGGCTTCAATGACATGGGTGGTGCCAGCGTAGGTCACATCGCAATGCAGGAGCGGCGTTGCGTACACGGCGGGGGCCAGCAAAAGGCCAGCAATTCCAAGGGTGGCTAAAGGGTTCGAGCGTGGGTGTTGCATGGCGTGTAGCATGCCGTACATTTTGCGCCGTCAGCGTATGCCCCGGATGTAGCGGTGTTGGTTGGCGTCGTTGGGGAGTGCGGTACTTGCCATCCCGATAAATTTCTCTGCGATGGTGGCTGGCGGGAGCGTTGGTGCCAGGGTTGCCTCCAGTTTGGCGGCCCATTCGCCCAGGTCGGTGTGACCGTCCTTCTCGGCACTGGCCCGCGCGAAACGGACGATCTCGGCCGCGTAATCGGCGTTGCTCGCCATCCACTCGGTGTCTGTTACGCGGCCGGTTTTACGGCGCAACAACACGTGCAAATGGGCGGCAATGGCGATTTTTTCACTGGGCAGCATGGCGGTCTCCTTCAGGTTCCCATTTGCTCTCGGTGCTGGGAAATGTCCAGCCCCGCGTCCTCGGATGCGTCATCCACACGCAAGCCAACAATCACCTTGGTAACCCACAGCAGAAGGAGGCTCATGGTGGCGCTGTACAGCAGTACTGCGACCACTCCCAGCAGCTGGATGCCCACGTCACCCTGCACACCCGAGATGGTTCGGTTGGCCAGCAGACCGGTCATCAGGGCGCCCACGATGCCGCCGATGCCATGCACGCCAAACACGTCCAGTGAATCGTCGGCATTGAGCAGGCGCTTGAGTTCCGTTGCGCCCCAGTAGCAGGCTAGGCCCGCCACGGCGCCGATCAGCAGGGCCGAAGCGGGGGTGACGAAGCCAGCCGCCGGCGTGATGGCGACCAATCCCGCGACCAGGCCCGAGCTCAGGCCCAGCAGGGACGGGCGTTTGCGCACAATCCACTCGCCCAGCATCCAGGCAATGGCACCGGCTGACGCGGCAATGTGCGTGACGGCCATGGCCAGACCCGCCCGGCCATCCGCGGCGACGGCGGACCCGGCATTGAAACCAAACCACCCCACCCATAGCAGGCCCGCGCCGGCCATGGTGAATCCCAGGTTATACGGTTTGAAGGGCTCCTTGCCATAGCCCTTGCGCGGTCCGAGCACATAGGCGCAGACCAGCCCGGAAACACCCGCGTTGATGTGGACTACCGCGCCACCGGCGAAATCCAGCACCCCCATTGTTGCGAGCCAGCCACCCGGCTCCCAGACCCAGTGGGCCACCGGTGCGTAGACCACGATGGACCACATGCCAGTGAACCACAACATGGCGGAAAAGCGCATGCGCTCCACCAGGGCGCCCACAATCAGGGCTGCCGTGATGATGGCGAACGTGAGCTGGAACATGGCATATACCGACTCCGGCACATTGGGAGCCACATGGCTCACCGCCACTTTGCCGGCCTCTTTGAGGTAGTTCAGCCCACTGAACCACAGACGGCTGCCGTCACCCAGCCAGGGGTTGCCTGGAGTGAAAGCGATGGAGTAACCCACGGCAAACCACAGCAGGCTGACCAGTGCAGCCACCGCCACGATGCTGGCCATGGTGTTGAGTACGTTTTTCCTGCGCACCATGCCACCGTAAAACAGCGCGATGCCGGGCAGCGTCATCAGCAGCACCAGGGCCGTACTGGTCATCATCCAGGCGGTATCGGCGCCGTTCAGGCTGTCCTGTGCTACCAGTCCAGGGTGGGTGGGGGTCTGCCCCCAGGCGGCAACACTGAAGCCCAGTGCGCATGCCAAGAGCCATTTGCGTCCGATTCGGTGCATCCTGTTCCTTTTTGACTTGTATCAAGTCATCAAAGCACAAGACGTGCCACCCCGGTGCATTGCTTAGGCGTAGGTAATCCACGGCGCGTGTTCGGCGCTGTCCAGGTGGGGCAAGGTGTTGAAGGTCAGCAGCATGTGGCGTTTGGGCGTGAAGGCAAACTCGGTAATCGCGCTGTTGCGGATGCGCATGTTGAGCGCAATCGTGGTCTCGGGCGCTGTGCCCAGAATGTGACCAACCGCTGTGGAAATAGGGCCGCCGCTACTGACAATGAGCACGTTGCCGGTGTGGTTCTTGCGCACGTGGTCCAGCGCGCTGGTGACGCCGTGCACGAACTCGGTGTAGGTGGGCATGCCGTGGGGGCTGACGACCCCATTCATCCACTGGGTGAGGCCATCGCGCAGCAGACCGAAGTGGTGTTTGTATAACTCGGGTGTGTCGGGCTTTTCCAGTGGATGCGGGTGCACCGTTGCAATCACGGCCTCGCTGTCGTATTCGTTGAGCCCCGCCCAGGGCAGGGCTTGCATCTCCATGCCGGAGCCCTCGCGGATGCCCGCCCAGGTTTGTGCGTGGCGCTTCAAAGTGCCGGTCAGCACCGCATCAAACTGCAGGTTTTTTTGCTTGAAGTACGCGCCCAGACGCACGCTTTGCTGCACGCCGAGTGCGCTCAAGTTGTCATAGTCGGCCGCTCCAAACGAAGCCTGCCCGTGTCGTACCAGATAGAGATTTCCCATGGAACGAATCTAAGCCCATTCGGGCGTGGGCCCTTGTCAAGCGTGCGACAACAGCTATCAATACGGTAGCGAAGGAGTCACCGGCCCAACAGCGTTTCTGCAAACACCGCGCTGTCTACATTGCCGCCGCACAAGGTGATGCCCACCGTCTGGCCGGTCAGCCGCTCGCGCTCCTGCATGGCAGCAGCAAAGCTGGCAGCTCCTGCGCCCTCGGCCACGTTGTGGGTGCAGGCAAAAATATCGCGCATGGCCTGGGCCACTTCAGCGTCCGTCACCTGCACGATGTGGTCCAGCTGGCCTTGCAGGATGTGCAGCGCAGCAAGGTCTGCGGTACGGCAGGCCATGCCGTCGGCCAGCTGCGTGGTGACCGGCGCACTCACCACATGGCCGGCGGCCAGTGAATCGGCGTAGGTGGTGGCGTGTGCACTCACCACGCCCACGATGCGCGCCGGGTGACCCAGCGCGCGTTTGGCGGCGATGGCCGAGCAGGCTCCCGAGCCCTGACCGATCGGCACGTACACCACATCCAGGTGCGGTACGGCCTTGAAGAGTTCCCACCAGTAGGTGGCGACGCCGCACAGCAGGTCCGGGTGAAAGCTGGGCACCATGTGCGCACCGCGTTGCCCGGCCAGCGCCATGGCGTGTTCGCGGCTTTCCTGGAAATCGGTGCCGTGCTCAATCAGCGTGACGCCCAGTGCGCGCATGGCGGCGTTCTTTTCCAGCGAATTGCCGTGGGGTACGACGATGGTGCAGGCCACCCCGTGCGCGCGTGCTGCCCAGCCCATGCTCTGGCCGTGGTTGCCACGGGTAGCGCTGATCACCTCGCGGGGCAGGGTGCCGCTACGCGCCAACTGGTCAAAATAAGTCAGGCCGCCGCGAATCTTGAACGCGCCAACCGGGGTGTGGTTCTCGTGTTTGACCCAGCAGGCCGTGCCCAGTTTTTCCTGCAGCAGGGGCCAGGCGTATTGCGGCGTGGCGGCAAATTCGCGGTACACCACCTGGGCTGCGGCTTCAATGTCCTGGAGTGTGGGCAGGTTCATGGGTGGCCTACAGCGCAACACGGCCGTCGATGCAGGTGACCGATTCACCGCCCACCCACACCTGGCCGCTGGCATCGCGCTCAATGAACACGCGCCCCTCACGGCCCAGGCAGCTGCCCTGGCTGGCCAGGTAGCGCTCGGGGGCATGGCCATCGGCAATCAGCCACTGGGCCAGGCTGGCATTGAGGCTGCCGGTGACCGGGTCTTCGTTGATGCCAACCAGGGCGGCAAAGGCACGCACTTCGACGGTAGGCTCCAGGGCGACTTCGGTGCTTTCAGAGGCCGGTGGGTGCGAAAAAGCACGCGCCTCGCGGTTGGAGCGTGCTATCAAAGCAGGAGCGTCTTGCGCAGGCTCCACGTGGGCTACACCCACTTTTAACCCTAAATTTTTGATCGCAAAGTGGTCAGGGGTGAGTTGCAGTACGGTCTGTGCGCTGTCGAGCAGCAGGCCCAGCCAGCTGGTGCCGTTGTCCAGCACCTGCGCGGTCACGATGTACTGGGCTTTGAGGCCCAGTGCGGCGGCCACCTGGGCCAGCACCATGGGGCTGGGGGCACTGCGCTTGAGGGGGGGTGCCGCAAAAGCCAGACGCTTGCCTTCACGGCGAATGGCCACCAGCCCCACCTGGCATTCCTGCACGATGCGGTGCGCCGATTGCGCAACGCCACCGGCCTCCAGCCATGCGTGGCAGCTTCCCAAGGTGGGGTGACCGGCAAAGGGCAGCTCGCCGCCGGGCGTGAAGATGCGCACCCGGTAGTCGGCGCCCCCTTTTCTGCCGGCCTCGGTGGGGGGAAGAATGAAGGTGGTTTCGCTCAGGTTGGTCCACTGGGCAAAGCGTTCCATTTCCGCCTGTGAGAGGGCGGCCCCATCCAGCACCACGGCCAGCGGGTTGCCGAAATAGGGTTTGCCGGTGAAGACGTCGACCTGTTTGAAGGGGCGCGATGTCATGCTGGAGCCTGCTCACGGATGGCCGCAGCCAGTGCCGCCACACCGCGGTGGATCTCTTCCACGCTGGGGGTTACAAACGACAGGCGCAGTGTGCGCGGGTCGCCATGGTCGGCATAAAAAGGCGCGCCGGGCACAAAGGCCACGCCCTTGTCCACCGCGTGCGGCAGCAGTTGCACGGCGTCCATGCCTTTGGGAAGGCGTGCCCACAGGAACATGCCACCGGCCGGGGTGTTCCAGGTGAGGCGCTCGTCAGCGGGCACGTTGGCGTCCGTGCCAAAGTGGTGTTGCAGTGCCTCCAGCATGGCGTCGCGCTGCGATTTGTAGAGTGCGCGGATAGTGGGCACATGGCGGTCCAGAAAACCGCCCTGCATCACCTCGGTAATGATGCGCTGGTTGAAGCCGGGGCTGTGCAAATCAGCCGCCTGCTTGGCCTGCAGCAACTTGGGAAACACCGCTTTGGGCGCCACCAGAAAGCCCATGCGCAAACCCGGTGCCAGCACCTTGGAAAACGAGCCCAGGTAAATGCAACCTTCGGGGTTGCGCGCAGTCAGCGGCAGGGGTGGCGGGGTGTCAAACCACAGGTCGCCATAGGGGTTGTCTTCAATCAACGGCAGGCCCAGCTCGGCGGCCGTGCTGGAGAGCGCCCCGCGGCGGGCCTCGTCCATGCTGCGGCCGGTGGGGTTCTGAAAGTTGGGCAGCACGTACAGAAAGCGCGCCTTGTCGGCGCCCGTGCCGCATTGCTGGCGCAGATCCGCCACATCCACGCCGCCATCGTCGCTGGCCACGCTCACCACCTGCGGCTCCATGGGCATGAAGGCCATGATGGCGCCCAGGTAGGTGGGCGACTCCACCAGAATGCGGCTGTCGGCATCGACCAGGATCTTGGCCACCAGGTCCAGCCCCTGTTGCGAGCCGGTGGTGATCATCACCTGCGCCGGGTCCACATTCCAGGGCAGTTGCTCCGCCACCATTTCACGCAATGGCGCATAGCCTTCGCTGGAGGCGTATTGCAGCGCACCCTGTGGGTCGTCTTTCAACACTTTGGCACAGGCAGCTTCAAATTCCGCCACGGGAAAGGTAAGGGGCGAGGGCAGGCCGCCGGCGAAGCTGATGATGCCGGGCTTCTCCGTGACCTTGAGGATCTCGCGGATGACCGACGGGTTCATCTTGGCAGCGCGGTGGGCCATGGTCCAGGGGGTGTTGCTGGTTGTCATTTTTAGAGCTCTTGTAAGAAACGGTTTGAGGCGGAAGGCGTATCACCAAGCGGGTGGGTGTGCGTCGTGTATCGCCACGGTGGGTTATGCCGGGGGCCGATTTCTGGGCCTTTGACAGTATGAGGCCCCCGGCATAAGCCACTGTGGCAGGCACCAAGCAGGAAGCTGAGAGCGGTGTTGGCTTTAGGTGTCATGCGAAACGACCAAGCGACTGCTGGCGACCGGCATTTTTTTGCCCACAAATACGGTGGCAATCACCGCCAGGCTGAAGCCGACCGTAACGGCATCCAGCTTTTCACCCAAAAGGGGCACCGCAAACAGCATGCTCAAAAACGGCTGCACCAGTTGCACCTGGCTCACCCGCACTGTGCCGCCCAGCGCCAGGCCCCGGTACCAGGCAAAAAAGCCCAGCCACATGGAGAACACCGCCACATAGCCAAAGCCCCACCATGCGCTGGCCTTGAGAGGCGCGGTGGGCCAGGTCACGATGGACAGCGGCAGGGTGAGCGGCAGCGCCATCACCAGCGCCCAGCAAATGACATGCTCGGCGCGCATGTGGTGCGAGAGCCGTGCGCCAAAGCCGTACCCCACCGCGGCGCACAGCATGGCCGCCAAGAGCAGGAGGTCGGCGAACTGGATGGCGGGGCCGCCACTGGATGCGCCTGCCGCTCCCCCCGCGCGGAGCATGGCAAAAGCCACTACCAGTGCGCTGCCCAGTGCGGCGCACAACCAGAAGCCGGACGAGGGCCGCTGCCGGTGCAAAAACGCACCGACGGCCGCAGTGGCCAATGGCAGCACCCCCACGATCACGCTGGCATGCACCGCTTCCACATAGCGCATGGCGACCGAGGTAAACAAGGGGAAACCAAACACCACGCCCCCCGCGGTGATGGCCAGTGGAACCCAGTCGTTCCGGCGGGGCAGCGGCGCACGCGTGGCCAGCAGGAATGCGGCGGACAGGGCTGCGGCCACCACGGCCCGTCCAAAGGCAATGAAGAAACCCGACATTTGCGGGGCATCGGGTGTACCCACGGCCAGCCGTGTCATGGGCAGGGTCACCGAAAAGATGACGATGCCCAGCAGACCGATCCATAGGCCCTTATGGATGTCGTGTGCGCTGTGGGTCATAGCGTGAGCATCCACAAGGCGGTTGCCACAAGCACCAGTGCCATGGACCGGTTGAACCACACCAGGCGTCCGCCTGTTCCCTCGGGGCCGGACAACCAGTTGCGCAGCAGCGAGCCGGCCAGGGCATAGGTGAGGTTGCTGGCAAAGGCATAGACCAGCATCACGGGCAGCACCACCGCCATGCGCTCGACCGCGTCCGCGCGCCCGGCGATCCAGCCGCTCACAATGGCCAGCGCCAGCATCCAGGCCTTGATGTTGACAAACTGCAGCGCCATACCCTGCAGGAACGTCACGTTGAGATGGGCCGCATCGGCGTCGCTGAGCTGGCGCGACTGCGCCAGTTTTGAAGCCAGCCACAACAGATAGGCTACCCCGATCACCTTGATCGCCCAGCTCAGCAAGGGCACGGCCACCACCAGTGCGCCCAGACCCAGCGTGCACACCAGCAGCAAAGCGCCCCAGCCCACGGGTACCGCACACACGAAAGGAAGCGCGCGACGCAAGCCGCGGTTGGCGGCCAGCGCCGTGGAGAGGGTGGTGTTGGGGCCCGGCGTAAAGCTCATTGCCGTGGCCAACACCAGTAAAGCCGAAAATTCTTGTCCGTTCATGTGGCAGACTTTATAGTCAAAACCAGCACAGAACCAGTACAGTTCTGCCGGTCAAATATTTGTCTGTATTGTCAGGCTGGGCAGCACAGGCCCATCCAGATCCATTCGCAACCAAGGTATGCCATGTTGATGAAGTCCGCATCCCAGTCGCTTACCGAGCAGTTGAGCAACCGCTTTGCCGAGCGTATTCGTACCCGCTTGCTGGCTCCCGGCGCACGGCTGCCATCGGTGCGGCTGTGCGCGCAGCAGCAGGGCGTGAGTGCGTCCACGGTGGTGGCCGCGTATGACCAGTTACTGGCCCAGGGGCTGATCGATGCGCGCCGCAACCGGGGATTTTATGTACGAGAAATGGCCGTAGCCCCCGAATCCATTGCGCAGGCAGCTACTGATTTTGTAGCGCCGCCCATTCCCCGCAGCGGCTTTCAGGCGCAGCATGTGCCGGTCAATGCCACGGCGCTGATCCGCGGCATGTTCCATGGCAGCTCCGACAAGCCGCAACCCGGCATGGGCGTGTTTCCGCCAGACTGGCTGGAAACTACCTTCATGCCCGCCGCCGTGCGCAAGGTGTGCAGTAGCCGGGCCTTGCAATCCCTTTCGCTGCAATACGGGGAGCCTGCGGGGGACAGTGGCTTGCGCCAGGCACTGTCCCAGAAACTCGCATCGCTGAACGTGCCCGCCACCCCCGGCCAGATTGTCACTACGGTGGGCGCCACCCACGCGCTGGATATTGTGAGCCGCACCCTGCTGCGCGCGGGCGACTATGTGATGGTGGAAGAGCCCGGCTGGGCGATTGAATTTGCGCGCCTGACCGCGCTGGGCATGCGCATTTTGCCGGTGCCCCGCAGGGCCGACGGGCCGGACCTGGAGGTGATGGCGCGCTACTGCGCACTGCATAACCCGAAGTTGTTTGTGAGCGTGAGCGTGTTTCACAACCCCACCGGGTTTTGCCTCACGCCGGGCAGTGCCCATCGCGTGCTGCAACTGGCCAACCGCCACAACTTTCACATTGTTGAAGACGACACCTACAGCCATCTCGCGCCCGAGCACGCCACGCGCCTGTGCGCGCTGGATGGCTTGCAACGCACCATTTATGTCAGCGGGTTTGCCAAAATTCTGGCACCGGGCTGGCGCGTGGGCTTTCTGGCGGCACCACCGGACCTGGTGGAGCGTCTGATTGACACCAAGTTGCTGGCCACCCTGACCACGCCCGCCCTGCTGGAAAAGGCGCTGGCCTGGTGTATTGACCAGGGTCAGCTGCGCCGCCATGCCGAGCGCATTCGCACCCGGCTGGATCAGGCGCGTGGGCGCAGTGTCAAGCTGGCATTGGCCCACGGCTGCAGTTTTGCGGCACCCCCGGCGGGTTTGTTTGGCTGGGTGGATACGGGAGTGGACACCGATGTGCTGGCGCAGCGCATGCTCGATGCGGGCTATTTGCTGGCGCCTGGCGCCCTGTTTCATGCCGAGCGCCAGCCCAGCACGCTGATGCGCATCAACTTTGCGACGACCCAGGACGCGCAGTTTTGGCAGGCGTTCAGCCGTTTGCGCGCAGAGCAATAGTTCAGGTTGCGGCCAGCGTGCGCAGGAGCGCGCGGTTGACCTCGTCTGCGGGCATTTTGTGGGCCGCGCACACGTCATGGATCATGCCGGTATTACCGGACTCCAGGGCCGTCGCCACTTCCAGCCAGGCTGCATACGGGCCGGTTTGCCCCACGATGGCCGAGGCAATGCGCCCCGGCAGCGGCAGGCGACTCATCGCGGCGCCCAGGGGTTCTCCCAGCAGCAAATCCAGCTGCGAGAAGATTCCGCACAAGAACACTTCGCGGCGTAAATCGTCTGCGGTGCCGGCATCGGCCAGACGCTCCATGATGCGCGCGCGCCACACCATGGCGGCGCGAATCGGGTCCAGATTGGGGTCGCTACTGCCGTGCGGCATCTGCTCCATCAGCCAGGCGCGCAACTTGGAGTAGCCCATGACCATCAAGCCCTGGCGAACACTGTCAACCTCGCTGCGCGCACCCAGATGGGCAGAGTTGGCATAGCGCAAAAAGCGGTAGGTCAGCAGGGGCTCGTCCCCCATGCGGTGCTCCAGTGCTTCCAGCGATTCGTCGGAATCAATGGCTTGCACCAGTGCCATCAGCACCTGTCGCGCTGGCTGGATTTGCCGAAAGCGGTAGCCATGCAGAATTTCTTCCACTGGCCACCCTGCAACGCCCGCAACACCCTGGCGGTCCAGTGCATGTTCGAGCAGCGCCTGGCTGGCCAGACCCTGGTAATAGCTGCCCGCGACAACCGGGCTGGCCATCTGGGGCGGCGCCCCCAGGCCTCCATCCTGCTGCTGGCGCAGCGATGCACGCAAGGCGCCCAGCGCCTGGTGGGGGCTCAGTGTACGCAGGGTGTGTTGAAACCATTTCGCGGTCTCGGGCGTGGGGCCCTGGCCTGGCTCGCCGGTCCAAACCAGCGGCAAACCGCGTTGCTGGGCTTTTCGGACACGACCCGCAAGCAAGGCATCCTGCAGAAAACGATCGTCTATTTCGATCCACGGTCCTTGCGCCGGGGCGTGGTCCAGCAAGTCGCCGAGCAAAGCCATGGGCTGCGCATGGAGCAACAGCCGGGGTGCTGATTCGGGCCACAGTTCGGCAATTGCGCCCAGTAAATGGCGGGCATCAACGGAGCCGCCACTGGCAGAATCCACAAACAGCCGAACGCCGGTGCACTTGCGCCAGTGGTTCCAGACCGGCTCGTAGCCCAGCGTGATGCTGCCGAGAACCGAATCGGACATGCGCCTATCCGATGTAGTTGAACAGGGACAGCTTCTGTACCTGAGCGTAGGACTGCAACGCCGCCTGATAGCCCGTTTGCTGGTTCTGAAAGTCGGAAATGCCTTTGACCATGTCAAGGTCCTCCGCGTGGGAGCGGTCACTCTCCAGCTGAATACTGCGCTTTTCCTGGTTGGAGCCAATGCGGTCGGCACGGTTGAGCAAGTCGCCAGCCTGGCCGCGCACGGCTGAAATGCGGCCCATGCCAATGTCGATGTTGCCCAGTGCCTGGCTGACCGCTTGGGCGGCGGCATTGTTGTTGGCGGCGCTGCCGATGTCGCGAATGGCATCATCCAGCACGCTGAAAATGCTGGGGTTGGGGTCGACCTTGATCGTGTCGCCCACCGCGGGTGTGCCCTTGATGTTGAGGGTCAGCCCCGCCATGCCAACCACTGCAATATTGGCAGCTTGGGTTGACGGGTATCCGGGCGCCGTTTGGGCGGTCACCGTTCCGGGCGGCGTGGCGGTCAGGTTGTAGGACACCGAAGTCGTGCCGGGCACGGTGGTGGTGTCCACCGCCGTGATGGCAATCGAGTACGTCGCGCCGTTGACCGCTGCGGAACTGGTCACAGACACACTGTCCGTTGTCAGTGTCCGCGTGGTCGGGATGGTACTGACGCTGACGTTGTAAACCCCGTCACGCTTGGCCTGCAGCATGAACGCGCTGTCACCGTCGAGTGCAAAGGGAATCGCGATTTCTGAACTGGCGGCTTGGCCCGGCAGCCCGTTGAACGTGTAGTCGGGCGCCGCCGCCTGGGGGCCGACAAAAGGAGTCAATGCACTGGCCAGCGCGCCAAACAGGGGTTGCCCATTGGTGTCCTTGCGATTGGCCAGCGCGAACACCTGGTCGCGCAAACCACTGAGTTGCCCTGCAATGCTTTTGCGTTCGGATGCACTGTAGGCGCCGTTACCTGCACTGACCACCAATTCGCGAAAGTTTTGCAGCGCATCGTTGACATCACCCAGCGTGCTCTCGGCCTGGGTGATGGCGCTTTTTTGTGCGTCGAGTGCGCGCTGGTCGGTCTGGATGCGCGAGATTCGGGTCAGCGCACGTTCGGCCTGGGCTGCGGCGGTAGGGTCGTCGCTGGCGGTGCTGACGCGCTTGCCGGAGGTCAGGTGTTCTTGTGCATTGGACAGCGCGGTCTGCCGCGACATCAGGTTGCTGCGCGCCGTGTCGTAGGTGTTGGCAGAGCCTAGCCGTGAAAAGGATGGGGTGGTCATGTGCTTACTCCTGGTGCGGCCGGGCGATCAACGCATACCCTGGATCAATGTGTCAAAAATGCTTTGTGCGATCTGGATCATCTTCGCTGACGCCTGGTAGGCCTGCTGGTATTGCAGCAGCTTGGCGGCTTCTTCATCCAGATTGACGCCTGAAACACCGGCGCGGTCTTTTTCCAGATTGGAGGCAATCGAGGTGGACACCTGTGCGGCGTAATTGGCGCTCTGGCCCCGGATGCCAATTTGTGCAATCAGACCGGCGTAGCCGTCGCTCAGGGCCGCGCCGTCAAACAAGGCCATGTCGCGCAAGCCCATCATGGCGCTGGCGTTGCCGGCGTTCAATTTGAGGTCCAGCTTGCCAGCAGCAGCCAGAACCTTGCTGTTGCCAACCGTGAATGTGTCACCTGCTTTGGGCGAACCCTGCAAGGTGACGGACCACTGTGAGAGAGGGTTTGTTGCCGGAACCGTGCCTTCAATGGGCACACCCGGTGTATAGGTATAGGACGTGGCGTTGGGCACCGGCAGCTCGTCGCTGCGGGTAAAGCTGTTGGCGCCCGTGAAGGTCAGCACGACCGGAGTGAGCGCGGGCGGGTTCGACCGCGCCGTGAGCGACACCTGCTGCAGGCTGCCCGTGTTGCTGGTGCCCATGCTGCCCGCCACCGGGCTGGATACCGCCAGGGCGCGGGGAGTTGAAAACTCGCGACTGATGTTGCTGGCCGAGGTGCTGAAGGGTTTGAGCAGGAAGCGGTCACCCGCTGCGGCAACGCCGGCGCCCTTGGTGATGCTGATGCCATCGACCGTAACCGGGTTGGTCACACCAAAGTCGAAGGCGGTTACCACGCCATCCGAGCGCCGGGTGATGGAGCCCTGCGTCGCGTTGCTGAAGTTGACCTCGTAGTCAGAGGCCGCAAATTTGGTGGTGTCACTGATCGCCAGCGCCAAACTGGTGGCGCCTGCGTTGATCTGTGCGGGCGCGATGGGCGTCAACACGTTCTGGCTGCTGAACGCCGTGGGGCTGAAGATGTTGCCGCCGGCGTTGCCGTCCAGGTCCAGACCCAGCGCATGCTGCGTATTCATCTCGGTGCTGATCGCCATGGTCAGTCGACCCAGCAAATTGCGGCCTTCCACCAGGTCGGTGTTCTGGAATCGCAGCAAACCTGACACTTCGCCTCCACCCAGCGTGTTCTCGTCCAGCAGGGTGGTGGCACCGTTGCGGGTGATGGCCAGCTTGTTGCTCAGCGTGCCCCCGAATTCCTGCTTCAGCGACACAGGCGATACCGTCGTGCCCAGTACCAGCGCCTGGCTGCCGCCGATAAAGATACCTACCGTGCCATCGTCTGCGGGAATGGAGCTGGTTTGAATGTATTGATTCAAATCGCGTACCAATTGGTCCCGACGATCCAGCAGGTCGTTGGGGGGCTGGCCGTTGCCATTCACCCGCGCAATCTGGTCGTTCACCCCCGCAATGCTTTTGGCCAGGCTGTTGATGGCGTCGATTTTCTGGGTGAGCTCCTGCGTGACGCCCTGTTGCAGGTCATCGAGCTGCTGTGACGTGGCGCGCATGCGGGCAGCGGTCTCATCCACACGGGTCAGCACCACGGTTCGGGCTGTGAGGTCGGTCGGGGCGCTGGCAACGTCGGAAAATGCGTTGAGCATGTCGTTGATGGAGGCGCCCAGGCCGCTGGCACCGCCTGGGAACAGGCTCTCCAGCTGCTTGAGTTTGTCGGCTCGGGTGGTGTCCGCCGATTGCGTGGCACCGGCCAGGGCCGACTGGCGCGTCAGGAACGCGTCGAAGTTGCGCTGGATGGTTTGTACATCGACACCCTTGCCGATGTATCCCCCGCCTGTGAACTGCCCCTGAACGGTCTCCAGAACGACGGTTTGACGGGAGTAACCGGGCGTATTGACATTGGCAATGTTGTTGCCGGCGGTCTGCAATGCGACCTGGTTGGCCTGAAGGGCCCGTGTGCCGATGTTGAGTATTCCCATGGTGGAGTCCTGAATCAGGCCTGTGCGCGCCGGATCTGCAGCGTCGTGTTGATGGCACGGCTGAGCTTGGCCGCATAGTCCGGATCCGTGGCGTAGCCGGCTTTCTGCAGACCGCTGGCAAAGGCATGGGCAGAACCGGTTTGTTCGCGTGCCTTGGCGTAGCGGGGGCTCTCGGAGATCATGCGGGCGTAGTCCTTGAACGAGTCGGCGTAGGAGTCGTATGCACGAAAACGCGCCACTTGTTTTTGGGGCACGCCGTGGACATATTCGGTGGTGGTGACTTCGGCCACCTTGCCGGTCCAGCTGGCGCCGGCCTTGATGCCGAACAGGTTGTGAGAGGTCGCGCCTCCCTTGAGTTTGATCTCATGCTTGCCCCAACCGGTTTCATGACCGGCCTGGCCCAGCATGAAGCCGGCGGGCAGGCCGCTGGCCCGCTCGGCCTCATTGGCTGCGGCGGAATGCTGGTTCACAAAGCTGGCCTGGCTCTCGCTGGGTGCGCGGGTGGTTTTGCTTATGGGCGATGACGGGGCCGATGACGGCGAGACCGCGGTGCTTTTATTTGTCGGGGACGCGCCCGCGGGCGGTGTGCCCATCTGGCGGGTCAATTGCTGCTCGATCAGGTCCGACAGCCCTCCGGATTTGCCGGACATCTGCACAGCAAACTGCTGGTCCAGCAGGTCGGTGCCCAGGTCGCCGCCGGGGCTGTCGAGCATGCCTGACTTCATGGTGGCTTCGCGCATGCTCTTGATCAACTCGCGCATGAACAAGGACTCGAACTGCTTGGCCGTCTCCTTGATGGCGCTCTTGCTGTTCTTGCCCGCCTCCAGTTTGAGCGCGCCCAGCGACTGCGTGTCGGCCGAGAGTGCCTGGGAGTTGGAGATGGACCCGTAGCTCATGTCAAATCACCTCGAGTTCGGCGTTCAGCGCGCCAGCGGACTTGATGGCCTGCAATATTGCCAGCAGGTCCTGCGGCGTCGCGCCCAGCGAGTTCAGGGCCTTGACCACATCCGCCAGTTTGGTGGCCTCGGGCAGCTGAATCAGCTTTCCGGGAGTCTGGTTGATGTCGATGTTCGCCTTCTCCGCGACGACAGTCTGGCCACCGGTGGACAGGGCGTTGGGCTGGCTGATGATGGGGGTGGAGGAAATGGTGACCGTCAGATTTCCGTGCGCAATGGCACAGGGGCCCAGGGTGACCGCCTGGTTGAGCACGATGGATCCGGTGCGTGAATTGATGATGACCTTGGCAGCAGCAATGGAGGACTGCACTGGCAACTCTTCCATTTCGGCCAGAAAGGTGACCCGATCATTCGGGTTGACGGGGGCATTGACCTGCACGGTTCGACCGTCGAGCGCCTGGGCCACGCCCTCACCGAATTTGCGGTTGATCGCCTGCGCAACCCGGTGGGCCGTCTGGAAATCGGTGGCATTGAGGCTCAGACTGACGGTGGGGCCTTCCTGCAAGGCGGTCGGCACGGAGCGCTCCACCTGCGCGCCGTCCGGAATGCGACCCACACTCAGGTGGTTCACCGTGACCTTGCTGCCACCGGCGGCAGCGCCTGCACCGGCCACAATCAAATTGCCCTGCGCGAAGGCGTAGACCTCGCCATCCGCTCCCTTGAGCGGCGTGCCAATCAGGGTTCCGCCTTTGAGGGATTTGGAGTTGCCCAGGGAGGAGACATTGATGTCGAGCGTTTGCCCCGGCCGGGCAAAGGCGGGCAGCTGGGCCGTTACCAGCACCGCCGCGACGTTTTTCATTTGCAACTGCGCCAGTTGCGCCGTGGGCAAGGTCAACCCCAGTTGCTTCAAATAATTGCTCAGGCCCTGCGTGGTGTAGGGCATTTGCGTGGTCTGGTCACCCGTTCCATCCAGGCCAACCACCAGTCCGAAGCCGGTCAGCTGGTTACTGCGCACGCCTTCAATGGAGGCGACTTCCTTGATGCGGGCCGCCTGTACGTTCCCGGTGAGCGCCAGCCACACCGCCATGGCCAACCCAACCAGCGGGAGCAGGCCGGTGCGTGTCGATGGGGTGATCCGAGGTTTCATGTGCAGAGCCAGTAAGCAGGGCGATCCGACTGGATCTGTTACCCCTCGGCACTATTCTGGATAACTTTAGAAAGGATGAAAGTTCAAAAAGAACCGTGATAACCAGCCAACTGTTTGTGCTTCACCTTGCGGACCGCGACCGCGCGACTCGACGCGCACGTTGGCCACCTGTGTCGAGGCGATCACATTGTTGGGTTGCAACAGCCGGGGGTCCACTGTGCCCGAGAAGCGCATGACGTCCACATTCTGGTTGACGCCAATCTGCTTTTCACCGGCCACAATCAGGTTGCCATTGGGCAGAACTTCAATGACCGTAGCGGTGATCGACCCGGTGAACGTGTTGGCCGCCTCCGTGCCACCTTTGCCCGAGAAGTCATTGTTCGTCTTGGCTGCCATGTCCAGGTTTTTGAGGTCAACGCCGATCAGGCCGGGCAGGGGCGGGGTGATCGCGGTGTCAATGGACGTATTGCGGTTGACCGTGGATTTGGAGACCTGGCTGGCCGCCAGGCTCTCCACGATCTGAATCGTCACCGTATCGCCGAGCAACCGTGCGCGGCGGTCTTCAAAGGTCGGGCGGTAGCTCACGGGCTGGTAGATGCTGCCGTTGTGGGGTCGGGGCTGCGCCGTGGTGGGGGCGGGCGCAGCCACCAGCTTGGGTTCGGCAAAGTCGACAGATACCTTTTGTGGCAAAGGCGCGCACGCGCCACACAATAGGCCCAAGGCACTCAAACTGGTAAGAAATAGGCCTCTGGCCCGCGTGGATATTGCGCGAGCAGCTACGTTTTTCATAGCGTATTTCATGGCATTTCTCACAGCTGCCCGAGTTTTTGCAGCATCTGGTCCGACGTTTGAATCGCTTTGGAGTTCATTTCGTAGGCGCGCTGGGTCTGGATCATGGTGACCAGCTCCTGCACCACATTGACGTTGGAGGTTTCCACAAAACCCTGCATCAGCGAGCCGATCCCGTTGGTGCCCGGTGTGCCCGCATTGGGCTGGCCAGACGCAGCGGTTTCGGCATAGATGTTTTGGCCTTTGGGCTCCAGCCCCGGCGTGTTGACGAAGTTGGCCAGGGCAATGGTGCCGATGGACTGCGGCGCGGTGGACCCCGGAATCGAGGCGGTAACCGTACCGTCGGTGGCAATAGACACATTGGTGGCATTGCTGGGAACCGTGATGCCATTGGATACGGGCAGGCCGCCGGCGGTGACCAGGCGCCCCTGGTTGTCAATCTGAAAGGCGCCATCGCGGGTGTAGCCAATGGTGCCGTCCGGCATGGTGAGCTGGAAGAAGCCATTGCCCTGGATGGCGACATCCAGGTTGTTGCTGGTTTGCTGCAGGTTGCCCTGCGAAAAATTCCGGCTCGTGGCGACCGTGCGCACACCCAGGCCCACCTGCAGGCCGGTTGGCAAGGTGGACTGCTCCGAGGTGTTGGAACCCACCTGGCGCAGGTTCTGGTACATCAGGTCTTCAAAAACCGCGTGCGACTTCTTGAAACCGTTGGTCGACACATTGGCCAGGTTGTTGGAGATGACGTCCAGCTGCATTTGCTGGGCTTCCATGCCGGTCTTGGAGATCCACAGTGAATTGATCATGGCAATAGTCCGTGTTGGGTGAGAGGGGGATAGGCGCGCTTAGCCTTGCAGGCTCAGCAATTGGCCGGCGGATTTGTCGTTGGACTCGGCGGTTTGCAACAGCCGCATTTGCGTTTCGAACTGGCGCCCGGCCTGGATCATGTTGACCATGGTTTCAATCGGGTTGACGTTGGAGCTTTCCAGCGCGCCGACCTGCAGCCGGGCGTTGTCGTCGTTGTTCAGGGGGTCGCCAGAGCGCGCCCTGAACAACCCGTCCTCGCCCCGCTTCAACGGGTCTTCGCCGGTGGGGGTGACCATTTTCAGGCGCCCGATACCGTTGGCCGGCTGGTTGCCCACTTTGGCGCTGATGTTTCCATCGTTTCCGATAGACAGTTCGGCGCCCGCAGGCACGGTAATCGGGGCGCCGCCATTGGACAGAACCGTCAGGCCACTGCCCGTGACCAGCGTGCCATCTGCCGTTACGTCGAAGTGCCCGTTGCGGGTGTAGGCCTCATTGCCATCGAGTCCCTGGACGCTGAACCAGGAATTTCCTGCGGTCATGGCATCCATGCTGCGGTCGGTGCGTTGTGCTGATCCTGGTGAGTCCAGGTAGCCGGCAGTGGACTCCACGGCGAACACCCGCGTAGTGGCACCTTCGCCGAGTAGCGGCACAGCGCGATACGTGGACATTTCGGCGCGAAAGCCGTTGGTCGATGCATTGGCCAGATTGTTGGACAGGACCGCCTGGCGGTTTGCTGCCGCGTTGGCGCCGGACATGGCTGTGTAGATGAGGCGGTCCATGGGGTATTACTCCGTTGCGTCGCGCGCCGGCGGTTAGCGCAGGTTGACCAAAGTAGACATGACCTGGTCCTGGGTTTTGATGGTTTGCGCGTTGGCCTGGTAGGCGCGCTGCGCGGTCATCATGTTGACCAGTTCGGCGGTGAGGTCGACGTTGGACTCTTCCACCGCACCTGCCCGCAGCGAGCCGAACTTGCCTACGCCCGGGTTGCCCTGCAGCGGTTGACCGGACGCGAAGGTTTCCACATATTCACCGCCTCCTACGGGTGTCAGCCCCTGCTCGTTGCGGAAGCCGGCAAGGGAGATCTGACCTCTGGCCTGCGTTTGCCCATTGGAATAGCGGGTGGTGATCGTGCCGGACGGTGAAATGGTGATGCCCGTCAGCTCGCCCGAGGTGTATCCGTTCTGGGTCAGGTTCGATACGTTGAAGCCACTGCCGAACTGGGTCACTTTGGATACATCCAGCGCGGCTGCAATGCTGGGCGTAACCAGTGACGGTGTGGCGATCGTCAATGCTTGCGGCGCTGCCGGGGAGGTGAGCTTTCCTGCGGCATCAAACTGCATCTGAAACAGAGGGGCGCCGCCCGTGGGCACATCGTAGACATTCCAGTTGTCGGTTGTTGTGGATGCAACGCGTTCGAAATACAGACTGACGGGTATTTCCGCTCCTTGCGAATCAAAGGCGGTCAGCGAGGTGCCGTAAGTGGTCCGCGGTGTTGGCGGAACGGCTGCGGCGGCTACGGCAGCACGTGAATCCAGATTGAATTCAGCCGTGATCGTTGTGGTGGCACTGGCGGCAATGGGTGCGCCTGTAGGTAACGTCATCTTGACGGGCGTAATGCTGGTGGGCGCCCCGAGCAAATCGGTGGTGTAGCCCATGACATTGGCGCCGGTATTGGTGATGATGTTGCCATCCTTGTCCAGTTTGAACTGGCCATCGCGGGTAAAGGCCGTTGAACCGTCGGTCTTCGTGACCTGAAAAAAGCCGCCGCCGTTGATCGCCACGTCCAGGTTGTTGCCCGTGATGTTGATGTTGCCCTGGGTAAATTGTTGGGAGACGGTGGCCACGGCCACCCCGATTCCCGCGGTCGACCCGCCACCACCGCCGCTACCAATGGAGGAGGCAACCAAGTCGGCGAATTCGGCGCGGGACGACTTCATTCCTACCGTATTCGCATTGGCAATGTTGTTTCCGATGACATCCAGACTTTTGCTGGCGGCGTTCAAGCCGGAGAGACCTGTTTGAAAACTCATGGTGTATTCCTTTTACAAAATGGCTTGAATGGTGTCGTAGGCCACCGGGTCACGCCCTTTGAGTTGCACACTCATCGCAGTGCCCGTGTTGCCAATGGAGACGATGGTGTCGCGAACGAGGGATGTGGCGGTCACGGCTTGTGTCCCGTTCGTGGCGGTGACTTTGAAAGTCGGGCTGCCCGAGCCGGTGTAGTTGGAGGCGTCCCACTGGAAACCGTGACGGCCCGCCGTCATGGCGCCCAGGTTCAGCGTATCGAGCAACTGCCCGCCCGGGGACAGAATCTGAACCGTCACTTTGTCAGCGTTGGATGGCAGGTCAATGGCGCCCTTGGCGGCGCCGGCGTCCACCGCAAGCGTGTTGCCGTTCACCAGAACGTCGCGCCCAATCAGTGACGCACCTTGCAACACCTGCATGGAGTTGAATTGCGTGCCAATTGACTTCATGGTCTCGTTGAGTTGCTGAATGCCGGTGACCGTGTTGATTTGCGCCATCTGGCTGGTCATCTGCGCGTTGTCCATGGGGTTCATGGGGTCCTGGTTGTTGAGTTGTGCAACCAGCAGTTTCAGGAAGCGATCCTGCGAAGCCGTGGCGTCGCTCTGGGCCGTTTTGGCAGTACTCGCGTTTCCCGTCAGGGTGGATGCGGTGGTGGATGAGGTAACGCTGGTAGTCATGTTGTGTTTCTTTCAGGTTCACTGACCCATTTGAAGGGTCTTGAGTAACAGCGTCTTGGCGGTGTTCATGACCTCGACGTTGTTCTGGTAGGACCGGGAGGCGGAGATCATGTTGACCATTTCCTCCACCGGGTTCACGTTGGACTGCGTCACATATCCGTCCGCGTCGGCCGATGGGTGCGTCGGGTTGTGTGTGCGACGCATGGGCTCGTTGCTTTCCTTGATGGCGTTCACGCGTACGCCCGACGAAGCGTCTGACCCCATGGGTACGGTTTCAAACACCACTTGCCTGCTTTTGTAGGCCTGACCGTCCGGCCCGGCCACCGCATCGGCATTGGCAAGGTTGCTGGCCACGACGTTGAGGCGTTGCGCTTGCGCACTGACCGCGCTGCCGGAGACGTTGAAAATGGAAAACATGGACATGGTTTTTCTCCGTGATCTGGTGTGCTGTCGCTACTGCCCTTGAATGGCGCTCAAGATCGTCTTGGACTGGCCGTTAATAAAGCGCAGGGTGGCTTCATAGCGAACGGAGTTGTCGACGAAATTGGCGCGCTCGCGGTCCAGGTCCACACTGTTGCCGTCCATCGCGGGTTGCGTCTGCACGGTGTAGTCGAGTCGGGTGGTGCCCCCCAGACTCCCGGTGCTGGACTGCATCGCGATATGCCGGGAATGGGTGGTTCCGTCAGGCGATCCGCCCGATGGCGCGCTCGGAGACAGCGACAGAGAGCTCCCCCCCATAGCGGCGTTCATCGCTTCCTTGAAGTTGATGTCGCGCCCGACGTAGCCCGGCGTATCGGCGTTGGCTATGTTGCTGGCGATCACGCGTTGCCGTTCTGCGCGCAGCACCAGGGCTTTCGAATGAAAGTCCAGCGCGTTGGTCATGTTGACAGGCATAAATCACCTTTTAAGGGAGGGTTTTCAAGCGGTATGGCAAGGCGCAACCGTTTGACGTGGGGCAATTATGAGAAAAGCTTTAGTTTTCTAGCGCTTGAATACAGGGGCTAAAACCGGGTAATTGGGGGGTTTGCTGTCGTGCCGGAATCTCTATAGTTCTCTGGCGCAAGGAGCCAAACATGTCTTATCTATCCCGTCAAAACTTACCGAAACGGCTGTCTGCCGCAGTCGCGTGCTGCATGGGTGTCTTCATGCTGTCTACGATCGCAATGGCACAACAGCAGCCGGGCACCGAGTTCCAGGACATCACCCAGACATGGCTGCGCAGCGCGGTTGCTTCTGCGCAACCCGCAGGCCCTGCGGCGCTTCGCATGGACGTGACGGTGGGCAGCCTGGATAGCCGGTTGAAACTGGCTGCCTGTGGAAATATCGAGCCTTACCTGCCACCCGGGTCACGGTTGTGGGGCAAGACCCGTATTGGACTGCGCTGTGTGGACGGTATGAGTCGCTGGAATGTTTCGCTACCCGTCACCGTCAACGCGTTTGGCAAGGCTTGGGTGATCAAAGGACAAGTGCCTGCTGGCACTGCCGTGACCGCGGCCGACGTGGTGGAGGTTGAGGTCAACTGGGCTGAGGAGGCCAGCCCGGTCTTGAGGGATCCGGCGCTTTGGATGGGCCAGATCGCTACCCGGTTGCTCACGACGGGGCAAACATTGCGCCAGGGCATGGTCAAGCCGGCACAGGTTTTTCAAGCCGGTGCGCAGGTCCGTGTACTGGCTCAGGGGTCCGGGTTTCAGGTGACTTCTGACGCGCAGGCCCTCTCCGCAGGCGTTGTGGGGCAGCCTGCCCGGGTTCGCATGGAAAATGGACGGGTCACTTCAGGCACGGTACTGGATACCCGAACAGTGCAAATTGATCTGTAAGTTCCGGATTTCATGCAAATAGTTCTAAAGTCAGTCATGATTGGGTCGATAGCATATGCACGAGGCTACGCGTATCGTAGTTTTGGAGAACGCAATGAAAATCGGTCAACCCCAAGATACTTCTGTTTCAGCAACACAGGCCAATACGGCTACCGCCCAAAAAGCAGGGCAGGGGAACAGTGCGGCTGGAGCCGCCAAAGCGACGGCAACCGAAAGCACCCGGTCTGCCGGTGTGGCAGTCACGGTGTCGAATCTGGCGCGCGGTCTGGAAAAAGCCAACCGGGGCGAAGCTGCGGACGTGGACACCAAGAAGGTGGCGACCATCCGGGCTGCGATTCAGGATGGAACCTACGTAGTCAATCCCGAAGCCATTGCAGACAAATTACTCTCCAACGCGCAGGAAATGCTCAACCGAACCGTACGCTGAAGCCGCGAGAGGCCTGCGCGTACCCCAACGTGCAAAGGCCCTGAAATGTCAGTTATTACTTTAGATGATCAACTCGACCTCCTTGAACTGCAGTTCACCGAGGTCGCTTCTGCGTTGGCAGATGGCAATCCCGACGCCGTTCAGTCTGCCGGAGCGAGGCTGCAACAACTGGCGGTGGGCCTCGTTCAAATGGCCGATGAAGTGGGGCGGAACCGCTTGGCAGCGCCGATGCGGGCGCAACGGATCAGGGCATTGGCAAAAGGGCTGCCTGCTTTGCGTGAGAACTTGTTGCGGCGTTCCGCGTATGTCGATCGCGCACTGGAAGTGGTGGTGCCAACGGCTCCCCCGTCTACTTATGTGGGTCGCAACACCTACGGAAGTGCCATGCGCCAATCCGGCGCTTTCAACGTTCTATCCGCTTAGTCCGCCAGCACGCATCGCTGGCGGTTTCAATGTGACCGCATTTTTGCCCGCAGGCGGGCTATCGACTGGCTGTGCAACTGGCACACGCGGGATTCGGTTACATCCAGAACGGCGGCTATTTCCTTGAGATTCATGTCCTGCTCGTAATACATGCTCATGATGTATTGCTCCCGCTCGGGCAACCCCTTGATGGCCACTACCAGAGATTCGCGCAGACGCTGATCCCGCAACATGTTCAGCGGGTCGGCTGCGGTGTCCGCTACATGGCGGTCCAGGTAGCTGTCATCGTCTTCGCCGTTACGCGCCATGTCTTCCAGATACACCAGCTGGGTTCCACGAACCTTTCCCAGCAGGCTCTGGTAATCCGCCAGGGGCATACCCAGTTCGGCTGCAATTTCAGACTCCACCGGGCTACGGCCCAAGCGGTGCTCAAGGCGGCGCATGGCCACTTCAATATCTTTCTGGCTTTTGCGGGATCCCCGTGACATCCAGTCGTTGCCACGCAGCTCGTCGAGCATGGCACCGCGAATGCGCTGGGTGGCAAAGGTTTCGAACTGCACCCCCTGAGCCGCTTCATAGCGTGTCAGTGCGTCAGCCAGTCCGATCAATCCCACCTGAATCAGGTCATCGACTTCCACACTGGGGGGTAACTTCGCCATCATGTGATGCGCCAGACGCTTGACCAATGGCTGGTACTGCTTGATTAGCGCGTTGCGATCGAGCTGCCCCTTCGCGGTATACATCAGTGTCTCCCTGTGAATCGATCAACGCTACTGAGCTTGAGATCCGGGCGCATGCCCGCCATGGGCGAAAAATCCGCGCTCAGCGACAGGGCATTCTCCATCAATTGCAAAGCCAATCGCTGGATTGCCCGACAAGTGAGGTCTTCGCCGTTTGACGCTGGAATATTGATGGCCTTCACTTCATAACCCAGAAAATTTCTTGCACAGTCCGCCAAGCTGGAGGAGCCAACGACTGGCTTCACGCTTGTAGTCCGTTTTGGCTCATGGACCAAGTTTACGATGGTAGGCTCCAATTTGCCATTGATCAACAGGCGCTTCAGCGCCAGATAACTGGTTAGTAGCGAAGTTTTCGACGAAGACAATGCCAGCAGGGGTTCGACGCCACTTTCACCCAGGATAGGAACCAACCATTCAACCCGGCTGTAAAGAATGACGATGCTTTCCTGATGAAACAACTCGCCCAGACGATGCTGGCGTTGCGTTCTGCTCGCGGGCAGTGCGCACAAATCCTGGATGCCTTTACCCGATGGGATGACCGTCCAGGCGGGTGCGTCCTGACTCTCGGCTCCGCGCCAATACGCGTTTCCCAGCAGCTGGTCCAGACCCGGATTCGCATCGGACTCCACAGTGGTTGCGTCGAGCACCGTCACCGCGTAGCCCTGTTCCGCCAGAGTCCAGCAAAGCCGCCAGAGCAAGGGCAACTCAGCCTGTTCATCTCCATGGCTCACCATGGCGACCATCCGGGGGGCCGACGGCATGACCAGCCCCATCAAGCCCGCAGCCTGGTTGACAGGACATTCAAGCATTCAGATGCCCCTGTGCCAAGGCTTGGCCCGTGGACTGGCTGAAGAAGAAACCCAAGTCGCTGATCTTCGGGTCGTATGCCGAGTTGCCGGAGGTGCGCATGGACATGCTCACCAGTTTGGATGCACTGGGTGCCTCCCAGTCCTCGGGGACCCTCTGGCCTGTAGTGACACCGCGAAGCACGAGTTGGTGGCGTATCGCCGCATCGATAGCAGGGCCGAGTTTGACGGCCTCGTCGATTTTGGAAAAAATAACCTGTTGTGCGCTGGCCTGTTTGAACGAGGAAACCACGTCGTCCAGCGTGTCGCCATGTCCACCTGCGTTCAGAACCAGAAGACGTTTGACATCGGGCAGATCCAGCAAATCCAGCATTTCGCGCTTGCGCGGATCCCGGGGCGCCAGACCTGTCGTGTCAATGAGCACCATTTTCTTGTTGGAAAGCAATCCGAGCAAGTCTTTCAGTGCGGCACGGTCGTGCGCCAAATGCGCGACGACACCCAGCATCTTCCCGTACGTGCGCAGTTGTTCGTGTGCCCCCACGCGGTAGGTGTCCAGTGTGATCAACCCCACGCTTCCCGGCCCGTGGGTTCGTGCGCACAGTCCGGCCAGCTTGGCCGCCGTGGTTGTCTTGCCAACGCCGGTGGAACCAATTAGTGCAAACGTGCCTCCCTCATCCACCAAGGAGGGGCCTTTGGCATCGGTCTTCAAATTGCGTTCCAGCACATCCACGACCCAGCGCACGGATTCGCCCGCATCCATTTCCTGGGGCATGCGCTCCAGGATAGCCCGTGACAGGTTGGGGGAATAGCCGGCACGGATGAGCTTGAGCATCAGGTTCGCCTGAATCGGGTTCTGGCGCGCCTGCCCCAGCCAATTGAGGGTGTTGAACCGATCTTCGATCAGTTCTTTCATGGCATGCAGTTCAGCCGCAATGCCCTGCGGGACTGCGTTCGACTGGGTTGCCGTTGCCTGCGTCTTGCGAATGGGTGCTGCTTTGGGTGCTGAAACGGTGATTGCCGGAATGTCCTGGGTTCGCTCGGGCGATGCCGGGCGTGGGCGGTCCTGCTGCAGATCCTCTGAACGGGTCGACTCGTTCTGGCTAACCGCTGTTTCATGGCGACGGCGCAGCATGCGCTCACGAACGTAGTCCTGAAAGGATAACGTGCTCATGGCCAGTTGAGCTGCATCATCTTCGACCCGGGTAACTACTTCTTTGGCACCGGTGCTGCTGGAACTGCCGTTGCTGCGATTGGGGTTACCCACTGGTTTCTGTGGCTGGGAGCCATCGTGGCGATCGAGTGCAGCCAGAGCGTTCTCGGCCGTGGCGACCACTTCCACGCCGTTCTCGGTCGGACGATTGGAGAGAATCAAGGTTCCCTCCCCAAACGTCAGACGTGCTTTGGCGAGTGCTTCGCGTGAGGTGGCTGCAGTAAAGCGTTGAATGTTCATGATGATGCGCCTCTCAAAATCGGGCCAATGCGGATGGTGTGGGTTTCAGGAATTTCGCTGTGCGCCAGTACCTGCAGGCGTGGGGCCACGCGGCGTACCAGACGCGAAATGGCGCTGCGGATCTGATCAGGTACCAGCAAGCAGGCGGGCACACCGATCTCTTCTTGTTTCAAGGCTGTCTCAGCCGCATGGCGGGTCAGCATATCGGCCACGCCAGGGTCCAGAGCCGGGCCGGATGCGTTGCCCAGCGCCTGGACCAGCAGACGCTCCAGGCTGGGATCAATGGCGATGACGTTCAGCTCGCGGGTCGATCCATAGATCTGCTGGACGATCGCGGGTGACAGCGCTACGCGGACCCGACGCGCCAATTCCGCGGGATCGCTGGTTGACGTGGCGTGTTCGGCAATGGATTCAATGATGGTGCGAATGTCGCGGATGTGCACCGACTCATCCAGCAGCAGTTGCAGCACTTTCTGGAAAACGGCGATCGAGACCATCTTGGGGACGACTTCTTCGATCAGTTTAGGGGCCAGTTTGGCGACGTGTTCCACGAGTTGTTGGGTCTCTGTTCGGCTGAGTAGTTTGGATGCTTGAACCTGCATCAAGTGTGACAAATGGGTTGCCATCACAGTCTCTGAATCAACCACGGTAAACCCGGCCATTTGCGCCGCTTCCTTCTGCCGTTCGTCGATCCAGTGTGCGGGCAAGCCAAATGCCGGATCGGTGGTGGCTGTTCCAATCAGGGGCGTGGTGACGCCACCCGGGTTGATGGCCAGAAACATGCCGGGGAATGCTTCGCCTTCTCCCACAATGACGCCGCGCAGGGTGATGCGGTAGCCACTGGGCTTGAGCTCCAGGTTGTCACGCACGTGCACAGGCGGGGGCAGGAAGCCGACTTCTTGCGCAAACTTGCGGCGCACCCCTTTGATCCGGGTGAGCAAATCGCCCTGGCGTGTCTTGTCAACCAGTGCAATCAGGCGGTAGCCCAACTCCAGGCCCAACTGGTCCACTGGCTGCAAGTCGTCCCATGACGCTTCGCCGTCTGATGCAGGCGCTGGTGCTGCCGCTTGCGGGTCTACGGGCAGCGGCTTGTGGGCCAGCATCCAGGCGCCATACGCCAGAACCGCAGCGATGGTGAGAAACACAAAATGCGGCATGTTGGGTATGACACCCAGAATGAACATGATGACTGCCGTAATGCCCAGAACGCGTGGAGACGCAAACAGCTGTCCCACAATCTGTTTGCCGATGTCGTGTTCCTTGCCGACGCGTGACACCACCATCGCGGCGGCTACGGAGATCAGCAGTCCGGGGATCTGCGCCACCAGTGCGTCACCCACGGCCAGCAAAATGTAGGTGTTGGCGGCCTGCGAGGCGCTCAGGTCATGCTGCAGGATGCCGATCGCAAAGCCGCCAATGATGTTGATCAGCAAAATCAAAATGCCGGCAACCGCGTCGCCCCGCACGAACTTGGATGCACCGTCCATCGAGCCAAAGAACTCCGCCTCTTCGCCCACTTCCGCCCGGCGGCGCTTGGCTTCTTTTTCGTCAATCAGGCCCGCATTCAGGTCGGCGTCCACGGCCATCTGTTTGCCGGGCATGGCGTCCAGGGTAAACCGGGCAGACACCTCAGCAATGCGCTCGGCGCCCTTGGTCACCACCACGAAGTTGATGACCACCAAAATGGCAAAAACGATCAAGCCGACGGCAAAATTGCCACCAATCAGGAAGTGGCCAAAGGCCTCAATCACGGCGCCTGCGGCACCCGCGCCGGTGTGGCCTTCCAGCAGCACCACGCGGGTGGATGCGACGTTGAGCGACAGCCGCATCAGCGTCGTGAGCAAGAGCACGGACGGGAAGGCCGCAAAGTCCAGAGGCCGAATCATGTAGGCCGCCACCATCATGACCATCAGCGCCACGGCGATGTTGATGGTAAAGAAAGCGTCCAGAAGAATGGGCGGCAGCGGCAACACCATCATGGCCAGAATGGCAACCACCAGCATCGGCGCAGCCGCACCTTGCACCACGCCGGAGTTGGTGGCGTACCAGTGCTGGAAAGACTTCAGTTGTGCGTTCATGCGGTGACCGCCTTGATGGTTTTCGACAGAGGATCGAGCTCAGGTGGAACAAACGGCTCGGGCACTTCGCCCGGCATCGGGCCATCACCACGCATGGCTGCGCGTAGCTTGTAGACATAGGCCAGCACTTGCGCCACCGCGGTGTACAGGCTGGCGGGAATGTCCTGGTCAATCTCGGAGTTGGCATACAGCGCGCGTGCCAGCATGGGCGACTGCAACACGGGGATGGAATGCTGTCGGGCAATATCCCGAATCTTCATGGCCAGCAGATCCGCGCCCATGGAGATCACTTGGGGGGCCCGCATCGTTTTTTCGTCATAGCGGATGGCTACAGCAAAGTGAGTGGGGTTCATCACCACAAAGTCGGCTTTTGGCACGGAGTTGACGCTGCTCTTCTGCGACATTTCACGCTGCTTTTGGCGAATCTTCTGCTTGATCTGCGGGTTACCGTCCGACTCCTTACCCTCCTGCTTCACTTCCTGGTGGGACATTTTCATTTCCCCCTTGTGCAGAAACGCCTGCAAGGGCACATCCACCACGGCTGCGGCCAACAGCAGCAACAGCATCAGGCCAAGCCCGCTGGTCAGCCACTCTGTCAGGTGCTTGATGGCGGAGCTGGATGGCTGCAATACCAAAGACGCGATGGTTTGCAGCCCGTTGCTCAGGAATATTCCGGCAATGGCAAACAGGAGGGCGGTGAGGAAGGTCATCTTCGCCACGTCCACCAGCTTTTTCTTGGTGAACAGATTGCCAAAGCCCGAAAGTGGGTTGAGGCGGCTGAAGTCGGGCATGACGGGCTTCAGGCTGCTAACCCAGCCGCCCGAAGCCACCGATGCCACAATGACCGCTGCGGTAACGATGAGTGCAAACGCCGCGCAGCCAGCGAGGCCGATTGCGGTGGCGCTCTCCAGGCGCTTCAGCATGCTGCCGGTTTGCATGATCGTTGCCGCATCAAATGACAATTGCTGCCCCATGCTCTGCTGCAAACGTTCAAACAGAATGGGGGCAAGAATCAGAACGCAGGCAGAGCCAGCGCCGAGAACAGCCAGGTGTTTCAGATCTTCGGACCGGCCGACCTGGCCGTCTTCCCGCGCCTTCTTGAGCTTGCGCTCGGTGGCGGGTAAATTGCGATCTTGACTACCTGATTCCATGGTGGCGGGGCTCTGAAGTTGCCACCATTGTCGCGAGCGACCCCCGGAACTAAAGGTCAATAAGAGGGCGAATGCCCCGCTTAATTCAAAAGACTCAGAAGCCCAGGCTGGCCAATAAATCGTCGACTTGTGACTGGTCAGTTACCACGTCAGGATTGCCCTGCGGGTTGACGACCGGGCCGTCAAGCGCCGGCACATATTCGCCATGCGCCACGGTCACTTTGGTGGCTGCATCAGCGGGTGCAGTCTGTATCAGCAATTGCACCAGTTGCTCTTCAATGGTGGCCGCCAGCATGACCACTTTGGCGATGACCTGACCCGTGAGGTCATGAAAGTCTTGCGCCATCATGATTTCAGTCAGATGCGCGTCGACCTTCTTGCTGGACTGCTCTACATCCGAGACGAAATTCGTCACAAGGCCACTGGCCACCACGGCAGCGGGGTCCTGGTTAACCAATGCACCAATGCGCCGCGTTTCAGTGGCCATGTGGTCGTTTTGCGCCTTGGCCTGATCGACCTGATTCAGCACTTTTTCCGCCGCTTCACCCGTCAGCTTGGCGATGTAGGAAAGGCGGCTCTTGGCATCGGGGAGTTCGCCTGCCCAGTCCTTGACCTTTTCGGTCAGACCCAACCCGGCAAGCGAGTCGTGCAACTGACGGGTCAGTGCACCAATTTGCTGGTGGACATCAACCACTGGCGCATGGACTGTTGCGGGTGACGGGCTATCGACGGACATGGCTACTTCAGTCCCATTTTGGTGAGGATGTGGTTGACTTTGTCTTCCAGCGTTGCCTTGGTAAAAGGCTTGACGATGTAGCCGGCAGCACCTTGCTGCGCTGCCATGACGATGTCTTCCTTGCGGGCTTCGGCGGTCACCATCAACACCGGCAGGTGTTTCAACTTTTCGTCTTTCTTGATTTCTGCAAGTAACTGGAACCCGTTCATATTGGGCATGTTGATGTCACTCACCACGAAATCAAAAGTGGAGCTGCGAAGCTTTTGCAGGGCCACTACGCCATCTTCGGCCTCGTCCGCTTCAGCGTATCCGCTTTCTTTGAGCAGATTGCGGACAATTCGCCGCATGGTGGAGAAGTCGTCGACGACTAAAAAGCGCAGTTCTTTTGACATGGATTACCCTTTCCCGGGTGTATTACGTATATTTGCAAGTATGACTGAATTTTGGCGGGTATCAGGGCGTTGCCTTGACCGTGGTTGCCGTCTGGGCTGGGCTGGCTTCGGTTTCCACTTCTACCGGAACTTTTGCGCCCCCAAGGAGCCGCTCCTCGGCGTCCTTGGTCATTACCAAAATGCTGATTCGCCGGTTGGTCGGGCTCAAGGGGTCCGCGGGATCCATCGGCAAGCTCGATCCCATGCCCACCACTCGGGCCAATTTGTCTTCCGGCATGCCCGCTGCGGCAAGCTCCCGGCGGGTTGCATTGGCACGGTCGGCTGACAACTCCCAGTTGCTGTAGCCCCGCGCCGCGTTGCTGTAGGAGGATCGGTCGGTGTGGCCGTCCAGGCTTATCTTGTTTTCTACGTCCAGCAGGGCAATGCCCACTTCGCGAAGAATATCCTGCATGTAGGGCTTGACGCTGGAGCTCCCGCTGTCAAACATGGGGCGTTTTTGATCATCGACGATCTGGATCTGCAGGCCGTCCGGTGTGATTTCCATCCGGATTTGGGAGGCGAACTCCGCCAATTTGGGGTTGCTGGAAATGGCGCTGGCAATCTTGGCGCTCAGAGCCGCCAGCATTTTGGCGTCACGTTTGGCCACTTCGGCCTTCAGCTTTTCGCCTGACATTTTCCTGGCGGTCCGGTCGGCGCCATCTCCCCGCTTGGATTGTCCGGAACTTTGTGTCAGGTCGTTGCCGCCGCCATTTACCACGCTGTTGCTGGCGCCCGCACCGCTGCCGCCCTGCATGGCCACCTTCAGCGGCGACTGAAAGTAGTCCGAAATGCCTTTTTTGTCGCCTTCCGACGTGCTTCCCAGCAGCCACATCAGCAAAAAGAACGCCATCATGGCGGTCACAAAGTCGGCGTAGGCAATCTTCCACGCACCCCCGTGCACCGCGTGGCCGCCCTTCTTGACCCGTTTGATGATGATGGGCTGGAGTTTTTTTGCGTCCGTAGCCATGCTCAGATTCCCATGGCCTTACTTTTTCTTGACATAGGCTTCAAGTTCAGCAAATGTGGGGCGCTCGGTGGAATACAGCACCTTGCGACCAAACTCAATCGCGGTAGAGGGGTTGTAGCCCTGCATGCTGGCCAGCAAGGTGGTCTTGATGCACTGCAGCTCTTTGCCGTTTTCTTCCACCTTTTGCTCCAGCACTCCAGCCAGTGGCTCGGCAAAGGCATAGGCCAGCAAAATCCCCAGGAAGGTTCCCACCAGGGCAGAGCCAATCATGCCGCCCAGCACCGCAGGGGGCTGGCCCACCGAACCCATGGTGTTCACCACGCCCAGAACGGCCGCCACAATACCAAAGGCGGGCAGGCCACCCGCCACGCGTTGCAGGGCCGCAACGGCGGCGTGCTCTTCGTGGTGGTGGGTGTCAATTTCGCTGTCCATCAGCGATTCGATCTCGTGGGCGTTCAGGTTGCCTGACACCATCATGCGCAGGTAATCGGTGATGAATTCGACCACATGGTGGTCGGTACCCACTGTGGGGTATTTCTTGAAGAGCTCCGACTCGTGCGGCTCCTCCACATCTTTTTCAATCGCCATCAGGCCCTCTTTGCGGGCTTTCTGGAGAATGTCGAACATCAGCGCCATCAACTCCATGTAGCGGGCCTTGGTGTATTTGCTGCCTTTGAAGCAGGAACCCAGGCCTTTCATGGTGGCTTTGATCACCTTCATCTGGTTATTGGCCAGAAAAGCGCCCACTGTGGCACCGCCAATGGTGATCAGCTCAAACGGCAACGCTTTCAGGATCACCATGATGTTGCCGCCGTGGAAGATGTACACACCAAACACGCAAACCAGGATAACCAGCCAACCAATGATTACAAACATAGAAGGATTGTGA
>JBBRYR010000012.1:0-74531 GCA_038237415.1 Burkholderiales bacterium
CGCCGCCAAGGCCGTGGGCGTGGTCATTCCCGAGCTGAACAAGAAGCTCACCGGAATGTCCTTTCGCGTGCCCACCAGCGACGTGTCGGTGGTTGACCTGACGGTGGAACTGAACACCTCCGCCACCCTGGCTGAAATCTGTGCCGAAATCAAGGCGCAATCCGAAGGCGCCCTCAAAGGCGTGCTGGGTTATACCGAAGACAAAGTGGTGGCCACCGACTTCCGTGGTGACACCCGCACCTCGATCTTTGATGCGGACGCATCGATCGCACTGGACGGCACGTTTGTGAAGCTGATCAGCTGGTACGACAACGAGTGGGGCTACTCGAACAAGTGCCTGGAGATGGTGCGCGTGGTGGCTGGAGGCTCCAAATGAAAGTCTTGCGCTTTGCCGATGTGGTGAAAAGCGGGTTCGCCTTGAACAAGCGCGTGTTCATTCGCGCGGACCTGAACGTGCCGCTGGATTTCAGCGCCGGTGGCGAAGGGCGCATCACCGAGGACACCCGCATCCGCGCATCCGTGCCCTGTATCCAGATGGCGCTGGACGCGGGCGCTGCAGTCATGGTGACCAGCCACCTGGGCCGCCCGACCGAGGGGGTGTTTAAACCCGAAGATTCGCTGGCCCCCGTGGCCAAACGTCTGGGTGAGTTGCTGGGCCGCGAGGTGCCGGTGATTGCCGATTGGGTCGATGGAGTCACCGTGGCCCCGGGCCACATCGTCATGCTGGAAAACTGCCGCGTCAACGTCGGCGAGAAGAAAAACACCGAGGCCTTGGCCCGCAAGCTCGCCGCCCTGTGCGACATTTTTGTGCACGACGCCTTTGGCACGGCGCACCGCGCCGAAGGCACCACCTACGGCATCGCCCAATATGCACCGATTGCCTGCGCCGGGCCGCTGTTGTCGGCGGAGATTGATGCCATCAACACCGCGCTAGCCAACCCCAAGCGTCCGCTGGTGGCCATCGTGGGCGGCTCCAAAGTCAGCTCCAAGCTCACCATTTTGCAAAGCCTGGCCCGCAATGTGGACCAGTTGATCGTGGGTGGCGGCATTGCCAACACCTTTATGCTGGCAGCCGGCCTGAACATTGGCAAGAGCTTGGCCGAGCCCGATTTACTGGATCAGGCCAAAGCCGTCATTGCGGCCATGAAAGACCGGGGTGCCGAGGTGCCGATCCCCACCGATGTGGTGACCGCCAAAAACTTCAGCGCAGATGCGGTTGCCACCATCAAGCGCTCTACCGACGTGGCCGACGACGACCTGATTCTGGACATCGGCCCCGAGACCGCCGCGCGTCTGGCCGAACAACTCAAGCACGCCGGCACCATCGTATGGAACGGCCCGGTCGGCGTATTCGAGTTTGCGGCCTTCGAGAACGGCACCCGAACCATTGCCAAAGCCATCGCTGAATCCAGCGGCTTCAGTATCGCCGGGGGCGGGGACACGCTGGCCGCCATCGCCAAATATGGCATTGCAGACCAGGTGGGCTACATCTCCACCGGGGGCGGTGCCTTTCTGGAGGTGCTGGAAGGCAAGACCCTGCCAGCCTTCGAGATTCTGCAGAAGCGCGCCGATGCGAGCGGCCTGTGACGCGACATCACTTCGTTATTCGTTTGCTATCGATTCTGTAGCTGCCTGCGCATTTTCTGCGGGGGCTACAGGCCTATTTTGTTCATAACTTCAGGAGATTTTCATGGCTTTTATTTCCCTTCGCCAAATGCTGGACCATGCCGCCGAGAACGGCTACGGCGTCCCCGCTTTCAACGTCAACAACCTGGAGCAGATCCAGGCCATCATGGAGGCTGCACAGGCCACCGATAGCCCGGTGATCCTGCAAGCCTCGGCAGGCGCCCGCAAATACGCGGGTGAAGCCTACTTGCGCCACATGATGATGGCGGCGGTAGAGAGCCACCCGGACATTCCCGTGGTGGTGCACCAGGACCACGGCACCACGCCGGCAGTGTGCATTCAGTCCATTCGCTCGGGCTTCACCAGCGTGATGATGGACGGCTCCTTGATGGGCGATGGCAAGACGCCTGCCAGCTACGAGTACAACGTGGATGTGACGCGCCGTGTGGGCGAAATGGCGCATGCCGTGGGCGTGTCGGTGGAAGGTGAACTGGGTTGCCTGGGCAGCCTGGAAACCGGCGAGGCAGGTGAGGAAGACGGCGTGGGCGCTGAAGGCAAGTTGACGCACGAGATGATGCTAACCGACCCCGTGCAGGCCAAAGACTTTGTGGAAAAGACCGGTGTGGACGCGCTGGCCATCGCCATTGGCACCAGCCACGGTGCCTACAAGTTCACCCGCAAGCCCACGGGCGACATTCTGGCCATGGACCGCATCGTGGCCATTCACGCCCAGATCCCCAACACCCATCTGGTGATGCACGGATCGAGCAGCGTGCCACAGGAGTGGCTGGCCATCATTCGCCAGTTTGGTGGCGACATCAAGGAAACCTATGGCGTGCCGGTGGAAGAAATTCAGCGGGGCATCAAGAGCGGTGTGCGCAAGATCAATATCGACACCGACATCCGACTAGCCATGACCGGCGCCATGCGCCAGGTATTTGCCCAGCAGCCCAGCGAGTTTGACCCCCGCAAGGCGCTGGTAGCGGCCAAAAATGCGGCACGTGGCATCGTCAAGGCGCGCTTCGAGGCGTTTGGCTGTGCCGGAATGGCCAGCCGCATCAAGCCGGTGAGTCTGGATGTCATGGCCACTCGCTACAAATGAGCGTTGGACGGTTGGTTTTAACTATTATTGAGGAGACAAAATGAAATTCGTACAAATTTTGGTGGGCACTGCGGTGCTGGTGTCCGCGCCGGCTTTTGCCAGCCTGGACTTGGCCAAAAAGAACAACTGTATGGCTTGCCACGGTGTGGACAAGAAGATCGTTGGGCCTGCCTATCTGGAGGTTGCCAAAAAGTATGCTGGGCAGAAGGATGCTGAGGCAAGCCTGATCAAGAATATCAAGGCCGGTGGCGCTGGCAAGTGGGGCCCCATTCCCATGCCCGCACAGGCAGCTTTGAGTGATGCGGATACCAAAACACTGGCTGACTGGATCCTGGCAGGCGCCAAGTAAGCGATCCGATAGTCATCAGTTCCCGGAACCCGCTCGTGAGCGGGTTTTTTTACGCAAATTTTTCCATCAGGCGGGCAGAGCGTTCCACCTCCTGGATGGCTTGTGCATCGGTTTCCGATTCGTTCACTGCTTCAATCAGTGAGCAGGTCATCATTCGGTAAAACGCCTTGTCCATCGCTTTTCGGGCGGCCGACATCTGGGTGGCAACGTCTTCACAGGAACGATTTTTTTCAATCATGTCCACAATCCCGCGCACCTGTCCTTCAATGCGGCGCAGGCGATTAACCATATCTTTTTGATGCTCTTGGCGATAGTCCTGCGTCAAACCGGTGGACTTTGGCTTCGCTACTGCGGTGATCTTCTTGGTCATGGTGTTTTGCAAATAAATATGGTGGCAAGTTAAGTGTGCCAGATAGTCGATTGGAAGTGAATTTCAGTGGAGAAATTTAAAAAAATACCATACCCCGATGGGTATAGGGTATCTACCAATTACTTTCTTTTGCTATTTGCAAGATGATTCATCAGCTTCAGAAAAAGACCATTTGTGTGATCTTGCTGACTTCCCCCAACCCGAAATACGGAGTACCCATGAATTTGTTGTCACCCTCTCTTCGCGCCCTGGTTTTGCTGGGCGCAGTCTTTTTGACTGGCTGCGGCACGATTGGCACCCTTGGTAAGCTCGAAGATGGCGCCGGCGCTGAAGCCAGTCGCATGTGGGACCGCTGGGTAGAGGCGGATGGCGACATTGCGGTCGCGACAACCTGGGAACGCAAAGTCAAGGCAGGCGTCACCGGCGATGACATCGAGCAAATTCTGCGCAGCGTCGCCACCGAACGCAATATGAAGGAAGTGGGCATCCTGCCACTGTCCAAAGAGCTGGAAGCCCGTACCGGCGTGAAGCAAAAGCTGCTGACCGTGTACTCGTTCTGCACCCCATCTACCGCCCGTGAGATGGTGGACTTCAGCCCGGCCATGTCAGCCTACCTGCCTTGCCGCGTCTCCGTGGTCGAAAAGGCAGACGGCCTGTGGCTCTACACCCTGAACATGGACATGATGGTCAAGATGGGTCGCAAGTTGCCTTCGCCATTGAAAGAGCACGCCTGGGCTGTGCGCAGCACGCTGTATGAAATGATGGAACGCGCCTCCAAGGGCGAGTTTTAAGCTGGTAGTTCACGTTAAAAAATATCAAACCGGAGACATACATTGACCTCATCACGTACAACAACCCGGCTTCGCCCGCTGGCGGTGGCTTTGATTCTTGGTGGTTGCATAACCTCGGCGTTTGCTACGAACGGCATGAATATGGAAGGCTACGGTCCGATCTCGACAGGTATGGGTGGTGCATCGCAAAGCTTTGACAACGGTACGGCGGCGATGGCTCAAAATCCGGCAACCTTGGGCCTGATGACGGAAGGTGCTCGGCTGGATGTGGCTGTAGGACTGCTTGGCCCCAAGATCTCGGCTTCGATGACTGGTATGCCTACCGCGGATTCTGGTGGTACCTCTTATGTCATGCCTGCTCTCGGTTATGCGCGTCGTAGTGGTTCACTCACGTACGGCTTTGGTATGTTTGCGCAAGGTGGCATGGGAACTGAGTACGGCGCAAATACCTTTATGGCTGGTGGTTCGGGTGCTGATGTGCGTTCAGAGCTGGGCGTCGGGAAAATCATCATTCCTATCGCCTACCAGGCCAGTCCCGAATTGACGTTGGGGGCGACGTTTGATTTCATGTGGGCTGGCATGGACCTGTTGATGGCTGCGTCGGGTGCGCAGCTGGGTGGCATGGTGACTGCTAGCGGCGGCAATCTTGCGGCGGCACTTCCTGCGTTGGGTGGCGCGCCGTGGGCGCGTATCAATTTCTCCGACGGGGACAAAAACACCGGTGCCGCAAAGGGAACCGGCTACAGCGCCAAGTTGGGTGCGGTCTACAAGGTCAGCAAAGACGTGAATGTAGGCGGCTCTTACCAGTTCAAATCCAAACTGGATGACATGAAAACTGCAGCGGGTTCTGCGAGCATTACTGCAGCCGGTGGGTTTAACGACGTCGGAACCATCACACTTATCGATTTTCAGTGGCCGTCCGTTTTGGCGGTTGGTGGAAGCTGGCAAGCGACGCCTGCACTATTGGTTGCAGCAGATTTGAAGTCGATCGGTTGGGCTGACACGATGAAGAGCTTCCGGATGCGCTATGACAGCGCCGGAATGGGAGGTAGCGTCAGTTTCGCGTTACCACAAAACTGGAAAGATCAGACTGTATTGAGTATTGGGGTTGCATGGCGCGCCAATGACGCGCTGACTCTTCGTGCGGGTGTCAATCTTGCAGACAACCCTATTCCGGAAGATTTGGTGAATCCTCTCTTCCCAGCCACCATTAAAAGTCATATAACTGCTGGTTTCGGATACCAGGTAACACAGGCTGGGGCTATCAATTTTTCGTTAGCGATGGCGCCAAAAACTACGGTGACCAACGCCAATGGTGTGACGACGACGCATGAGCAGACCAACCTGCAGCTGATGTATTCGCATCGTTTTTAATTTGACAGAGGTCGCACCAGGGCAGCACGTTATGTATAAATTTCTTTGCTTACTTACGTTTTTTTGCGGAAGCGTGCACGCCCAGGTCCCATCCATTTTCCAGGGTGCCGACCTGAAACTGGGCGAGAAGCTGATAGTTGACAACAAATGTTCGGCTTGTCACCAGCAGAAGGTTGGCGGCGACGGTTCGGCCATCTACCGGCCGGCTGGGCGGGTTAACACGCCAGGCATATTGCGGGGCATGGTGGAGCAATGCAACACGGAAATGAATCTGGGGTTGTTTCCTGAAGAGGTTACAGCGGTGAGTGCCGTGTTGAACCGCGATCACTATCGTTTCAAGTGACGTGATGCCATTTATGGCGGGGCGTCATCAATTTGTCAGTTTCTTTTGTCAATAATATATCAGTGCATTTGAATATATTGTTTAAACGTTGAGTCGTTGGAAGCCCAACAAGTGAAGGAGAACATGTGAAGCAAGAAGTTATGGGTTCAGGCCGCATCATCAAGGCGCCTGAGAATTTTTTGAGCCGCGAAGGCATCAAGACAGTATTTGCCGAGGCGAAAAGTGGGCGTCGCGATTTTCTGCGCAACGCCTTTGCTGCAGCCGCAGCAGGTGTAGCGGCTCCCATCGCGATGGCGCAGGGCAACCCGGTTCCCACAGAGGGGGGTGACCCGAATATTCTGAATCTGCCGGAGCATGCGACCAGTTTGGGGCAGGGCGTTTCTTCCGAAGGAAGTTACGGCAAACCATCCAAGTTTGAAGCCAATGTGCAGCGTCGCCAGAGCCCTGGATTGACACAGACAACGCAGGCATCCGTCTCGTTTGCGCCCTTGCAGTCGCTGTTTGGAATCGTTACACCCAGCGGCTTGCATTTTGAACGCCACCATCAGGGCTGGTGGGACATTGATCCGTCCAAGCACCGCTTCATGATCAACGGCATGGTGAAGACGCCCAAGGTGTTCACCATGGACGAGATCATGCGTTTGCCTTCCATTTCGCGCTTCCACTTCATTGAGTGCGGAGCGAACACGGCGGCTGAATGGGGCAATGTGGCTGTGCCAACCGCCCAGTACACGCACGGAATGGTTTCCTGCAGTGAGTTCACGGGCGTGCCGCTGATCACCTTGCTTGAACTGGCGGGTGCCGACCTCACCAACGGCAAGTTTGTCTTGGCAGAGGGGGGCGATGGCTCGTCCATGACGCGCACCATTCCGATGAGCTTGATCAAGTCGGGTGAAGTTTTTGTTGCTTATGGCCAGAACGGCGAGATGTTGCGTCCCGAAAACGGCTATCCGCTTCGCCTCATCGTACCGGGGGTGCAAGGCGTGAGTTGGGTCAAGTACCTGCGCCGCATTGAAGTGGGTGACAAGCCTTATGCGACCAAGGACGAGGCCGTGCACTACATCGATCTGCAGCCCAGCGGCTTGCAGCGGCAGTACACCAACATTCAGGAATGCAAGAGCGTGGTGACTACGCCGTCCGGTGGCCAAGTCCTGCTTGACAAGGGTTTCTACAACATCACGGGTCTGGCGTGGTCGGGCCGGGGCAAGGTCAAGAAGGTGGATGTGTCGGTGGATGGCGGCCGCAACTGGCGCCAAGCCCGCTTGGAAACACCTGTGCTTTCCAAGGCGCTCACCCGCTTCAACATTGACTGGATTTGGGATGGCAAACCAGCCATTGTCCAGAGCCGTGCTTCTGACGAAACCGGCTATGTGCAGCCCACTTACAAGCAACTGCGTGCCGTACGCGGTACACGGTCGATCTATCACAACAACGCCATTCAATCATGGCTGATACAGGAAAATGGCGAGGTGAAAAATGTTCAGCTTTCGTAATGCAGCAGTCGCAGTAGCGGTGATGGCCGTGGTCGGCTGTGCGCTAGCGCAGACCGGTGCGCAATATCCGGGCGTTGGCCGGGCGGCGACCCCCAAAGAAGTGGCTGCCTGGGATATTGACGTGCGTCCGGACTTCAAGGGCTTGCCTGCAGGTTCGGGTTCCGTCTCCAAGGGGCAGGACGTTTGGGAGACCAAGTGCTCTCACTGCCACGGTGTATTCGGTGATTCCGGTGAGGTTTTCAGCCCGCTGGTTGGCGGCACCACCGCTGAGGACGTGAAGACCGGTCATGTGGCCAAGCTCAAGGACTCGACCGCCGGTCGTACCACGTTCATGAAGGTAGCTACGCTCTCCACCATCTGGGATTACATCAACCGCGCCATGCCATGGACACAGCCCAAGTCGCTGACGACGGAAGAAGTCTATGCGGTGACTGCCTTCTTGTTGAATCTCAGCGGTGTTGTACCCGACAACTTCACGTTGTCTGACAAAAACATTGCCGAGGTGCAAGCCCGCATGCCCAACCGCAATGGCATGACAACCGAGCACGCCATGTGGCCGGGCAACGAGTTCAAGGGTACCAAGGCGCCAGATGTCAAGAACATCGCCTGCATGAAGGATTGTGCTACTGAACCAACCGTTGCTTCCTTTCTGCCCGACTTTGCGCGCAACGCACATGGCAATCTGGCTGAGCAGAACCGTCCGATTGGCGCGCAGCATGGTGTTGATACGACCAAACCTGAAGGCAGGGCTCCGACTCCTGGTGCTGCCGCAACTGCACCCGTGGTGGTGGCACAAGCCGCAGCACCGGTGAAGGTGGCCGATGCTCCTAAAGTCAGCACGCCAGCACCAGCGGGCGGCGCAGATTCCAAAGCGGCGCTGGCATTGCTGCAGAAAAACAATTGTGTCGCTTGCCACGGGGTTGACAAGAAGATCGTAGGCCCCAGTTTTGCTGACATCGCCAAGAAGCATGCCGGCAAAGCGGACTATCTTGCGGCCAAGATCAAGTCAGGCGGCTCAGGCGTATGGGGTCCCATTCCGATGCCAACCCAATCGCTGCCTGATGCAGATGCCAAAGCCATCGCAACCTGGCTCGCTACAGGCGCTGCCAAGTAGGCATCAGGGAAATCACGGTCACTACTTTTCTATTACTTGATTACCATTTGTTCAACCAGGAGAAACTACATGCAATCTCGCAGACAAGCACTCAAGAAAACTGCCGTTGTGGCTGGCCTTTTGGCCACCACGGGCCTGTTCCCCCAGTTCGCCTTCGCGGCCTTCAATAAGGACGCTTTTGAAGCCAAATCCGTTGCCGACGCACTCAAGGCATTGGGTGCCGGCGCCCCGACCGAAAGCAAGGACGTTTCAATCACCGCTCCTGACATTGCCGAGAATGGCTCTGTGGTGCCAGTCGCCGTTGCGACGACCTTGACGGGCGTGAAAAGCATGCTCATCATGGTTGAAAAGAACCCTGCTACCTTGACGGCCATGTTCCATATGACTGACAGCGTGGACGCCGCATTTTCTGCGCGCGTCAAGATGGGCCAGTCTTCCGATGTGTATGCCATTGCAATCATGAACGATGGCAAGGTTTTGTTCGCCAAGAAGGAAGTCAAAGTCACGCTCGGTGGCTGCGGCGGCTGATTGACCAAACAATTAATTTTTCAATTTTGATTTAGGAGCTAAAAATGGCAGATCCAATGCGCATTCGTGCCCAGGCAGCTGGCGATAAAACAACCGTTCGCGTTCTGATGGCGCATGAGATGGAGGGCGGTCAGCGCAAGGATGCGGCTGGCAAGATCGTCCCAGCCTGGTACATCCAGGAAGTAACAGCAACCCATAACGGCAAGACCGTTTTGACTGCGGAATGGGGCCCGGCTGTGTCCAAGAATCCATTCCTTCAATTCGTGGTCAAAGGTGCCAAGGCAGGTGACAAAATCGCCGTAAATTGGAAAGACAACCGGGGCGACACCCGCAGCGACGAAGCGACTGTGTCCTGATTTGGTTTGATTTGATTTGATGTATTGCCCAGGGGAAGTTCTACTTCCCCTGTTTACCTTGTAAAAATTAAAAAGCAGATTGGACAAGAGGATGACAAAAACACTGACGCTGATCGCTCTTGCGTGCTTGGCGAGTACGGGGGCCATGGCCCAGAAATCGGCGGTGCAGTCGATTGAGGAGTACCGGGCCATGTTGCAGGATGGAAACCCGTCCGACTTGTTTGAAGCCAAGGGCGAAGGTCTTTGGTCACAGAAGCGCGGTCCCAGGAACGTGTCGCTTCAGCAGTGTGATCTGGGTAAGGGCCCCGGTGTTGTCAAGGGCGCTTTTGTTGAGTTACCCCGGTATTTTGCGGATACCAACCGGGTCCAGGATCTGGAGTCCCGCCTCTTGACCTGCATGGAAACGTTGCAGGGTTTCAATGCCGCGGACATTGCCAAAACCCCATTTGGCAAGGGTGAACAAAACAACATGACGGCGCTGGCCACTTGGATTGCTGCTGAATCCAAAGGGTTGCGTTTCAACCTGTCCCAAAACCATGCGCAGGAAAAGACGTTCTATGAGGTGGGCAAGCGCCTGTTCTTCCAAAGGGCGGGGCCCCATGATTTTTCCTGTGCATCGTGCCACGGACAAGACAATACCCGCATTCGTCTTCAGGACTTGCCCAACCTTACCAAGAATCCTGGTGATGGCGTTGGCTTTGCCGCCTGGCCGGCCTACCGCGTTTCCAACGGGCAGATGTGGGGCATGCAACAGCGTCTGAACGATTGCTACCGGCAACAACGCTTTCCTTATCCGGGTTTCGGCAGCGATGCCACGGTTGCACTCGGGGTGTACCTCGGGGTTAACAGTCAGGGCTCAGCGTCTGTTGCGCCAGCCATCAAGCGCTGAAAAGGCGGAGAAAAATCATGAAAAAACAACACCGGATTTTTTTGTCTGCAATGGCTGCTGCTGCCGTGGTCGCTGGATGTGCCGCGCTTCCTGGTGCAGCCGATTTGGATCAGCTAACGACCAAAATCGTCAAGGCATCTTTCAGGGATGAAGGGATCGTCAAAGCCGCTGTTCTCGACACAGATGAGACCAATCGGGTGTGCAGTGCTGCAGATGTTGCCGGTCAGCCGCTGGATGACGCTTCCGCCAAAGCGATTGAGGCCAGCAACCTCAAATCCGTGAAATGGCCATCCAATGGCAAGTTTCTCGGAGACTGGAAAGAGGGCGAAAAAATTGCCCAAAGCGGTCGTGGCCTGACTTGGACGGATGATGCCAAAACACCCAACGGCGGCAATTGCTACAACTGTCACCAGATCGACAAGAAAGAGATTTCTTTCGGCACCATTGGCCCGAGCCTTTACAACTACGGCAAGTTGCGTGGGGTTGCAGACCCAGCCAGTCCTGATGCCAAGCCTATCGTTGAGTACACCTGGGGCAAGGTGTGGAACAGCAAGGCCTACAACGCATGCTCCAACATGCCGCGCGCGGGGCATATGGGCATTCTGACCGAATCTCAGGTGGCGGATGTTCTGGCGTTGCTGCTGGATCCGAAGTCCCCGGTCAATCAATAAATTTTCCATACCCGACGCCTGTTCGGGTATTTTTGTTTTTGTTAATTTTGTGATTGCGTATTTATGAATTTAACCAAGCGTGAGTTCTTTCAGGTGTTGGGTGCCGGCACCATGGCAGGTATGGGGCTGGGAACCTATGCCGAAGCAGATGCTGCTACGGCATCTAGCGGTTTGTACGACATTCCCAAGTTCGGCAATGTGTCCTTTTTGCACATGACGGATTGCCACGCCCAGCTCAAGCCGATTTATTTCCGGGAGCCCAGCATTAATATTGGTCTGGGAAGCATGAAGGGCAACTTGCCGCATCTGGTTGGCGAGCATCTGCTCAAGGTGTCCAATATTCGACCCGGGACGGCAGAGGCCCACGCGCTGACCTGTCTCGACTATGAGAAGGCCGCCAAACGCTACGGCAAAGTGGGTGGTTTCGCGCATTTGGCCACACTGGTCAAACGCATGAAAGCCAGCCGGCCCGGTGCACTGCTGCTGGATGGCGGCGACACCTGGCAAGGATCCGGTACGGCTTTGTGGACCAACGGCCAGGACATGGTGGACGCGTGCAAGTTGCTGACCGTGGATGTGATGACAGGGCACTGGGAGTTCACGCTGGGTATGGAGCGTGTGAAGGAAATCATTGAAAAGGACTTCGCTGGAAAAGTTGATTTTGTCGCCCAGAACGTCAAGACGGCCGACTTTGGTGACCCGGTGTTCAAGCCCTATGTGATTCGTGAGATCAATGGCGTGCCTTGCGCCATCATCGGCCAGGCGTTCCCCTACACGCCCATTGCAAACCCGCGTTACATGGTTGCCGACTGGTCCTTTGGCATCCAGGATGACAACATGCAGAAGATGGTGGACGAGGCGCGCGCCAAGGGTGCACAAGTTGTGGTTGTGCTGAGCCACAACGGCATGGATGTGGATTTGAAGATGGCCAGCCGGGTCATTGGCATTGACGCCATCATGGGCGGCCACACCCACGATGGCATGCCGGTGGCCTCGCTGGTTTCCAACAAGGGTGGCAAGACCATCGTGACCAATGCGGGCTCCAATAGCAAGTTTCTTGGTGTGCTGGACTTCAATGTGCAGAACAAACGGATCATGGACTTCCGTTACAAACTGCTGCCTGTGTTTGCCAACATGTTGCCGGCCGATCAAGACATGGATTCACTCATTACCAAAATTCGCGCGCCGTATGAAGCCAAGTTGGCAGAAAAACTGGCGGTTACGGAAGGTACGCTGTACCGTCGCGGCAACTTCAATGGCACCGGTGACCAGTTGCTGGTCGACGCGTTGATGGACGTGCAGGGTGCAGAAATTGCATTCTCGCCTGGCTTCCGCTGGGGTACCACCTTGTTGCCGGGCCAGGCAATCACGCGCGAATGGTTGATGGACATGACGGCCACGACCTATTCATATGCCACGGTAACCGAGATGACGGGCGAAACCATCAAGACCGTGCTGGAAGACGTCTGCGATAACCTGTTCAACCCCGACCCCTACTACCAGCAGGGTGGCGACATGGTGCGTGTGGGTGGCTTGCAGTACAGCTGTGATCCCACTGCAGCCATGGGCAAGCGCATCGACGACATGCGCCTTGGCGGGAAACCCATTGAGGCCGGCAAAAAATACAAGGTTGCAGGTTGGGCCCCCGTGGCCGAAGAGGCAAAAACCCAGGGGAACAAGATGGTCTGGGATGTCGTGGAAACCTGGCTTAAGTCCAAGGGCGGCAAAGTATCGGCGCGCAAACTCAACGCACCCAAGTTGTCAGGCGTAAAGCCTAACCCGGGTTACATCGAAGGGTGATTTGCAGTGATGGAATCACAGCAAGCCGTCAAATAGCACCACATCAACAGCGTCGCCTTGGGCGACGCTGCCTTGTTCGTGGTGCAGTACGACAATGCAGTTGGCCTCTGACATGGAGCTCAGGATCCCGGAGCCCTGGGATCCGGTGATTCGCACGGTTTGCCTTCCATCGGTGTCGGTCGACAGGATTCCCCTTTGGTACTCTGTGCGACCGGGTTTTTTCCGGATGGGAGATTCAGATACCACGCGGGTCAGCGGCAGTGGTGCACTGGTTGACCCCATCAGGTGCAGTAGCGCATCCCGAGCAAAGAAATAGAAGGTAATGGCCACCGCCACCGGATTGCCCGGCAGTCCGAACAGGTACGCGGAGTTGCCGTGGGATGTAATTCTCCCAAAGGCCATGGGTCTGCCGGGTCGCATGCCGATCTTCCAGAACATCACATCCCCCAACTTTGCCATGACCTGCTTCGTGTAGTCGGCAGCTCCGACCGAGACGCCGCCGGATGTAATCACTGCGTCGGCATTTTCACAAGCCGATCGCAGTGCATTTTCGAGAGACTGCGGATCGTCTTTGACAATGCCCATGTCGATGGGCTCACAGCCCAAACGGGTCAACATGCCAAAGATGGTGTAGCGATTGGAGTCATACACGCACCCCGTGTCCAGCGGCTCACCCAGAGAACGCAGTTCATCGCCCGTTGAAAAGAAGGCGACACGTAATCGCTTCTGTACAGAAACCTCGGCGATACCCAGCGAAGCAATCAAACCCAAGTCGGCTGGACGCAGGAATTTTCCCTGGTGCAGTGCAGCCTTACCTGCCTGGAGGTCCTCTCCAAGCAGCCTGCGGTTATCGCCGGTCTTGACCACTCCGCTTGGGACCGTCACTTGAACGTCTGTCGCATCCCGCGTAAGTTCTTGCGGCACAACAGTGTCGCAGGCAGTGGGCATGACCGCCCCGGTCATGATGCGCACGCACTGGCCTGGCCCCACTGTTTCGGTAAAACTGCGTCCTGCATAGGCCGTGCCGATGATGTGCAAGGTAACGTCGGCTTCACGTTGGACGTCACTTCCGCGCAGCGCATAACCATCCATGGCAGAGTTGTCATGCGAAGGCACACTGATGGGGGATACGATATCTGATGCTAAAACCCTGTCCAGGGCGTTGCGGATAGCCACGACCTCTACCGTCGGATTGGGTCTGACAAATTCGCGAATGATGCGTTGGGCTTGAGACACCGGAAGGGCGTTGGAGTCGTAGCCCGGAAGTTCGCTAGCGATGTCTGAAAGGGTAGGGGCGCTCATGGTTCAATTTCAATGGGTATCGAGTTTTTTCAACTCCTCCAGTGTATTGATGTTTTGAAATGCCGCTTCGTCGGAAAAATGGACCTCAGCCACCTTGAGCGATGCAAACCACGCGTCTACCTTGCGCCCGCCTTTGTGAAGAAACACAGTGAGGTGCGGTAGCACAGACACACTCACCAGGCAAAATACCGGGTGAATCTGCCTCGTTTTTTCGTCACCGGTGACCGCCACGGCAAGATCAGCGCCTGCGTCCAATAGCCCGCAAGTCAAGCGTTCAACCAAATCAGCGGGCAAAAACGGCGAATCACAGGGCGCGGTCACCAGATAAGGACTGTCGCAATGCATCAAGCCGGTTTGCAGGCCCGCCAGCGGGCCTGCAAAGTCCGGCATCGTATCGGGCCAGACGGGCCATCCCAAAGCCTCATAGGTCGCCTGATTCTGGTTTGCATTGATGAGCAGACTTCGAACTTGCGGCCCCAGCCGCTCCACCACATGTGAAACCATCGGTGCACCACGAAAGGGTTGCAGGCCTTTGTCCACGCTACCCATGCGGGAGCCCCTGCCTCCGGCGAGTATGAGCCCTGTAATTTCCATACCGGCGTCTAATGCCCACCCAGGTAGGCAGCCTTCACGGCAGGGTCGTTTTTCAGCTTGTCAGCCGGGCCATGCACTGCGATGCGTCCATTTTCCAGAACATAACCGTAGTCCGCCACATTGAGAGCAGCGGCAGCGAATTGCTCCACCAGCAACATGGTCACACCCTCTTTGCGCCAGCGAGCGATGATGCGGAAGACTTCCTCCACCAAGATGGGAGCGAGGCCCATGGAAGGTTCATCCAGCAAGACAACCTCCGGGTTCATCATCATCGCACGGGCCATGGCCAGCATTTGCTGCTCGCCACCCGACAAGGTGCCCGCCAGTTGAAGGCGCCGCTCTTTCAAGCGCGGGAAATATTCCATCGCCTTTTCCAGGTCAGCATTGATGTCACCTTTGGGGCGTGATCCTGTGAAGCGGGGGAACGCTCCGAGCAAAAGGTTGTCATTGACGGTCATGGTCGCAAAGACGCGCCGACCTTCAGGCGAGTGCGCAAGCCCCAATTTGGCGATGTCGTATGACTCGCAGCCTGCAATTTCATTGGTACCCAGGGTAATGGAGCCCGCACTGGGAGCAATCATGCCGGATATCGCGCGCATGGTGGTCGTCTTGCCTGCGCCGTTACTGCCAATGAGTGTTACAACACGGCCTTTAGGCACTTCAAGGTTGATTCCACGCAGCACTTCGATCTTGCCGTAGCCTGCGTGGAGGTTTGAAATCTTTAGCATCATTTATTCCTGTGTGTCGCTCAGGCTGCAGCAGCGGGTTCAACTTCGCCACCAAGGTAAGCCTCAATGACCTTCGGATCTGACTTCACTACGGAAGGCACGCCCTCAGCAATCTTCTGTCCAAAGTCAAGCACTGTGACTTGATCGCAGATGGACATCACGACATCCATATGGTGTTCGATCAAAATCACCGTAATGCCTTCGCCACGGATCTTCTGAATGATGGTTACCAGTTCCTTGATATCGGGAGCGGTCAGACCGGCTGCGGGCTCATCCAGAAGCAGAAGCTGCGGGTTCAGTGCCAGTGCACGGGCAATCTCAAGCAGCCGTTGTTTGCCGTAGGGCAGGTTACGGGCTTCTTCTCCAGCCAGGTCACTCAATCCCACCAAACGCAGCAGCGCGTGGGCGCGCGCGGTGCCTTTGTCGCGCTCCCGCCCATACTTGCCTGACTGGAAGGCCACATCCAGCAGGTTGCTGTCAAACGTATGGTGCAAACCCACCAGGACGTTTTGCAAGGCAGTCATCTCGCCAAAAAGCTGCACATTCTGGAAGGTTCGGGCGATGCCCGAGAGGGCAATATCGGAGGACGTACGACCCACGACCGAGCGGTCCTCGAAAGCGATGGTGCCAGCGGTCGGAACGTAAATACCCGTCAGTACGTTCATCATGGTGCTCTTGCCAGATCCGTTGGGTCCGATCAGGCCATGGATGGTCCCGCGTTTGACACGCAAATCCACGTTGTTGATCGCCTTGAGACCGCCAAATTGCATCAAAACATTTGAGGCAATCAGAATGTCATCCGACTTGCCGCCATGCGGGTGCTGCAGGGCCTTCTCGTCTGATGCAATGGAGCGCGTGGCTTCCGCATCGGTACGGGCATGGCCATGGAGATTGAGTGCGTTTCGGACAAAACCGACAATGCCGTCCTGCAGAAAGTACACGACAAACAGCGTGATCAATCCAAAGATCGACAGACGCCAATCCGCCATGGTGGTCAGAACGAACGAAATGCCAGCCAGACCGACACCTGAAGCGACAGGAATCGCGACCTTTTGCACGGTCGATTTACCGCGGGCGATCAGGTAAACGCTGCCAGCAACGATGAGCGCAGCAAATATGACCGAAACGATCCGGAACAGCTCAATATCATCGAGCAGTTTTGGCAGCATCACGATAATGGCCGCACCCAGGATGGCACCGGTACGCGTTTTGCGACCGCCCATGATGATGGCCAGCAGAAAGAACACGGTCATCTCGAAGTTATAAGTGTTGGGCGAGATGTACTGCTCAGAGAAGGCATACAACGATCCCGCCAAGCCAGCCAGGCCCGCGCTGATCACGAACGCATAAACCTTGTAGCGATAGACCGACACGCCCATGCAATCGGAGGCTACCGGGCTACCCCGAAGCGCCTCGAAGGCACGGCCCAGTTGGGAGCGCAGTACCCGGTGTACAAAGATCAACGAGACAATCAACAGTACACACACCAGCCAATAGAACTCGTGTTCATCCAACTTGTGCCCAAAAATGCTGGGCTTGTCGACCTTGATGCCCAAGGGGCCTTCCGTCAGAAATGTCATCTCATTGATGAGAATCTGGATGATCGTGCCAAACGCCAAAGTGACCATGGCGAGGTAAGGTCCGGTGACCCGCAAAGCGGGCAAGGCCAGTAACGCACCGAAGACCGCTGTCACAGCAATCGAGGCCGGCAGGACAACCCAAAGTGGTGCAGCCAGCTTCAGCACCAAAACACCTGCTGTGTACGCGCCGATGCCAAACAGACCCGCATGACCCAGTGACACCTGGCCGGTGTAGCCCACCACAATATCCAGTCCAAACAACAGGATCGCGAAGATCATGATGGTCTCGACCAGGTGGATGTAGTAGGGGTTGCCAGAAACCACCGGGAATACTGCGAGCAGCAGGATACCGATGGCAGCAAAAATCAGTTGTGAACGCTTCATGATTAGACTTTCTTGATGGCGTTCTTACCAAACAGCCCAGCTGGTTTCCATGCCAGTACGATCAGGAGCAATACCAGTCCGGGAACGTCCTTGTAGCCGGTGGAAAGGTAAAAGCCTGTGGTGGTTTCAGCGATGCCCAAAATGATGCCGCCGACAATAATGCCCATGCCGCTGGTCAAGCCGCCAATGATGGCGACCGCAAAAGCCTTCAATCCCAGCACCGAGCCCATGGTGGCGCCGGTCAGCGTCAGGGGCGCAATCAATATGCCCGCCACTGCAGCAGTGATTGACGACAGCGCGTACGAGAAAGTGATGACGAGTGCGGTGTTGATGCCCATCAGCTTGGCCGCATCGCGGTCATTGAAGGTGGCCACAACAGCTTTTCCGTAAATCGATTTGCGGTTGAAAATTTCAACAGTGGCCATCATCAGCAAAGCACCGCCCACTACCAAAATTTCCATTGGAAGAATGTTGGCACCCAAAAAGTGCATGGGGGACTCAGGAAGCGGCGAAGGGAACTTCAGGTCATCGCGGCCCCAGACGTTCTCGGCCACATTTTTGAAAATAATGCCCAGAGCGATGGTGGACATGATCCATCCAAATTCGCTTTTGATCTTGATGGCGGGACGCACACCAACGCGTTCTACCAAGGCCCCTTGCGCCGCACCGAAGATGCAAACCAGTGGAATCATGAGCCAATAATTGACTCCCCAACCGACCAGCGACAAACCCACCAATGCGCCGAGCATCAGTGCATCGCCCTGTCCAAAATTCAGGGTGTCGGAGGTGGCAAACGTCAGCTGGTAGCCGAACGCGATCACCGCGTAAATCATGCCCAGTGCGATGCCACTGAACACCAGTTGTGTAAATATTTGCATACAGTCCTTTATGCGCTAACGGCACCTTCACGCAAAGTGCGGTGCACCAAACAAGACGCCACACAGACCGACGTCCATGTGGCGTTTTTAAAACCGAAAGGCTTATTTTTTTACCGGTGCTGCCATAGGCTTGGCGCTGGTGTCCTTCAAGCGAACTTCCGACGCTTTTTTCTGGTCATCAGGATAGGCATAAACCACGCGTTGTCCCTTGACTTCTCCAAAAACGGGCATGTTGGCCGTAATGGCTTCGTGATCAGACTTGGTAAAAGGCTTGTTGTAAGTGGTCACAACGCCTTCGACCGGAGTCTTCAGGTCTTCAAGTGCTGCCTTAACCTTGGGTCCTTCGGTGCTGCCTGCCTGTTTCATGGCCGCCGCAAGCAGATAGACAGAGTCATACCCTTGAGCTGCAGAAACGGGTGAATCAATGCGCGCGTTCTTCGGGTTGAATGTCTTCAGGTAATTGATGATGAACGACTGACGTTTGGGTGTCGTTGGCTCCTGAACGAATGTCTGCGGCATACGCGCGCCTTCACCACCAGGACCTGCGTTGTCAATGAAGTTGGCCATGGACAGAGTCCAGCTGCCAATCATTGGAACTTTCCAGCCCAGCTTGGTCATTCCGTTGGCGATTTGCGCGAGTTCAGGGCCAATTGCGTAGGTCAAAATAACTTCGGCACCGGCTTCCTTTGCCTTCAATAGTTGCGCAGTCATATCCACATCCTTGATGTTGAATTTTTCAACTGCAACGGCTTTTACGCTCTTTGCCGCCAATGCTTTTTCGAGGTCGTCACGACCCAGTTGTCCGTAGTTGGTGGAGTCGGACAAGATCGCCACTTTCTTGTAGCCGCGACGCAACACAGCTTCCTCGACGATCATCTTTGCCTGAATGCTGTCAGCAGCTGCATTGCGGAAGATATAGTTTTCAGGCTGATCATCAAACTGGCGCGTGATGATGGTGGCTGTTGCCACGTTGTTCATGACCGGAATTTTGGCATCCTGGTAGAAGCGCGTTGCGGCCAGTGCGACACCGCTGTTGATGAAGCCCACCGTTGCGGCGACTTTTTCTTTGTTGATCATTTCCTGTGCAATCTGCACACCGCGCTCGTTTTTAGCCTCATCGTCGCGTTCGACCAAGAGAAGCTGGCGACCCAGCACGCCGCCGGATTTGTTGATTTCGTCTGCAGCCATTCGAACGCCATCACGCATGCTGACGCCCATCGATGAAGAGCCTCCGGTGAAGGGTCCAGATACGCCAATCTTGATGGGGTCTGCCGCGATCGCACCCAATGTGGTCCACACGAGTGCCACGGCTGTCAACTTTGATTTCAAATTCATTTCAATGTCTCCTGTTGTAAATATTGCTGATTACTTATAAACGACCAAATTAATGTAGAACATGTCTTTCGAGTTGTCATCAGGCATAACCCTCTTCAACACACTTTTTCCTGTCAAATCACTGACTGGTTACTACGCCGGTTCCGTAGCCAGTGGCTGGGGCCAGATTGCCACCGCGACGGATTGCAACGGCGCAGTATTTGAATTCAGGTATTTTTCCGAACGGGTCCAATGCAGCGTTGGTCATCAGGTTGGCCGCCGCTTCATAGTAGGCAAACGGAATGAACACCGCGCCGCGGGGTGTGCCGTCGTCCCGGCGCACGCGAATGGCTACTTCACCTCTGCGTGACTGCACCGTGATCACGTCGCCCGTTTCCAAGCCCAGCACTGCGAGGTCGTCACCGCAAAGCGATGCAGTGGCCATGGGTTCGATGCTGTCAAGCACGGTGGCGCGTCGCGTCATGCTGCCGGTGTGCCAGTGTTCGAGCTGTCGGCCCGTAATCAAGACAAAGGGAAACTCGGCGTCAGGCCGTTCGTTGGCCGGAATAATGTCTGCAGGAACCAGATGCACACGTCCATCGTCGGTGGCAAAGTGTTCCATGAATACCGTCGGTGCACCAGGATCATCGGCACTCAGGCACGGGTAGGTCACGCTCGACTCTCGCTCCAGACGTTCCCAGGTGATGCCTGAAATGGCCGCGTGCATAGCCTGTCGCATTTCTTCATACACGGCAGCCACACCATGGTGGTCGCCTTCGTAATTCCAGTTCAGGCCAAGACCTGTCGCCAGTTGCTGGATGATCCAGAGGTCGGCCCTGGCATCGCCTGGCGGTGTGATGGCCTGTTTGCCAAGCTGAACCATGCGGTCGGTGTTGCTGACCGTGCCGGTTTTTTCTGGCCACGCCGTAGCGGGCAAAACCACGTCGGCAAGCCAGGCGGTTTCGGTCATGAAGATGTCCTGCACCACCAAATGCTCCAGGCTGGCCAGTGCATGGCGTGCGTGATTCAGATCGGGGTCACTCATCGCGGGGTTCTCGCCCATGATGTACATGCCACGCACTTTATGCGGATCGGTATCGGGTGCAAGCGCCTTGTGCATGATCTCCACCACGGTGTAACCGGGCTGATCATCCAGCTTCATTCCCCAGAAGTTCTCGAACCAGTCATGGGCCGCCTTGTTGGTCACGCGCTGGTAGTTGGGATACATCATGGGGATCAGGCCCGCATCGCTCGCGCCCTGCACGTTGTTCTGCCCGCGCAGTGGGTGCAGACCAGAACCTGGTTTTCCAATCTGCCCTGCCACGGTTGCCAGCGCGATCAGGCAGCGTGCATTGTCGGTGCCATGCACATGCTGGCTCACACCCATGCCCCACAAGATCATCGCGCCTTTTGCCTTGGCATAAGCCCGTGCCACTTCGCGCAGGGTTTCTGCTGGAATTCCACAGATGGGTTCCATGGCCTCTGGGCTGTAACCCTTGACATTTTCACGCAACGCTTCAAAGTTGTTCGCGCGTCGGCTGATGAAGTCCAGGTCGGTCAGACCTTCTTCAATGATGGTGTGAATCAACGCGTTGAGCATGGCCACATCGGTGTCAGCCTTGAATTGCAGAGTGCGCCAAGCGTATTTGCCGATGTCTGTCACGCGCGGATCAGCCAAAACGATCTTCGCGCCATTTTTGGCTGCGTTTTTCATCCAGGTCGCGGCCACAGGATGATTGGACGTAGGGTTGGAACCGATGACAAAAATCAGGTCTGAATGTTCGACGTCATTGACCTGGTTGCTCACGGCGCCAGAGCCTACGCCTTCCAGTAGCGCCGCTACGCTGGATGCATGGCACAGGCGCGTGCAGTGGTCCACGTTATTGGAGCCAAAACCGGTTCGCACCAATTTCTGGAACAAATATGCTTCCTCGTTGCTGCCCTTGGCAGAGCCAAAGCCGGCCAGTGATTTCTTTCCTTTCGTGTCACGCAAGTGCCTGAGTTTGCCGGACGCCAGTTCCAGGGCCTCTTCCCACGTGGCTTCCCGGAAAACCGAGGACCAATCGGCGGAGTCACGATTGAGGTGTTCCAGTGCCTGCGGGTCCTTGGGGACACCGGCTTTGCGGATCAGCGGAATGGTCAGGCGCTGCGGACTGTGGGCATAGTCAAAGCCAAATCGTCCTTTGACGCACAGGCGGTTGTGGTTGGCGGGTCCATCACGTCCATCCACGCTCACAATGACGTTGTCCTTCACGTTGTAGGTCAACAGGCAACCGACGCCGCAGAACGGGCAAACCGAATCGACCTTCTTGTCCACAACTTGTGAGCCGATCTGTGTTTTCGGCATGAGTGCCCCGGTTGGGCAGGCTTGCACGCACTCCCCGCAGGCCACACAGGTGCTGTCACCCATCGGGTCTTTCAGGTCGAAGACGATCTCACTGTGCGATCCGCGCATGGCGTAGCCAATGACGTCGTTGACCTGTTCTTCGCGGCACGCCCGCACGCAGCGGTTGCACTGAATGCAGGCGTCAAGATTCACCGCCATGGCCGGGTGGGAGAAATCCGCTTTGGGTTGTTCACGGCGCAGCGCCTTGAGTTCGGGGCGCACCCGGACGTCCATACGGGACGCCCATTCGCTCAGCTCGCCATGCTGCAGCGATTCGTCAGTCTCATTCCACTTGTAGCCGGTATCCGGCATGTCGGAGAGCAGCATCTCAAGAACCATCTTTTGGCTCTTGACGGCGCGCTCGCTGGTGGCCTGCACTTCCATGCCCGCGGTCACATTACGACAGCAGCTGGGGGCGAGGGTTCGTTCGCCCTTGATCTCGACGACGCATGCGCGGCAATTGCCATCCGCCCGGTAACCGTCTTTGTAGCAAAGGTGAGGGAGATCAACGCCGTGGCGCTGCGCTGCCTTGAAAATGGTTTCTCCGTCGAACGCCTGAATGGCATTGCCATCGAGCGTGAAATGAATGATTTGTGGCGTCACTTCCACCTGTTTTGTCGGGGCGTTCATGCGTTGCCTCCAATTTCGTGTGGAAAGTATTTCTGGACGCAGCGTACCGGATTGGGAGCCGCTTGCCCCAGCCCGCAGATGGACGCATCGGTCATGACCTGGTTGAGATCTTCCAGTGTCTCGTTGTCCCACTTTTCGGACTGCATCAATTTCGCAGCCTTCGCCGTACCCACGCGGCAAGGCGTGCATTGGCCGCAGCTTTCATGCTCGAAGAAGCGCATCATGTTCAATGCGGCGTCCCGTGCCCGGTCATTCTGCCCCAGGACGATGACCGCTGCTGAACCAATAAAACTTCCATGCGGCTGCAAGGTGTCGAAGTCCAGCGGAACGTCCTTGAGGCTGGCTGGCAAGATGCCACCCGAAGCGCCACCGGGGAGGTAAGCGTAGAGGGTGTGGCCATCCAGCATGCCGCCGCAATACTCATCAATCAACTCCTGCACGCTGATGCCTGCAGGCGCCAACTTCACGCCCGGGTGCTTGACGCGACCGCTCACGCTGAAACTGCGCAGTCCTTTGCGGCCATTGCGACCAAAGCCGCTGAACCACTGCGGGCCTTTTTCGATAATGTCGCGCACCCAGTAAAGTGTCTCGAAATTGTGCTCCAGGGTGGGACGACCAAATAGGCCCACTTGTGCGATGTAAGGTGGGCGCATACGAGGCTCTCCGCGCTTGCCCTCAATGCTTTCGATCATGGCGGACTCTTCGCCGCAAATATAGGCACCGGCACCCCGTCGCAACTCAATATGCGGCAAAGGGCAGGGTGGATTTGCTTGCAGCTTGGCAATCTCCGTTTCCAGAATCGCACGGCAGCCATGGTATTCGTCACGCAGATAGATGTAGCAGGCGTCGATGCCCACCACCCGCGCGGCTACCAGCAACCCCTCCAGAAAGCGATGCGGATCGCGCTCCAGATAGGTGCGGTCCTTGAACGTACCCGGCTCGCCTTCGTCAATGTTCACAGCCATCAGACGAGGGGCTGGTTGATCACGCACGATGCGCCACTTGCGGCCAGCCGGAAACCCGGCCCCGCCCAAGCCGCGCAGGCCGGAGTCTTCCATGGCCTGAATGGTGGGCTCGGTGCGTGCGACGTCTGTGTGTACGGATGCTGCCAGTACATAGCCGCCATTGGCCCGGTAGGCGTCATAGCCGACATACGCAGGGGCCACATGGTGCAGGTGCTCAAGCGGGGAAATACTTTTTTCCGAAAAGTCGGATGCTATGAAATCAGTAGCTGCCTGCGCAGCAGGGTGGAGGGCTGCAGCCTGATTTATCAGTGAAACGATGGCCTCTGCCGTCGCAAAAGGTACCGGGTGCTGGTGCACCAATGCTGCGGGTGCCTGCTCACAGCGGCCAATGCAGGGTGCCGGAATCACCCGCACGTCTTGATGACCCAGCAGGGCGGGCAAGCGGGCAAGCAAGTCTTTCGCACCAGCCATCTCACATGACAAACCATCGCACACCCGCACCGTCAGGCCAGGGGCCTTGCCGTCGTTGTTTCCATCAGCCCGCACCACCTCAAAGTGGTGGTAGAACGTGGCCACTTCATACACCTCTGCCATGGGAATATTCATCTCTTTTGCCAGAGCCACCAAATGGCGGTCGTGCAGGCAGCGGTACGTATCATTGAGCTTGTGCAGGTGCTCAATCAGCAGGTCGCGCCGATGCGGAGCCATGCCGACCAATTCGCGCACTTGCTGCAGGGATGCGTCATCCGCCTGTCGGCCTTTGAGCCGGCTCTTTTTGCGGATGCGCTCACGCATTTCATCCACCGTTGCAATGGCTACGGCTTTTATGTCGCTGGAAGGTGCAGAAAGTGTCATGTGGTCATCCTGCGGGCGTGCCTTGAATGCCACGACCCGCAGTCTTTGAGAGGTGAATGGTCAGTTGAAAAACTTGGCAACGCTCTGCAAGGTGCGGTACACACCCCACGCTAACGGAAGGCCGACTGCCAGCCACGCGGCTGCAACCCATACCGGGCTCACGGAGTCAGCACCACCCGCACCGCTTCGTTGCAGAGTTGCAGCAGATGCTTTCTCATGGGCCAATCGTTTCTCTTCCGCCAGCTCGGAGTCCGTCATGAACCATTTGTCGGCCAATGGGCGCACCATCAGATTGCAGATCAAACCGACGACCAGCATGCCCGTCAGGATGTACATGGTCTGGTTATAGACCTGCTCACGTGGAATTCCAAGGCCCAGCTGGTACTCGCGCATGTAGTTCACCACCACAGGGCCGAGCACCCCGGCTGTGGCCCAGGCGGTGAGCAGTCGGCCGTGGATGGCACCCACCATTTGGGTACCAAACAAGTCTGCTAGGTAGGCGGGCACCGTTGCGAAACCACCGCCATACATGCTCAGGATAATGCAGAAGGCGCCCACAAACAGCACAATGCTGCCCGCTGCCGCACTGCCTGGCACGCTGAAATACAGCACGCCGCCCAGCACGAAAAACACCACATAGGTCATCTTGCGACCGAGTTTGTCTGACAGACTGGCCCAGAAGAAGCGGCCACCGATGTTGAAAAGGCTCAAGAGCGCAGTGAAGCCCGCAGCCACAGACGCAATGGCTGCCAGTTGGATCTTGTCAAGCTCACCAAATTTTTGGGACACACCAATCAGGGATCCACCAAAGACTTCCTGCAGCATGGGAGAGGCCATGCCGATCACGCCAATACCGGCACTCACGTTCATGCACAGAACCATCCAGATGAGCCAGAACTGGGGAATGCCCCAGACCTTTTTGACGTGAACGTGGCGCTGGGTAATCATCGCGTTGTTCACTTGGGCGGCAGGGGGCGTCCAGCCGGCTGGCTTCCAGCCGGTTTCAGGAACACGGTAGGTCAGGGCGCCTGCCATCATGAAAACGAAATAGACGATGGCCATCACCACGAATGTTTGCATCACGCCCACGCTGGTTGGGGTCGCAAAGTACTTCATCAGGTCAGCGGCCATGGGTGAGCCAATCATGGCGCCACCACCGAAGCCCATGATCGCCATGCCGGTTGCCATGCCACGACGGTCCGGGAACCATTTGATCAGTGTCGATACCGGCGAGATGTAACCCAGACCCAACCCGATACCGCCGATGACGCCGGAGCCCAGAATCATCAGCCAGAACTGGTGCAGGTAGACCCCCAAGGCGGACAGCAGCATGCCACCACACCAGCACAGTGCAGAGACGACGCCTGCCTTGCGGGGGCCAACGCGTTCCAGCCAGCCACCCCAGATGGCTGCTGATGAGCCGAGCAACACAAAGAACAGGGTGTACATCCATCCCAGGGTGGAGATCTGCCAGTCACAAGTGGTCGTGAACAATTGCCCGAAAAATCCGACGTCAGGTCCGCACTTGATGGCTTCCTTGATGCCCAGCGCTTTGGACAGTGGAAGCCAGAAGACGGAAAAACCATAGGCCATACCGATGCAGAGGTGGATCGCCAGTGCCGCGGGCGGTACCAGCCATCGGTTGAAGCCCGGACCGGCGATGATCCGCTCCTTGTCCAAAAATCCAGCGTTTGAGTCCGACATTGTTGTCTCCTAAATTATTTGATGTCTGCCATGAACCTTGTCCAACGGCGTCGCAGTATCAGGTTGATTGGATGGGTGTGTCCAATTGAATCGAAATATGGATTGATTCGAAAATTAAATGCGGCATTGCAGCATTTCGTGTGGTTGGTGATGTCTGCCTTGGTTACTCCTTTCTTGCAATATTTCAGGGGGTTTTAAAAATGTCCACGGCCGATTCAAGTTGCGTCGCCTGATCGCGCATCTTCATGGCCGCTGCTGCCGACTGCTCCACCAGCGCTGCGTTTTGCTGGGTCATTTGATCAATTTGCCCTACGCTGTGATTCACACTCTCAATACCTGCGCGTTGTTCATTGCTGGACAGCGCGATGCTGTCGATGAAACCAACGACCTCCTGCACCGATTGTGTGATCTGTGCCATTGCCAAACTGGCTTTTTCGACCAAGTTACTGCCTGCGTTGGCGGTATGAACTGACGTGTCGATCAGGACCTTTATTTCACGAGCAGCGCTTGCGCTGCGCTGCGCCAAACTACGCACTTCAGTGGCGACTACGGCAAATCCTCGGCCTTGTTCACCTGCGCGGGCTGCTTCCACCGCCGCATTCAGCGCCAGAATATTGGTTTGAAACGCAATGCCATCAATCAGGCCAATGATGTCATTGATCCGTTGCGCGCTGGATTTGATTTGCCCCATGGTGTCCACCACTTGTCCCACGACTGCGCCGCCTGTCATGGCCAGTTCCGATACAGATGCCACCAGACCGTTGAGCTGGTTGGCCCTGTCCGCGTTTTGGCTCACCTTGATGGTCAATTCATGCATGGCTGACGCAGCCGCATTGACCTCGCCTGCCTGCTGCTCGGTGCGGTTGGCGAGATCCATATTCCCATCGGCGATCTCACGTGTTCCATCAGTCACCATCGAGGCCGCCTGGCGGACATTTCCCACCAGACCCGTCAAGCCCACGCTGATGCCGTTGATGGCAAGCAACATCTGGCCGATGTCGTCCCCTTCATGCACATGAACCTGGTTGGTCAAGTCACCAGCAGCCAGTCGCAGCGCGGCGTGGCGACCCTGCATGATCGGTTGCATCACTTGGTGCTTCATCAGGACATAGGTGATGATTCCGATAGATACGGTGGAGAGTCCTGCAAATGCCCATTGGGCTGGATCTGTCAATCGACCTGTCAGCCCGGCGAATAGTGTGCAAAGGGTTGCATTGAAGAGGGATAGCTTCCATGCCATGGCCGCGGCCATGCTCATCGCGGGATTGCTACTCACATCAAGGCCTACAAACAGGATGCCAACGACGTGTCCGGACCGGTCCAGCACCGGGTCGTAGCGGGTAATGCATTGCTTGCCAAAAATTGTCGCGTAGCCGACGTAGGGTTTTCCCTCGAGCGCGCATCGGTAGGCTGGTTGGGACCGATCCAGATGGGTGCCGATCGCTCGTTGGCCGTTCTGCTTGCGCACCGACGTGGTGATGCGCGTGAAATCGTCATTCATGCGAACGAAGATGGTGGCTAACAGTCCCGTGCGGTCGGTGAAGTCATCAGGGATAGAGAAATCCAGGTTCAGCACCCTGTTTCCGCTGCGCAATGTCGGCGTGTTGCTGCCTTCGATGTCCACGCGCTGTGCCAAATCGATTGAAAACGGCTGGGACATGGTCCTCGCCAAAAGCCCGGCACTTGTCGCAATACGCTGCTTGCGGGACTGCAATCTAAAAAAATCCACGGGTTGTCCTTTGCTTCTTCATGCTGTTACCTCTGGGTGAACAGTCAGTATCCGGTGCAAACGGTAGCCCGTCTAATTGCTTGAAGTAATCGAACGATTCAAAAAATAAATGCGGCAGCGCAGCAGAGCGCCTGCTTGTCAGGCGGAAAGCAGTCCACTATGTGCGGCGGCATGGCGTAGCCAGGCGCCGTCTTGCGCCAGGGCCAACGCCGCTTCCAGTGCCCGCGATGGACGCACTGAGGCATGGGACATGAACCCGATGGGCGTACGCACATCGGGCCCGGTCAAAGGCAAAGCCTCCAGCTCCCGATAGCCCCGCACCGCACCCACCAGTGCACCCGGCATGACACTGCAGACGCTGCCTGCCACCACGCTGAGGGCCATCGTCAAAATAGAGTTGGTCTCCATCGCCGGCTTGACGGGAGTGCCTGCCATGGTGAACGCGGCATCCACAATGGCACGGTTGTGCATGTCGGGGGTCAGCAGGCACAAGGGCATGTGGGCGGCTTCCTCCCAACGTGCGCTGGGACCAATTTGAAGATAATCGGGGTGCGGTTTTGCGGCACGACGCAGCAAAAAATAGTGTTCTGTGTATTGGGGCCAAGCTGTCAACCGCGTGTCATGCAGCCCCATTCGCTCGGTATAGCCCAACGCGAGGTCAAGCGAAAGATCTTCGAGACCCTTCTCGAGAGCCGCAGAACTAAGTGATAGGACCGTGGGCAATATGCCTGGATGGCGCGCCTGCAACATGGCTGCGAAACGCGCCACAATCGGCATTGCCGTTGGAACCGCGCCGATGCGAACGCCGCCTCGTGGTAAGTGGGTTTCGCTGTGCAGTTCTTGTTGCAACAGTGCTTCTTCATGCAGCATGATCTGCGCGGTAACCAACACCCGCTCGCCCTCGGGTGTCAGGCCGGCAAAAGTCCGGTCCCGCTTGACAATCACTACGTTGAATTCACTCTCCAGCGCCCGCAGCGCATTGGAGAGCGCGGGTTGTGTGATGTGGCAGGCCTTGGCTGCGCGACCGAAATGGCGGTGCTCATTGAGCGCCACCAAGTAGCGCAGCGACGACAAAAGATTCATATCAGGGGTTCACCATCACCAATTTGCCCATGACGCCCCGCGAGCCCATGTGGGCGAAGGCGGCCTTGAGTTCCGCCATCGGCATGGTTCGGTCAATCACGGGCTTGATCTTGCCCTGGCCGTACCACTGCGCCAGCTCCATCATCATGGCCGCATTGGCTTTGGGTTCGCGCTTGGCAAAGTCGCCCCAGAACACGCCGACGATGGATGCACCCTTGAGCAGCGCCAGATTGAAAGGCAGCGCCGGGATGGGGCCTGAGGCAAATCCCACCACCAGATAACGGCCACGCCAGCCAATGGAGCGGAACGCGGGCTCGGCGAAGTCGCCGCCCACCGGGTCGTAAATAACGTCCGGGCCTTTGCCATCGGTGAGCGCCTTGACCGCCTCGCGGAGATTTTCGGTGGTGTAGTTGATGGTGGCATCCGCGCCAATGGATTTGCACAGATCGCACTTTTCCTGTGTGGAAGCAGCCGCAATCACCCGCGCACCCATGGCTTTGGCTATCTGAATGGCGGATGTTCCCACCCCGCCGGCAGCACCAAGCACCAGCACAGTCTCTCCTGCTTTGAGTTGCGCCCGGTCTACCAGCGCATGGTGGGATGTGGCGTAAATCATGATGAAGGCGGCCGCGTCGACCATCGGGAATCCGGGCGGAAGCGGCATGCACAGCGCAGCCGGTGCGATTGTGTGGGTGCCAAAGCCCCCGGTGCCGCTGAGGCAGGCGACAGGTTGGCCCACCTTGAGATGGGTAACGCCTTCGCCGATCGCCTGCACCACGCCTGCGTATTCCGATCCCGGAACAAAAGGCAACGCAGGCTTCATCTGGTACTTGTTTTGCACAATCAGCAGGTCAGGGAAGTTCAGGCTGGCGGCTTTGATTTCAATCAGCACTTCGCCCGCTTGAGGCTGGGGTGTCGGTAGTTCTTTCCAGTTCAGGGCGTCAACGCCGGTGGGGTTTTCACAAAGCCAGGCATGCATGGGAGTCTCCAAAAAATGTACGCAAATCATAGGGCCATGCGTCCGTGCAATTTGTCTCTGGGGTGACCAACCCTTCGGACGTGTGCGCTTGTTGCGCCCCCTACAATGTCTGGCTACCCGCAGAGACTATGAAAATCCTTATATCCAACGACGATGGTTACCAGGCGCCCGGCATTGTTGCGCTTTACGAAGCGCTTAAAGATGTGGCCGACGTGGAGGTGGTTGCTCCAGAGCAGAACAACAGCGCGAAATCCAACGCGTTGACATTGCATTCACCTTTGTATGTCACCCGGGCAAGCAACGGTTTTCGCTATGTCAATGGGACACCGGCTGATTGCGTCCACATTGCGTTGACGGGCTTGCTGGACTACCGGCCTGATCTTGTGGTGTCTGGTATCAACAACGGCGCCAACATGGGCGATGACACCATTTATTCCGGCACCGTGGGCGCTGCCATGGAGGGCTTTTTGTTCGGGATTCCGGCCATAGCGTTTTCTCAGGTGGACCGGGACTGGCATCACCTGGACTCCGCCGCCCGCAAGGTGCGCGACCTGGTTCAAGCGATGGCGCAACAGCAGCTGATTACACCCACACCCTGGCTGTTGAATGTCAACATCCCTAACTTGCCCTACGACGAGATTGGCAGCTTGAAGCTGTGTCGCCTGGGTAAACGCCACTCTGCAGAAAAGGTGATCCAGCAGCAGAGCCCACGGGGTGAAACCATGTACTGGATTGGCGCAGCCGGCCCGGTCAAGGACGATGCCGACGGCACCGATTTCCACGCTACGGCGCAAGGTCACATCGCCATGACGCCGCTCAAGGTGGATCTGACGGACCACGACTACTTGGGGTATTGGGCTCAAACCGCTTCACGGCTGTCGGCCAGCGCGCAGACACCCAAGCCATGAAGCAGCGCCCCTCGTTTCCGGCGCGGCTGGATTCGGCGCCCCTCAAGCCCCGTCTGGCTACCCATAGCGCTCCGGCGGCACCTCAAGGGGTCGGCATGGACTCCAGCGCCGTTCGTCTGCGCATGGTGCAGAAGCTCGCCGCCCAGGGCGTGAGCGATCCCCGGGTGCTGTCCGCCATGGGCGCCATTGAGCGCCACCGCTTTGTGGACAGCGCGCTAGTCAATCAGGCCTATGAAGACACCAGCCTGCCTATTGGGTTGGGGCAAACCATTTCCAAGCCGGGGGTTGTCTCTCGCATGGCCGAGTTGCTGCGCAATGGGCAGCCAGGCAAGCTGGGCCGCATTCTGGAGATTGGTACCGGCTGCGGCTACCAGGCCGCGGTGTTGAGCCTGCTGGCCACCGAGGTCTACAGCATTGAGCGGCTTCGCGGTCTGCATGACAAGTCACGTGAAAACCTGCGTCATCTGCGTTTGCCCAATTTGCATTTGCTGTTTGGGGATGGCATGGCGGGGTACGCCAAGGGCGCGCCCTATGCGGCCATCATCTCTGCAGCGGGCGGGGAAGCGGTTCCGCAGGCCTGGGTCGATCAGCTGGCCATGGGCGGGCGCCTGGTTGCACCTGTTGTCACCGCGGGCGCACAGGGCGGCGCACAAGCACTGCTGGTGCTGGACAAGACGCCGCAAGGGGTTCGACAGACGATATTGGAGGCCGTGCACTTTGTCCCTTTAAAATCAGGTGTTGCTTGAAGGAAGTGCTTATGTTTGGTTTGATGCGTCGTGGTCTGTTGTTGACAGGTGTCGCGGTAGGTGTTTTGTTGTCTGGGTGCGGTTCCACCGCGCTCAACCGCGCCCCGGTGGAGGACCGTGGCTCGGTGTCGGGTAAGGCGGCCATGGATGCCCGCACGGCGGCAGTCAAACAGCTGCCCGGGTTCGAGAATGCGGGTAAACCGGGCTACTACACGGTCAAGCCAGGCGATACCATGATCCGAATCGGCCTTGAAACTGGCCAAAGCCATAAGGACATCACCCGCTGGAACAGCATCGAGAATGCCAACAAGATTGAAGTGGGGCAGGTGCTAAGGGTGGTACCACCGGTAGCCAATGACACGACGGCTCCTGCTTCCACGGCATCTGTGGCAGTTGCCAAGCCGGTGAGCACAAGCTCCGTGACCTCGACACCGATTGCAGCCGGAACGGCCAAGCCCGCTTCGGCCCCTGTGTCCGCAACGCCGGCGGCAGCCCCAATCGCAGCTCAAGCTCCAGCCCCAACGGTTGCTGCTGCTTCTGCAGGTGGTGATGACGAGATTAACTGGATCTGGCCAGGCAATGGGCCAGTGCTGGCCGGTTTTGATGAAGCCAAAAACAAGGGCCTGGATATTGGCGGCTCTGCCGGCGACCCTGTGGTCGCAGCGGCCGAAGGTCGTGTGGTGTATGCCGGTGCAGGCCTGCGAGGCTACGGCAATTTGATCATCCTCAAACACAACAGCACCTACCTGACTGCGTACGCCCACAACCAGACCCTGCTGGTAAAGGAAGACCAATCGGTCAAGAAAGGGCAAAAGATAGCCGAGATGGGCAACAGCGATGCGGACCGCGTCAAGCTGCACTTTGAGGTGCGCAGGCAAGGTAAGCCAGTCGATCCTTCGAAATACCTCCCCTCAAAATAGAGGCCACATGGCAAGAAAACCCCGACCAACTGGTTTTGACAGCAACGCTGCCAACCAGCGGTCTGCAGGGAATTTTTTTGAGCAAAAACGGGTCCTAGCCCCCGAAGACATTGCGCAGACAGCTATTGATTTCATAGCAGTTCAGCCGCCGGACGATCCCGTGCCGGAGATCCGCGGGATCGATTCCTCCGTCGATTCCTCTGTGGATTCTCTGTCCCTGTACCTGCGAGGCGTGCGGCGTACCGAGCTATTTACCCCCGAGCAGGAATTCGAGGTGGCCACCCTGGCCAAGGCGGGCGATTTTGCTGCCCGACAAAGCATGATCGAGCACAACTTGCGCCTGGTCGTGAGTATTGCCAAAGGCTATGTAGGGCGGGGCGTGCCCATTGCCGACCTGATTGAAGAGGGCAACCTGGGCCTGATGCACGCGATTGACAAGTTCGAGCCCGAACGGGGGTTCCGTTTTTCGACCTATGCCACCTGGTGGATCCGCCAATCGGTTGACCGCGCGCTGATGTACCAGGGCCGTGCCGTGCGCCTGCCGGTGAACGTGGTACGGGAGTTGCAGCAGGTGCTGCGAGCCCGCCGGGCGCTGGAAAATGATGCTGCCCTGACCGCCCAGCGCCCAGAAGGCATCCGGGTGGAGGACATCGCTGCACTGGTAGGGCGCGATGCCAGTCATGTGGCCGATTTGCTGTCCATGGCCGAGGCGCCGCGGTCGCTGGACGCCTCCCTGGACCGCAGCGACAGCGAGCAGACCATGGGTGACACGCTGGTGGATGAGCTGGCGCTGGACCCCGAAGATATCCTGCAGGCCCACGAGGTGGATCTGCTGCTGGAGGAGTGGATCACCACGCTGTCGGCGCGCGAGCGTGAGGTACTGGAAGGGCGTTTTGGCCTGCACGACCGCGAGCCCGAGACCCTGGACGTGATCAGTGCGCGCCTCGGCTTGACGCGCGAGCGGGTTCGCCAGGTTCAGAATGAGGCGCTGTTCAAGCTCAAACGCTACCTCACACGTCGCGGCATTACGCGTCAATCGCTGATGTAGCGGCCTCGGGCTGCCGTCGGCCCCTGTGTACCTGAGACAATTCAGGCATGACAGAAACAAATTTGACTGAAAAGCCGCTGCCCGAGGGTTGGCTGGTTGTGAAATCCCTTGACCTGGAAGCGCAGGGTGTGGCCCATAAACCGGACGGCAAGGTGGTTTTTATTGATGGTGCGTTGCCCTTTGAGGTGGTGAGCGCGCAGATTCACCGCTCCAAAGCCAGCTTTGAGAAAGGCACGCTGACCGAGATCCACCGCGAATCCTCGCAGCGCGTGCGTCCGGAGTGTCCCCATTTTGGTTTGCACGAAGGCGCCTGTGGTGGCTGCAAGATGCAGCACCTGCACATTGGCGCCCAGGTGGCCGTCAAGCAGCGGGTGATGGAAGACAACCTTTGGCATATTGGCAAAGTCAAGCCCGATAACATCTTGCGGGCCATTGAGGGCCCCGCCTGGGGCTACCGGTACCGTGCGCGCCTGTCGGTGCGCAATGTACGCAAAAAAGGCGCCGTGCTGGTGGGTTTTCACGAGCGCAAAAGTCGCTATGTGGCCGATATGAAGGAATGCCGGGTTCTGGCCCCCCACGTCAGCGCCATGCTGGTGCCATTGCGCGGCTTGATTGCCGCGCTGGAGGCGGTGGATGGCTGTGCACAAATCGAGCTGGCCATTGGCGATATGGAGGGCGCCCCCGGTGCTGGTGATGTCACCGCCCTGGTGCTGCGCCATCTGGTGCCCTTGAGTGATGCGGATCTGGACCAATTGCGCCAGTTTGCGGCGGCCCACCCCGGCGTGCAATGGTGGTTGCAGCCAAAAGGGCTGGACACCGTGCACCAGCTTGACGAGTTGCCGGGTCATGAGACGGCACAGTTGGCTTATGCGCTGCCCGCCTATGGCATCACCATGCCGTTTCGCCCGACCGACTTTACGCAGGTCAACCCCCATATCAACCGGGTGCTGGTATCGCGGGCCTTGGGCTTGCTGGCAGTGGGCAAGGACGAGCGGGTGATCGACTGGTTCTGCGGTCTGGGCAATTTCACGCTGCCCCTGGCCACCCAGGCGCGCGAAGTGCTGGGTGTGGAGGGTGCTGAGGAGCTGGTCGCCCGTTCACGCGAGAATTTGAAGCTGAATCAGGCGGCAGCCCCCGCCAGCCGTGCGCTGGCAGCTACAACATTTGTAGCGCGTAACCTGTTCGAGATGACGCCGGAAATGCTGGTGGGCGATGGTGCGGCCCAAAAATGGCTGGTGGACCCCCCCCGAGAAGGCGCCTATTCCCTGGTGCAGGCCTTGGCCGAATTGCGCCAGCGTCGGCTGGACGGTGTTGCAACCCAGGCCGAGTTGGCCTGGTCACCCCCCCAACGCATCGTGTATGTCAGTTGCAACCCGGCTACGCTGGCGCGCGATGCGGGTGTGCTGGTGCAGCAGGGCGGCTATCGGTGCTCGGCAGCGGGTGTGGTCAATATGTTTCCGCACACCGCGCATGTGGAAAGCATGGCGGTGTTTGACCTGGAAGTCTGAGGCAGACGGGCCTGCCATCCCTTTTTCCCGAGATACCGCTATTCAGCGGGCTTTTCAGATGCCTTGGGTTTGGCGGGCGCTTTGGCAGACGTTTTGGCTTTGGGTTCCGCACCGCCTTTTTCTTTGGGTGCGTCCGCGGCAGCTTTGTCGCTTTTGGGCCCATCAATGACCTCTTCCGCAGGACCAGGGGCCTTCACGCCGGTGGGCGGGATGCCGTCAATCTTGTTGTCGCGCATGTACTGGTCCATCTCTTTCCAGCCGGCGAACACGGCGGCCTTGGACGCTTTCTCGTTGAGCGCGTAGCAGTCTTCAATGCTGCGCACGCCGTAACGGCATGCGCTGCCAATGGCTTTGGCGTCGGCTTCCCGCTGGGCCACTTTGGGGTCGGCCAGCATGGCCGCGATGTCACAACCGCCCAGTAGCAGGGTCATCGTGAGAAGGATCAGGCGTGAAATCATGGATGGTGCGGAATATCTAGGTTCTGTATCGGCAAATTCTGCCGGGAATTGAGTCCATGGTGCGACAAACACCGGGTTTGCAGGCAAAGAAAAAGGCCCCTCAGGGCCCCTTTCTCGGATCGCTGCATGCCGAGCCAGTTTAGTCGCGCTCGCCACCCATGATGCCCAGCAGTGCCAGCAGGCTCTGGAACACGTTGATGAGATCCAGGTACAAGGCCAGTGTGGCGCTGATGTAGTTGGTCTCGCCACCGTCAATGATCTGCTTGATGTCGTAGAGCATGTAGGCGCTGAAGATACCGATGGCCGCCATCGAGATCGCCATCATGCCCGCGGTAGAGCCCACAAACGCGTTGATGATGCCGCCAACCACCAGCACCATGGCACCCACGAACAGCCACTTGCCCATGCCGGAGAGATCACGTTTGATGACCGTAGCCAGGCTGGCCATCACCAGAAACACACCGGCGGTGCCGCCAAAGGCGGTCATGACCAGGTCAGGACCGTTCTTGAAACCCAGCACCATGCCAATCATGCGCGACAACATCAGGCCCATGAAGAAGGTGAAACCCAGCAGCACGGGCACACCCGTGGCGGAGTTTTTGGTTTTTTCGATGGCGTAGATAAAGCCAAACGCACCACCCAGGAACACGACCATGCCCAGAATGCCGTTCAGGGACTGCGTAATGCCGGTGGCCACGCCAACCCAGGCACCCAGCACGGTGGGCACGAGGCTCAGGGCGAGAAGCCAGTAGGTGTTGCGCAGCACTTTGTTGCGCTGCTCGGTGGAGATGCCATAGCCCAGGCTCTGGCCCATGGTGGTTACGCGATCAGTCATAGTCTTAGCTCCTTGTAGGTCTGCTTGAAGCAGGTGCAGCCATTTTAGGGTTTATCAAGTACTGGATGCGGCAAATCAGCCGGATTGGCCCGATTTTTAGCAGGGCTGTTGTGTAAACCCGGTCACGAAAGGGCGCTCCTCAGACGGTATGCTTGGGGTTTTACCAAGACAGAGACCGCACTATGAAAATCAAATCCGTCCTCGAATTTTCGGACATCAAGGCCATTGCAGCCGCGGCTGAAGCCGAAGCGCTGAAGAACAACTGGGCCGTCAGCATTGCCATTGTGGACGACGGCGGCAACATGCTGTGGTTTCAGCGCCTGGACGGTGCAGCGCCCATTTCTGCCCATATCGCCCCCGGCAAGGCCCGCACATCGGCCATGGGTCGGCGCGAGAGCAAGGTGTATGAAGACATGATCAACGGCGGTCGTGCATCGTTCCTGAGCGCGCCGAATCTGGAGGGGATGCTTGAAGGTGGCGTGCCCATCATGAAGGACGGCCAATGCCTGGGTGCAGTCGGTGTGAGCGGCGTGAAGTCCAGTGAAGATGCGCAGATTGCCAAGGCCGGCATTGCCGCCATCGGCCTGTAATACGCGCTTCAGGGTCTGAATTGCTCTTTTATTGATAGCTGCTTGCGCACTATCTACGGGGGCTACAGGGCTGTTTGACGTTTATTTTGTCAGAATGAGCTTGCCGGCCCGAGTCGTCTGCAAACGGTAGCGTTGACCGTTGTGCTCAATTTCGACGGCCTGGTCTGAGCCCAGCAGATCTGCTGAAAGCAGCACGGCGGGGCGCACCGCCCCCGGCGCCGTTTGTGCTGCTTTCGGTGGCGCATTCAGGTAGGCCGGCAGGGCCGGGCGAGCCATTGCTGACATCCTCAGTTTTTGGGTTCAGTGATGAACCCGATTTTTCGCAAACCGGCCTGTTGGGCGGCTGCCATCGCCTGGGCTACAAACTCATAGCGCACAGCCTTGTCTGCGCGAATATGCAAATCGGGTTGGGGGCTTTTGCCGGCCTCCAGCCGCAGCAAAGCTGGCAATTCGCCTTCCGGAACGCGTTTCTGGTTCCAGAAATAGGCGCCCTGGGCGTCCACGCTGAGCTGGATGGTCTCTGGCTTGGCGTCAATCGGCTGGCTGGTCGCTTGGGGCAATTCCACGTTGATGGCCTGTTTCATGACCGGCACGGTGATGATGAAGATGATGAGCAGCACCAGCATCACGTCTACCAGCGGCGTCATGTTGATTTCGTTCATCACCTCGGTGTCCGCTTCAGCGGACGTGTCGTGCATTCCAAATGCCATGGTTTTCTCCTTCAGGCCTTCTTGATGGCGACAATTTTTCCGTCGGTACTGGTGTTGCCCACTCGGGCGCCGGTCAGGAAGTAGGCATGCAGGTCGTGGGCAAAGCGGTTCAGGCGGGTCAGGATCGACTTGTTGCCCCGCACCAGGGCGTTGTAGCCCAGCACCGCAGGAATGGCGACGGCCAGACCCAGCGCCGTCATGATGAGCGCCTCACCGATGGGGCCTGCCACTTTGTCGATGGTGGATTGCCCTGACGCGCCAATCGCCATGAGTGCGTGGTAAATGCCCCAGACCGTGCCGAACAAGCCGACAAAGGGTGCAGTCGATCCAACCGACGCCAGTATGGCCAGACCCGACTGGAAGCGCGCAGTACTGTCGTCAATCGAGTTGCGCAGGGAGCGGCTGATCCAGTCACTGATGTCCAGCGTGTCGTGCAGCTGCGCCTTGGAATCCTGGTGGTGCAGGCTGGCTTCGCGGCCAGCCGTGGCCAGCTGAACGAAGGGATTTTCATCCTGCGGCCCCAGCTGATTCAGGCCGTCTGCGAAGTCTCCACTGTGCCAGAACGCTTCCGTTCGCTTTCCTGAATCCTTGTATTTGAAGATGTCCAGCGCCTTGATGAGGATGACGATCCACGAGGCCAGCGACATCGCCAGCAGCATCAGGGCGACTGACCGTGTCACCCAGTCGCCCTGGGTCCAGAGACTGAAAAGTCCGAGTTGCGAATCCATAACTACTCCACTAAGAAAAATTGGGTTGACTATTCGAGAACAAAACTGAAGGGCACGTTGAACCACATGGCTTCCGGCACACCGGCCCGTTTGCCGGGTACGTAGCGCCAACGCAGCGCGGTAGCCAGCGCGGCCTGGTCCAGCCGGTCAAAGCCGCTGGACTGTTTGATTTCCGCCTTTTGCGCTGTGCCGTCGACGCCAATGAGCGTACGCACCACCACCTTGCCTTGTTCGCCCAGTTGCTTGCTCAGGCGCGGGTAGGGCGGTTTGGGGTTGTTCAGGTAGTCAGCATCCGTGGAGGGCAACTCCACTTTGCTTGCGGCGGTTGCCGTGCCTGTGGACGAGGGTGTAGAGACGCCTGCCGTGTTGATGGCCCCGGAGTTGACCGGTGGGTTGGCGGTTGCGGCCGCTGTGGCAGGGGTAATGCTGGGCGGAGCCGGAGCCGGAGCCGGGTCCGCCACGGCCAGAGGCGCGGGCGCAGCAACCGCCACGGGTGCTTTCACGGGGGCTGGCGTCACGGGCGCGGGCTTTGACGGGGTTGGCGCTTTAGGCGGTGTCGCCATGGGCATGGCATCCGGAGGGTTTGGTGCCATGACTTCCACCAAAATCTCCGCGGGTATGACCAGCTCGGTCACCCGGCGCAGAAGACCGGTTTGCAGTGCCCACAGTGCCCCCACATGCAGCAGCACCACGCCGATAACGATGGAGGTATTGCGGTTCATGCGGGCAGGCGTGCGGGTGAAGGCTAAAGCGGGGTTCTGCATAGTGTAAGTTTGCGGCATCTGGCATCTGGCATGTGGCTGTGGGCTTCAGGTGTCGGCCCACATGCGCAGCAGGTTGTGGTACACACCGGTGAGTGCCGTGGTCTCGTCGGTTTCCCCGTTGCGGGTTCGCAGGCCCAGCAGGTTCATGTCCAGCTCGTACAGCAGCCTGCGTTGCTCGTCACTGCGCACCATGCTCTCGATCCAGAAGAAGCACGCCTGGCGGTAGCCGCGGGTGACCGGTTTGACCTGGTGCAGGCTGGTCCCGGGGTACAGCACCATGTGGCCTGCAGGCAGCTTGATGGCCTGTTCGCCATAGGTGTCGGCAATGCAGAGCTCACCACCGTCGTAGCTTTCGGGGTCGGATAAAAAAATCGTGCACGACACATCGGTGCGCACCCGCTGGCCGGTGCCGGGCAGGTAGCGCACCGCACCGTCGATGTGGTTGCCGTAGAAATTGCTGTCACCTCCATATCGGTTGATCCGTGGCGGGAATACCCGTTTCGGCAGGGCCGCGGAGAAGAAGAGGGGGCTGCGGTCCAGCGCCCGCAGCACCACGGCGCGAATCGTTCTGGCAGTCTCGCAGTCGTGGTCCAGTTGCTCGTTGTTTTTTACCTGCCTGGCCTGTTCGCCTGCGCCTTTGCGCCCGTCTCCCCAGGGTGCCGTGGATAGCAAGCTCTGGGCGTGGCGAACTTCGTCAGGGGTTAGCAGGTTGGCAAATTGGAGCAGCATGGCATTGGTGGCTGTGGGGCTGGCAGGTAGGTGCAATTGCCGGACGGTTTTAGAATTTCACGTTCAGCGTGGCCTGCACATTGCGGCCCGAGCCAGGAACGTAGTGGCCGGTGTACAGGGAGTCGGCGTACAGCGTGTTGGCCACATTGGTGATGTTGCCTTTAAGTACATAGCGGTCATTGAACTTGTACTCGGCCATCAGATCCACCGTGGCAAAACCCGGCGCCATGAAGCCCGGATTGCGGTTGGGAGACTGCTCGCTGCGGAAGTTGATTCCGCCACCCAGCCGCAATTGGTTGGTGATCTGGTACGTGCTCCACACCGTTCCGGTATGCACGGGGGTCAGTGCGGGGCGTTCGCCTTCTCGTTCGCCAGCCGTGGCGGTGGGGTCTGCCACGTCAATCACGGCGTCGGGCATCCACATATAGGAAACGTACATTTCCCATTGCGGTGTCAGCCGGCCCGAAAGGTCGACCTCCAGCCCGCTGGTGTGGCGTTTTCCCGAGAGCAGCAGGGCTGTGGCGGCAGAGTCGGGGTCGGTGTTGCGCTCGTTGGTTTTTGTGGATTGAAAAATGGCCAGTCGGGTCGTAAAACGCTTGTCTGCACTGTCGAGCTTGGCGCCCAACTCGATGTTGCGGCTTTGCTCGGGGTCGGTGTTGGAACTCAGGGCGCTGTATGAATACGTATCAGCCGATGTATTGAACGAGGTGCCGTACGAGAAGTGGTACGAACTCAGCGCGCTGGGCTGGTACAGCACGCCCACGCGCTGGCTCCAGTTGGCGATGGTCTGCTTGTAGCTGCTGCTGACGACACCCGTGGCCAATACGTTGTCAAACGTGCCGCGCATGCTGTCAAAGCGCAGGCCACCCAACACTTTCCAGTTGGGCGCGATTTGCAGCATGTCTTGCGTATAGACGCCCATGTTTTCAGCCTTGAATGCACTGGAGACACTGGTGGTGCGGGCGCTTTCATTAATTGAGGCGCCGTCATTAGGCGTGCCAGCGGTGGTGGATGGCTTGGTAACGGCGCTAATACGGTAGACATTTTTGACCTCACGTGCCAAATCGATGCCCGTCAACACTTCGTGTTGCAGGCCCCAAGCGGTGAATTGGGTGCTCAGGTCACTTTGCGCATAGGTGGCGTTCAAATCTTGAATTTTGGCGTTGTTACCCCGGATCAGTACGGTAGCGTCGGAGAAGTTGTTCAGTCCGGATCCAGCAACCATGCGTACCGTGCCCGCACGTTGGTCGCGGGTAAATTTACCTTGGCGGATGACGGTCTTGAGTTCGGTGTTGCCCCCAAAGCGATGAATATGGCTGCCCGTAATAAATTGGGCAGTGCCGTCGTTATAGTCACTGGCCATACCGTAATAGGCGCTGGGGTCGAGCTTGTTGTTGATGGTGGTGGTGGACGTTGCAGCCGTGGATGTGGGCTTGATCCACGGCATCCCGTAGTTGATTCCGTTGTGGTTTTCCAGGCCGTAGAGGCTGACCAAAAACTCGTCGGATGAGCCAATGCCAAAGCGGTAGGCCGCCGCAGCGCCGCGTTTATCCAGGCTGCTGCCCGCGCCATTGTTGTCAGCCTTGGTGGCCATGGCGTTGATGCGCAGGGCGGAGTCGTCGCCGGTCTGGAGGTTGAAGTCGCCGGTGACACGGCGGTAGTTGTAGCTGCCCAGTGTGGTGGTGACCTCGTTGTCATCCGAGTCGCGTGGCAATTTGCTGACCTGGTTGACCGTACCGCCGGTGGAGCCGCGGCCAAACAGCATGGAGGCGGATCCGCGCAGCAATTCAATGCGGTCGTTGTTGAAGGTGTCGCGCTCGTAAAACGCAGGGTCGCGCACGCCGTCCAGAAAGATGTCGCCCGTGGTGGCCAGCGAGAAACCGCGCAGGCGGATGTCTTCTTCACCCCCTTCGGCCGCTTGAAACGTCACACCGGCCGTGTTGTGCAGCACGTCTTTCAGGGTATCCAGGTTGCGGTCGTCCACCAGTTTTTCGGTGACCACAGTGACGGATTGGGGGATGTCGCGCAGCTGCTGCTTGCCTTTGCCGATGGTGGTGCTGGTGGCGCGGTAGGCGTCTTTGCCTTCGGGTGCTTCGGCCTTGTCCGTGATCATTACGGTGGAGAGAGTGTTATGGGTGTCAGCTGGCGGTTGCTGCGCCGCTGCACTCAGAGAGCCGGCCAGCAACATGGCTCCAAGAGGTATCAGGGCTCGGGGAGTGGTTGGTGAAGCTGCTATTGCTTTTGTAGCACTATGCGCTGGGCGGCTGCGGGTTGGCTTCGTATTTGACTTGTAATTTGTGCGGTGGGGCATAGCGGCATCTACCTTGTAGGGTGTTGTCTGGCTGGCTATGCACGTCGCGTCGGGCGGTGCGTGGTTTGGCTGGCTGTTGTGGAAATGAACAGCGCCTATTCTACATACAAATGCGAATCATTCTTATTTAAATTAATAAAAATAGGAAATTCCTTTCAAGCCAGCACGCGACCTGGTTAGTCTCAATAAACCAGTCGATCCGGATGGATCTCCTGCAGGATGGTGGTCGCGATCTCTTCAATCGACTTGGTGGTGGTAGACAGCCAGCGAATGCCGGTGCGCCGCATCATGGCTTCGGCTTCGCTGATCTCCATACGGCAATTTTCCAATGAAGCATATTTGGAGTTGGGTCGCCGCTCGTTGCGAATTTCGCTCAGACGTTCGGGCTGAATGGTGAGACCAAAGATCTTGGCCTTGTGCGGCACCAGCGCAGGCGGCAATTGCTGACGCTCGAAATCCTCGGGAATCAGCGGGTAGTTGGATGCCTTGAGCCCGTATTGCATGGCCAGGTACAGTGAAGTAGGGGTCTTGCCGCTGCGGCTCACCCCCACGAGGATTACGTCGGAATGTTCCAGATCGCGGTTGGACTGTCCGTCATCATGGGCCAGCGAAAAATTGATGGCTTCAATACGGCTCTGGTATTCCTTGCTCTTGCTGGCATCGCTGAAGCGGCCGATCCGGTGATTGGACTTGAGCTTGAACTCGTTTTCCAGCGGGTGCACAAAGGTGCCAAACATGTCGAGCAGCATGCCCTGACATCCTTCCTGAATCACCTTCAGTACCTCCATGTTGACCAGTGTGGTGAAAACAATGGGTCTGGCACCGTCCACCACCGCCGTATGGTTGATCTGGCGCACCGCCTGATGCGCTTTGTCCACCGTGTCGACAAACGGGAGGCGGACATGGCGCGCCTTCGCTTCAAACTGCGCCAGGATGGCATTTCCAAAGGTTTCGGCCGTGATGCCGGTGCCGTCAGACACAAAAAATACGGTGCGGTGGTGCATGGTGGGTGGGCGAAGAAGTTGTCAGTGTTATGCAAGTGCGGATTTGTAGCCAGGCGGCAGGCGGCCCCTACAATGGCTGCAATTTAGCGCATTTTTCTCTTTGCCCCGGTTTCAACAGAACAACAACAGAAATCGGGAAAAGGCAGGCGGCTGCGGCACGGACTGGTTTCGTTCCGGCGCAGGGCAGTGAAACAGTTTTAACTTCTGGAGCTTACCCATGTCGACACTATTCAGCCCAACCGATCTGGTTGTCCCTTTTGAAAACTTGCGAATGACCGACGTCGAGTCGGTCGGCGGCAAAAATGCCAGCCTGGGCGAGATGATTTCTCACCTGCCTACCGGTGTAAAGGTTCCCACCGGTTTTGCCACTACGGCCCATGCCTTTCGGGAATTCCTGAAGTTTGGCGGCCTCGCGGAAACCATTAAAGCCCGGCTGCTGGCACTGGACACGGAAGACGTGCGGGCATTGGCGCAGGTGGGCGCGGAAATTCGCGCCCTGGTGGAGGCGCAGCCTTTTCCGCCGGAGCTGGAGCAGGGCATCCGTTCTTCTTTCGAAACCCTCAGCGCGGACAACCGCGAAGCGACGTTTGCGGTGCGGTCCTCGGCCACCGCCGAGGATTTGCCGGATGCATCGTTTGCCGGCCAGCAGGAAACCTTTTTGAATGTGCACGGTATCGACGACATCCTGCACAAAATTCGCGAGGTATTTGCGTCCCTTTACAACGACCGGGCTATCAGCTACCGGGTGCACAAGGGTTTCGCCCATGAGCATGTGGCGTTGAGTGCGGGTATCCAGCGCATGGTCCGCTCCGACTTGGGGGCGGCGGGTGTGATTTTCACCATCGATACCGAGTCCGGATTCTCGGACGTGGTTTTCATTACCTCCAGCTATGGGCTGGGCGAAACCGTGGTGCAGGGCGCCGTCAACCCCGACGAGTTCTATGTGCACAAGCCCATGCTGCGTGCGGGCAAACGCGCCGTGATCCGGCGCAGCCTGGGATCCAAGCTGATCCAGATGCAATTCACCACACCGGAAGAAAAAGCGGTGGGTGGCAAGCTGGTCAAAACGACGGATGTGCCAACGGAGTTGCGTAACCGCTATTCCCTGACCGACGCGGAAGCCGAGCAACTGGCGCGTTATGCGCTGGTGATTGAAGAGCATTACGGCCGGGCCATGGACATTGAGTGGGGTAAGGACGGATTCGACGGACAGCTTTACATCCTGCAGGCCCGGCCCGAAACGGTCAAAAGCCAGGCGGGCAATCAAGCGGAATACCGCTACAAGCTCAAGGGCAAGGGCACCGTGCTGGTGGAGGGCCGTGCCATTGGACAGAAAATTGGCACAGGCCCCGTGCGCATCGTGCACAACATCAGCGAGATGGACAAGGTGCAGGCCGGTGATGTTCTCGTTACCGACATGACTGATCCCAACTGGGAACCCGTCATGAAGCGGGCTTCCGCCATCGTTACCAACCGTGGCGGGCGCACCTGCCACGCGGCAATCATTGCCCGCGAGTTGGGTATTCCGGCGGTGGTGGGTTGCGGCCACGCGACCGAGTCGCTCAAGGATGGAATGCTGGTGACTGTGAGTTGCGCCGAGGGAGACACCGGCTTCATCTACGACGGATTGCTGGAGACCGAAGTGACCGAGGTTCTGCGCGGCACCATGCCCGAGAGCCCCGTCAAGATCATGATGAATGTGGGTAACCCTCAGCTGGCATTTGATTTCTGCCAGCTCCCCAATGAAGGCGTGGGCTTGGCCCGGCTGGAGTTCATCATCAACAACAACATCGGTGTGCACCCCAAGGCCATTCTGGACTACCCCAATGTGGATGCTGATCTGAAAAAAGCGGTGGAGTCGGTGGCACGTGGTCACGCTTCACCCCGCGCGTTTTACGTTGACCGTGTGGCCGAAGGTGTGGCAACCATCGCTGCAGCTTTCTGGCCCAAGCCGGTCATCGTGCGGCTCTCGGACTTCAAGAGTAACGAATACCGAAAATTGATTGGCGGTAGCCGCTATGAACCGGAAGAAGAGAACCCGATGCTGGGCTTCCGCGGGGCTGCGCGTTACATCAGTACGGACTTTGGCGAGGCTTTTGCGATGGAGTGCGAAGCGCTCAAACGGGTGCGCAATGAAATGGGCTTGAACAACGTCCAGGTCATGGTGCCATTTGTCCGGACGCTGGGCCAGGCCAAGAAGGTGACCGAATTGCTGGGGCGCCATGGGCTGCGCCGTGGTGAAAACGAGCTCAAGCTGATCATGATGTGCGAGATACCCAGCAATGCCATTCTGGCTGACCAGTTCCTCGAGTATTTCGATGGCTTTTCGATTGGCTCCAACGACCTGACCCAGCTCACACTGGGCCTGGATCGTGATTCCGGACTCGAGTTACTCGCCGCTGACTTTGACGAACGTGACCCGGCTGTCAAGGCACTCGTCAGCATGGCCATTGCCGCCTGCAAACGCCAGGGCAAGTACATTGGTATTTGCGGTCAGGGCCCCAGCGACCATCCTGACTTCGCGCAGTGGCTGGTGGATGAAGGTATTTCGTCCATTTCGCTCAATCCAGATTCCGTTATTTCAACCTGGCAGAAGCTCGCCGCTAAATGACGCAGATAGCGACCCGGCGCCGGTGGAGCCTGCATGCAGGTCTGCTGGCGCTGTGGTTTGCTGCGTCTTTTGGGGTGGTTTTTTTTGCCCGCGATCTACCGTTCGTCGTCGCGAACTGGCCGGTCGGATTCTGGTTTGCGGCGCAGGGATCGGTGCTTGTTTTTATCGGTATCGTGGTGGTCTTTGCATGGGTAGCAAACCGGCGTGACGGGCCCGAGCCCGGATTTGACTCAGTAGCCTATGGCGTGCATAAACGCATGCTGCATCGGCGATTTGCCCTCTATGTCGTATGCCTCATTGCCTTTTTACTCGCATTGGCCTTGGCCGAACGCAGGGGCTTGCCTAAAGTATGGGTTGCTGGCATTTTTCTCTCTGCAACCCTCGTTCTATATGCGGTGATTGGCGTGTTTGGCCGCACCGCTGACGCGGCCGAGTACTACGTTGCCGGCCGGCGCATACCGGCGTTTTACAACGGGATGGCGACGGCGGCGGACTGGATGAGCGCCGCCTCGTTCATCAGCCTTGCCGGGGGACTTTATTTGCAGGGCTATTCCGGAACCGGTGCGCAGGCAGGCGGACTGGCCTACGTACTGGGGTGGACGGGAGGGTTCTGCCTTGTTGCACTTCTGGTGGCGCCGTATCTGAGGCGCTTGAAGCTCTACACGGTTCCCGACTATTTCGCTCTACGCTTTGGCGGCCGCTGGCCCCGCATGATTGCAGCGCTGGCTGCCGTCTTGTGTTCGTTTACCTATGTTGTGGCACAGATTTACGGGGTTGGGCTGATTACTTCCCGTCTGACGGGAGTCCACTTTGAAATTGGCATTCTGCTCGGTCTGGGCGGCGTTTTGGTGTGCTCTTTTCTAGGAGGAATGCGGGCTGTGACCTGGACCCAGGTTACGCAGTATGTCGTCATCATCCTGGCGTTTTTGATTCCGGTGTCGTGGCTGGCCTACAAGCAAATTGGTAACCCTCTGGCCCCTTTGGTCTACGGACAGCAGCTGCAGAAGATTGCGGAAATGGAACGGCGCCTGATGGATTCACCGCAGGAACAGCAGGTGATTGAGGAATACGCCCGCAGAGCCCGCTCTTTTGAGCAGAAGCTGCAGGATGTGGAAGGCTCCTTGCAGGTTGAGCGACAGATGCTGCGCAACCAGCTTCGTGCCGTGGGCGACCTGAAAGCTGACGACGACAGGGCTGTAGCCTTGCGCCGCGAGCTGGCGGCGGTCCCCAAAGATGCCAATTCAGCGCGGGAACGCTGGACCCTGGCGATGATGGAGAACCGGGAGAGGTCCAAACCGCTGGGCGGTATGCCGGCGCATGCGACGCCGTTTGCCGGCGATCCGTCGGGGTCCGCCCAGGAGCGGCAGGCGTTTGACACCTCCCGCTTGAACTTCATGGCCCTGATGTTTTGCCTGATGGTGGGAACACTGGGTCTGCCCCATTTGCTGACCCGGTACTACACCACGCCCACCGTGGCCGAGGCCCGTAGTTCGGTAGCGTGGTCGCTGGTATTTATCGCCCTGCTGTATTTGTCGGCACCTGCGCTTGCCGTACTGGTCAAATACGAGGTGATGGCCCATCTGGTGGGTCTGCCGTTCGATAGCCTGCCTTCGTGGGTTGCTCAGTGGGCACGGGATCCCTCACTGCTGACGGTGTCCGATGTCAATGGGGATCACATCCTCCAGTTCGCAGAGCTGAAAATCGGTGCCGATCTGGTCATGCTGGCAACGCCTGAAATCGGCGGGTTGCCCTATGTCGTGTCCGTACTGGTTGCTGCTGGCGGCCTGGCCGCCGCGCTCAGCACCGCCGATGGCTTGTTGTTGACGATTGGCAATGCCGTGGCGCATGACGTCTACTTTGAAGGAGACGGAAACAAGGCGCAGGCCATGCGTAGGGTGATGTGGTCCAAATTTGCCTTGCTGGTGGTCGCGCTGATAGCGGCCTATGTGGCGGCACAAAGGCCTGCAGGCATTCTGTATCTGGTGTCGGCGTCATTTTCTTTGGCAGGCGCCGCGTTTGTTCCGGCGATGGTGTTGGGAATTTTCTGGAAACGCGCCACGCGCGCGGGTGCTGTGGCCGGAATGCTGGCCGGATTGGGTGTCACGATTTACTACATGGCGATCAACCTTCCGGCGGTTCGCGTGGCGCTGGGCTTGTCGGGTGAGGGGCTGTGGTGGGGCATCCAGCCCGTGTCGGCCGGGGTTTTTGGTGTTGCCGCGGGCTTTGCCACGACGGCTCTCCTGAGTCTGTTAACGCGGGCCGGTCAGGCGCTGGACGATCAAATGACCTCAATAAATTCGAGTGGGTTATAATCTTGGGCTTCACCTTGCTGCACCTCGTTTAGACGCTGAGGGCAGCTTTTTTTACCCAAAGTTCCCAAAAACGGGTTACCCATAAGGAGTATCAATGCGTCATTACGAAATCATTCTCATGATCCATCCGGATCAGAGCGAGCAGGTTCCAGCCATGCTGGAGCGTTACAAGGGCATGATCACCGCTGGCGGTGGCAAGGTGCACCGTGTGGAAGACTGGGGCCGTCGCCAACTGGTCTACATGATCAACAAGCTTGCAAAAGCCCATTACCTGTGTGTCAACATTGAAGCCGACCAGGCTGTGATGTCTGAACTGGAGCACGCCTTCAAGTTCAACGACGCCGTGTTGCGCCACCTCACCGTGTCGAAGAAGAAAGCCGATACCGGTCCTTCTTCCATGATGAAGACGGTCGAGCGCGAAGATGCGCGCAAGACCCAGCAGGCCGAGTACCAAGGCTAAGACGGCATTTTTGCTGACGGAGAGTGCGTGCCAATACGCTTGTTTTGAGTGCTTGTATCGCAGAGGCTGAAACCCTGCGTTACACCCCAGCCGGATTGCCGGCCTTGAATCTGAGACTCGAACACGAGTCGGAACTTCAGGAGGCGGGGCAGGCAAGACAGGTCAAGGCGGCAGTAAAGGCGGTGGCCTTTGGAACGTTGGCCGAGCGGCTTGTAACCCAAGCAATCGGCAGCGTCTGGAGATTCAGCGGTTTTCTGGCAACTCCCCGCAACGGCAAAAGCGTTGTGTTTCATATTCAAGAATTTTCGCAAGATTAATTTTTTCAGGAGGCCCTAATGGCCACGTTCAAAAAATTCAACAAAGACAAGCGCCCAAAGCGCCCCGCACAAAACCTGCTGTTCAAGCGCAAGCGCTTTTGCCGCTTCACGGTGACTGGCGTCGAAGAAATCGACTACAAGGACATCGACACATTGCGTGACTTCATTGCTGAAAACGGCAAGATCATTCCCGCTCGCCTGACCGGCACCCGCGCTATTTTCCAGCGCCAGCTCAACACCGCTATCAAGCGTGCGCGTTTCCTCGCCATGCTGCCGTACAGCGACCAGCACAAGATCTAAGGAGTCCGACCATGCAAATTATTCTGCTCGACAAGGTCGTGAACCTCGGTGACCTCGGCGATATCGTCAAGGTTAAAGATGGTTACGCACGTAACTTCCTGATTCCTTCTGGCCGCGCTCGTCGCGCCACTGAAGCTGCCAAGGCTGCTTTCGAAGTCAAACGCGCTGAGCTTGAAAAAGCTGCAGCTGCCAAATTGGCCGAATCGCAAAAGCTGGGTGAAAAGCTTGCGGGTACAACCGTCAAGCTGACACAAAAGGCTGGCGTGGACGGTCGTTTGTTCGGTTCGGTAACCAATGCTGACATCGCTGAAGAGCTGGTCAAAAATGGTTACAAAGTCGTGAAATCCCAGATCCGCATGCCTAATGGTCCTATCAAGACCGTCAGCGAAAGCACTGTCAGCGTGGCTCTGCACACTGACGTGGTCGTTGAGATCACTGTCTCCGTATACGGCGAAACAGCCTAAATTTGACATTCGCGCCGGCGCCTGATTATTCGGGCTCCCGGCACGATGCCAAAAAAAAAGCCGTAGGGGCATGCCCCCTGCGGCTTTTTCATTGGTGGTCCAGTTATCCACTGATTTCCACAGCTTGCCCACATGTTGATCCCCGCTTATGCCCAGCCTTTCACTCGACGCAGGCGCGTGGGCCGCGTAGCATCGGGGGCTTCAAGGAAAACACCATGTCAGCCGTAATTTCTGCCGTAGACGAATACGGCGCAGACCGCCAGATTGCCCAGCTTCGCGTTCCGCCGCACTCCATCGAAGGGGAGTCCAGCGTGCTGGGTGGACTGTTGCTCGACAATGCCGCCTGGGATAGGGTGGGTGATATTCTCACTGACGGCGATTTTTACCGTTATGAGCACCGGTTAATTTATGCCGCGATTGGCGTTCTGGTCAATGCCAGCAAGCCTGCGGATGTGATCACCGTGTTTGAGCATATGCAAAACCAGGGCCGCGCCGAGGAAATCGGCGGCCTCGCGTACCTGAACTCGCTGGCCCAGTATGTACCCAGCGCCAGCAATATCCGCCGTTATGCCGAGATCGTGCGTGACCGCTCCATTTTGCGCAAACTGGTAAGTGCCAGCGACGAAATTGCCACCAATGCGTTCAATCCCAAGGGCCGCCCTGTGTCGGAAATTGTGGATGAGTCCGAGCAAAAGATTTTCAATATTGGGGAGCAGGGCAAGCGCAACAACCAGGGCTTTCAGGCCATGGATTCGCTGGTGGTCAAGCTGCTGGACCGGGTCCAGGAGATGGCCGACAACCCCAATGATGTGACAGGTGTGCCAACCGGCTTCTATGACCTGGACCGCATGACCGCAGGTTTTCAGGCCGGTGATTTGATCGTCCTGGCCGCACGTCCGTCCATGGGGAAAACGGCGCTGGCTATCAACATTGCCGAAAATGTGGCCTTGAACGAAGGCTTGCCCGTGGCCGTGTTCTCCATGGAAATGGGCGCCGCCCAGTTGGCAGTGCGTATCGTGGGCTCCATTGGTCGCATTGACCAGGGCCATTTGCGCACCGGCAAGCTGACCGATGAGGAGTGGCCGCGCCTCTCCGAATCAATTGAAAAGTTGCGGACTATTTCCTTGCACATCGACGAGAGTGCAGGCCTGACATCGAGTGAACTGCGTGCCAATGCACGACGCCTGGCGCGCCAGTGCGGGCAGCTCGGTCTCATTGTCGTCGACTACCTGCAATTGATGAGCGGTAGCGGCAGCGACGGCGAGAACCGGGCCACCGAGCTCGGTGAAATATCCCGGGGCCTCAAAATGCTGGCCCGAGAGCTGAAATGCCCGGTCATTGCTCTTTCGCAGCTCAACCGAAGCGTTGAGCAGCGCCCCGACAAGCGCCCCATGATGAGCGACTTGCGAGAATCGGGCGCTATCGAGCAGGATGCCGACATCATCATGTTCATCTATAGGGACGAGTACTACACCAAGGATGCCTGCAAGGAACCCGGTGTGGCGGAAGTCATCATCGCCAAACAGCGAAACGGCCCCACCGGGACCGTCAAGCTAGCCTTCCTGCGCAACATCACGAAGTTTGAAAGTCTGGCCAGTGGCGGTGGCGGCGACTATTGATACATTGCGTGTGAACAGAAAAAAAGCCGCACAGTGTGCGGCTTTTTTTGCATCAAATGGGTGCTTGGCCCCCGTGAAACCTGCGCAAGCAGCTATCTAATTCATAGCACTTCGCTGGCAAAGTCGGCCAAGCGCGAACGCTCGCCACGCGCCAGTGTGATGTGCCCGCCGTGTGGCCAGCCTTTGAAGCGGTCCACGGCAAAGGTCAGACCGGACGAGCCTTCGGTCAGGTAGGGTGTATCAATTTGTGCCAGATTACCCATGCAGATGATCTTGGTGCCAGGGCCCGCACGGGTGATCAGGGTCTTCATCTGCTTGGGCGTCAGATTCTGCGCCTCATCGATGATGACGTACTTGTTCAGGAAGGTGCGCCCCCGCATGAAGTTCATGCTCTTGATCTTGATACGGCTGCGCACCAGTTCGTTGGTGGCCGCACGTCCCCATTCGCCTGAGCTGGTGTCGGTCTTGCTCAAAACTTCCAGGTTGTCGTCCAGTGCACCCATCCAAGGGCCCATTTTTTCCTCTTCGGTTCCTGGTAGAAAACCAATGTCCTCGCCCACACTGACAGTCGCGCGGGTCACGATGATTTCGGTGTAACGGCGGTCATCCAGCACCTGGGTCAGACCCGCAGCCAGCGCCATCAGGGTCTTGCCGGTACCCGCGGTACCGGTGAGCGTCACAAAGTCCACTTCGGGGTCCATGAGCAAATTCATGGCAAAGTTTTGTTCGCGGTTGCGGGTGGTGACGCCCCAGACTGCATTTTTCAGGTGGTTGAAATCGCGCAGCGTCTTGATGACGGCCGTCGTGCCCCGGATCTCGGTCACCCGGGCGTACAGGCTGGGTTCACCCGGTGACTCGTAATACACAAACTGGTTGATCAACATGCTGGGTACGACCGGGCCGTCAATCTTGTAGAACGTGTGTTGGCCCTGCTGCCAACTCTCGACCGCTTGGCCATGGGTCGCCCAAAAATCTGATGGCAGCGCAAGAGAGCCGGAATAGAGGAGATCACCGTCTTCCAGGGTTTTGTCGTTCTGGTAATCGTCGGTGGCCAATCCCAGCGCGCGCGCCTTGACGCGCATGTTGATGTCTTTGGACACCAGCACCACTTCACGCGGTGCAAATTTCTGTCGCAGTGCCTCGACCACACCCAGAATCTGGTTGTCTGCCTTGCCTTGGGGCAGGCTGGTGGGCAGGGTGTAGTTGAGCGGCTGGGTCTGAAACAGGAGTTTCCCGCGTGCTTCGCGGTGCCCGGTGCTTGCCAGCTGGAATCCGGCGGTAATGTCCGCTCCCGGTGTACCCGCCAATGCGTCAAGCGTCCGGCTGGTCTGGCGGGCGTTGCGGGCCACCTCGGTCATGCCCTTTTTGTGGCCATCGAGTTCTTCGAGAACAATCATGGGCAAATAGATGTCGTGTTCTTCAAAGCGGAACAGGCACATCGGGTCGTGCATCAGCACATTGGTATCGAGAACAAACAGTTTCGTCGGACCGGTGGTACGCGCCGACTTCTTCGAGCGCACCGCGCTCCGGGTTGCAGCCGGTTCGCTGATGGGGGCGGGAACTACGGCCTTGGCAGCCAGCGCTGCCACCGGCTCTTTCAGCAGAGCCGGCATTGAATTTCGGGCATTTTCTCGCACAGGAGCCTTGTCCGTGGCAGCACGGGCAGCCGGCGCTTGCTTTAGTGCGACGGGTTCAGGCTTGGTCGCAGGCCTGACGGCGCTGCGCGCAATGGCCTCAAACGCTTTGGGAGAAAGCCGGTCAGCGGGTTTGGTGGGTGCGGGGGGCAATGGCATAGGTTGAGGCTCGTGGAATGGAAATGGGGAGTGCTGTGGACACAAAGAATGGAATCGCAAAAGCAAAAAAGCCGCCTTGAGCCAAGGCGGCTTTTTGTAGGAGCGCGGTTGCGATGTTCAACAGCATGGAATCATTATGCATGAGCCAAGTGACACCGCCGGGTCAGCGTGCGTCAAAACAACGCAGCCCTCTCAGGCGACTTTCTTGAGTCCCTTGACGGCCTTCAGAACGTCGTCCACATGGCCTGGGACCTTGAGGCCACGCCATTCTTCCTTGACCAGACCGTCTGTACCAATCAGGAAAGTGCTGCGCTCAATGCCCTTGACCTTTTTGCCGTACATGATCTTGTTCTTGACCACGCCAAACATGTGGCACATTTTTTCTTCGGTGTCGGCGATCAATTCAAACGGGAGTTCCAGTTTGGTCTTGAACTCGTCGTGCGACTTCATGTTGTCGCGCGAAACGCCAAAAACGGTTGCGCCAGCTTTCACAAAGTCCTTGTACTTGTCGCGAAACTGCATGGCTTCGGTTGTACAGCCAGGCGTGTTGTCCTTGGGGTAGAAAAACAAAACCATGGTTTTCCCGAGGTGGGTGGTGTTGCTTACCTTGATGCCACCTGTTGCATTGGCTTCAAATTCGGGTAGTGGTTTGTTGACAACGATCGCCATATGGTACTTTAGTCTCGCGTGCTGGATGTGTCAGTCAAAGCAGAGGGCTGGAAACGTGACAGCGTTACGTCACCCTCGACTGCAACCCGTGATTTTACTCTGAAACGGGCGACCTAGCCCCCAAGGGTCTTCCCGGGCTCCAACAAAAGCGCCGCAACCACTTTGCGCCCTTCGGCGGCCAAAAAGTTGTAAGTCCGGCAGGCAGCTTGCGTGTCCATCGTTTCCAGGCCTATTCGCCGGGCATAAAGCGATTGCAGCCACTGCGGCTGCGGGAAACGGATGCGGTCTCCGCTGCCAAAAATGATCAGCTCTGCATCCATCTCGGCCAATAGTTCAAAGTGGCTGGCTTGCAGTTCTTCAAAATGGGCGCAGTTCCAGGAAAAGCGCGGACCTGCGGCGCTGATGACCAGGCTGGAGCTGAACTTTTCGCCGTTGACGGCAACCCACCCCGTTCCATATTCGTTGATAGAGGGCCCCTGAATGGCGTCTGGCTGGAGTTTCATGGCGTTATTCGGGTGAAATTTGAATGCTGCACCGCATCAGGTCGATACGGAACTGTGGTCAAATTATAGGTTTCACCCTGTGCTGCTGACTCCCGGAGGGACTTTGAGAACCATTCAAAAATCTGCCAAGCTGGCCAACGTCTGTTACGACATCCGCGGCCCCATCATGGACCGCGCCCGGCAGATGGAAGAAGAAGGCCAAAAGATCATCAAGCTCAACATCGGCAATCTGGCCGTGTTTGGCTTTGATTCTCCCGAGGAAATCCAGCAGGACATGATTCGCAACCTGCCCAACTCGGCGGGTTACTCGGACAGCAAAGGCATTTTTGCGGCCCGCAAGGCGGTTATGCACGAGACGCAGAAGCAGGGCGTGAAGGGTGTCACGCTGGACGATATCTATCTGGGCAACGGCGCCAGTGAACTGATCGTGATGGCCACCAATGGTTTGCTTGACGATGGGGATGAGTTGTTGTTGCCAGCGCCCGACTACCCCTTGTGGACCGCTGCGGTCAGCCTCTCCGGTGGCACACCGGTGCATTACCTGTGCGACGAAGCCAATGGCTGGATGCCCAGCCTGGATGACATTCGCGCCAAGATTACGCCCCGCACCAAGGGCATTGTGGTCATCAACCCCAACAACCCCACCGGTGCGCTGTATTCGGATGCCTTGTTGCTGGCCATTGTGGAGATTGCCCGCGAGCACGGTCTGGTGATATTTGCCGACGAGGTGTACGACAAGGTGCTATATGACGGCGTGAAGCACACCGCCATTGGGTCGCTCAGTGATGACGTGCTGACGCTAACCTTCAACTCCCTGTCCAAGAGCTACCGCTCCTGCGGCTACCGCGCGGGCTGGATGGTGGTGTCGGGGGACAAGCGCCCGGCGCGCGACTACATCGAAGGCCTGAACATGCTGTCCAACATGCGGTTGTGCTCCAACGTGCCGGGCCAGTGGGCCATTCAGACCGCGTTGGGTGGCCACCAGAGCATCAATGAGCTGGTGGGCGAGGGCGGGCGCCTGCGCCGTCAGCGCGACCTGGCCTATGAGCTCATTACCGCCATTCCGGGAGTCACTTGTGTGAAACCATCGGCGGCGCTCTACATGTTCCCCAAGCTGGATCCCACGATGTACCCGATCGTGGACGACCAGCAGTTCTTTCTGGAGTTGCTGCAGGAGACCCGCGTGATGCTGGTGCAGGGCACGGGATTCAACTGGGCCGCGCCGGATCACTTCCGCATCGTGTTCCTGCCGCATGAAGACGATTTGCGAGAAGCCATTGGCCGCATGGCCCGGTTCCTGGAAAGCTACCGCAAGCAGCACAGCAACTGATTTACTATTGATTTGATAGCAGCTCACGCACTTTTTGCGGGGGCTACATGCATAAAACCTGAAGATATATATGAAACCGATTCAAGTAGGCCTTCTCGGCATTGGCGTGGTAGGCGCAGGCACTTTCAACGTACTCAAGCGCAATCAGGAAGAAATCCAGCGCCGCGCCGGTCGCGGTATCGAGATCACCATGGTGGCCGATCTGGATGTGGCCCGTGCCCAATCCATCGTCGGTGATGGTGTGAAAGTCGTCAATGACGCCCGCGCCATCATTGCCAATCCCGACATCGACATCGTGATCGAACTGATTGGCGGCTACGGCATTGCCAAAACCCTGGTGCTCGAAGCCATTGCGGCGGGTAAACATGTGGTTACCGCCAACAAGGCCTTGCTGGCCGTGCACGGCACCGAGATTTTTGCCGCAGCCTCCGCCAAGGGCGTGATGGTGGCGTTTGAAGCGGCCGTGGCCGGTGGCATTCCCATCATCAAGGCGCTGCGCGAGGGCCTGACGGCCAACCGCATCCAGTGGATCGCCGGCATCATCAATGGCACTACCAACTTCATCCTGTCCGAGATGCGTGACAAGGGCTTGGACTTTGGCGTGGTGCTCCAGGAAGCGCAGCGTCTGGGCTACGCCGAAGCCGACCCCACTTTTGACATCGAAGGCGTGGACGCTGCGCACAAGGTCACCCTCATGTCGGCCATTGCGTTCGGCATTCCGGTGCAGTTCGACAAGGCCTATGTGGAAGGCATCACCAAGTTGGGAGCTGCCGACATTCAGTACGCCGAGCAACTGGGCTACCGCATCAAGCTGCTTGGCATTACCAAGCGCACCGACAAAGGCATCGAGCTGCGCGTGCACCCGAGCCTGGTGCCGGCAAAGCGCCTGATTGCCAACGTCGAAGGCGCCATGAACGCCGTGATGGTGCAGGGCGACGCCGTCGGCACCACGCTGTACTACGGCAAGGGGGCCGGTGCGGAACCGACGGCCAGTGCCGTGATTGCCGATCTGGTGGACATCGCCCGCCTGCACACGGCCGATGCAGCCCACCGTGTGCCCCATCTGGCATTTCAGCCGCACGCCATGAGCAGCACTCCTGTGTTGCCCATGGGGGACGTGGTCACCAGCTATTACCTGCGTCTGCGCGTAGCAGACCAGGCCGGCGTGCTGGCCAAGGTAACCGGTCTGCTGGCCGATGCGGGCATCAGCATCGACGCGGTTTTGCAACGCGAGGCCGATGAGGTGGGCGGCGAGGGCAGCACCCAGACCGATCTGATCATCCTCACGCACGATTGCCAGGAAGCCAAAATGAATGTCGCACTGGCGGCGATGCAAGCACTTCCCACCGTGCTGCAACCCATTACCCGTATCCGCAAGGAAGAGTTGGCCTGAATATGTATCACCCCCACGTTTACTTCGTTCTCTGCCCCCCGAGGGGGCGCTCATTGGCCTTCGGGCGGCCGGGCGGTCAATGATGAAATACGTAAGCACTCGGGCGTCCAACCCCGCCACCGCCGACCGCAAGCGCTTCTGCGAGATCCTCCTCGAAGGCTTGGCGCCTGATGGCGGCTTGTACCTGCCGGAGGCCTATCCCCAGGTCAGCGACGCCACGCTTTCGCGCTGGCGTGCCGTGTACCTCAGCCAGGGCTATGCCGAGTTGGCGTTCGAAGTGCTGTCGCTGTATATCGACGATATTCCGGCTGCCGACCTCCGTGCCATTTGCCGCAAGACCTATACCACTGAGGTGTTTGGCACCAGCGAGATCGTGCCCCTGCGCGAACTGAACGATGGCCTGTACCTTGAAGCCCTGTCCAACGGCCCCACGCTGGCCTTCAAGGACATGGCCATGCAACTGCTGGGCAATCTGTTCGAATTTGAGCTGGCCCGCCGTGGCGAAGAACTCAACATCCTGGGTGCTACCAGTGGCGACACCGGCAGCGCAGCCGAATACGCCATGCGGGGCAAGAAGGGAGTGCGCGTCTTCATGACCAGCCCGTTTGGGCGTATGAGCGCCTTCCAGCAGGCGCAGATGTTCAGCCTGATGGATGCCAACATCTACAACATCGCCGTTAAAGGTGTGTTTGACGATTGCCAGGACATGGTCAAGGCCGTGTCCAACGATCTGGAGTTCAAGCGCAAGTACCGCATTGGAACCGTCAACTCCATCAACTGGGCGCGTCTGATGGCCCAGGTGGTGTACTACTTTGCGGGTTATTTCCAGGCGACTTCCGGTCGCGTCCAGGCCGCGCCAGAGAAAGTCAGCTTCACCGTTCCCAGCGGCAATTTCGGCAATGTCTGCGCTGGCCATGTGGCACGCATGATGGGCCTGCCCATCGACAAGCTGGTGGTCGCCACCAATGAGAACGATGTGCTCGACGAGTTCTTTCGGACTGGTGTGTACCGGGTGCGCTTGAGTGCCGATACGCACGAGACCTCCAGCCCGTCCATGGACATTTCCAAGGCGTCCAACTTCGAGCGCTTTGTGTTCGACCTGCTGGGCCGCGACGGCGCGCGCACAGCGGACTTGTTTGGTCCGCAACTGGCCAAGGCAGGGCGTTTCGATCTCAGCGCGGACCCGGCTTTTGTGCACTGTGCCGAACGCTACGGTTTTGTCAGCGGCAAAAGCACCCACGCGAACCGTCTGGACACCATTCGCGACACGTGGGCTCGCCACCATGTGATGATCGACACCCACACCGCCGATGGGTTGAAGGTGGCGCGCGAGCACCTGACTCCCGGCGTGCCGATGCTGGTGCTGGAGACCGCATTGCCCGTCAAGTTTGCCGAAACGATTGTTGAAGCGCTGGGCCGTGAGCCCGATCGGCCATCCAAGTTTGACGGTATTGAGGCGCTCCCCAAGCGGGTGTCCGTCATGGACGCCGATGTGGATGCCATCAAGGCGCTGATCGTCCGGGAATGTGCGCAGTCCGCCTAACGAGATTATTCCGATGACCCAGCCGCAGCGACCACCACTTTTGCCCCTGGACGAGGCGCTGCGTCAGCTCTTGTCGCATGCCCATCCATTGCAAGAAACCGAGCAGGTGTCCACCATGGAGGCTGATGGGCGCGTGCTGGCCCAGGATGTAGTCTCGGCCCTGCATGTTCCGCCACATGACAACAGCGCCATGGATGGCTACGCGATGCGGTGTGCTGACGCACTGATTCCCGGCGCGCAGTTGGCTGTTTCGCAGCGCATTGCCGCTGGTACGAGTGGCAACCCGCTGGAGCTTGGTACCGCGGCGCGTATCTTCACAGGTGCCCCGGTTCCCGACGGGGCAGACGCGGTGGTCATGCAGGAAGAATGCACCGCGCTGCCCGATGCCGCCGAATGGCCCCGCGTGCAGGTGAACACCGCGCCCAAGCCAGGCCAGAACATTCGCCGCGCGGGTGAAGACGTAGCCCGGGGTGACGTGGTGTTGGCCAAGGGTCGTCGCCTGGGGCCCGCCGAGCTGGGTCTGGCCGCCAGCATTGGCATGGACCGGCTGGACGTCATCCGCCGCCCCCGCGTGGCCCTGTTCTCGACCGGAGATGAACTGGTCATGCCCGGTGCCGTGGCGCCGCAGGACATGGCCCCAGGTGCCATCTACAACTCCAACCGGTTTTTCCTGAACGCGCTGCTTCGCCGCATGGGTTGCGATGTGACGGACCTGGGCATCGTGCCCGATCAGCGCGAGGCCACGATCCAGGCGTTGAAGGATGCGGCCGCCTCTCATGATGTCATCCTGACCAGCGGTGGCGTGTCGGTGGGAGAAGAAGACCACATCAAGCCCGCTGTGCAGGCGCTGGGCGCGCTTGATTTGTGGCAAATCGCTATCAAGCCAGGCAAACCCTTTGCTTATGGCCGCATTGGCCCTGCGCACTTTCTGGGACTTCCGGGTAACCCCGTTTCAAGCTTCATCACGTTCTTGCTGCTGGTGAGGCCCTTTCTGCTGTGCCTGCAGGGACAGGAAGATATTGCTATTAAAACAGTAGCTGCTCGCGCAGACTTTACGTGGGCTAAAGCCGATAAACGTCGTGAATTTTTGCGCGTACGGCGCAATGACGACGGCGGACTGGACCTGTTTCCCAACCAGAGTTCAGGCGTGCTCACCTCTGCGGTGTGGGGCGATGGGCTGGTGGACAACCCGCCCAGTGGCACCGTTGCACCGGGAGACATCGTGCGGTTTGTTTCTTTTGCGGAGTTGCTGGCATGAAAGTGCACCTGAAATACTTTGCCTCGATTCGCGAGACTCTGGGCACCGGTGGCGAAACCCTCGACACCCCGGCCACCACCCTGGCCGCGCTGCGTGACGAACTGATTGCCCGCAGTGAAGACTTCGCGGATGCCCTGGCGCGTGGCAAGTCCGTGCGCATGGCATTGAACCAGACGCTGAGTGACGAATCGGCGCCGCTGGTTGAGGGCGCTGAAGTGGCGTTCTTCCCACCGGTGACGGGCGGCTGAAGCATGCAACCACCCGTGCGTGTTTCCATCCAGACGGCTGACTTCGATGTAGCGGCCGAAATTGCGGCCTTGCGGGCGGGTGATCACCGTGTCGGCGCTGTCTGCAGTTTTATTGGCACGGTGCGTGACCGGAATATGGGTGGTGCGGCAGACTCTGTTTTGACGATGGAACTGGAGCACTATCCCGGCATGACCGAGAAATCCATTGAGGCCATGATTGACGAGGCGTTTGTCCGCTTCGATATTTTCGGGGCCCGCATCATCCACCGCGTAGGCCTGCTGCAGCCGCCAGACCAGATTGTCATGGTGGCGGTGACCTCCGCGCACCGGGGCGAGAGTTTCAAGGCCTGTGAGTTTTTGATGGACTACCTCAAAACACAGGCCCCGTTCTGGAAGAAAGAGCAAACGCCCACCGGTGCGCAGTGGGTAGACGCACGGGTGAGCGATGACGAGGCGCTGGCCAAATGGGGCATCGTCGCTAAAAACGCCTGAGACGGCCGCCGGATCTTGATATAAATCAGGTTCCCCGTTTTCTGGGCTTGCTTCAAAGCCGATTCGCACTTGAAATGACCGGTGTAGTCCCCAAGCTTGAGGACAACTAAAGGGATCTTTATGCGAATCGAAAAACTCACCACCAAATTTCAGGAAGCCTTGGGCGAGGCCCAAACACTGGCCTTGGGCAATGACAACCAGTACATAGAGCCTGCCCACGTGCTGCTGGCCATGCTGCGCCAGGAAGACGGCCCCAAGTCGCTGTTGCAGCGCGCAGGCGTGAACGTGCCCGGCCTCACCGCCGGCGCTGAGACTGCCATGAAGAAACTCCCGCAAGTCCAGGGGCACGAGCAGGTGCAGGTGGGCCGTGACATGGTCTCGCTGCTGCAGGCGGCCGAGAAGGAATCCATCAAGCGTGGCGACCAGTTTGTAGCGGGCGAACTCTTTCTGCTGGCCCTGGCGGACAGTAAGGCCGACATTGGCAACGTGGTGCGCGCCAACGGCCTGACCCGCAAGAGCCTGGAGACCGCCATTGATGCCGTGCGTGGCGGCCAGAATGTGGACAGCGCCGATGCCGAAGACCAGCGCGAATCCCTCAAGAAATACTGTATTGACCTGACCGAACGCGCCCGCCTGGGCAAGCTGGACCCCGTGATTGGCCGCGACGACGAAATCCGCCGCGCCATCCAGGTGCTGCAGCGCCGCACCAAGAATAACCCCGTGTTGATTGGCGAGCCCGGTGTCGGCAAGACAGCCATCGTGGAAGGTTTGGCGCAACGTATCGTGGCCGGTGAAGTGCCCGATTCGCTCAAAGGCAAACGCGTGCTGAGTCTGGACATGGCGGCGCTCCTGGCGGGTGCCAAGTTCCGTGGCGAGTTTGAAGAGCGCCTGAAAAATGTGCTCAAAGACCTGGCCAAGGACGAAGGCCAAACCATTGTGTTTATTGACGAGTTGCACACCATGGTGGGCGCTGGCAAAGCCGAAGGCGCGATGGACGCGGGCAATATGCTCAAGCCCGCACTGGCCCGTGGCGAGTTGCATTGCGTGGGTGCCACCACGCTGGACGAGTACCGCAAATACATCGAAAAAGACGCCGCTCTGGAGCGCCGTTTCCAGAAGATTCTGGTGGGCGAGCCCACGGTAGAGGCGACTATTGCCATTCTGCGCGGCCTGAAAGAGCGCTACGAGGTGCACCACGGTGTGCAGATTACCGACCCGGCCATCGTGGCCGCCGCCGAGTTGTCCAACCGCTACATCACCGACCGCTTTTTGCCCGACAAGGCGATTGACCTGATTGACGAGGCAGCATCCAAAATCAAGATTGAGCTGGACTCCAAGCCCGAGGTCATGGACAAGAAGGACCGTCGCAAGATCCAATTGCTCATTGAGCGCGAAGCCGTCAAGCGCGAGAAAGACGAAGCCTCGCAAAAGCGCCTGGAACTGATCAACGAAGAAATTACCAGCCTCGAGAAGGAAATTGCCGACTTGGACGAAATCTGGAAGGCCGAGAAAGCCCAGGCCCAAGGCTCCAAAGCCATCATGCAAGAGGTCGAGAAGCTGCGTTTTCAAATTGAAGAGCTCACCCGCAAGGGCGATTTCAACAAGGCGGGCGAGCTCACCTACGGCAAGTTGCCCGAGCTCGAAAAGCAATTGAAAGATGCCCAGGACCAAGAGGCTGGCAAAGCCAAGACCGCCAAAGACGGTGGCCGCGCCCAGCTGCTGCGCACCATGGTGGGCGCCGATGAAATTGCCGAAGTCGTGAGCCGTGCCACCGGCATTCCAGTTGCCAAAATGATGCAGGGCGAGAAAGACAAGCTCTTGCAGATGGAAGTCAAACTGCACGAGCGCGTGGTGGGGCAGGACGAGGCCATCGGTGCGGTGGCCAACGCCATCCGCCGTTCACGCTCGGGTCTCTCCGACCCGAACCGTCCCACCGGCTCCTTCCTGTTCCTGGGCCCCACGGGCGTGGGCAAGACCGAACTGTGCAAGGCGCTGGCGGGCTTCATGTTTGACAGCGAAGACCATTTGATTCGCGTCGACATGAGCGAGTTCATGGAGAAGCATTCCGTCGCCCGCCTGATTGGCGCGCCTCCGGGCTACGTGGGCTACGAAGAGGGCGGCTACCTGACTGAGGCCGTGCGCCGCAAACCGTATAGCGTGCTGTTGCTCGACGAGGTGGAGAAGGCACACCCCGATGTGTTCAATGTGCTCTTGCAGGTGCTGGATGACGGCCGCCTGACCGATGGCCAGGGTCGCACGGTGGACTTCAAGAACACCGTAATCGTGATGACCAGCAACATCGGATCACCCATCATCCAGAGCATGGTGGGCCAGGACTATGAGGACATCAAGGACGCCGTGCAGGCCGAACTGAAAAACTACTTCCGTCCCGAGTTTTTGAACCGTATTGATGAGACCGTGGTGTTCCACGCACTGGATGCAACCAACATCGCGGCTATTGCCAAGATCCAGTTGCAGATCCTTACGGCGCGGCTGGCCCACATGGATCTGGCGCTGGAAGTGTCCGACGCTGCGGTGGCCGAACTGGCCAAGGTGGGCTTCGACCCGGTGTTTGGTGCACGGCCGCTCAAGCGCGCCATTCAGCAGCGCATCGAGAACCCGCTGTCGAAACTGCTGCTGGAAGGCCAGTTTGTGCCGAAGGAAACCATTCATGTGGGCGTGGACACCATCCAGGCACCGGGGCAGTTCAGCTTCACGCACGGCTAAGGTGGTTGCATCAGCGGGTTGATGCGCCGGGGCGTATCAACTGTTGATGTATATCAAGTGCAAGGGATACTGCCCGGGGTAAGGTACACAAGGTACTTTTGAAGGGCTACCCCATGACTTTGCTTGAATGGGCCCGCGGGCCGCTGCTGGCGGTGTCGCTTTTTATTTTTGTGGCGGGAGTCAGTTGGCGCCTGTTCGCACTGTGGCGCATGCCAGTGTCCCATAGCCCGCAGGCACCTGCCCGCCAGGCCTTTGGCACTGGCGATGCGCTGGGCGCCGCGCTCACCCGCATGGTGCCCCGAGGTGGCTTTCATCCCAGTGCCACGCTGGTCACCATCAACCCGTACGTGTTTCACATCGGGCTGTTCGTGGTGTTCTTCGGTTACGCACCGCACATCGCCTTTATTCAGCGGATTACCTGGTTGCATTGGCCCGCATTGCCCGACCTGGTGATGTACATCGCCGCCGGGGCCACCATCGTCTCGCTGTTGATGGCGCTGCTGTTTCGCCTGACTGACCCGGTGCTCAAGAAAATCTCCAACGCAGACGACATGATTACCTGGACGGTCACGTTCCTGCCGCTCATCACTGGCATGGGCGTTATTGGCGACCCGTCGGCCACCATCCTGGCGCGGGACCACGTGATCTACGGCGGCCCGCTGGCGGTGCACCTGCTGTCACTCGAATTGCTGCTGGTGTGGTTTCCCTTTGGCAAGCTCATGCATGCTTTCCTGGTGTTGCCGGGGCGTATGCAGCTGGCCACTTTCTTTGGCCGTCGCGGGGTGCGCTCATGATCAATATGGATGTTTTTCATGGTTTTTTGGACGCCATTCACCATCTGCCAGAGATGGCGCAGCCGGATGCGCTGACCGATGATCAGCGCGTGAGCAAGGCCCGAGCGGTCATGCGTGCCAAGACCGATCGCAGTCTGGCGCTGGACCTGGAGGCCTGCGTCAACTGCGGTTACTGCTCCGAAGCGTGCCACTTTTTCCAGAGCACCCAGGACCCCAAATACAGCCCCAGTCGCAAGCTGGATTTGTTGCGCCGCGTGCATGCGCGCGAGACGTCCGCCTTTGCACCGATCAAACGCCTCTACACCCGCGACATCACCATTGACGACCTGAAGGAATGGCAAGAGTTGGTCTATGACAGCTGCACCGAGTGCGGTCGTTGCAGCATGATTTGTCCCATGGGCGTGAACACGGCGCGCGGCGTGAACGTCATGCGCGAAGCCTTGTTTGAAGCCGGCATGGCACCCCTGGAACTGACCGCCGTGGCGCAGGAGCAGGCGGGCCGCGGTACCGTTTTTGGCGTCGGTCCCACCGAACTGAAGCAGACCATTGAGTTGCTGCGTGCGCAGGGCATCACCATTCCGCTGGACGAGCCCCAAGCCGATGTGATGCTGGTCACCACGGTGATTGACGTGTTGCTGTACCAGGACGCATTGGCTGCTGCCGCCCGCATTTTGAACCATCTGGGCGTGAAGTGGACCCTGCGCAGCGCCGGTTTCGAGGCGGCCAACTTTGGTTTGCTATCGGGTAGTGAAGCACTGCAAAAAGCCGCCACCCAGAAGCTGGTCGACGAGGCGTTGGCTATTGGCGCCAAAACGGTCATCCTGCCGGAATGTGGCCACGCTTACCCCGCCTTGCGCTGGGATGGACGGCTTCAGAACGGGGAGCCGCTGCCGTTTGAGGTGCTGGCCACTTCGGAGTTCGTGGGCCGTGAGATCAGCAGTGGCAGGCTCACGCTGACACCGGGTGATGCCAGCCGAAAGATCACCTACCACGATGCCTGCAAGCTCGCCCGCCATGGTGGCGTGATGGACGAGCCGCGCGCCGCCCTGGCCGCCCTGGGCATGGATCTGATTGAAACCACTCCCACCGCCGAGCAAAACTGGTGCTGCGGTGGGGGCGCCGGTGTCTTTCTCATCAACCGTGCGGAAGGCTTGCGTCACAAGGCGTGGGAGATTAAGCGTGAACAGGTTGATGCCACGGGTGCCGACACGGTCGTCGTGTCCTGCGCCAGCTGCCGCCTGAACTTCATGGCCGGGGCCGAAAAAGTGCAGTGGGCAACCAAAATCGAGAGTGTGGTGGAGATGGTTGCCGCACAATTGCCGGTTTATTCAAAGTGATCTCCCTCAATGACCCCTGCGCAGCACTCCGGCGATTTCGATGACATTTCCCCTGGCGCAAGCCTGCCTGTTCCGGAAGGATTTCGCGCGGTGCAGGTGGGCGGCGCTTTTATCGCTGGCAACGGCCCGCTCTACGCCAAGTGGACGGGCGAGCGCCTGCTGCTGGGCTTTCGGGTGGAAGAGCGGCACACCAACCCGCTCAAGATGTGCCATGGCGGCATGCTGGCCACATTTGCCGACATGGTGATCCCCTGTGCGGCTTTCTACCAGGCCGACATGGCCTCGCGGTTTCTGCCAACGGTCAGTCTGCAAGTGGATTACATGGGCTCCGCCAAGCTGGGCGCATGGGTGCAAAGCGAGGCACAGGTGCTGCGCACCACGCGCAACCTGCTGTTCGGTCAGGCCCTGATTACCGCCGATGGCGAGCCCGCCTTGCGGGTGAGTGGCATTTTCAAGCTGGGGCAGCTGCTTGACGAAGGAAATCGCAAAGACCCGTTTGGATTTTTTAGTTGAGGGTTGAGAGGAGAAATCCCCTTGAGCCCCCGCAGAATATGCGCATTCAGCTATTGATTTAATAGCAAGTTATCAGCCTTCAGTTCGGATTTTTGTTTTGAAAATGGCTGGGCGATTTGCCCATGGCCAGCTTGAACATGGCGCAAAAGGCGCTGTCAGTGGCGTAGCCGCTGGCGGTTGCGACCCGGCTGATGGGGGTGCCGCGCGCAAGCAAGGGTAGGGCATGGGCCAGGATAGCCTGCTGGCGCCACTGCTGGTAGTTGGTGGACAGCTCCGTGCGGAAAAGGCGCGACACGGTACGCTCGCTCGCACCGATGTCCACTGCCCACTCCGACAAAGTGGCCAGTCGGCCCGGGTCACTCAGGACGGCCTCACACAGTGCGCGCAGCCGCTTGTCGCGCGGCATGGGAACGCCCAGTGCCTGCGTCTCGGCTTGGGTGATTTCGTCTACGGTCAACGCCATGAGTGCATCGTCCCGGGTACCCGGATGAGACGCTACCAGTGCGTGAATCAGTTCACGCAGCAGCCGTGTCACCACCAACACCCGGCAGTCTTCCCAGCCTTGCGGGGTGACCGTTGGTGACAGGTCCACGGTGCGCAACTCGGCGGATTCAAGCACCACCACGGTGTGTTGCACACCGGGCGGAATCCAGACGGCCCGTGAAGGTGGAACGATGAAGGTGGTCTGCACATCGCTCTGCGTTACCGTGACTTGCATCAGCCCGCTCGCGCAGTACGTGAACTGAGCCCAGGGGTGCTGGTGTGGTTCGATGTGGGTATCCATGACAAGAGGGCGGGACCTGCTGCGAACGGGACGCTCGGATGTCGGTGGGCGTCCCTCCGAGTCGTCAAAGCGCACGGGCTTGAGGGCAGTATTGCGTTTCATACGGAATGGACTGATTTGGCGGACATTCGACAATTATTGTCTTTTTATCGTATTTCGGCGATGCGGGCTGGTCGTACGATAACGCCATGACCAGCGCCACCATTAGCCACCCCCCCATTTTCGCTCCGCTTGGGCAGGACGCAGCCATCATCGGCCTCGTCGGCCTGGCCCATGCCAGCTCACACTTTGGCCACTTGCTGTTGCCCCTGTTGTTTCCGGTGTTCATGAAGGAGTTTGGCCTGAGCTACTCGGAGCTGGGCTTGCTGATGAGCACCTTCTTTGTGGTGTCGGGCGTGGGCCAGGCCAGCGCGGGCTTTGTGGTGGACCGGGTGGGTGCGCGGCCCTTGTTGTTTGTTGCGCTGGGTATTTTTGTGGCGGCCTGCATGGCCGCGTCCATGGTGACTGGTTACACCGGGCTGTTGATGGTGGCGGCACTGGCGGGCCTGGGCAACGCCACTTTTCACCCGGTGGATTTCACGATCTTGAACCAGCGGGTATCGGCCCAGCGGTTGGGCTATGCCTTCAGTGCCCACGGCCTCACGGGCAACCTGGGCTGGGCGGCCGCACCGGTGTTTTTTGCGGGCATGGGCGTTGCGGTAGGCTGGCGCAACGCCTATGTGGCTGCGGCAGTGATGTACGCGGTCATATTTGCCGTGTTAGCGCTGAACCGGGACAAGCTCAGCACTCAGGTGGTGCGCCATGAGCCGGATGTGCACAAAGAGCACGACCTCGCATTCATGAAGCTGCCGGTGGTGTGGTGGTGCTTCGGCTTCTTTTTGCTCTCCACCATGACGCTGGCCGTGGTGCAGAGCTTCTCGGTCTCCATCCTCAAAGCCATGCACGGCATCAGCTTTGAGGCCGCCACGCTGACGCTGACGGCCTATATGCTGTGCGGCGCTGTGGGCATGTTTGTGGGGGGCTTTATTGCCGCGCGTGCCGTCAATAGCGACCGGGTCGTGGCGATCGCCATGGCCGCGGGCGCGGTACTGCTGGCAATCTGTGGCACCGGGCTGCTGGGTGCGACGGCCACCATGGTCGTGCTGGCTATCACGGGCTTTGCGGTGGGAATTGGCGGCCCCTCGCGCGACATGATGATCAAGAAAGCCACGCCCAAAGGCGCCACTGGGCGCGTCTATGGCCTGGTGTATTCGGGCCTGGACACCGGTTTTGCCATTTCACCCCTTGTGTTTGGCGTGTTCATGGACCGGGGCTGGTATGGCGCCACCCTGATCGGCGCAGCACTGGTGTTGCTGCTCAGCGTGGTGGCTGCGCTGGGAGTGGGGCAGCGGACCGTCAAGCGGGTCGGGTGAGGTGGCCCAGCGGCATCTCGGTACTGGACTTGATGCAGTTCAAGACAATATTGGAGCGGATGTTGCCCACACCCTGAATGCGGGTCAGCCTGCGCAGCACGTTTTCCGAGAGCACGCTCAGGCTCACCGCCACAATTTGCAGGATGTAGTCAGACTCGCCAGCCACGGAATAGCATTCCAGCACTTCCGGAAAAGTGGCAATTTCGCGCTCAAAGGCCAGGCCCTCGTCGCCGCCGTGGCGGGTGAGGGTGACGTAGGTAATGGCCCGCACACCCAGACCCAGCGCGGCGGGATCCAGTAGCGCCACATAGCGGCGGATGAGGCCACTGGCTTCCAGCCGCTGGATGCGTCGGCTCACCTGCGAAGCCGAGAGGTGAATCTGCTCGCCCACTTGCTGGTTGGTGGCATGGGCGTTTTGCTGCAGCGCGGTAAGCAAGCTGATATCGAACCGGTCAAGAAGTAAATCATCAGTTTTGTCTTGATTCATGCACGAATTATGCATAAATTAACCAGTTCAAGGCGCAACTTGCTCACACCGTGCGGGCGCTACTGACCACAATCAAGGATTCAATACAAGACGCTGAGGAGCACTGCAATGGCTGATCTTTTCGAGAACCCCATGGGGCTGATGGGCTTTGAGTTTGTGGAGTTCGCGTCACCCGTCCCCGGCGTGATTGAACCCGTGTTTGAGCGCATGGGCTTCACACTGGTGGCCAGGCATCGGTCCAAAGACGTGGTGCTGTACCGCCAGGGCGACATCAATTTCATCATCAACCGCGAACCGAAAAGCGTGGCGGGCTACTTTGCGTCCGAGCATGGCCCCAGCGCCTGTGGCATGGCCTTTCGCGTGAAAGACTCGCACCATGCGTACAGCCGCGCGCTGGAGCTGGGTGCACAACCGGTGGAACTGCGCCCTGGCCCGATGGAGCTGAACCTGCCCGCCATCAAGGGCATCGGCGGCGCACCGCTGTATTTGATTGACCGCTATGAAGATGGCAAGTCCATTTACGACATCGACTTTGAGTTCATCGAGGGTGTAGACCGCCACCCCGTGGGCCATGGATTGAAGCTCATCGATCACCTGACACACAACGTATACCGCGGCCGCATGGCTTTCTGGGCGGATTTTTACGAGCGCCTGTTCAACTTTCGCGAGATTCGCTATTTCGACATCAAGGGCGAGTACACCGGCCTGACCTCCAAGGCGCTGACCGCACCCGACGGCAAGATCCGCATTCCGCTGAACGAAGAGGCGCGCCAGGGCGGCGGACAGATCGAAGAGTATTTGATGAAGTTCAATGGAGAAGGCATCCAGCACATCGCGCTGATTTGTGATGACCTGATTGCCACCGTGGACAAGCTTGCGCTGGCTGGCGTGCCGCTGATGACCGCGCCCAATGATGTGTATTACGAAATGCTGGAAGGTCGCCTGCCCGGCCATGGCCAACCCGTTTCCGAGTTGCAGACGCGCGGCATTTTGCTGGACGGATCGACGGACGCGATCGAAGGGGTTGCAGGTTCAGGCACGCCCCGGCTGCTGCTGCAAATCTTCTCGCAAACGCAGCTGGGCCCGGTGTTTTTTGAGTTCATCCAGCGCCAGGGCGATGATGGCTTTGGCGAGGGCAACTTCAAAGCGCTGTTCGAGTCACTGGAGCGTGATCAGGTGCGCCGTGGTGCATTGGAAGTCGCATAAAGGAACACCATGAAAATCGATCGTATTCACCACGTAGCCTACCGCTGCAAAGACGCCAAAGAGACGGTGCTGTGGTACCAGAAAATGCTCAACATGGACTTTGTGCTGGCCATTGCCGAGGACCTGGTGCCCAGCACCAAAGCGCCCGACCCCTACATGCACGTCTTCATGGACGCAGGGCAGGGCAATGTGCTGGCGTTTTTTGAGCTGCCCACCCAGCCACCCATGGGGCGCGACCCCAACACCCCCGCGTGGGTGCAGCACATTGCCTTCAAGGTGAAAGACCGTGCGGAACTCTTGGAGTTCAAGGCACACCTGGAAAATAATGGCGTCGATGTGCTGGGTGTGACCGACCACGGCGTTTTTCATTCCATCTACTTTTTTGACCCCAACGGCCACCGCCTGGAGCTGGCTTGCCCCGACCCGGGCGAGCAGGCCCAGCTGGCACGGCTGGATGCGGTGAAGTGGGACATGCTGGAGGAGTGGTCCCAAACCAAACGCGCACCCAAACACGCGGCTTTTTTACATACCAAAGAATTCGGTGCGCCCGATGCTTGACGCCACGCACGACCCCGCAACCCAAAGCTGGGTGGAGTCGGCCAACGCGCCCGATACCGACTTCCCTGTCCAGAACCTGCCGCTGGGCCGCTTTCGCCGCAGCGTGGCCGAACCCTGGCAGCTGGGTGTGGCCATTGGCGACCAGGTGCTGGACCTGCACGCTGCGGGTTTGATCGACCACCTGCACATGCCCACGCTGTTGGCAGCACCCCGTGCTGTGCGCCGCGCTTTGCGTACGGCACTCTGGCAGGGTTTGCAAATGGGCTCGGCCCTGCAACCCGTGTGGTCGCAGGCGCTGCTGCCACAAAACACGGTGGAGATGGGCTTGCCCTGCGAGGTGGGTGACTACACCGACTTCTACACCGGCATCCACCACGCCACCACGGTGGGCACACTTTTTCGGCCAGAGAACCCGCTGCTACCCAACTACAAATGGGTTCCTATTGGCTACCACGGCCGTGCGTCCAGCATGGGTGTGAGTGGTCAGCAGTTTCACCGGCCTGTGGGCCAAACCCTCAAACCGGGTGCGTCGGTGCCCGACTTTGGCCCCAGCCAGCGACTGGACTACGAGCTGGAGCTGGCCGCATGGGTGGGGCCGGGCAATGCGCTGGGCACGCCCGTGGCGATGGAGCAGGCCGAAGACCACATTGCCGGCTTGACGTTGCTCAACGACTGGAGCGCCCGCGATGTGCAGGCCTGGGAATATCAGCCGCTGGGCCCCTTTCTAGCCAAAAATTTTGCCACCACCGTGTCACCCTGGCTGGTGACTCTGGAAGCGCTGGAGCCGTTTCGCACCGGCCCCGTGCGGGCTGCGGATGATCCCCAACCATTGCCGTATCTGGACTCGGCCGCCAACCGCACGGGCGGCGCTTTTGAGGTAACGCTGGAGGTGTGGCTGCAAACCCCGGCCATGCGCGCAGCGTGCCACGCCGGGCAGCGCCTGTCGCAGTCCAGTTTTCGGGATGCGTACTGGACGCTGGCGCAGCTGGTGGCCCACCACACGGTCAATGGTTGCAACTTGCGCCCGGGCGATGTGCTGGGCACCGGCACCTTGTCGGGCCCTGCGCCAGAGCAGGGCGGCTCGCTGCTGGAACTGAGCCTGGGTGGCAAACAGGCCATCACGCTATCAAATGGCGAAACACGCACCTTTCTGCAAGACGGCGACACCGTCGTGCTGCGCGCCTATGCGGAGCGGCCCGGTGCGCGCCGCATTGGTTTTGGTGAATGCCGTGGCACGCTGCTGCCTGCGCATGGAAATGAGTAAAGGACTGAAGATGGAAAAGCTGAATTCCGATCAGATTGAAGCGCTATCGAACGATCTGCCCGATTGGCAACTTGACCCGCTACAGGGGCGCATCACGCGCGAGTTTCTGTTGGCCGACTTCATGCAGGCCTTCGCCTTCATGACCCAGATTGCGATTGCTGCAGAAAAGCGCAACCACCACCCCGAGTGGAGCAATGTCTACAACCGGGTGCGCATTACCTGGACCACGCACGATGTCCTGGGCCTGAGCACCAACGACATCGCCATGGCTGGCCTGTGCGACCAGGCTTTTGCGGGGTATCAGCCATGAAACACGGTTTGGCGTCCGGGGCCGGGTTGACGCCCCAGCGACCCGACTGGACGGTGGATCAGGGCTGGGATAACTACACCGCGCAAGAGCACGCTGTGTGGAAAACGCTGTTTGAGCGGCAGACCCAACTGCTGCCGGGCCTGGCCTGTGATGCGTTTGTGCAGGGCATGAAAAACCTGCCCATGACGGCGGACTGCATTCCTGACTTTGCGCAACTCTCGGAGGCCCTGCAGCGCGCCACCGGCTGGCAAGTGGTGGCTGTGCCGGGGCTGGTGCCCGACGAAGTGTTCTTTGAGCATCTGGCCAACCGGCGTTTTCCTGCGGGCAACTTTATCCGCAGGGCGCACCAACTGGACTACCTGGAAGAGCCCGACGTGTTTCACGACGTGTTTGGCCATGTGCCGATGCTCATGCACCCGGTCATGGCCGACTTCATACAGGCCTATGGCGAGGCCGGCTTGCGTGCGCAGCGCCTGGGCAAACTGACCGAGCTGGCGCGGGTGTACTGGTACACGGTGGAGTTTGGTCTGGTCCGACAGACAGAGGGCCTGCGTATCTATGGCGCGGGCATTGCATCGTCGTATTCGGAAAGTGTTTTTTCGGTGCAGAGCGAATCGCCCAACCGCATCGGTTTCGATCTGGAGCGCGTGATGCGCACCCACTACCGCATTGACGATTTTCAGGAAAGCTACTTTGTGTTGAACGACCTGCAGGATCTGCTGGAACTGGCTAACATCGAGTTCGCACCCTACTACCAGCGCCTCGATCACGGCCCCAGCTACCAGCCCGGCGATGTGTTGACTACCGACACGGTGCTGCACCGTGGCACGGGCAGCTACCATTTGACCAGCAACTGCGTGTGAAGAAACGAATCCAGGTGAGGTAAGCCCCATGGCACTGACCATCAGCTATCGACTTGTGGGAACCGGCTGGTCCGAATGCACGGTTGACGATGGGCGATCCCACTGCACACTCAAAGCGTCGTATCTGTCGGATGCACTGGGAAATCTGGTGATGGCTGCGTCGGCCGCAATGGCCGGTTTCACGCGCCTGTCGTTTAAATTCGAGGAAGAGCCCGGCGAGTCCAGGTGGGTGATTTACAGCCCCCAACCCAATGATCTCGATCTGGAAGTTTTTGAGTTCAAGGCGTTGTCTACCGGCAAACCCGATGCCGATGGCCGCTCCATCTTCCAGACGCGTTGCACGCCCATTGAATTTGCCAAGGCGGTGTATGCCGCTGCGGAGCAGGTTCTTCAGGAGTATGGTGAAAAAGGCTACCTCGAAAAATGGGCCGAGCACCCCTTTCCATCCAAGCAAATGTCGGTGCTGCGGGATCAAATGGAGGCGGTTGAACGCGGCAGTTGATGGGTTGCAGGTGTGCCTGATGGGACTGCCGCTTTGACGGCACAATGGCCCTCATGATGTCTGCACCTGCCCCCCAACTCGCTGGCCACCTGCTGGTCCAATGTCTGATCGAACAGGGCGTAACCCACGCCTTTGGAGTTCCCGGCGAGAGCTTTCTGGCGGTGCTGGACGGCTTTCACCGTTACCGCGGCCAGATTCAATTTGTCATCAACCGCCAGGAGGGCGGTGCTGCGTTCATGGCCGAGGCGCATGGCAAGCTCACAGGCCGCCCGGGCGTGTGCATCGTGACGCGCGGGCCCGGCGCCACCAATGCGGCCATCGGCCTGCACACCGCGTTTCAGGATTCCACACCCCTGGTGCTGCTGGTGGGCGATGTGGCCAGCGACACGCGCGACCGCGAAGCTTTTCAGGAGCTGGACTACAAAGTACTGTTTGGCCCCAGCACCCTGGGCATGGCCAAGCGGGTAGAGCGCATTGACGATGCCAGCCGCATCCCCGAATACATGGCCCGCGCCTTTGCCACGGCCATGAATGGCCGTCCCGGTCCGGTGGTGCTGGTGCTGCCCGAGGACATGCTGATGCAAACCCTGCAGCCCAATACAGTGACAGGAGCACTGCCACAACCCCTGGCCCGCGTAGAGCCGTCGGATGCCTGGAGTGACCCCGGGTCCTTGCGCAGCCTGCGTGAGTTGCTATTAAAAGCAGAGCGCCCGTTTGTGATCGCGGGTGGCGGAGGCTGGACGCCCCAGGCCGCACAAGCCCTGCAACGCTTTGCCGAAAACTGGCGCTTGCCAGTGGGTAATGCCTTCCGATTTCAGGACACCTTTGACAACCACCACCCGCAGTACGCAGGCGACGTGGGCATCGGCATCAACCCCGCATTGGCCCGGCGCATCAAAGACAGCGACCTGATCATCGCCATCGGCCCACGCCTGGGCGAGATGACCACGGGTGGCTACACACTCTTGCAGGCCCCACGCAGCGTGCAGACGCTGGTGCACATCCACGCCAGTGCCGAAGAACTGAACCGCGTCTACCAGGCGGACCTGGCCATCCACGCCAGCATGCGCGCCGCCGCAAGATCACTGGAAGTGCTGACCGCGCCGGTGAGTGTGCCGTGGGATGCATGGACGCAGGCCTGCAACGCCGACTATGAAGCCAACCTCGTGCCCAGCGTCATCAAGGACCTGCCTGCCGACAACGAGCGCGGTCTGGTGGACATGCCCGGCGTCATCGCCACGCTGCAAAAGCATTTACCCGCCGATGCCGTGCTGACGAACGGCGCA
>JBBRYR010000013.1:0-72686 GCA_038237415.1 Burkholderiales bacterium
CACCCGCGGGCCCAGCGTGACCGGCGCGAACCCGCATTCGGCCGCTGCTGCTTCTTCTGACGCGCTCAAGCCACCCTCTGGTCCGGACAGAAAGGTGGTGGGTGAGTGCGCGCCATGGGCCATGTGCTGGTGCAGGGGGCCAGACCGTTCACACAGCGACAGCAGCAAGCGGTTATTTGGCGCTTCAGCCGCCTGGGTCTTGAGCCACTGGCTCAGGGTGGCGACGGGGTGGATGCGTGGCACGCGGTTGCCGCCGCACTGCTCACAAGATGCAATGGCCACGCTTTGCCAATGCGCCACTTTCTTTTCAGCGCGTTCACCTGACAGGCGCAGCACACTGCGCTCGGTCATCAGGGGCTGGATGCTGGCTACACCGAGCTCAGTGGCTTTCTCCACCAGCCAGTCCATACGGTCGTTGGCGGGCATGCCCACGGCCAGATGCACGGCGACGGCCGCTTCGCGCTCCACGGCGTGGTGCGCGCCTACCTGTACCTGCACGTCGCTGCGTCCCATGTGGGTGATGGTGGCGTCAAACTCGCCGCCCACCGCGTTCGCGGCATCGGGCCCGCCGTTGAACAGGGTGATGGTGTCCCCCGGCTGCATCCGCAGCACCTGCACATGGCGCGCCGGGCCTGGGGGCAGGTCCAGCTGCGCGCCAGTGGCCAGGGGAGCGGGGCAGTAGAAGCGAGGCATGGTGTTTTGCTATGAAATAAGGAGCTGCTTGCGCAATGAATACGGGGGCTAGAGCCTGATTTGGCTTAGGTTCGGCCAAACGCGTAGGCGTTGGGGACTGGTATGCCTTCGACTTTTTCGACCAGGCGTAGCAAGGGTTTGAGCTCCATGTAGCGCGCGCAAGTGGTGCGGATGTAGTCGATGAAGCGTGGCGCGTCGGCCAGGTACTGGGGTTTGCCGTCGCGCAGGGTCAACCGGGCAAAAATACCTGCTACCTTGAGGTGGCGCTGCAGGCCCATCCACTCGACGCCTTTGTAAAACTCGCCAAAGTCGTCGCCCACGGGCAGGCCGGCCTTGCGGGCCTTTTGCCAATAGCGAATGGTCACGTCCAGGCAAAAGTCTTCTTCCCAGCTCAGGAAGGCGTCGCGCATCAGGCTGGCAATGTCGTAGGTAACGGGGCCATAGACGGCATCCTGAAAATCCAGGACACCGAGACGAGCCCCCACGCTTGTCGCTGCGCGTACTGCGCTGCCCCCCACGGGGGCTAATTTTCCTTGGGGCGGCCCAGCGGAAAATTGCGCCGCATCATCAGCAGGGATCATCAGGTTGCGGGGCATGAAGTCGCGGTGCACATACACGCTGGGCCAGGACAGGTTGTGGGTCACGAGGGTGGCAAAGGCGTCGTCCAGTGTTTTGCGCTGGGCGGCGTCGAGTGTGACCTGGCGGTGCGCGCCGATGTACCACTCGGGAAACAGCTCCAGTTCGCGCAGCAGCAAAGGCCTGTCATACGCGGGCAACACGCCCTCGCGCGAGGCGAGCTGCCACTGGATCAGGGTCTCAACCGCCTCCAGATACAAACTTAGCGGTGGGGGCTCGTTGGGGCGAATCACCTGCATCATGGTTTGTGCGCCCAGGTCGGTCAGCAGCATGAAGCCATGGGCTTCGTCCCAGGCCAGAACCTCGGGGGCTTTGAGTCCCGCCTGCGCCATCAGCTGTGCCACGTGCACAAAGGGTTTGCAGTTCTCCTTTTCCGGCGGCGCGTCCATGATGACCAGGCTGGTGGAAGGGTTGGTGCCATGGCGGTCCACCCGCAAATAGCGTCGAAAACTCGCATCGGCAGATGCCAGGCGCAAGGTGTCCGGTGCCAGTTGGTGGGGGGGCTGTACCCGGGCAAACCAGGCTTCAAACAGGGCTTGGCGCTGTGGATCGGTCCACAGCGGGATGGATGCGTTTGCGGATGCGGATGATGTGGAAGTGGGGCTCATGGATAATCCATTCTACAAAGACACCTGGTCCGACCCGGTTCCCACGTTCCAGCCCCTTGTTTATTGACTACGCCCTTCACGCTCCCCAGCGCCGAACTGTTTTTCTTTGCCTTTCCTGCCCTTACTGTCCTTCTACCCATGCGTGAGCCGATAAGCGATTTGCCAGGCCCGACGGCGCCCTTTCCATTGGCAATGCTGCCCCGTATGGTGGTGCTTGCCTGCCTCGCGGGTGGCGGTTTGTCAGCCCATGGGCAGGTGGTCGAGCCAGTCAGGGAGGCGATACCGGAGAGTGCGCTGATTCTCAAGCCCAGTGGAATGCTGGAAGAGAAAATCGCGCCAGCCCAAGCCGGGGGCGCACCGGTATTTCTGATCGGGGACCGGATTTCCGGCCGCACCGATCTGGAGACCGTGATTGAAGGCGATGCCGTGATGCGCAAACCGGGCACCGTGATCCATGCCGACCGGCTGGAGTACTACCAGCCCACGGACCTGGCCAAAGCGACCGGGAATGTGCGGATCAACCGGGGCGGCAACGTCTACGAAGGCCCCTTGATGGAACTCAAGGTCGAGGCGTTTGAGGGTTTCTTCAACCAGCCGCGTTACCATTTTCTTCAGAATGATGCCCACGGTGAGGCAGACCGGGCGGACTTTCTGGACGAAAGCCATACCGTTATCCATAACGCCACTTACACCACCTGCCGCCGCAAGCCTGGCCCCGACTGGTTGCCGGACTGGATTTTGCGGGCCACCAGTATCAGTCTGGACAATGATGAGGAAGTGGGCGTTGCCCAGGGCGCCGTGCTCAGTTTCAAGGGCGTCCCCATACTGCCGGTGCCCGCCATCAGCTTTCCGCTCACCGACAAACGCAAGTCGGGGGTGCTTCCGCCCAACATTGGTGTGGACACTGTCAATGGTGTGGAATTGACGGTTCCGTACTACTGGAATATTGCCCCCAACCGCGACGCGACGATTACCCCGACACTGATGTCCGCTCGCGGCGTCAATGTGGGGGGAGAATTTCGCTACCTGGAGCCTACCTATACGGGGATGGTGCGGGCGGATTACATGCCCAGCGATCAGTTGCGTGATGCCGACCGCTGGGGGTTGGCCTATACGCATGTGGGCACCGTCGCGACGGGCTTGCCGACCATCGGAACGGTGGCGGTGAATGCCAACATCAACCGGGTGAGTGACGACAACTACTGGCGCGATTTCACCCGCTCCAGCGCTACGCTGACCCAGCGCCTGTTGCCCAGCTCGGTCAGTGCGGCGTGGGCCAGTGGTGCAGTTTCCACGACAGCCAGCGTGCTCAAGTGGCAAACGCTGCAAGATCCAACGGCACCCATCGTGCCTCCGTATGATCGCGTTCCGCAATTGACAGCGCGCTATGCGCAGACCAATGTGCGCGGATTCGACTGGTCGGTGGACGGCGATTTCACCCAGTTTGATGCGGATCGGCGCCTCACATTGCAGCCCAACGCACAGCGCGGGTTTGCGCTGTTGCAGGCCAGCCGTCCCTTGTTGGGGCCTGCCGGGTTCGTTATCCCCAAAGTGCAACTGCATGCGACCGCCTATCAATTCGATGCAGCGCTGTCCAACGGGGCACAGTCCGCAAATAGTGTGGTGCCCACGTTCAGCCTGGACAGCGGCCTGGTGTTTGAGCGCGAAACCAATATGCTGGGGCGCAACCTGGTTCAGACGCTGGAGCCCCGGGCTTTCTATGTCTATACCCCCTACCGCAACCAGAGTGTGCTGCCCAACTACGATACCGGCGTCAACGACTTCAACTTTGCCACCATCTTCACCGAAAACGCTTTTGTGGGGCACGACAAGATATCGGACAACAACCTGCTGACACTGGGACTGACCACGCGGCTTCTGGACGCCGATAGCGGTGCCCAACTCGCCCGTTTCGGAATTGCCCAGCGGCTTCGGTTTGAAGACCAGCAGGTCACCATCAACACCGCCACCGCTCCGGCCATTGCCGGATTCAGCGATGTGCTGCTGGGTGCATCGGTCAATGTGGTGGACAACTGGGCGCTGGACTCCACCGTGCAGTACAACGCCAGAACCGACCAGTCCGTGCGGTCCACCCTGGGTGCGCGTTACAGCCCGGGCAACTACCGTGTCATTAACGCAGCCTACCGCTTCCAGCGGGACGTGAGTGAGCAGATTGACGTCAGCTGGCAGTGGCCGCTCAACAACCTGTGGGGGGACCGGGGCCAGGACCTGGGAGCCGGGCGCGGCCAGGGTGAGGGGCGCTACTACAGCGTGGGCCGGTTGAACTACAGCATGAACGAAAGACGCCTGGTCGACACGATTTTGGGGGTCGAGTACGATGCGGGCTGCTGGCTTGGCCGTGTCGTGCTGGAGCGGGTGCAGACCAGCACCTCTTCCGCAACCCAACGCCTGATGTTTCAGTTGGAGTTTGTTGGCTTCACCCGCCTGGGTATCAGCCCGCAGCAGACCCTGAAGCAAAACATTTCCCGCTACGAGAACTTGCGTGAAACGGTTGGAACCAACAGCCGTTTCAGCAACTACGATTGAGATACCCATGAAACTACGCCTTTGGGCCCCTGCCCTTTTCTGTCTTGGCAGCTTGCTGGTGTCGGGCGTGCAAGCCCAGACCGCACAGCAGGCAGATTTCATCGTGGCCGTGGTGAACTCCGAGCCGATCACGAACAGTGAGGTGCGCGCCGAGGTGCTGCGTGCTTCCCAGCAATTGGCCCAGCAGCGCCAGACGGTTCCGCCACCTGCGGAGCTGCGTCGGCTGGTGTTGGAACGCATGGTCAACGACCGGGCCCAGTTGCAGATGGCCCGCGAGACCGGCATTCGTGTGGACGATGCGGCCATCGACCAGGCCGAACAGGCCGTGGCGCGCCAAAACCAGGTCGATGTAGCCGGGTTGCGCCTGCGCATGGCCAAGGATGGAATGGATGCAACCCGCGTTCGCGAGCAGTTGCGGGATCAACTGTTGTTGACCCGTCTGCATGAGCGCGAAGTGGATGCCCGGATCCGGATTTCGGACGTCGATGTGGACCGCGCCCTTCAGGAGCAGCAAACCAACAACGCCGACCCTTTTGCGCAGGACATCAATCTGGCACATCTACTGGTGGCAGTTCCCGAAAAAGCCAACGCGGAGCAGGCGGCTGCCTTGTTTTTGCAAGCGAAGAAGATACTGGACCGCATTCGCGCCGGGGAAGACTTCGCCCTGCTGGTCCAAGAGTTGTCTGCGGCAGACCGCACCAATGGGGGCCAACTGGGCCTGCGCCGGGCGGACCGCTATCCCCCTTCGTTTGTTGTGGCAACCCAGAACCTCAAAGTGGGTGAGGTCTCGGAAATCGTGCGTTCCGGTGCCGGCTTCCACATACTGAAAGTCCTGGAGAAGCGTGCGCCTGCCGCTATGACACGAACTGCGGTGCAAAGCCACGCACGGCACATTTTGTTGCGGGTAACGCCCCAGCTGACACAGGCTGCAGCATTGGCCCGTCTGGCGGATTTCAAGAAACGCATTCAGGCCGGCACGGCCACGTTCCAGAGTCTGGCGCGCGAGCATTCCCAGGATGGCAGCGCAGCCCAGGGGGGTGATCTGGGTTGGGCCAGCCCGGGCATGTTTGTGCCAGAGTTCGACGAGGCCATGAACCGGCTGACAGAGGGTCAGGTCAGCGACCCGGTCGTGTCGCGTTTTGGTGTGCACCTGATTGAACTGATCGAACGCCGTCGGGTGGAGTTGAGTCCGCGCGAGGTGCGTGAGCTGGTGCGCAACCAGTTGCGTGAAGCGCGCTACGAAGAAGCGTTCACCACATGGGCCCAGGATGTGCGTGCCCGCGCGTTTGTCGAGTTCCGCGAGCCACCCCAATGAAGCACATTGCGCGCAAGCGGTTTGGCCAGCATTTTCTGACGGATCGCGGCATCATCGGTGCGATCGTCGATGCGATCGGCCCCAAGCCCGGACAGCGCATGGTCGAGATTGGTCCTGGCTTGGCGGCGCTGACACAGCCGCTGGTGGAGCGCCTGGGCCATTTGATCGTCATCGAGCTGGACCGGGACCTGGCGCAGCGGCTGCGCGCGCATAGCCAGCTCACGGTGATTGAGTCCGACGTACTCCGGGTGGACTTCGCCCATCTCAATGCACAACCCGTCTCTCCAGCAGCCGCAGTCGGTACCGAAGCGTCGACGATATCTTCCGGCAAACTGCGGGTGGTGGGCAATCTGCCCTACAACATCTCGACTCCGATTCTTTTTCATTTGCTGGGCTTCGTGGATGTGATTGAAGACCAGCACTTCATGCTGCAAAAGGAAGTGATCGACCGCATGGTGGCCAAACCGGCTACTTCGGCATTTGGGCGCCTCAGTGTGATGCTGCAGTGGCGCTACGCCATGGAGAACGTGCTGCATGTTCCGCCGGAGAGCTTTGATCCGCCGCCCAGAGTTGACAGTGCCGTAGTGCGCATGGTGCCGTTGGCCACGCCCCCGCTTCTGGATGAAAAACTGCTCAGCGAATTGGTGCAGGTCGCTTTCAGTCAGCGTCGCAAGCTGCTACGCCACACCCTGGGTCGGTGGCTGGATGAAAAGGGGTTTGGCGGTACCTTTGACGTCCAGCGCCGCGCCGAAGAAGTGCCGGTGGCGGCCTATGTTGAATTGGTGCAGCAGCTCAAGCCCGTGCTCTGAACCCAGGCCCCCTTCACGGGGTGCTATCCAGTAGTTCTGGAGCGCTGAGGGGTAGTGTCAGCGTGAACGTGGCCCCACTACCGGCCTCGCTGCTTACGTCGATCGAGCCGCCGAGCACGCCGGTCACAATGCTGTGCGCTATGTGCAAACCCAGCCCGGAGCCACCCTGCCCCAGCCGGGTTGTGAAAAATGGCTCAAACACCCGGTGAAGGTCGGCATTCTGAATGCCACGGCCGGCGTCCCGAACCTGGACCACGACCTGGCTTACACCCTCGGCGCGCGCAACGAGCGTGATAGTGCCCGGAATCTTGCCCCCATCAAACCCGTGAACTATGGCGTTATTGATCAGGTTTGCCAGAACCTGACCCAAGGGTCCCGGGTAACTGTCCATGCGCAAATCGTTCTGCACATCCATTGAAACGGTGCATGCGGATTTTCGTATAGCCGGATTGAGCGTAATCAATATTTCCGATGCCACGCTTGAAAGCGAGAAGCGCCTGCGCTGTGAGCTGGTCTGGTCTACCGCCACCTGTTTGAAGCTGGCCACCAAGGCGCCCGCACGCATGAGGTTGCGCGACAGGATGTCGGCGGCCTGCCGGGTGTCGTCAATGAAGCTTTGCAGGTCGGATCGTTTCAATCCGCTGGCCATCAAGCGGTCAAACTCCTGAACCCGATACTCAAGGGAGCTCGCCACGGTCAGGCCATTGCCAATAGGCGTGTTGAGTTCATGCGCCACGCCCGCAACGAGTGCACCCAGCGCGGCGAGTTTTTCAGACTGCACCAACTGGTCTTTGGCCATGTTCAGCGTCCCCAGCGTTTGTGACAACTCGAAGTTGGCGCTTTGCAGATCCGACGTGCGTTGTGCGACGCGGGCTTCCAGCTGGGTGTTGAGTTCCAGAATCTCTTGCTGTGCAAGCCGTCGTTCGGTGATGTCGAAATAGGTGAACAGGACCAAGGTTCGTTGTGGCTCAACAAATGTGCGGCTGGACATGGAAATCCAGCGCAACTCACCGTCGGCCCGCCGCATCAGCATCTCTGCATCCGTCGTGTCCTCTCCGCGCAGCGACCGCTCCAGCCAGCGGGCGCGATCCGCCTGGTTTACCCAGATTCCCAATGCCAGGCCAGATTTTCCTTGCGCAGTGGCAGCATCAAAACCAAAAGTATCAAACCAGGACTGGTTCCACTGGGCCGTAGAGAAGCCGTCGCTATCACTGGAGTAGCACATGGGCATCGGTGACTGTTCGAACAGGCGCGAAAACCGCGCTTCGCTGTCTTCCAGCGCTTTGAGCGCCCGTTGGGTCTCCGTCACATCGCGCTGCACGACAAACATGTACTGCTCACCGCCCGCTTCAAATTTTTCGGCTGACAGCAATGCCTCAAGCACTTGGCCGTCCCGGGCGTTGAGGAGCACGCTGTGTTCGTGGACGCACCCTTGACTCTGAATCAACCCAAAAACCTCAGCGCGTTGCTGCGGGTCATGCCACAGATTCAGTTCAGCGGAGGTCTTGCCAATAGCCTGTTCGCGGCTCAGACCGGTGATTCGTTGAAAAGCGGCGTTCACTTCCACGATTCGGGCGTCGCGCATACGTGTGATGGACATGAATTCTGGCGTGAGCTGAAATGCCGCCTTGAACTGCTCATGGATGACGTTCTGGTCGGTCACGTCCCGGGCAATCCAGACCGCATGGGTATGGGTGTGGCCTTGCAGAGTGATCAGCGTGGCGTTGACCATGAAATCGCGAATCTGGCCATCGCGGCGGCGCGCCTGCGCCAGCGTGTCGCGGACCATGCCAGTGCGCATGAGTTCGGCGACCATATTGGCGCGCTGTTCTGGATGCAGCCAGATGTTGAACTGCGAAATAGGGCGCCCAATGACCTCGGATGCACGGTAGCCACTGATCGTCTCGAAGCCTTGATTGGCATCCACAATCATGCTGTCGCTTAGCCGTGTGATGACAATCCATTCCGGGCTGGCATGGAATATCCGGGCGAACTTGTCCCCGCTGGGATCGCCGAGCGATGCCAGCAGCCAGCGCCTGAGTGCTGAAGGAAGTAGTCTAGCCAGTAGTCCCATGGCGGTAGGGGGATTCGAGTTGAATTGAAGTGATATTACAGCGCCATGCGCATAAAAAAGCCCATCAAAGGGATGGGCTTTTTATTGGCACGGGAACGGAGATGTACAGAGCGTCTCCGGCGGGCTGACCGGTTTCAGGCGGCAGCCAACCAATATCCGGCATTGAATGGACTGCTCATGCGCAGAGCCAGAGGAGATACGTCCAACAGCTTGTCAGTTGGCATTTTCTCGCCGCTTTCCGTCATCAGACTGATCCCCGCGACTGCCTCAGTCTGCGTGGATGTGCTGCTTGCCTCGTTAGCCCGTTCTGCTTGGCTGGTGTGTGCAGAACGGGCTACAGAAAAGAATAGAAGCATCGGAAGGGTATCTTCCGGTCTCCCCAATAATCGGCCGTGTCGCGGAAGATGTCCAAGAGTTGCTCGCGCGCCTCTTTGTCAAACTTGGCGTTGGCAGGAATGTGCTCCAGCACGGCAATGAAGCCGGGCTGTGGGCCCGACTTGTGCACCGGGTCGGTCATGCTGTCATACAACGCATCAAAGTTCTTGCCGCTGTTGGCTGGCAGGGTGAACTGCTGTCCGATCAGGTCAAGCACATCCTGTTTGGTTTGTGCGTTGGCCAGGTTGGCGTACAAAAAGTGATGCCCCAAGCCCTGTGCGGCTTCCTGAAGCTCTGGCACCCTGAAGGCGCGAATCGACTGAACGATGTTAGGTCTGACTGTTCGAAGTGGCATTTCCATCGCCGCGTCTCTTTCTTTAAAAATACAAATTCAATTCAGGGCTCGATCCTGCGAAAACTCGCATAGTGATCGGCCGTGTAGTAACAGGCATCTGGCGTGGTGGCCTGGCCACCACAAATAATGCGCCGGGCGCCCCGGTCACGCGACTGAGGTGTCTTCACGGTGTATTCACGGTAGTAGCCCCGTTTATGGGCAGGAAGCAAACGCTCCCGGTTGCCAAAAACAACACCGTCTTTCTCAAAAGGGAAAGGACCGCCTTGGCGAATCAGCTGGTAAGTTTCCTGGCCCTGCTTCGGCAAACTGTTCAGGGAGACCGATATTTCTTCAGTCTGTGAACCCCACTGTTTTGCCTGTACCCCACTCCCTACGAAAGGAAGCGTCAGCAACAAGCTGGTGAGTACTAACTTTAAAACACCTTTGCGCACCGTGAAACCTCTCAAGCGACTTCGGGTAAACCCGATAAATCCAGAGACGTGAGTGTCGCGTATTTGGTGCAAAAAAGCAAGGCCTTGCCCAATAATTAGGCAAGGCCCCCAAGGTCTTTGCGTTTGTGAGTGTGTGCCAACTAATGGCTAAAGCATTAGCGGCTCACGTTCGCGTCGGCTACGGTCAAGGCTGTCATATTGACGATGCGTCGCACCGTGGTGCTAGCCGTCAGTACATGCACCGGTTTGGCCGCTCCCAATAGCACTGGTCCGATGGCAATGTTGCCGCCCGCAGCGGTTTTGAGCAAGTTGTAGGCAATGTTTGCCGAGTCAATATTGGGCAGGACCAGAAGATTGGCGTCACCGTTGAGCGTGCTGTTGGGCATGAGCACCTTGCGGGCTGCGCCGTCCAGCGCCACGTCACCATGCATTTCACCGTCTACCTCAAGCCAGGGGGCTTGTTGCTGCAACAACGCCAGGGTCTGGCGCATTTTGACCGCGCTGGGCTCGTTGCTGCTGCCAAAGCTGGAATGGCTCAAGAGTGCAGCCTTGGGCTTGAAGCCAAAGCGCATCATTTCCTCGGCCGCCATGATGGTGATCTTGGCCAACTCGGGGGCTGTCGGGTCGTAGTTGACGTGGGTGTCAACCAGAAACACCTGGCGTCCTGGCAGCATCAGGCCATTCATGCAGGCGTAGATGGGTACGTCCCGCAAGGCATCCGGCCCACTGACCTGGCGCTTGCCAATCACCTGGTCGATGTATTGCAGGTGCAATGCTGTCGTACCCCAGGTGCCGCAAATCAGGCCGTCGACATCACCCTTGTGCAGCAACATGGAGCCAATGAGCGTGAGGCGCCTGCGCATCTCGATTTTCGCGACCTGTATGGTCACGCCCTTGCGTTCCGCCATGCGGTGGTAGGTCTGCCAGAAGTCGCGGTAGCGGTGGTCGTTTTCCACGTTGACTACGTTGTAATCCTTGCCTTGTTCCAGGCGCAGACCGAACTTTTCGATGCGCTCGGCAATCACCGCCGGGCGCCCGATGAGGGTGGGCAACGCCAAACGCTCATCGACCACGATCTGGGCGGCGCGCAGGACGCGCTCGTCTTCCCCTTCTGCGTAGGCCACCCGTTTTTTCAAGGCCTTCTTGGCGGCCGTGAAGATCGGCTTCATGGTGGTGCCGGACGCGTAGACAAAGCTTTGCAGCTTGTCACGGTAGGCGTCCATATCGGCAATCGGGCGCAGGGCGACGCCGCTGTCAGCCGCTGCTTGTGCGACGGCGGGGGCAATCTTGATCATCAAGCGCGGATCAAATGGCTTGGGAATCAGGTATTCCGGACCAAAGGCAAGCTGCTCACCCACATAGGCGGCGGCGACCACTTCGCTTTGCTCGGCCTGGGCCAGGTCGGCAATGGCGTGCACTGCGGCAATTTCCATTTCCAGCGTGATGGTTGACGCGCCCGCATCCAGCGCACCGCGGAAGATGTACGGAAAGCACAGGACGTTGTTGACCTGATTGGGGTAATCGGTACGGCCCGTGGCCATGATGGCGTCGTCGCGCACCGCATGCACTTCTTCTGGCAGGATCTCGGGCGTAGGGTTTGCCAGGGCAAAGACCAGCGGCCTTGCAGCCATGGTTTTCACCATGTCGGCTTTCAGCACGCCACCGGCCGAGAGGCCCAAAAAGATGTCGGCGCCTACCATCGCTTCGCGCAGGGTGCGGGCATCGGTTTTCTGGGCGTATACGATTTTGTCCTCGTCCATCAACTCGGTGCGGCCCTCGTACACCAAGCCTGCCAGATCGGTGACCCAGATGTTTTCGCGTGGAATACCCAGCTTGACCAAGAGGCCCAGGCATGCCAGAGCGGCGGCGCCAGCGCCCGAGGTGACCAGCTTCACTTTTTTGGGGTCTTTGCCAACGACCTTGAGGCCGTTGAGAATGGCCGCGCCCACCACAATGGCGGTGCCGTGCTGGTCGTCATGGAAGACCGGAATCTTCATGCGTTCGCGCAGCTTGCGCTCCACATAAAAGCAGTCGGGCGCCTTGATGTCCTCTAAATTGATACCGCCAAAGGTGGGCTCCAGCGAGGCAATGATGTCGATCAGCTTGTCCAGATCGTGCTTTTCATTGATCTCCAGATCGAACACGTCGATGCCGGCAAACTTCTTGAACAGCACGCCCTTGCCTTCCATCACCGGCTTGGCGGCCAGCGGTCCAATGTCGCCCAGGCCGAGAACGGCCGTTCCGTTGGTGATGACCGCCACCAGATTGCCGCGGCTGGTGTACTTGAATGCGTTGTTGGGGTCTTTGACGATTTCTTCGCACGGTGCTGCTACGCCGGGCGAATAGGCCAGCGCCAGATCATGCTGATTGACCAGCTGCTTGGTGGCGGTAACCGAAATTTTTCCGGGGGTGGGGAATTCGTGGTATTCGAGTGCTGCCTGGCGCAACTGAGCCGCTTTTTCAGCCGAGTTGGAAACCGGCGCATTGCTTGAAGCGGGGGACTGGTCTGTCATCTTGCATCCTCTAAGGCTTGGGGCCGTGCGAGGTCGCATGGCCTTGGGCTTTGTCATGGGCTTTGGATTGTAGACCTCGCATGCCACGGCCTGCGAGGTCTACCCATTCAGGCAATGGTTGCCTTGACTTGCTCCATGCGCCTGGCGGTGTGCTTGCCGGTCAGCGTAAAGCCGCGCTGCGCGCCCTCGGTGTCGACGAATCGCCAGAGACCTTCTGCGCCGTCTTCCGGCGTTGCCCATGTGCCCGCCTGGCTTGGGTGCGGAGGTGAGACCACCACTGGCATGGCCGGGGTTTTGATCGACACCGGCATCAGGGGAAATACCAGCGGTGTGGGGGTGCCGGCCAGGGTGGCGGCCAGTGCCCGGGCAGCGTTCATGATCGGCATTACATAGGGCAGGGTGCGCTGTCCGGCCGACGCGTACTGCGCGCAGTCGCCCAGCGCATAGATGTGCGCCACCGAGGTTTGCAGCAGGGCGTCCACCACAATGCCGCGCTCGCATGCCAGACCCGCTGCAGTGGCCAGCGCCATGTCAGCGCGCAAGCCGATGGCGCTCAGCACCGTGTCTGCACGAACCGTATCCCCTGTCGACAAACGCACAGACAACGCGGGCGCCTCTTCATTCACCGCCTCCACCGTGGCGCCAAAATGCCAAACCACACCGGTAGCCGTCAGCGCATCGCGCAGCTGCAGGCCAGCCGCCTCGGGCAACAGTGCCGCCAGCGGCCGTGTGGACGGATCGACCACATGCACGCGGTGCCCCACTTGCGCCAGGTCATTGGCGAACTCGCAGCCGATCAGGCCCGCACCCATGATGACGACGGTTTTGCTATCAATTTCAGAGCTGTCTGCGCCCCCTGCACGGGGGCTCAGGGCCGAATGGAACACCGAGAAGTCGTCCAGTGAATTGACCGACAGCACCCGGTTGGCGGCATTGCCCTGCACGGGTACGCGTATCGGCTGTGCGCCTGTGGCCAGCACCAGTTGGCTGTAGGGCAGGGTTTGCTGGACGCCACTCTGGGTGGTCAGCACGGTGTGGCCGTCCACGTCCAGGGCCTCTGCCCGCGTGTGGGCCAGGAGCGTCACATTCAGCGTTTGCGCCATCGTGGCGGCCGGTGTGCTGATGAGCTGGGCCGGGGCACGTTTTTGCGCAAACGCATTGGAGAGCGAGGGCTTGGCATAGAAATCACCGCTGTCGCCCGTGATCAGCACCACCGGCGTGGTGGCGTCCAGCTTGCGGAACTCGCGTGCCGTCGTCCAGCCCGCCAGACCCGCGCCAATGATGATGATCGGCTCCATCAGATTTCCACTGCCTCAAAGTCGGCCTTGGCGACGCCGCAGTCCGGGCAGGCCCAGCTCTCGGGCACATCGGCCCACCTGGTACCTGGCGCAATGCCATCTTCCGGGCGGCCAGCCGCTTCGTCATACACAAAGCCGCAAACGATACAGATATAAGTTTTCATGGTGTCCTTCTATTTTTTGAATCAAATGGGGCTGTAGCCCCCGTGAAATATGCGCAAGCAGCTATTAAAACAATAGCAATCAGGCGGTGATTTTGGCCAGTTGCTCTTTGTAGTGGTTGGCGTGGCGCTCTTCCACCCTGGCCAATGCGGCAAAACGCTTCTGGGCTTTTTGCAGCATGGCGGTGAACTGGGCGGCGTGCACTTTGGACTCGGCAATCTGCTCGTCCATCTCGGCCGCGGCAGCGGCGTTGCCTTCGGCCTCGGCGGTTTTGCGAAAGCCGGGGTACATCTCGGTGTATTCGTAGGTTTCGCCGTCAATAGCGATCTTCAGGGCCTTGGCGGGCGTCATGCTGGCCTTGGGGTAGAGCAGGTCCAGGTGGCCGAAGGCGTGCATCACTTCCTGGTCTGCCGTTTCTTCAAAGGTACGTGCGGTTTCTTCATCGCCCATTTCACGGGCCAGCTTGGCGAAGTAACGGTACTTGATGTGTGCCATGGACTCGCCGGCAAAGGCGGACTCCAGGTTGGCAATGGTCTTGATCTCGGGGCGTTGGCTTGCGGCAGTCATGGTCAGCTCCTTGGCTTGGGTTAAATGGTTGGTAGTTGATTGCTATCAATATGAGCCAAATGTTAGATGAAATCTAACGTTGAAGCCAATCGCTTTTGGCTAAATCGCCGATAGCCCGTTAAGCCTGTGGCCCCAAAAACCGCCGCTCCCACGCGCCGACCTCATACAGGTAGCTGTCGTATTCCACGGTCTTGGCGGCGCAGAAGCCGGTCACAAACGCATCGCCCAGCAGCCTGCGCCCCGATGCGCTGGCGGCCATCTGCGCGTGCGCGGGCAAAAAGCTGCGGGGCAGGGTGTGGCCCAGGGCGCTGCTGTTGGCATGGATGGGCAGGGGTTCGGTGGGCACCAGGTGCTCGTCCATGCCGGCCAGCCCGGCCGCCAGCGAGGCGGCAATGGCCAGATAGGGGTTAGCATCCGCACCGGCAATGCGGTTCTCTACCCGGCGTGCGGCGGGGCCGCTCACGGGAATGCGCAGGCCGGTGGTGCGGTTGTCGTAGCCCCACTCCAGATTCACCGGCGCCTGGCTGCCCGACACATAGCGGCGGTACGAGTTCACAAAGGGCGCAAAGATCAGCATCAGGTCGGGCACATAGGTTTGCAGCCCGGCGATGAAATGGCGAAACGACGCGCTCTCTGCGCCGTCGTCGGTGCTGAAAATATTGCGCCCGCTGGCGTCCACCACGCTTTGGTGCAGGTGCATGGAGCTGCCCTGCGCGCCCGAAATGGGCTTGGCCATGAAGACCGCGTTGAGCCCGTGCTGGATGGCGATTTCTTTCGCCGCGTACTTGAACAAAAAGGCCTGATCCGCCACCGCCACCGGGTCGCCGTGCACCAGATTGATCTCGTACTGCGACGGGCCGACCTCATGGATCCAGGTGTCGGCCTGAATGCCAAGGCCATCGAGCGCGCTGCGAAACGCGTCCCAGAACGGGGCCAATTCGTTGAGCATGTTGAGGCTGAAGGCCGACTGCCCTGCTTCCGCCCGTCCGCCGCGCGCAACGGGCGCGGTGAAGGGCTGGCCAGGGTCCAGATTGGGTGCGGTCAGGTAGAACTCGATCTCGGGCGCCACCACCGGGGTCAGCCCTTGCTCGGTGTAGCGATCAAGCACGCCCTTCAACACAGAGCGGGCCGCGAACGCGCAGGGCTGGCCGTCCAGCTCCACGCAGTCATGGATGGCAAAGGCGCGTGGCACGCTGGACCAGGGTGTGCGCTTGACGGTGCGGTAGTCGGGCACCAGCCGCACATCGGGGTCGGAGTCCGGAAAGATGGGGTCGTAGGAATAGTCACCGGTGATGCACTGCATGGGGATGGCCTGCGCAATGCGCAACTCGCTACCGGCTGCAAAACTGTGTGCGGGCATGAGTTTGCCGCGCGGGTAGCCAGAAATATCCGGAAAGATGCACTCCACATCGCGAATGCCATGCTGATCAAAAAAGGCCTTGAGTTCGGCGCCGGGGGCGTGGTGCATACAGCGGTGGGGCTCCGGCGGTGCCGCCGGGAACCCGGGTCCAGAGTGGGTCAAGGCCGAAGTTTAAGCCAAACAGGCCGCTAGCCCCCGGGGAATATGCGCAGACAGCTATTTTTTTGATAGCGCATTACGCCCCGCAGGCAAGTGCGATCCACGATTATCTTGTCGTTGACGAACAGGATCACCATTCAGGGACTTCGATGATTGTTGGGAGGCAACGCGTGCCTTTGTCTGGCGGGCCGCAGGTGCAATCTTCTTCAGCATCTTCTCGAATTCGTCGTTGAACGCTTCGGTGATGACTTCGGGGTCGGGCAGCAAATGGGCGTCGCTGATGACGGTGAGCGTCGCCATGCCGTGGTAGCTCAGAATGCTGACCGCCATGCCGAGCTGCTTGCCGGGATGGGGCGCCCAGGCCAGCATGCGCTCAATGGGCGCTCCGGCAAAGTACATCTCATCGCGTGGACCGGTCACGTTGGTCATGACCAGGCTGGCCTTTCGTCCAAACAGTTCGTTGGAGAAATCTTCCAGCACCTTGGGGCCATTGCCCAACAACTCCAGAAGGGCGCGCGTGGCGAGCGGCTCTGGCGAGCGCTTGAGTGCGTCCATGCGCGTCTTGGTCAATGCAAGCCGTCGGTCTGCGCGTGCTTCGTTCACCGCCAGGTCCAGCAGCACCAGACCGAACTCGTTGCCCAATTGACCGATGCGTTCGGGTGGACGCAGGTCCACCGGAACCATGGCGCACAACGTGGTGTTGTTCACATCAATACCGCGTCCTTTGAGGTAGGTGCGCAATGCACCAGTCATGGCCGCCACCAGCACATCGTTCACTTTGGCACCATGCTGCAAGCCAATCGCCTTGGTATCTGCGATCGCGACCGGTCGGGACCACGCCACATGCTTTCCGAGTGCGAATTCGCCTTTCAAGGGTGACTGGGGGTCGTCTGGCCGCAGCAGCTCGCCCGCGAGCATGCCCGCACCACTGGCAAGGGCGACTGCACCGCGCGCCGTGGCGGTGATGGCATTGAAGGCGGATGCGAGCAAACCATCGTCATCCACATGAACAATGCTCTTGCCGCGCGCAAGCGGGTCCGGCAGGGGCGGTGCGCCAGGTGCCGTGTCAAAGAGCGTCTGGGCCACCCGCATCATGGCGGTTCCGTCGCCCATGCAGTGGTGGCAGCGCAGGACCATGGCACTGCCGCTACCGACGTTGTCCACCACATGCATCTGCCACAACGGTTGGTTGTGGTCCAGCGGTGTGCTGGCGATGTCGTTGATCAGCGTGGTTAACGCGGCCTGGTCGTGTGGCGCGGCCAGCGCAATGTGGTGCACGTGCTGGTCGATGCTGAAGTGCGGCATGTCCTCCCAGTGGGGGGTGGCCAAGGGGAAGCCCGTCTCGACGACGCGCTGACCGAAGCGCTCCAACTTCAGCAGCCGGTCCGTGCAGACTTTGCGCACTTTTTTGAAGTCCAGCGGGCTGCGGGTGAGCGCGACGCCCATGACAACCGCCAGGTTGGCTGGTCCGTCGTTGTGAAACCAGGACGCATCAGCCGCAGACATCGGGTGGATAGCCATTTCAGTCTCCTCTTTTGATTTGCGTCCATGCTAGACCTCGCAGGATGATTTTTATTGACCGGAATCAACCTTCCTGCGGGAAATGGGCGCTCTCAGCTTGGGCGACCCGCGATGACCTCCACCGCCAGGCCACCGAGTTCCGCCGACCGCTCCACCTGCATCTCCAGCCGGTGCACCGCCGCAATGCGTTTGACGATCGACCAGCCCAGACCGCTGCCGTTCTCATTGCTTCCCGTGACGCGAAAGAACCGTTCGCCCAGCCGGTTGCGGTCTGCATCCTGCAGCCCCGGCCCGCTGTCTTCCACCCGCAAGACCACGTGCCCGTCCCGCTGCTGCACCGAGACCTTGATTCGCGCCAGGCGGGGGCTGTAGCGCACGGCGTTGTCCACCAGATTACGCACCAGCACAGCCAGCAGCACTTCAACGCCGGGAACGCGGCAGGGCTGTGGCGCGTCCAGCTCCAGTGTCTGGCCCTTGCCAATGGCCTTGGGCGCGAGATCGGCGACCACCTGCCGGGCGAGCGCGCTGAGGTCGATGTTCGCCATCTCCGGCACGGCTGCGGCTTCCAGCCGTGAAAGGGTCAGCAACTGGTCCACCAGCCGGATGGCGCGGTCGCAGCCAGCCAGGGTGTTGTGCAGCGCGTGGCGGCGCAGGGCATCGTCCGTTTCACCGAGCGCAACCTGTGCCTGGGTGCGAATGGCGGCGATGGGGGTGCGCAGCTCATGCGACGCGTCTGCGGTAAAACGCCGCTCGGACTCCATCAGCGAACCAATGCGTTCAAACAGATTGTTCAGGGCGTCGATCATGGGTGCCATCTCGGCCGGCGCACCGTCCAGCGCCAGTGGCTGGAGCGAATCCGGTCGTCGCTGGGCCAGCATGTGTCCCATCTGGCGCATGGGCCGCAGGCCGCGCGACACCGCCCACCACAGCGCAAGCGCCAAGAGGGGCAGTGCCACGGCCACAGGCCATAGCGTGCTGCGCAGCACCGCCCACAGAATATTGGTGCGTGAGTCGACCTCTTCACCAACATAGACCTGTACATCGTGCTCGGCACCGTAGGCCGCAAAAATGCGCCAGGGTGCGCCTGCGATTTGCACGGTCTCAAAGCCTTCGCGGAAGTTCTTTCCCGGCTTCATCATGGGTGTGGTGGGCGCGCTCGCGGATCGCAAGGCCAGGCGCCCTTCGTGAAATACCTGGAACGCCACTTTGGGCGCGTAGCGGTGCAGCGAAGGGGCGTCCACACCATGGCCATCCTCATCGATCTCCTCAGCCTGCTGCACCACCAGGATGGCGGCGGCCTGCGCCAGATGGCCGTCCAGCAGCTCATCGAGTTCGTGGCGTGCGTCAAACCACGTCATGGCCGCGGTGGCGATCCAGACACTCACCACAACCCCCAATGCCAGTGCCAGAAGCCGGCGTTGCAGGGACCGGGGTCGGGGCGTCATGGTCGGGGTGCTTCGCGTTGCAGCATGTAACCGACACCACGTACCGTGTGCACCAGGCCGGTACCGAGTTTGCGGCGCAGATTGTGGATGTGCACTTCGATGGCGTTGCTGTCCACCTCCTGACCCCAGCTGTAGAGGTGTTGTTCCAGCTGTTCCCGCGACAGCACGCGGTCGGGGTTGAGCAGAAACGCGTGCAGGAGATCGAATTCGCGGGTGGACAAGGGAACGGGTTCCCCCGCCTGCTGCACGGAGCGCGATGCCGGGTCAAGCGTCACGTCCTGTGCGCTCAGGCATTCCTGTGGCTGGCCGTGCGAGCGACGCACCAGCGCACGCAGGCGCGCGCCCAACTCGTGCAGGTCCACCGGTTTGATGACGTAGTCGTCTGCACCCAGATCGAGGCCGCGAACGCGGTCGGGAACGGTGTCGCGCGCTGTCAGTACCAGGATGGGTACCGACACGCCACAGCGGCGCACGGCAGTCAGCACATCCAGACCGTCCTTGCGCGGCAACCCGAGATCCAGCACGGCGGCGGCGTAGGGTTGCGCGCGCAACTCCCGCTCTGCGGCTTCGCCATCGCGCACCCAGTCGACCTGAAAGCCCATCTGGCGCAGGCCTGCCCGCAGGCCGTCACCTAACAGGGGGTCGTCTTCAGCAAGCAGGATGCGCATGGTGGGGATTGCCTCGTGGGTTAATTTATATCGGCGCACTTTGCCACTGAAGGTACCAGAAGCCCAGCACGGAGGCCAGCATCACGATGGCCAGAATGCGCCACGCACTGCGGATGCCGTCTTCAGGGCTGCCCAGTTTGCAGCCTGTGACCATGGCGCGCACCAGATTCTCTTTGTGTAGCCAGCTCGCCACCACCACACCGGCGACGTGAATGCCAACCACCAGCAGCATCGCATTGGCGACCAGCTCATGCAGTTCGGCAACCCATTCACCGCTGATGTCGTTGTAGGCGGCCCAGCCCGTGGCGCCAATGGCCGCCGTCAGGCCCAGCATGGCCACGATGGCAATGGCACCCGCCGGGTTGTGGCCGGTGGTGTGCTCGGGTTGGCCGCGCAGCAGGGCGCGCAGGTAACGGGCCACCGCTTTGGGCCCGCGCACAAAGGCGGCGAAGCGCGCGTAACGCGTGCCTGTCAATCCCCAGGCAAGGCGAAAGGCCACCAGCCCGGCCATGGTGTAGCCCAGCGTGACGTGCACCAGTCGCCAGCTCTCGCTCTCTGCGGTGAGGTAGGCGCCAGCAAAGCTGAGCACCATCAGCCAGTGGAAGATGCGTACGGGCGCATCCCAGACCAGAATTTTGGTGGGGTTCTTAACGGGGGATGCGGACATTGTGCTCATTGAAGTCTCCTTTGTCGGCAGTGGTGTGGCAGGCGGAACAGTTGGACGCGCTTTTCACCGATGCCCGCTTCCAGGTGGCAGCAGACACTTCGTCGTGCTTGCGCACAAACCAGGCGGTGCGCGTGATACGGTCTTGCGGGGGTTCTTCACTGACGCGCTTGTAGGTACCGGCATGGGCGTTGATCCAGCCCGCAAGTTCCTTGACGGTTGCCGGGTCCAGCGAGGCGTCGGTGCCAAAGTGATTGGGGAGGTTGTTCATGATGCGGCTCCACGATGCAGCGGGCATCATGGTGGGCGGGTAAGCCGTGTGGCAGGCGGCGCATTCCTGCTGGTATTTGGGCAGCAGGGGTACCGTGCGGCCGTTGCCCTCGGCCATGGCCGACTGCGCAAATCCAATGACCGCAATCAGGCCGAAAGCAAACGGGTGCAGGGGGAAGGGGGAATGAAGGGGCATGGGGTGTTCTCCAGACAGGGGGATACGGTGCGAAACATCAAGGCTTGAGGGTCATCAGCCAGCTCAGTACATCTGCCTTTTCCGCGACGGTGCATTCGCGGCCCACCACGTCATTGCAATTGCGGCGAAACCATTTCTCGGTCTTGGTGGCATCGGTGAATCGTTCGGGATTGAAGGCGGGCGCCATCGCGCCAATGGGTTTGCCGGTGGATGCATGCTTGCCCGTTTGCGTGGGCACTGCACCATGGCACGACGAACAGCTCCACTCTTTGCCGTGGGTTGTTGTGAAGAACTTCTGACCCCGGGCGGGAACAGCAGGCGAGCCTGCCTGGGCGGTGTAGCCGGACAGTTGCTCAGCGGGGGTGGCGCCGTAGGCGGCTGGTGCGAGTGCAGCACCGGCCACGCTGATAGCGGCTATCAGTCTGTGAAGCGCCGATGGCGAAGAGGGGTAAGCGGTTGACGGTTTCATGGTGACTCCTTGGCCGCAAGAATGCCCTTGCGTTCTTAGGGCTTTCTTAAGAGAGGGTGGGTTCCCTCAGGCCCCCTTAAGCCGCAGTGCGCAAGATGCAGTCATTGATCCACTGTAAAAAAGGAATCTTCCATGCACCCCGTTCTCTCCCACTTCATTCGCCAATACCTTGGCATCGTCTGCATCGCCCTGGTGCCTGTCATCCTGACCGCCTTTTTATCCATCCCGTTCACGCTGGAAGGGCACCCGGGCGATACACGGCCAACCGGCTCCGTTGTCAGCCAGCACATGAGTTGAGTTGCGCCCCTATCCATACACCACAAGGAGAAACCATGAAATGCCCTGTTTGCCCCGACGCGACCCTTTTGATGACCGATCGCCAAGGCGTTGAAATTGATTACTGCCCCCAATGCCGGGGCGTGTGGCTGGACCGTGGCGAACTCGACAAGTTGCTGGAGATTGCGTCAAAAGCATCCGTCGCGTACCCTGCCAACGAAAACAACAGGGGTCATGGGATGGAGCGACAGCCTGATTTTCAGCACTCCGATCACCATGGAGCGCAAGGCCAATACTACAAACGCAAGAAATCATGGCTCAGCGAAATGTTTGACTAGTCACGCGGCCAATGATTCTTGCCGCGACTTGAATCGATTCCGTCTTGGTTGATACATGTCATTGTTTGAACTGATACCCGTCCCTAAAATTGATATTTAGGGACCGTTTCTTCGGTCTCTGATCTGGGTTTGTGTTGGGACTTGATGACCGCTCTGTTGCTTCTCGCCTGGATCGTGGCGGCACTGCTGCTTCAGCTTGCCGTTGGGATTGGTGTATTTGCCTGGCGGCGGCGTGGTGGGCTAACCCACGTGGCGCCTGATCTGGCCGCGCCAACCATTGTGACTCCACCGGGTGCATGGTCAGGCTGGCGAGATTTCCGGGTGGTTCGCCGCGCGTTCGAGGACCGTGGGAACACCCAATGTTCCTTTTATCTGCAGCCGCTGGATGGCGCGGCGTTGCCGCCCTTCTCGCCCGGCCAATACCTGACATTTCAACTCGATGCGGCTGAATCGGTGTCCGGGGGGCAGGGCGCCCGAAAGACCATAACCCGTTGCTATTCCTTGTCGGACAAACCGCAATCCGCGGCCCATCGCATCACCATCAAGCGCGCGCTTGCGCCTGCCGGTCTGAACGGTGTACCACCAGGGGTTTCGTCGAGTTACTTTCATGACCATGTTCACGAAGGTGATGTGCTGAAAGTTAAAGCACCCTCTGGGCACTTCTTCCTGGACGCCAACTCGCGCGTACCTGTGGTCTTGGTGGGGGGTGGCATTGGCATCACGCCGATGATGAGCATGCTGCGCTGGTGTCTTGCCGAACAGCCCGGGCGCACGGTTCACCTCTATTACGGGGTTCGACACAGCGGTGAACACGCGTTCAAGACCGACCTCGAACAACTGGCGCAGGCGCATTCCGACTTTCATCTGAACGTCGTGTACAGCCGACCGGGGCCCGTTGACGTGCAAGGCCAGGACTACCAGCACGACGGATACGTGGACGTGGAACTCCTAAGACGCACCCTGCCACACGGTCCGCATCAGTTCTATGTGTGCGGACCTGCCGCGATGATGGAAAGCCTGGTTCCGGCGTTGATTCAATGGGGCGTACCACGGGAAGATGTTCACTACGAAGCCTTTGGACCTGCGTCTGTACGACTGGAGCCCACCACATTGACGCAAGCGCAACCCAACCCTGCGGCCGCGATTGAGGTCCGATTTGATCGTTCTGGCCGTACCCTTGTTTGGGATGGACAGGATGCCAATTTGCTCGATTTTGCCGAACGGCACGGCGTGCTCATCGATGCGGGTTGCCGTTCGGGAAGTTGCGGAAGTTGTGAGACGCCGTTACTCGCCGGAACGGTGCATTACCTTCACAAACCGGACCACGACGTGGCGCCGGGCCACTGTCTGATGTGCGTGGGCACGCCAACATCCGCATTGACACTCAAGGCTTGAACCATATGAAAGCCAACCTGCTGCGCCGTGAAGTCCTGCCATTCTTTCTGGCACTGCTGGCGCTGGCGTCGACGGCACTGCTGCTGGATGCGTTGCTGCATGTGTTGAACGTGGTCTGGATAGGTCGCTACCTGGGGATTGCCGGGACATTGCTCATATTGGTTTCATCCGGCTATTCGATGCGCAAACGCAAACTGATTCAAGCGGGCACTGCAGCCCAGTGGCTGCGATGGCATGAAGGCTTGGCGTGGCTGGGTTCGTTGCTGGTTTTGGTGCATGCGGGTATTCACTTCGACGCGATCCTGGGTTGGCTGGCGGTTTGGGCCATGCTGGTCAATGTGGCCAGTGGACTCACAGGTAAGTTCTTGCTGAACCGGTCTCGGCGTCGGCTTGAGGAGGCGCGAAAAAACCTGCGCCAGCAAGGGCTGAATGCCGAGGAGCTCGAGGAGCGCATGTACTGGGACAGCATGACCTTTGACACGGTCAAGCAGTGGCGGGCGGTTCATCTCCCGATCACGCTGGCATTTGGCGTGCTTGCCCTGGCCCACATCATTGCAGTCTTTTTGTTTTGGGGCTGGAAATGAAGCGCCGCTGGTTTCTGATGCTGATCGCTGCGAACCTGCTGGTGCTGATTGCCTTGGTGTTCATTTACCCGCAGTTCATGGTGAGCCCAGGGCCGCTGGTGTCGGGCCATGCCGAACTGACCACAGACTGCTTCGCCTGCCACGCCCCATGGCGCGGCACGCCATCCAAACTGTGCATCAGTTGCCATGCCTTGCCGGATATCGGCCTGCGCACGACCAAGGGTGTGCCACTGCTGAAGAAGGCGGCCAAGGCGGCGTTTCATCAGGATTTGATGGAGCAAAACTGCATGGCCTGCCACAGTGACCACGAGGCACCCAAGCTCACGCAACGAGCGCGCAAGCCATTTTCCCACCTGCTTTTGCGCACCGAGGTGCGCGACCGCTGCGACAGCTGTCACGCGGCGCCCAAAAACAAACTCCACAGCAAACTCACCGCGGGTTGCGGGGACTGCCACCAGACCAAAGCCTGGAAACCCGCCACTTTCGACCATGACAAGTTGTTCGTGCTGGACGGCGACCATGACGCCGAATGTGTGACCTGCCATACCAACAACGACTACAGCCGGTACACCTGCTACGGGTGCCATGAGCACACACCCGAAAAAATAAGGTCAAAACATGAAGAAGAAGGTATCCGCAACTTTGACAATTGCGTGGAATGCCACACCAGTGCCCGTGATGAGCCCCGAAAAAAAGGATCACGCTCGGGGGGTGAAGACGATTAACGGAGGCGTCTTGATGACCGGGTTTCGTTAATCCGTCTTCATTTTTCCTTAAGATGTCGAGGGTAAGGTGCTGCGTTGCGCGCTGTGCGCTTGCGGCTTCCCTTTCAAACTCTACCTGTCCAACATGAATTTTTCCGATATTGCCGACGACTCCGAAGACACGCAACACACCGCAGCGGAGCGTTCTGCTGCCGCGTCACGCAGCACCTGGGTCAGTGTGGGGGTCAATCTGGTTTTGACGATCACGCAAATTGCGGTCGGTGTTTTCGCCAAGTCGCAAGGTTTGATTGCGGACGGTATCCATTCGCTGTCCGATCTGGTGGCCGACTTTGTGGTGCTGTTCGCCAGCCACCACAGTAAAAAGGACGCAGACGAGGACCACCCCTATGGTCACCAGCGTTTCGAGACCGCAGCTTCCCTGGTGCTGGGTTTGTTGCTGCTGGCGGTTGGCGTGGGTATGTTGTGGTCGGCTTTTCGCAAGCTCGAATCGCCTGAAACGGTACAGCAGGTGCACGTGATTGCACTGTGGGTGGCCGCTGGAGCACTGGTTGCCAAAGAGCTGCTATTTCGCTACATGTTGTCGGTGGCCAAGCGGGTGAAATCCAGCATGTTGGTAGCCAACGCCTGGCATGCCCGATCGGACGCCGCGTCGTCGTTGGTGGTCGGTATCGGCATCATTGGCAATCTGGCGGGGTACCCGATTCTGGACCCGATTGCTGCGCTCATCGTGGGCTTTATGGTGACCAAAATGGGTTGGGGTTTTGGCTGGGATGCCATGCACGATCTGATGGACCGAGCCGTGGATGAGCAAGAGGTTGAAGCCATCCGCCAGACACTGGTGCAGACGCCGGGCGTGAGCGGTGTGCACGACGTGCGAACCCGCAAGATGGGTGACATGATTGTGGTGGATGCGCACTTGGAGGTCGATTCCTCCATCACCGTGGAAGAGGGCCACGACATCGCCGTGGAAGCCCGCCAGCGGGTATTGCAACGCCACCGTGTGCTCAATCTGATGACGCACGTGGATCCGTGGAAACGCCCCGATCTGGATCATGCCTCGCCTACCTGATGACCTCGTCGGTGGGTTGAGTGCGCTGGAGGCGCGCCAGCGCCTGGAGCGGGACGGCCCGAACGAACTGCCCACCTCCAAACCGCGCGGCGTACTGCGCCTTCTGGCTGATGTCGTGTCAGAGCCCATGTTTCTATTGCTGGTGGCCTGCGGGGCCATTTACATGGTGCTGGGGGACCGAAATGAAGCCTTGATGCTGCTGGGTTTCGTGTTTGTCGTGATGGGCATTACGTTCTTTCAGCAGCAGCGTACCGAGCGTTCGCTGGACGCTTTGCGCGACCTGTCCAGTCCGCGTGCATTGGTTGTCCGTGGCGGCCAGGTGGTCCGTGTCGCCGGGCGTGAACTGGTATGTGGGGACCTGGTTTTGCTGGCCGAGGGTGACCGCGTTCCGGCGGACCTGGAATTGGTGGAATCGTCTAACCTCACAGTGGATGAGTCACTCCTCACCGGTGAATCGGTGCCTGTGGACAAGCAGGCCAATGCAGATCAGGTGTTTGCCGGAACGCTTGTGACCCAAGGCACCGCGCGGGGCCGCGTGGTGGCTACGGGTTCCCGCAGCGCGTTGGGCCGCATTGGCCAGTCGCTGGCCGCGCTGGGCGGCGAGAGCACACCCATCCAGCAAGAGACCCATCGCATTGTTCGACGCATTGCCGTTGTCGGACTGGTTCTCGCCGGCGGTTTGGCCGTGGCCTATGGGGTGAGTACGGGTGACTGGTTGCGTGGTCTGCTGGCCGGTCTTACGCTGGCCATGGCGATCCTTCCTGAAGAACTGCCCGTGGTGTTGACGATCTTCTTGGGTCTGGGCGCGTGGCGTCTTGCGCGGGAAAATGTGTTGGCCCGCAGCATTCCTGCGATTGAATTGTTGGGTGCCACCACCGTGCTGTGCGTGGACAAGACCGGTACGCTGACCGCCAATCGCATGGCGGTGCGGCGACTGTGGTCCGAAACCGCGCAGTACGACACGGTGCAGCAACTTGCCGATCCGTTGCAGGAAGACTTGCATGGCGTGCTGGAGTTTGCCGTGCTGGCCAGCCACCGTCGGGCGTTTGACCCGATGGAAACCGCCATCAGCCATGCGGGTCAACGCTTGCTGGCCGACACCGAGCATCTGCACGCCGACTGGACGTTGGTCGATGACTACCCACTTTCACGCGAGATGCTGGCCATGTCCAGGGTCTGGCAATCGCCCGACCGGCGCGAACGGATGATTGCAGCCAAAGGTGCGCCCGAGGCCATCGTTGATTTGTGCCACATGAGCACCGTCCGCGGCGCAGCCATTGCCCATCAGGTGTCCCTGATGGCCGGCGCAGGCTTGCGCGTACTGGGCGTAGCACAGGCTACCTTTGGTGCCGAGGTGTTGCCGGGCAATCAGCATGATTTTGAGTTTGAGTTCCTGGGTCTGGTTGCGCTGGAAGATCCGGTGCGGGCTGACGTTCCGCAAGCCATTGCCGAGTGCCATGCAGCGGGCATTCGGGTGGTGATGATTACGGGTGACCATCCAGCCACGGCTGTATCCATTGCGCGCCAGGCTGGTTTGAGCGTGGACGGCGCGGTCGTAACGGGGCCCGAGTTGGCCGCCATGAATGACGAAGAATTGCGCGTGCGGCTGGCCGATACCCAGGTGTTCTGCAGGGTGCAGCCGGAGCAATAGTTGCGACTGGTGCAGGCCTTTCGCGCCCGGGGAGATGTGGTGGCCATGACGGGCGATGGCGTCAACGACGCCCCTGCGCTGAAGGCAGCCCACATCGGTGTGGCCATGGGCGCGCGGGGTACCGATGTGGCGCGTGAGGCGGCAGCGCTGGTGCTGCTCAACGACGATTTTTCGTCGCTCGTCACCGCGGTGCGCTACGGCCGCCGCGTATTTTCCAACTTGCGCAAAGCCATTGTTTTTGTCATTGCAGTGCATATACCGATCATCGGTCTGTCGATCATGCCGGTATTGCTGGGCTGGCCCTTGCTGCTGATGCCGGTGCACATTCTGTTCCTGCAACTCATCATTGATCCGGCTTGCTCGGTCGTCTTTGAGGCGGAGCCTCTGGAGGCCGACGCCATGAAAGCCAAGCCGCGTGATCCAGGGCTGCGTCTGTTTGATGCAGCGGTGCTGGTGCGCGGGTTCTGGCAAGGTGTTGGCCTCTTGGTGATTCTTGTGGCCGTGTATGCCGGCACCCGCTTCATGTACCAATCGGACGACCTGGCGCGGGCCATGACGTTTACGGTACTTGTGTTGTCCAACCTGGGGCTGATCCATGCCAACCGGTCCTGGAGCCGGACATCCTGGCGTGGCCCGGATGTGGCGAACCAATATTTTGGCTGGATCAGTGGCCTCGCGCTGGCCTTGCTTGCTGGTGTGCTTGGCATTGCCCCAATCCGCACGTTGTTTGCTTTCGCTGAGCCCACGCCCGTCCTGTTGCTGGCGGGAGTGGGTGTGGCGTTGTTGGGTGTACTGTGGTTTGAGTTGGTCAAATGGGCACTGGGCCGCAACGAGAAACGCGTGTAGTGTCAGCCTTTACGCTGCGGATGAAACCGGATCACTTGCGTTTCTGGCTTGGGTGGGTGGTCCAAAGCCTTGTCGCATCCACTGCAGTCGCAACCGGATGATTGGTTTGCCGTCCGACGGAGCATGGCCAACCAAGTGTTGGGCAAAGGAAGTCGCAGCAACCGGGATGCGAGATAACGGCGCGCGACGGCGGGCATCAACACCCAGCCCGCATAGACGCTGCAGGCCAGCACGATCAAAATGACGATGAAATGCTGTGTTGTCATGGTTAGCTGGCCCCCAGCCACAACGTGAGACGGTAGGTCACAAACGACGCCAGGTAAGCCAGTGCAAACATGTAGGCCGCCATCAAAATGGGGTAGCGCCAGGAGTTGGTTTCGCGTTTGACGACGGCCAGGGTCGAGATGCATTGTGGTGCAAATACATACCAGGCCAGCAATGAAAATGCAGTTGCCAACGACCAGCCTTGCGCGATGACCGGTGCCAACGAGTCGGCCACCGAGTCGCCTGCCGCAGACAGTGAATACACCGTTCCCAACGCTCCCACTGCCACTTCACGCGCGGCCAGACCGGGTACCAGTGCGACGGAAATCTGCCAGTTGAAACCAATAGGCGCAAAGATCGGCTGCAGTGCATGGCCCAGCATGCCGGCCATGCTGTATTGAATGGCCGGACCGGCAGCACCCGCGGGAGGTCCGGGGTAGGTGGATAGAAACCACAAGACCACCATCAGGGAAAAAATGATGGTGCCCACGCGCCGCAGGAAAATTCGCGCGCGTTCCCACAGGCCGAGTACCAGGTTGCGCATGCCCGGCACGCGGTAGGGCGGCAGTTCCAGCATCAAGGGCTGGTAACGATTCTTCATCCATACCCGCTTGAATACCCAAGCGACACCCATTGCCGACACGACGCCCGCCACGTACAGGGTAAAGAGTGTGAGCCCCTGCAGGTTGAAGATGCCGATGCTGCGGTCCGGCACAAAAGCGCCGATCAGCAGCGCGTAAACCGGTAGTCGCGCCGAGCAGGTCATGAGCGGCGCGACCATGATGGTGGCAAGCCGGTCTTGCCAGTTGGCTATGGTGCGGGTCGCCATGATGCCGGGAATGGCACAGGCAAAACTCGACAGAAGCGGAATGAAGGCGCGCCCGGACAAACCGACTTTGCCCATCAGAGTGTCCAGCAGAAACGCAGCGCGCGGCAGGTAGCCTGAGTCTTCCAGAATCAGGATGAAGAAAAACAGAATCAAGATCTGCGGCAAGAAGACCACCACGCCACCCGCACCGGCAATGACCCCGTCCACCAGCAGGCTGCGCAGAGGCCCATCGTCCATGTGGGAAGTGGTCCACTCCGCCAAAAAAGCCATGCCAGACTTGATGGCATCCATGGGTACATTGGCCCAGGAAAACACCGCCTGAAACACCATGAACAGGATGACCGCCAAAATCACCAGGCCCCATACCGGGTGCATTGCCAGCGCATCGATCCGGTGATGAAAGCGCTGGAACTGCGTGGCGTTAGGTGCGGCAATGGCCAGAATGCGCCGTACTTCCCGTTGTACTTCTGCGCTGCCGCGGGGTATGGGTCTTTCTGATTTCACCGCTGACGACGGAGCCGTCTCAGTTGCAAGCGATTGCTCGATTTGCGTCAATAGCTTCTGGTGGCCGTTGTGCCGCACGGCGACGGTTTCCACCACGGGGCAGCCGAGTTCAGCTGACAGCTTGGGGACATCAATGGCCAGGCCTCGTGTTCGTGCCACATCCGTCATATTGAGGGCGACGATGACGGGTTGCTCCAGGCGCTGCAACTCCAGTACCAGGCGCAGGTTCATGCGCAAGTTGGTGGCATCGACCACCGCAACGATGGCGTCAACCGGGGCTTCGCCCGCGCGGCGCCCGTCAATCACCTCCATGGTGACCTCTTCATCGGGCGTCGCCGGGTTCAGGCTGTAAATGCCTGGCAGGTCGATGATCGATACGGTCTTGCCGCTGTTGAGTCGGGTGAGCCCGATCTTGCGCTCAACGGTGACCCCGGCATAGTTGGCGACCTTCTGGCGCGCACCAGTCAGCAGGTTGAACAGCGCGGTCTTGCCGCAGTTGGGGTTGCCTACCAGCGCCACATTCCAGGCGGCAAGCTGGGGAATCGCCGACACGGTGCTCATGCCAGGGTGACCTCGATGCAGTTGGCTTCCATCCAGCGCAAGGCAAACATCGTCTCGCCGATCACAACCGCGAGCGGCTCACGGCCGCCTGGCCCGCGTCGGAGTAGTTGAACGGGTTCTCCCGGAATGAATCCGAGTTCTCCCAGCCGGTCCAGTGTGGCGGTATTCGTGTCGGTTGAGGTGCCCGTAACGTTCAGCACGGTGGCGTGGGCCCCAGTGGAAAGATCTGTCAATCGCATAGTGGTTCGGCGCCAAGCTTGAACTTTAGCCGTTTAAATCAATCTAAATGCGAGTGTATCTCATTTAGATTGATGGAGCTATTGTGACTAACCGTAGACTGGTGTAAACGATGAAGGCCACTATGAAACAAACAAAACCCAATCCAGCGGCGTCCATGCATGACCCGGCTGCAGTCGACCATCTCCGCTTTCACCGCCCCCATGCGCACTTGGCGTCCACGTTTGGTACCGACCGCTTTGCACTCAGGGCGGAAGCATTCGCCAGATTCTTTGGAACCCCTGTTTTTCTGGGCGCACAGACACTGATTGTTGCTATCTGGATTGGCGTCAACGTTGTGGGCCTCACCCGGTTCGACGTGTATCCCTTCATTCTGTTGAACCTGGCCTTCAGCCTGCAGGCGGCGTACGCGGCGCCGCTGATCTTGCTGGCACAAACGCGCCAGGCGGCGCGTGACAAGGCGCACGCCGACGCGGACGCACAGCACCGTGAAGCACTTGCCGCTGCCAATGATCAGCGGCAAGCCATTGCAGCCCAAACTGCTGCGCAGATGCTGGAACTGTTACAGCAAAATACAAAACTGACCGAGCTCACAAAAGCGCTGACTGAACGTGTTGAACACCTGACGGTTGAGATGCATGCCCGATTTCTAGCGGGGTAGGCGTGCGCGTGCAAGCAGTGTGGCCACCTCAGCCGAGGAGCGCACCCCGAGCTTGCCAAACACCCGCGCCCGATGAACCTCCACCGTCCGCACGGAAACGCACAGCTCATCTGCGATCACTTTGTTGAGCTTGCCTGCGGCAACCAGGTGCATCACAGCGTATTCACGTTCCGTCAGGCTGGCCATGCGTTCCTTTTCATCGCCGAGTTCTGCCCGTAGCGAATGGCTGGACTCTTCCAGGGCGAGCGCACGCTGCACACGCTTGACCAGTGCATCACCGCTGAACGGTTTTTCGATGAAATCAAAGGCACCCTTTTGCAGTGCGTCCACTGCCATGGAAATGTCCCCATGGCCGGAAAGAAAAACGACAGGCAATGTGATCTGACGCGCCAGCAATTCGTCGTGCACTTGCAGGCCTGACATAGGCTCCATGCGCACATCCAGCACGATGCAGCCACGCAAAACACGGGCGGAAAGTGCCTCCAGCAACTCCCGACCGGAGGCATAGGTGCACACATTAAAACCGTGAGACTGCATCAAGAAGCCCAGTGCATCGCGAACCGGTGCCTCATCGTCCACCAGATGCACGGCAACCGGAGCGTATTCGAACTGATCCTTCATGCTTCCGGCTCCTGGGTGTCCACTGGCAAGGTGAAGGAAATGCGTGCACCGCCCAATGCACTTGTGTCCGCTTCCAGTGCGCCGTGGTGGGCTTCAATGACCGAACGGCAGATGGACAGTCCCATGCCCATGCCATCCGCTTTGGTGGAGTGAAATGGCGCGGCCAGTTCGTCGATACCTCGCCCGCCCAGACCGCACCCGTTGTCATCCACATCCACACGCACAAAGCGCGGACCTGCCAGACTGAGCGCCACCCGAAGCCGGGGCTCCGCCGTCTCTGTCAGAGCATCTGCCGCGTTGCGCAACAGGTTAATCAGCACCTGCTCCACAAGAACTGGGTCGGCCAGAACCGCCGGCAACGGGAAGGCGTCCGAGATTTCAACTTGAACGCCCTGGCCCTGAAGGTCGCGACGCAACAGAGTCAGTGCACGTTGAACAATATCACCCAGGTAGCAACGCTCCCTCTGGGGTGCGCGCCGGGTAAGAAAACCGCGTATGCGCTGCACGATTCGGCCTGCCTCTGTCACTTGCTCGCCCGTCCGGCGAACCGCATCCAGAACCAGTTGATCGTCAAAACCGCATCGCTCCAATGAACGAAGGACACCTGCGTTATAGCCAGCGATAGCCGCCAGGGGTTGGTTGAGTTGGTGTGCCAGCGCCGAGGCCACTTCGCCCAACGTGGTCAACCGCGCCTGATTTCCAAGTGTCTCCAGTTGGCGGCGTTCCCGTTCCTCGGAACGTTTACGCGCAGTAATGTCGACTATGGAGCCCATCCAGCCCATGTGTCGCCCCAATGCATCCAGCAGCGGTGCCTCAAAAACCATCACATCAATGGTGGCTCCGTCACTGCGCAGCCAGCGGGCTTCGTACCCCTCGCGGGGTGCGCCGCCTGCCATATTGCGTAAATGCCGCTGCATACTGTCTTCCATGGTGTCGGGCAGCCAGTAGGGCATCGGTGGCAGCTGCCCCAGCAGCCTTTCAGGGGGCAATCCCACCAGGTCGCAAAATGCGCGGTTCACATGCATCAGCCGTCCTTCGGCGTCGCGGCCTCGCAATCCGACGGTGAGTGAGTTCTCAATGGCACGGCGCCACGCAGCCTCAGTTCGTGACCGGTCTTCTGCATTGGCCACTTCCCGCATCTGGCGGCGCAGGGTCCACGATGCCGCCGCGCTGAGGAGCAAGAAAGCAGCCATCAGCGCGAGCGGCAGGGTGCGCCACCACGGCTTGCGCACATCGCGGGTTGTCAACTCCAGAAAGGCATTGTTCATGCGTGGCTCGATGCTGACGCGATAGCTCTGGCGCCCGGCTTTCGGCAATGTGTCGCCGGTTGAAGCAATGAGCTGGTCGTAGTCGTCGATCAGGCGCACATCGTATTTCCGGGAAAGCCACCATGGCACCGTTTGGCGCAACAAGGCAGTCGGAGCAAAACGGGCAATGAGTCGTCCGCCACCCGAGATCGATGCAGACAGATGCGCCGACAGGCTGCCATCATCGACGCCCCCACCGGGCTGAACCGTTGCCGGTCGCGGCGTTTGCTGTGGCACATGGGCCATCAGGCGGTTGTCCCGGTCAAGCACAGTGACACTGATCCACAGCCGTCGTAACCCTTCGGCAACTGCGCGCTCACGCAGCAATGCGGCATCGTCAACCTCGACGGGCAGTGTTTTTGCCAGCGCTGTCAACGCCAACTCCTCACTGGCCAGCCAGTCGCTGATACGGCTTTCCAGTGTGAGAACGTCGGCGATCAGCGTGCGACGTTCCTCTTCGTGTTCCTGCTCATCCGACCATTGCAGCCACCCGCCCACCGCTGCCGCGAAGGTCAGGGCCAGCAAAAAGGGCCAAATCCAGACCCCGCGGCGGTGCAGCGGAACAGTGAAAGTGGATGACGGTCGCAAAACAGCGGGGAGCATGACTTCAAGTCTAGATGTACCAGAGGCGTATTGGCGCCGACGCCGTCGAAATGTGGAAATCCACAACTGGTGTTATTCGCCAAGGGTTTCGATAATCGGGCGATCTTAAAACGAGGAGACCTGACCCATGAACAATCGATTCTTCCTGCGCAGCCTTCTGGCTGCTGCGACAGCGGCTACTTTTGCCTTGCCCGCCTTCGCCCAAGCCCCCATCGTGATCAAATTCAGCCACGTAGTTGCCAATGACACCCCCAAGGGGCACGCTGCTGAGTTTTTCAAGAAAAAGGCCGAAGAGTTAACTAAAGGGCGGGTCAAGATTGAGGTCTACGCCAACAGCACCCTTTATAAGGACAAAGAGGAAATGGAGGCGCTGCAAATTGGCGCCGTGCAGATGCTGGCCCCCTCACTGGCGAAGTTTGGACCTCTGGGTGTCAAGGAATTTGAGGTCTTCGATCTACCGTATATTTTTGATGGTTATGACGACCTGCACAAAGTGACCCAGGGCCCCATGGGGCGCATGATGCTGGATAAGCTCGACGCAAAGGGTGTGAAGGGGCTGGCCTACTGGGACAACGGCTTTAAATCCTTTTCCGCCAACAAACCGCTGAAAACTCCTGCGGACTTCAAGGGCCTGAAGATGCGCATTCAGTCGTCAAAGGTCCTGGAGTCAGAGATGCGCTCGCTGGGCAGCTTGCCACAAGTTCTGGCCTTCTCGGAGGTCTATCAGGCCCTGCAAACGGGAGTCGTTGACGGTACCGAGAACCCCATCTCCAACCTTTACACACAAAAAATGCATGAGGTGCAAAAGCACCTGACGCTCACCGAGCACGGCTACCTTGGCTACGCTGTCATCACCAACAAGAAGTTCTGGGAGGGACTGCCTGCCGACATTCGCAAGCAACTCGAAGACGCGATGGACCAGTCCACTCGCTATGCCAACCAAATTGCCAAGATGGAGAACGACAAGGCGCTCGAAAGCGTGAAGAAATCGGGGAAGACCGAGGTCTACACGCCTACCGCTGCAGAGAAGCTTGCATTCAAAAAGGTCATGGTCAAGACCCACACCGACATGGAATCGCGTATTGGCAAAGACCTGATCAAAAGCATCTACAAAGAAACCGGGTTTGACCCTGCCAAGCTGTAATCAGGCGACACCATGAAAGTTCTCGATCACGTCGAGGAATGGATCATTACCTTCCTTATGGGAGCGGCGACGCTGGTTATCTTTGCGTCAGTCGTTCACCGCTACATGTCAGGCTTTGCCATACCCGGTTTGCAGGACTGGTTGCTGTCCGTCAACATGGGTTGGGCACAAGAACTGTGCATCATCATGTTTGTGTGGATGGCCAAGTTTGGTGCCGCCTACGGCGTGCGTACCGGCATCCACGTGGGAGTTGATGTACTGATCAACCGCATGGCGGACAGCCGGCGCAGAAAGTTCGTTATTTTGGGCTTGCTGGCGGGTGCGCTTTTTACCGGAATCGTAGGCACGCTGGGACTGCGTTTCGTTTGGGAAAACGGCATGCACTACTTTGTGTCGACCGCCTTTGGTATGGCGCCTGCTGATTTGCCTGAGGGCCCCACCACACCGGATCTCGAATGGCCCACCTGGATGGTTTATTCGGTCATTCCTCTGGGTTCCTATTTGATGTGCTTCCGCTTCCTCCAGGTTACTACCCATTTCTTGCGGACTGGCGAGTTGCCGCACCATGATCACGGTCACGTGGATGGTCTGGATGAAGTCATGCCATTGGAGCCTGGCAAAGACGATGCGATTTATCGCATGGACGACAACCTGCATCCCCATGGCCTGGATCAGAACAAAAAAACGGGTGGTCAGAAATGAACGCGTTAATCATTTTGAGCCTGCTGGTGGTGCTGATGCTCACCGGCATGCCCATCTCCATCTCGCTCGGTCTCACCGTGCTGTCCTTCCTGTTCTTTTTGACAGAGGTGCCCATTGAATCGGTGGCGTTGAAGCTGTTTACCGGTATTGAGAAGTTCGAGATCATGGCGATTCCGTTCTTCATATTGGCGGGCAACTTCCTGACCCACGGCGGTGTGGCAAAACGCATGATTGCGTTTGCCACATCGATGGTTGGCCACTGGCATGGCGGACTGGGTTTGGGCGGCGTGCTGGCTTGCGCCTTGTTCGCTGCAGTGTCGGGCTCCAGCCCGGCTACGGTGGTGGCTATTGGCTCGATCCTGATGCCCGCCATGGTCAAGGCGGGATTCCCCAAAGGCTTTGGTGCCGGGGTGATCACGACGTCGGGTGCCCTCGGCATTTTGATTCCGCCATCCATTGTGATGGTGATGTATTCGGTTTCGACCAACACCTCGGTGGGGGCCTTGTTCATGGCGGGCGTGGTTCCCGGTATCGTGTTGGCCTTTTTGCTCGGGCTCACCACCTGGTACCGCGCCAAAAAGAACAACTACCCCTGCCAGCCCAAGGCCACCTGGGGTGAGCGCTGGGTATCGTTTCGCAAGGCGATCTGGGGCTTGTTGCTGATTGTGGTCGTGATGGGTGGCATCTACTCCGGCATGTTCACGCCTACTGAGGCAGCGGCCATGAGCGCGGTCTATGCGTTCGTTGTCGCGGTGTTTGTTTACAAAGACATGGGCCTCAAAGACGTGCCGCGGGTGTTGCTCTCGTCGGCCAACATGAGCGCCATGCTGTTGTACATCATTACCAACGCCGTGCTGTTTTCATTCCTGCTGACCCATGAAAACATTCCACAGCAAATGGCAGATCAGATGATTGGCACGGGCATTGGGGTGATTGGATTTCTGTTGATCTCCAACGTGCTGCTGCTGATTGCGGGTAACTTCATGGAGCCCTCCAGCATTGTGTTGATTCTGGCGCCCATCCTGTTCCCGATTGCCATGAAGCTGGGCATCGACCCGGTGCACTTTGGCATCATCATGGTGGTGAATATGGAAGTGGGCATGTGTCATCCACCGGTGGGGCTGAACCTGTACGTGGCGTCCGGCATCACCAAGATGGGCATTACCGAGCTGACCATTGCGGTCTGGCCTTGGCTGCTCACCATGTTGGGCTTTCTGGTTGCGGTGACTTACTGGCCGACCTTGACGCTCGCCTTGCCCAGGGCGCTCGGGATGGTGGCTGGCTAGCGGGTAACGGACCGGCCCGCCGTCAGGTGGGTAGGGCTTCATTCAAAATTATTGAACCATTGCGACAAGCGATTTGAAATCTGTAGCGACTCCAGTCTAATAGACTACGAGTCACTTTCAGTAATTCACAGGCTTTCCTGTGATTTTTATTCAAATTTTTGCAATGAAGTCCAACGTCACCATTTCCCGCTATAACGGGATTTCCATCGCGCTGCACTGGATCCTGGCGATCGCTTTGGTGGCAATCTTTGTGGTCGGCCTTTACATGGCCGATTTGCCGTTTTCGCCCCAACGCCTCAAGCTCTATAACTGGCACAAATGGGCTGGCATATCGATACTTTTCCTGTCAATCGTCCGACTGGCCTGGCGTCTGACCCACCGTCCGCCAGTGCTGCCCCAGTCCATAGAGTTTGGCATGCCGCAGTGGCAACTTCGGGTGTACCACGCTACGCATTTCCTGCTCTATGCACTTTTCTTTATCGTGCCTTTGGTTGGCTGGGCGTACAGCTCAGCTGCCGGTTTTCCAATAGTTGTGTTTGGCGTTCTGCCGCTGCCTGACTTTGTGGAAGCGAACAAAGCACTTGCCGAGCTGATCAAGCCCTGGCATCAGATTTCTGCCTTTGCATTGGCTGGATTAGTGGTGCTGCATGTGGCAGCAGCTCTCAAGCACCACTGGATTGATCGCGATGGCTTGCTCCAGCGCATGCTTCCAGGGCGCAGCTGAACCCCGTCTTTTCGATGTTGAAAACAAGGAACCATTCCATGAAATCTTTCATTCCCGTCGCTCGCGCAACCGGCGTCATGCTGCTGGTTGGCGCAGGTGCGTTGTCGGCGCATGCAGACCAGAAGCTGGTGCCAGCGCAAAGCGAGATTACGTTTGTGAGTAAGCAGATGGGCGTTCCGGTTGAGGGGCGCTTCAAGAAGTTCGACGCACAAATTGCTTTTGACCCGGCCAAGCCGGACGCTGGCAAGATTGCCTTTACGGTGGACATCGCCAGTGCAACACTGGGCTCACCCGAGCCCGACGCCGAGTTGCCGAAAGCGATCTGGTTCAACACGGCCAAATTCCCGCAGGCCACCTTTCAGTCCAGCGCTATCAAAGGCCTGGGTGGTGGCAAGTTCGAGGTGGCAGGCAAATTGGCCATCAAGGGCAACATGCGGGACGTCGTGATTCCTGTGGCGCTCACCCAGAGTGGAGCCGCCACAGTGGCTAGTGGCGTATTCACGATCAAACGGCTGGCGTTCAAAATCGGCGAAAACGACTGGGCTGACACATCCATGGTGGCCGATGACGTTCAGGTCAAATTCAAGTTGGCTTTGGCTGGCGTCGGTAAATTCTGATTTCTTTAACCTTCTATTTTTTCTGGAGTAAACACAATGCGTAAATCCCTTCTTTGCCTGGCAGTTGCAACCACTTGCTTCGCCGGCGTTGCCCAAGCTGAAACATCGACTTACAACATCGACGGAACCCACACGTTTCCCCGTTTCTCGTACAGCCACTTTGGTATGTCTACCCAGTTGAGCCGCTTCAACAAGACGACGGGTGTTGTTCAGCTTGACAAGGCGGCAAAGACCGGTTCGGTCGATGTCGTCATCGACATGAAGTCTGTTGACACCGGCTTTTCCGTTTTCAATGGCCACATTCAGGGTGAAGACTTTCTGGACACAGCCAAGTTTCCAACGGCGACGTTCAAGTCCACCAAAGTCGTTTTCGAAGGCGAGAAGCCTGTTGCGGTGGATGGCAATCTGACCATCAAGGGTGTGACCAAGCCCGTCACGTTGAAGGTGACCAGCTTTACGAATATGGCGCATCCAATGTTGAAGAAGGACGCCATCGGTGCCGATGCCAGCGTTGTTATCAAGCGAAGCGAATTCAATGCGGGTAAATATGCGCCCAACGTGGGCGACGATGTCACCATCACCCTCTCGCTCGAAGCGGTAAAGATCGACTGACCTCAAGGGTCAACAGGCCATAACCCCAAAGGTTATGTCCAAGCACTGCCCCGGTGACCTGTAGCAGTTTGCCGGGGCAGTGTCAGTTGTATAGTGAGATGATGCACATCAGTCGTCCTCACCACCGCGCGGACCTCATCCGCATTGCCACCAGCACCATGTCCGAGCGGGGACTGGAGCCCGAGTTCTCTGCGTTGGTTGAAAAACAACTCAGGTCTATCACCGAACCCGCTCGCGAGCGTGGTTCACAGATCCAGGATCTGACCACACTGCTGTGGTGTTCCATCGATAACGACGATTCCCTCGACCTCGACCAGCTCACCGTGAGCGAGGAGCTGCCCCAGGGTGCCACCCGCCTGTGGGTGGCCATTGCTGATGTCGATTCGCTGGTTGCCAAGGGCTCGCCCATTGACGACCACGCCCGTACCAACACCACGTCGGTCTACACTTCGGCCCGCATCTTTCCGATGTTGCCTGAGCGCTTGTCTACCGACCTGACGTCGCTCAATGCGGGCGAAGACCGGTTGGCCTTGGTGACAGAGATGGTCTTCAGCGCCGACGCCACGCTGACCGGATCCACGGTCTACCGTGCTTTGGTGCGAAACAAGGCCAAGCTGGCGTATGACGCAGTCAGCGCCTGGATGGATGGTAGCGGCGCATTGCCCGGTTCGGTTGCAGCCGTGCCTGGCATGGAGGCCCAGTTGCGCACGCAAGATGCGGTTGCCCAGAAGCTGCGCTTGCGCAGGCATGCAGCGGGCTCACTGGAGTTCGAAACATTTCAACCCCGCGCCGTATTTGAGGGTGACGAAGTGGTCGACATTCGCCAGCAGGTGCAAAACCGGGGACGTCAGCTGATTGAGGAAGTCATGATCGCCACCAATGGTTGCACCGCACGCTATCTTGCCCAAGTGGGCGGAGCCAGTTTGCGGCGGGTGGTGCGTTCACCGGAGCGCTGGTTGCGCATTGTGGGCGTGGCAAAGGAATATGGTGAATCCTTGCCAACCGAGCCTGATTCGCAGGCGCTGGCGGCCTTTCTCGCCAAGCGCCACGAGGCCGATCCGCTGCGTTTTCCAGACTTGTCGCTGGTCATCGTCAAGCTTATGGGTTCGGGTGAGTATGTTGTCGAGGTACCCGGTGGCCCGCCGATCGGCCACTTTGGTTTGGCGGTGCGCGATTACACCCACTCGACCGCACCCAACCGGCGTTTTCCTGACCTCATTACTTCAAGGCTACTCAAGGCCGCGCTTGCGGGAACACCGCCACCCTACTCCCATGCTGAACTGGGCGAATTGGCGCTGCATTGCACCCGCCAGGAAGACGCCGCCCAAAAGGTAGAGCGCAAAATGCGCAAGTCGGAAGCGGCGCTGTTGCTCGAATCCCGCGTGGGCGAGCAATTTGACGCCATCGTGACCGGCAGCACCACGCGCGGCATCTGGGTTCGCGTGATCAATCCGCCAGCCGATGGCAAACTGGTCGTCGCCAACAGCAACCTCCAGGTGGGCGACAAAGTGCGCGTCAAACTGGTCGCTACTGACGTGGAACACGGCTTTATCGACTTTGTGCCGTTGGGCGGTTCGCGCCATGCATGACATTCCGCCAGACCCCGTGAAGTCGCGAAAGCTTCATCCGGATATTCTCAAACTGGGCCTGGTGAGCTTCCTCACCGATCTCAGCTCGGAGATGATCTTTTCCGTATTCGCGGTCTTTTTTACGACTGTCGCGGGTGCGTCGGCCGCATTGCTGGGGCTTATTGAAGGGCTGGCCGACCTGTCATCCTCATCCCTGAACTACCTTGCGGGCTGGTTGTCCGACCGCAGTGGCAAACGCAAGACTTTTGTCATCGCAGGCTATGGTTTCTCAACGCTTGCCAAGACCATTTTGCTGGTGGCAAACGGAATTGTGGGCCTGAGTCTGTTTCGCGTCATCGAGCGGCTGGGAAAGGGCTTTCGCGGACCACCCCGTGATGCGTGGCTCTCCAGCATTGCCGACCCCAAGACGCGGGGTTATTCCTTTGGCGTGCACAAAGCGCTCGACAAGGCAGGTGCCGTTTTGGGGCCACTGGTCGCCTATGCCTTGCTGTCCTCGCTGGGTGAATCGCCCAGCACGTATCAAACGCTTTTTCTCGTGGCATTTATTCCTGCTGTGCTCAGCGTTGTCGTACTGGCGTTCGTCAAGGATAAGCCCGGTGTCAGTCACGAACGCGAAAATATTGCCCAGAACTGGCGCGCCCTCAGCCCCGCCTTCAAGCGTTTTCTACTCCCTGCGGGTATCTTCGCGCTGGCGTACTTCAGTCTGGGGTTTTTGTTGTTGAAGGCGCATGACGTGGGCTTCAGTGTGACCGATATCGTGTTGCTCTACGCCTTGTTCAATACCACCTGTGTGATCGTTGCGCCGATGGTTGGAACACTGGGCGATCGGGTAGGCCGCAGCCGAATCGTTGTGCTGGGGTACGCGCTCTACGGTGTGATCAATGTCGGTTTGGTGTTTGCCAGCAGCCGGTGGGAACTGATCGTGCTGTTTGCGTTCTATGGCTTTTTCTACGCCATCGAAGACTCGCAGAGCAAGGCCTTCATCGCTGATCTGGAGCCCGATCGCCGTGCCACAGCGGTCGGTGTCTACAACTTCGTCACCGGGGTGCTCTACCTTCCCGCCTCGCTGGTAGCGGGTGCGCTATGGGCCTTTGCACCCAGCCTCGCCTTTTCTTTTGGCGCGGTTCTGTCACTGGCTGCTATCGTGGCCTTCGTGGTGATCAAGCCAGCTGCCGTTCGCTAAACGGCTTGCAGTTTGATACGCTATCGGAATGAATCAACAATATAACCATCCACTCAATCTCGCCTTGCAGGGTGGTGGTTCGCATGGTGCATTCACCTGGGGTGTACTCGACGCCTTGCTGGAAGATCGTCGCATCGACATTGAAGGTATCAGCGGCACCAGTGCCGGGGCCATGGATGCAGTGGCGCTGGCCCACGGATTTGCGCAGGCCCTGGGCAAGCCGGAAATCGATCCGCGTGATGCGGCTCGTGAGTCTCTGGCCAATTTCTGGAATGGTATTGTGGGCATGGGTGCAGTGGGCCAGGCCCAGCGTGCGCCTTTTGATTTGCTTTTCGGTCGCACCGGCGCCAACAGCTCACCCGCTGCGCTCTGGGCGGACGCCATGACCCGGGTGTGGTCCAACACCCTGTCGCCCTACCAGAGCAATCCGTTTGATCTGAACCCGCTCAAAGACTTCGTAGAGCGGCAAGTGGACTTCGAACGTCTGACACAACTCAAAAAACTGAAAGTATTTGTAGTAGCGACACGTGTCAGCACGGGCAAGGCCGAAGTCTTCTCGGGCAGACGCCTCACGGCAGAAGCAGTGATGGCGTCTGCGTGCCTGCCCATGGTGTTTCAAGCTGTGGAAATTGAAGGCGATCACTTCTGGGATGGCGGCTACTCCGGTAACCCCGCCATTCACCCGTTGATCTATGAATGTGCAAGCCCCGACATCATGCTCGTGCAGATCAACCCCATTCGCCGCGACAAGCTGCCCACCAGTGCCAGCGACATCATGGATCGCCTCAACGAAATCACCTTCAATGCGGCGCTGATTGCGGAAATGCGCGCGATTGATTTTGTCAAACGGCTGCTCGCCGAGGGCAAGCTGGACCCGACGCATTACAAGAATGTCCTGATGCACCGTATTGACGGCGGAGAGACGCTCGAGCAGTTCCATGCCGCAACCAAGGCGTCCACCGATGCGAAATTGATCAAAATACTGCACGATCTGGGGCGGGAGTCCGCGCTTGCGTGGATAGAGAAGCACCATCATTCCCTTGGCGTGGTGTCTACAGTCAACATCGCGAGAGATTACCTGGATGACCTGCGCATGCCGGTTCATGCGCCCTGAAACAGAGAGCATGCTGCCATGTCTGACGTACTGACACTCACCTCGCTTCCGCTCTTTCCGCTGGGCACCCTGCTCTACCCGGGCGGAATGCTCCCACTGCAAATTTTTGAGGTGCGCTACCTCGACATGATTGGCAAGTGCCACAAGTCGGGGGCACCGTTTGGAGTCGTCTCGCTGACGGAAGGAAGCGAGGTGCGCCAGCGCAATGCCGGGTCATCCCAAGAAGCGGCTTCCCCTGGTGACGGTTTTGTCAACGAGGTGTTCAACAACGTCGGCACGCTGGCCCACATTACCGAGTTTGCAGTGCCGCAGCCCGGCCTGATGGTCATTACCTGCGTTGGGGCGCAGCGCTTTGAGATATCGCGGCGTGAAAAACTCAAGCATGGTTTGTGGATTGCAGATGTCACCTGCCTCGCAGCCGACCAGACCATTCCCATTCCCGACGATTTGCAGCGCACCGCGAATGCCTTGGGCAATGTGATCCAGAGTCTGCAACTGCGCGGCGTGACCGCAGCGCAAATGCCGATGCGCGCACCCTACCAGCTGGATGACTGCAGCTGGGTGGCCAACCGGTGGTGTGAATTGCTGCCTATTCCCCCCGACCTGAAACAGCGCCTGCTGGTGCTGGACAACCCGCTGCTGCGTCTGGAGCTGGTGAGCGATATTCTGGATCGCACGGGGATTGCGACCTGAGCAGGCCCCATCGTTTGCGCCTTTACGGTCGCATCAGCGCTTCAATCTCATCTGCCCCCACCGGCACACCACGCGAGATCAATTCACAGCCCTCGGCCGTGACGATTGCATCGTCCTCAATCCGAATGCCGATATTGTGAAATTGCGCGGGCACGCCTTCTGCCGGGCGCACGTAAATGCCGGGCTCAACCGTCAGCACCATGCCGCTTTGCAGAATGCGTGCGGGGCGGTCTTTGATGGTCTCGCCGGTCAGCGCATCTTTGCGCTCGCTGATCTGGCCTCGCTGGCTGGGCTCGGTGTAGGTGCCGCAGTCGTGCACGTCCATGCCCAGCCAGTGGCCGGTGCGGTGCATGTAAAACTGAAAGTAGGCGCGCTTCTCGATCACGTCTTGCAGGGTGCCGACCTTGTTCTTGTCCAACAGGCCCAGATCCAGCATACCTTGCGCCAGCACTTTGACGGTGGCGTCGTGCGGGTCGGTAAAGCGTGCGCCCGCTTTGGTGGCTGCCACTGCGGCATCTTGTGACGCCAGCACCAGCTCATAGAGCGCGCGCTGGGGACCCGTGAATCGGCCATTGGCCGGGAAGGTGCGGGTGATGTCGCTGGCATAGCCGTCGAGCTCGCAGCCAGCGTCAATCAGCACCAGTTCGCCGTCGCGAATGGGTGCCGTATCGGCGCGGTAGTGCAGCACGCAGGCATTGGCACCGGCCGCCACGATGGAGCCGTAGGCGGGGTATTGGGAGCCGTGCATGCGGAATTCGTGCAGCAGCTCCGCATCCAGGTGGTATTCGCGCACATCCTTGCCGTCGCGCAGCATGCGCGCGCTGACCTGCATGGCGCGAATGTGGGCCCCCGCGCTGATCTGTGCGGCACGGCGCATGGTGGCTTGCTCACTGGCATCCTTGAAGAGGCGCATTTCGTCCAGCGGGCCGCACAAGTCGCGCTGCTGCTCGGGGCACAACGCGCCGTAGCGCACGCGGCCGCGCACCGGTTGCAGCCATCCGTCCACACGGGTCTCCAGCCCCTTGTGGGTCGCAAACGGGTACCACACGACGTCGCGGTTTTCCAGCATCTTGGGCAGGCGTGCGTCGAGCTCGGCTATGGAAAACGCGGCGTCTACGCCCAGTGTGGCAGGCGCCGCATCTGGCCCCAGGCGGAAGCCATCCCAGATCTCGCGCTCCAGGTCTTTGGGCTGGCAAAACAGGGTGGTTTTGCCGTCACCGGTGATGACCAGCCAGGCGTGGGGTTCCGCAAAGCCGCACAGGTAAAAAAAGTAGCTGTCTGGACGAAACAAAAAATCGCTGTCGCGGTTGCGCTGTTGCTCTGGCGCGGTAGGGATGATGGCGATGCCGTCCTTGCCCAGTTGGGCTGCCAAAGCGGCGCGGCGCTGGGCATAGGGGGGAGCTGTGTGGGTTGTGTTCATATGCATTTTGAAAATGTCCGGGCGTTGATTTGTGCCAGCCTTTGGGGCGTGCCCACATCGGTCCAGCTACCAGTGTAAATCTCGGCGCTCACTTGCTGGTGCGCCATGGCGGCACGCAGCAGTGGTGCCAGCGGTGCCTTGACGCCTTGTGGGTTGCCTGTGGGTATATCGCACCATGGCGGCGCAAAAAGGGCGGCGCGGTACAGGCCGATGGTGCTGTAGGTGTATCGGGCTTGTGGGTCATTGGCGGGTAGGCTCAGGGCGAGGCCCACCCCGTCGGGGTCAGTCGGGCCCAAACCAAAGTCGCCCCGCAGGTTGTGCTCGGGGTTGGGCACCAGCCAAAGATGCGCCAGCTTGTCGCTGGCCACAAAGCGGTCTACCGCTGCCTGGCCGAACACAAAGTCGGGTGCATACACGTCACCGGCCAAGACCCAGAATGCGTCGCCGAGCAGCGGCAGCGCGCGGGCTATGCCGCCCGCGGTTTCCAGAGCGCCGCCAAAATCATGCCCTTCGTGTGAGTAGGTAATCCGCACCCTGTCAGGAATATGCTCCTGATTTGATAGCTGCTCGCGCATATTCCACGGGGGCTGGAGTGCGAAAACGTTCCCAAATTGCTCCGCAATTCTGTCCCCCAGCCAAGCCGTGTTGACCACCACACTGGCAAATCCGCCACGCCCCAGCGCCTCCATGGGCCACTGCATCAGCGGTTTGCCGAGCACGGTCAGCAGAGGCTTGGGCATAGTGTCGGTCAGCGGGCGCATGCGCTCGCCGCGGCCAGCGGCGAGAATCAGGGCGGCAATGCGCTCGGGTGATGGGGGCAGGAGTGCGGAAGAGGAGGGCGAGGTCATTGACACCAATTTTGCCTTGTCCAGGGAAAGCGTGTGCCGGACTGACCCAACTCCTTGCGCCACCCGGTTAGTCGCCTCACCGCATGGCGAACTCAGCTGAGATCCTGCATTTCAGGCGACAGGTTCTTCCACGTGAAGTCAAATGTCTTTCGCGGTTGTGCGGCGTCCATCGCTGCGCGAACCACCGCGCAGGTGGTTGCAGACACGACGCTGTCAATCAACCTGGCGCTTACCAGTGGCTGGATCAACTCGGCCATGCCAGCCAGACCGGCACCACCCAGAATGATCACTTCTACACCGAAGCGACTCGCCGCCGCATTGCAGGCTTGGGCCAGCAGCGTTTGCGCCGCAATGGGGTCTGCTGCCAGTTGCGCACCGCTAGGGGTTACTGTGTGGATACCGGCAAGAAGCGCAGAAAATCCAAGGGCATGGGCCAGTCGCTCCAGAATGGGTACCCACCGGGCTCCGCCTGTCACGACGGCAAATCGCCCGCTTCTGGCAGCCTCGGTAAACGACGCTTCGGCGAGCCCCGTAACCGGAACCTGGCTGACTTCACGTAGCGCAAGCAGTCCCGGGTCTCCAAAACAGCCAATCAGTACCGAGTGAAAGCGCTCTTTCTGCGGGGACAGAGCACAAGCCCATGCGTCCAGCACCGCGTGGCCGGCCACCGCGTAGCTGGCCTCGCAGGCAATATAGGGGGCGCCAAAGCGCGCGGTACAAACGGCGACGGCACTTGCAGGTCCGGCGACGCGCGCGGCGTGCAGTTGGAGTAGTTCGCTGATGGACTGCGAGGTGTTGGGGTTGATGATCAAAACGCGTTTCATACGTCCTCACGCAAGGTCGGTGGCGCTGGGGTGTTCGTCAGGTGTGCCGAACAACGACAAGAGGTCGGGAGCGCCCCAGTCAGGTTGGTTGAACTGCAGTTGCGCTTCCAGCCCCACCAGATGCGTGTGCATCAGGCGCGATGCTTCGTCGGCAAGGCGCAGGCGAATGGCATCGAGCAAAGCGCGGTGCTCGTGGCAGTCGCAGCCACCGGTCCGTGAAGTTGAGCGCAAGTGGCTCACGCCATATGCCATCAAGATCAGCGAAGTACGCGATACCAGCTCACGCAGCATTCTGCCCATCGTCTGGTGCTGGGACGCGTTCGCAATGTGCAAGTGAAAATCACCGGCCAGTCGAATGGCGCGGTGGTAATCGCCCCGAAAGCGCGCATCCTCTTCTTGCACGATGCACTGCGTCAACACGTCGAAGTCCGAGGGGTTGGCTTTTTCCATGAAGCATGCAATCAGCGGAGGCTCGATCAGGCGACGCACCTGAAACACCTCGTGCGATTCCTGTTCGGTGGGTTGCGCCACCGTGGCACCGCGATTTGGCGTCAGGGTGACGACCTGCTCGTTGGCCAAGCGCACCAGCACCGGACGGATGCGCGTGCGGGAAACGCCGAAGGCAGATGCCAGGCGGTCTTCACCCAATTTGGTGCCCGGGGGTAAACGGTGGTCCAGAATCGTGGCGACCATCCGCGCGTAGATATCGTTCTCGGTTAATGCAAAAGATTCAGTCATCGGGTCGCTATCTTGTTCTTTAGTGCACCACACGCGGATGCTTGCCCAAGGATTCTTGAAATACTTCAAATGACTGCCTGATCTGAACACTATCGATGCCGATGACAATGAACACCAGCTTGGATTGGCGTCTACCGGGAGGCCACGCCTGCAAATGCGATGGCGGATGCACGAGATGTTGAACGCCGTGGATGACAACGGGGGTGTCGCACCCCTGCACATCAAGCAGCCCCTTGATGCGCAGGATCCTGTCACCATGGGACTGCAGCAGCAAGGTAAGCCAGACGCCAAAAACGGTCCAGTTCACGGCATCCTCGAATTCAAGAACAAAGGACGCCACTCCCAGCGCATGCGCGCTGCCAGACGAGCGGGCCAAAGTACGCGATGCGCCCAAGGGAGCCCTCTCGAACCACCGCTCCACCTCACGGCCCTTGTTGGCCACTGTAAAGACATCATCGCCCAGCAGATGCGCTGCGGTTGCGTTCCCTGGTTTTGCATTAACGAGTACTGCACCGGGGTTTAACCGCGACAGATGCGCCTGCAAGACCACAAGGTGCGCAGCATCAACGAGATCTACTTTGGTCAGCACAATGCGGTCCGCAACAGCAATCTGTTTCAGTGCCTCAGGAAACTTGCGCAGCTGGCTTTCGGCATTCACTGCGTCGACGGTCGTGATCACATTACCCACACGGAAATGGTACTGAATCACCCGTTCATGCATGATGGTGGAGAGCACCGGTGTGGGGTCTGCCAGGCCCGTGGTTTCAATGACCAATCGGCGAAAACGCGGCACCTGGCCGGCTTCACGTTTTTCATACAGCAAGCGTATGGCCGCAGCCAGATCGCCGCGCACGGTACAACAGATGCACCCTGACTGCAACAGAACGATGTCGCCTTGTACCGATTCAATCAGGTGATGGTCGACGCCCACTTCACCAAACTCGTTGATGAGAACGGCGCAATCGGAAAAGTCGTCACTGCGCAGCATGCGGTTGAGCAAAGTGGTCTTGCCGGAGCCCAGAAATCCCGTCAGGACATTGATCGGTATCCGCTCACTTGGATCCATGGACTTGCCCCAGCTTCATCAGGAATTGAGGGTCCAGTGGATCCATGACGCGACCCGTCATTTGTAGAGCGCAGCGCCAGACATCGGGCAGACTGTCCACGATCTCCCGTTGACCGGTAGGTCCATTGAGCACAAAGCTGCTCCCCTGCCAGTCATCCAGCTTCAAATGAAAAATTGCCAGCACGCCGTTGGCGACGCGGACTCTTTCCGCCCTTTCGCCGCGCCGCGTAGCCGCCATATCCAATCGGCCGACCCCCGCCGTCCAGTGCTCCGATCCGCCAAGGGTTCCACATAGACCGCACATGGGTACACAGACCTGACGACGGTTTATGTGGCGCGCGGGAAACGCTTGGCGAAATCGTCCGCCATTTCGTTCATGGTGACAAGCCGCACGCCAGGGTGTTTGCTCATGTAGGCAAAGAGTCGCTCCAGCATCATCAGAACCTGGGGTCGCCCGGCCACGTCGGGGTGAATGGTGATGGGGAACACGGCGTAATCATTCTCACGGTAGACCCAGTCAAATTGGTCGCGCCACATTTCTTCCAGGTGACGCGGGTTTACAAAGCCGTGGCTGTTGGGTGCTTTTTTGATAAACATCATGGGGGGCAAGTCGTCCAGATACCAGTTGGCAGGAATCTCGATGAGGCCGGTCTCCACCCCGCGCTGGAGCGGTTTCATCCACGTTTCTGGCTTTTGGGAATAGTCGATCTTGGTCCACGAATCACCCACGCGCACGTAGTAGGGATGGAAATCGTTGTGCATGAGTGAGTGGTCGTACTTGATGCCTTTCTTTAAAAGCAGTTCGTTGCTAACCCGGGAGAACTCCCACCAGGGAGCCACGTATCCGGTCGGGCGCTTGCCCGACAACTGGGTGACCAGTTCGATGCATTTGTCGAGTACTTCTTCTTCTTGCGAAGGTGTCATGGCGATGGGGTTCTCATGGGTGTAGCCATGAATGCCGATCTCATGCCCCGCATCCGCAACAGCCTGCATTTGCTGGGGGAAGGTCTCTATGGAATGGCCCGGAATGAACCAGGTGGTCTTGATTCCGAAGCGCTCGAACAACTGGAGAAGGCGGGGTGACCCCACCTCGCCGGCAAACAGGCCGCGCGAAATGTCGTCAGGTGAATCTTCCCCTCCATAGGAGCCGATCCATCCTGCGACAGCATCAACATCCACACCAAAACCACACAATATTTCTTTAGCCATAGGTCAGCCTTTTTAAGAGTCAGTGAACGGAATTTGGGTTGGGCATCAGCGGCTCCACTGCCAATGCCGCCGCCAGCAAGGCGTCATCGTGTCCCCATGGGGCTGATACCAGCAAGCTGGTCGGGAGCCCCTGACGATCCATACCTATGGGCAGAGCGACCCCACACCAATCCAGAAAATTTCCAAACAGGGTGTTGCGCAGCGTCAAGAGATTCGTGCGATGAAACAGCGCAGGATCAGCCTCCAGGGGCGCTAGCTCCGGTGCGACATGCGCCACGGTAGGCATCAGCACCAATGCACCATTCAGATCCTGTGCAACAGCCGCGGCCAATCGTGTGCGTCCTGCCTGGATTTCCAGCAAGTCCAGCGCCATCATGGTTTTGCCGCGCTCAATCCGGCTCACCACCCGCGCATCCACCCTGGCTTTGTCAGCGCTTTCCATCCAGTGCCGGTGGAGTCGGTAGGATTCAGCTGCAGCGAGGGTTCCGTGTGCCAGCGTCAGGCGCTGCACTTCATCGAGTTCCGGCAGGGGTCGCCGCGCGATATGGGCGCCCGCTTTTGCCAACCGCTGCAGAGCGGCTTCGAAGTGTGCCGCAACGTCAGGTTCCAATTCATCCAGCACGACCGTGGTGGGAACTACGAATCGCATGCCGACCAAAGAACTTGCCTGAATGGCGACCACGGGTACTCCGCGCAGGGCGGCGTCAAGTGCTATGCAGTCGGCCACTGAATGGGCCAAGGGGCCGACAGAATCAAGGCTCTCACTCAGTGGGAAAACACCGGTCTTGTCGATTCTTCCGGTGCTGCTCTTAAAGCCGACCAGTCCGTTGAAGGCTGCAGGCACTCTCACGGAACCGCCGGTGTCGGTGCCGATGCCCACAGGAACCAGTCCGCGGGCAACCGCCGTCGCCGTACCACTGGATGAGCCACCCGGGACGCGCAGGGAGCCCGTGCTGTAAGGGTTGGCAGGCGTGCCAAAGTGGGGGTTCAGTCCAAGGCCGGAGAAGGCGAACTCTGACAGATTGGTTTTGCCGATGCTGACCATGCCACAGTCTTTCAGGCGGGACGCCACGAGGCAATCGTGGGCCGCCACTGGTGCACTGCGCCTGAGGATTGATGCGGCCGTCGTGACCGTTCCTTCCAGGTCAAAGAGGTCTTTCCACACCAAAGGCACTCCATCGAGTGGGCCCAGCGGACATTGATCCCGGTAGCGCTGGGTGCTGGCTTGGGCTTCCCTGCGTGCGCGCTCGGGCGTCAGGGTGATAAAGATCGACGGATCGGACAACGCGCACGCTTCGAGGGCGTGTTCGGTAACCTCCGCTGGAGTGGTTTGACCGTTGGCATAGGCCTGAGCCAACGCAAGCGCCGTTGAAAAAGCGGGGACGGAGGTCATCTTCTGTCTGCAGCAGCTTTTCGGCGGTTGAGTAAGGCAGCCAGACCCACTGCGGCACCGAGAACCACAAATGAGACGACTGTCGTTACCGTGCCAAGCGCATAGATGGACGGTGTGGTGACGGTGGTGGTCAAGCCCTGGAGTTCAAGGGGCAGCGTGTTGACATCGCCGATGGCCTGTGATGTCCGCGCGATTTCATCCCAGCTCAAGGTAAAACCGAACATCCCGATACCCACAATGGAGGGGGCGATCAGCGGTAGCACCACGTAACGGAAACTCTGCCAGGGTGTTGCACCCAGATCGCGAGCAGCTTCCTCATAGGCCGGATTGAATCGGTTGAACACGGCAAACATGATCAGTAACCCAAACGGCAGCGTCCAGGTCAGGTGCGCGCCCAGTGCCGACGTGAACAAGCCCAAGGCGGATCCGTAGTTTTCCAACGCGTCGGTCATCCCAAGCAGTTCGAGCAGCTTCTTTACCCCCGTATCGAGCAGTCTGAACTCCAGCCCGATACCCAGTGACACAATGATGGAGGGCATGATCAAGCTCGCCACCACCACATAGAACAGCGCGTTTCCGCCCACCAGCTTTTTGCGAAACGCCAGGCCCGCCAGAACTGAAAGCACAACGGTGAACGCCATGACGGCGAAGCCCAGTCCCAGGGACCGCTTCAGGGCAGCACCAATGTCCACCACCCCCAGCCCGTCGGCCAGTTTGTAAAACCAGTGCAATGACAGCCCGCGCATGGGGAAAGTCAAACCCCCTTCGGGACCCTGAAAGCTGAGCACCACGATGACCAGCATCGGCCCATACATAAAGATCACAAACAGCGCAAAAAAGGCTGAAAGCAACCAGAAACTGCCGGAGCGATTGTCACGATTCATGTCAAAGCTCCTTGCGGATATCAACGAGCCGAGTCAGGCCCCAAATGATCATCAGCACCAGCGTCAACAGAATGACGGCGTTAGCGGCTGCCAGCGGGAACTGGATGTAGGAGGTCTGCACCTGAATGATTTTCCCGATGGACGCAATCTGTTGCCCGCCCATCACGCCGACCGTAACGAAGTCGCCCATGACGATGGTGATCACGAAGATGGAGCCAATGACGATTCCCGTGCGGGACAAAGGCACGATGACATTCCACAGCGTTTGCCAGCCCGATGCCCCGCTGTCACTGGCGGCCTCGATGAGGCTGCGGTCGATGCGCATCATGGAGTTGAAAATGGGCACGATCATGAACATGGTGTACAGATGCACGAACGCCAGCACCACAGAAAAATCCGAAAAAAGCAACCACTCCACGGGTTGGTCCACCAGGCCCAGGCCGACCAGTCCCTGGTTAACCAGACCGTTTCGTCCCAACAGCGGCACCCATGAAATCATGCGTATCACGTTGGAAGTCCAGAAGGGAATGGTGCACAGCACGAACAAAAGCGTTTGTACGTTGGGTGAGCGCACATGAAACGCGACAAAGTATGACACCGTGAAGCCAATCACCAGTGTGATAAGCCACACAAGAAAGCAGAACTTGAAAGTGGAAACATACGTCTTCAGGGTGACGCACATTTCGCTGGCATTGCCGCAACCGTCAAAAATAGTAACGTAGTTTTTGAAGGTGAAGTCTGGCAACAATTCATACTCGGTGAAGCTCCAGAAGCTCACCATCAGGATCAGCACCAGGGGCAGCAAAAAAAACAGTACGAATACGAGGGATAGAGGCGCAGCCTGCCACCACGCGCCCGAATTTTCTCGGGTGGCCTGGAGGGATTGGTGGTTCGGGGTGGTGGCAAGTGCGCTCATTTTTGGGAGACTTGGTGCAGGTCAGGCGGCAACAAACTCATTCCATTTTTGGACCATGTAGGTGTTCTCGTCCATCAAAGCATTCCAGCAGGCGACGGCTCCCATGCGTTGCTCATAACTGCCACCATCGCGCAGTTCGCCGGTCTTGGCCAGCAGGTCACCTTGTGGGCTCTTGATATCTTGCGTCGCGGGTTTGCCTTCCATCCAGTAGGCCCATTCGTAGGCCTCCATCTTGGACTTGGCGGTCTCCAGCACCGCGCTGTAATAGCCCTGGCGGTTCAGATAGGCACCCGCCCAGCCGTCGAGGAACCAGTTGATGAACTCGTAGGCGCCGTCCAGCTTGCGTCCTGACAACGTGGTTGGCAGACCAAAGCCCGACGCCCACGACCGGTAGCCCTCTTTGAGTGGCTGGAATGTGCACGCTACGCCCTTGGTGCGTACGGCGGTTACGGCAGGAGACCACATCGACTGGATTACGACCTCGCCAGAGGCCATCAGGCTCACTGATTCGTTAAAGTCCTTCCACAGGCTGCGAAACTGGCCTTGCTTCTTGGCTTCAATCAGCGTTTTGATGGTGAGGTCGATTTCCTTCTTGGTCATGTTCCCTTTGTCCGGGTACTTGTAAATGCCCATGGCTTCGACAACCATGGCAGCGTCCATGATGCCGATTGACGGGATGTTCAGGATCGAGGCCTTGCCCTTGAACTCGGGGTTCAGCAACTCTGCCCATGACGAAATGGGCCGCTTGATCAGGTCAGGACGAATGCCCAGTGTGTCGGCGTTGTAGGTTGTAGGGATCAGCGACATGTACTGTGTCGGGCTGGTGGCAAACACCTTGCTTTTTTCGCCCTCGAGAAAGATGACTTTCTTGGGTGCAGTGCCTTGGTCACCAATCATTTTTCCAGCGACCTTCCCGGTTGTGAACACAGACGTAATCTTGTCAGCGTTCTTGATGCGCTTGGTGTCGATGCCCTTGATGTTGCCGGTGGGGACCAGCTTCTTGAGCTGGAAATATTCGGAGTCGAGCAGGTCGAAGCTGTTGGGCGCTGTAATGGCGCGTTTACTCACATCATCAGTCGTCACGGCCACATACTGAATCGTGATCCCTGTGTCCGCCTTGAACCTCTCGGCAATGGCCTTGTCCTGGTTTACTGCAGTGCCCAGGTAGCGCAAGACGATCGGTTCAGACGAGTGAACCGCCGGGAAAATACCGGCTGCCAAAATGCCTGCGGTGCCCTTGAGAAGGGATCGACGGGCTACCAAAGCATCGAGTGGAAGTTGTTTTTCCGAAGGGGTATCAGACATGGTGAAAGCTCCTTGTGGCGTGGTGAAGTCTTCTGCTGAAGACGGGTTGAGAAAATCAGGCGAAAAGCAAATTGAGAATCAGCTGACAAGGCCACCCGCATGCAATGGGTGCGCTGCTTCGGGGGCCCAGGACAGTTGTACGGTTTCGCCCAGCGCGTAAGGGCGGGACGCAAAAGTGGCTTCGGGAACCATGACGGAAAGCTCGGCGGTACTTGCTGCGTTCTGCGTGACCCCCGGGTTCTGCAGGCCCACCAGCACATAGGTGCCTTGGTATTCGATGTCCGTGATCGTGGCATCGCGGTTGCGTGTCACGTCGGCGGGCTCAGAGCTGGCGGTACGTATCAGAATGCGGTCGGTACGCACCCCGATTTTTCCTTTCGGCGTATCCATGATGTTGTGGCCACCCATGAAACGGGCTACAAACTCGCTGACCGGGCGGTTGTAGATTTCGTGGGGTGAGCCCAGCTGTTCAATCTTTCCATGGTTCATCACCACCATGGTGTCGGCCAGAGCCATCGCCTCTTCCTGGGAATGTGTCACATGAATGAAGGTGAGTCCCAATTCCTTTTGCCAACGGCGCAATTCGGCTCGCATCTGGACACGCAAGAAGGGGTCCAGCGCAGACAAGGGCTCGTCCAGCAGCAGCACTTTGGGTTGTGTGATCAGCGCCCGCGCCAGCGCCACGCGTTGCTGCTGGCCGCCCGAGAGCTCTGCGGGCTTGCGATCGGTCAGTTGCCCCATGGCGACCCTCTCCAGCAAATCGCCCGCTTGCATGTGGCGCTGCTTCTTGGCTACGCCTTTCATCTTCAGGCTAAAGGCTACGTTGTCCAGCGCCGAGAGGTGTGGGAACAAGGCGAAACTCTGGAACATCATCGCTGTGCCCCGTTCGGCCGCCGGCAGGTTGGTGATGTTCCGGTTTTCCAGCAGGATATCGCCCGCGCTCACGGACTCGTGTCCGGCCACCATGCGCAGCGTCGTGCTCTTGCCACATCCCGACGGGCCCAGCAGGCAGCAGTAGCTCCCACTGGCGACGCGCAGATTGATGTTGTCCACTGCAGGTTTGCCGGGGCCATATTGCTTGCTCAGGCCTATGACTTCAATGGCGTTGGCGGTTGGGGCTGCTGCATTCATACCTTGGCATACGCAAAGGACGTGCCAGCCTTTGTATGCAATTTAGTGGCAGCGTGTACGCAAAGTGCCCTTGTATTGTGCTGCGCCGCACCGCATCAGGGCGCACCGTATCGATTCGGTCCTAATCCGGAAGACCCAGTGCCAAGCCGTCACTGCGCGGGTCGTGGGCGCCCGACATGAGACCAGTCGCCGGATCGATCCCTATCGCCCCCGGGTGCCCCATCAATGGATTTTTGCGGGTCATTGCGCTGAGTTGATGGCCCCGCCTGCTCAGCTCTGCGCGTGTTTCCACCGCGATGTCGTCTTCTACCTTGAGGGAGTCGCTCGCATCGGAAAACGTCTTGCCCAGCAGGAAGCGGGGCTTGGACAGGGCTTCCATCGGGTCCATCCCGTAGTCGATGCACCGTGTCAGTACGGCGGCTAGCGTTTGTGGTTGCCCATCCGCCCCTTGTGTGCCGTAGAGAAGATTTACCTTGCCATTCTTTGTGTACATCCCCGGGTTGAGTGTGTGAAACGGTCGCTTGCCTGGAGCCAAAACATTCGGGTGCTGGGGGTCCATGGAGAACGATGCACCGCGGTTGTGCCAAATCAGTCCGGTGTCACCTACCATAACGCCGCTTCCCCAATCGTAGTAGATGGTGGCGAGCATCGAAACGCAATTGCCCGACTGGTCTGCAGCACCCACGTAGACCGTATCGCCCGTCCTGAGTGTGTGCGGCCAAGCTAGCGCTCTGTCCATATGGATGGCGCCAGCTTTCTGGTCGAGGTACCTGTCGGAAAGTAGCATTCCCGTCGGCACCTCGCCAAAGTCGGGATCTGCGACGTAGCGGTTTCGATCCATGAACGCCTGCTTTACCGCTTCCACCAGCAGGTGGTAATAGTCCGCGCTGCCTTCAGGAATGCTTTGCAAATCAAAGCGCTGCAAGATACCCATGATTTCCAGCGTTGTCACTCCTTGCGTTGGCGGTTGATGCGCCAGGAGATGGCCGCCGCGGTATGCAACACGGAGAGCCGGCTCCAGACGGGATCGGGTGCCGCCCAAATCGGACAGTGTCAGCGGCGAACCTGCCGCAGCAAGGCCGCGCGCGATGCGCTCTGCGAGCTTGCCTTCATAGAAGTCGCGATGGCCGCGTTCGGCCAGTATTTCGAGCGTGTTCGCAAGAGCTTCCTGCATGAGTACGTCGCCCTGGTGTGGCATGTGACCATTGACCTGATAGGCACGGTAAACGTCGTCTAGGCACGCACGTTCGCCCAGGCGAAAATTCAGCCAAAAACGCTGTGATTCAGTCACTGGAAATCCATTGCGCGCGAGTTCAATGGCAGGGGCTAACAGTTCTCCCCAGCTTTTCTTTCCCGCAAGCTGTGAATGGCTGATTTCAAATGCTTTTCCCAAGGCATCCACGGTCGCTGCGCTGGTCAAGGCAGAGCGCGGTCCGCGAACAGGAATGCCATCTCTATACCCCGACGTATTGCTGGCCGCCTGTCCGATACCCGAGATCGTTTGCACCCTGCCGGTTGCGTCTGAAATCAGCAGGAAAGCATCTCCACCGAGTCCGCAGAAATGGGGGTAAGTCACGCACAGGCAGGTCACCGTTGCAATCGCCGCTTCTACCGCGTTGCCTCCGGCGGCCAATACGTCAACGCCTCGTTGGGTTGCCAGCGCGTGGGGGCTGGTAACCATTCCCCTGCTGGACTTGGCGGAGGTTTGTGTCAGCATGCGCCAACTGACTGCGCGTGCTCAGCAATGCGTCCGGGGGTTGTCAGCCAGATTTCACCGCGATCGCGCAGTGTCGCAATATGGGTCAGTGCCCGGCGCAAGTGCCGCAGGCGATACGGTTGACCAACGATGTAGGGGTGCAGTGCAATGCCCATTGCCAGCGGCTGCTGCTGCGACTGATACAGCATTTCATCGAAGTTGTCGATGATCAGGTCTGCGAACGCCGCGCCATCCATCAGTCTTCCAATCACCATGGGAATGTCATTTACTTCTTGGGGGTACGGAACGGCCCATAGGCTCTTACCGCTGCGGGTGTTCAGACGTGTGGGCTGATCGTCATGGCACCAGTTCAGGGTGTACGTGTACCCTTCCTCTGTCAACAGATCGCTGGTGCAGTTGCTCTCGGAGATCCAGGGTGATAGCCAACCAGTGGGCGGTCTGCCGCAAAAATCTTCTATTCGCTGGCGACAGCCGGCCAGTAATTCCCGCTCTTCTTCCTCGGTTAGGCTGGACTGGCGAAAGGAATTGCTGTGACCGTGGCCAATGAATTCATCGCCACGTTTGACGAGTGCCCGCAGAAGCTCCGGGCAATGCTCAATCAGCGCCGTGTTGATCAGCGCACCGACAGGAAAGTTCAGTTGATCAAACAACTCCAGGCAGCGCCAGGCGCCAACCCGGTTGCCATACTCGCGCCAGCTGTAGTTGAGCACGTCAGGCTGCGGCGAGGCAGGGCCTATGCAAGCGCCCAGTCCCTCGCCGTAAGCAAAATGTTCGAGGTTGAAACCGATGTACACCGCCAGGCGCGCGCCGTTGGGCCAGCAGTAATCTTTGCGCGCAGTTACAGGGCTGTAGGTGAAGCGTCCGCTGTCCGGAATGGGGTCAAACACCGACATCTCACAACTCGCACAACCCGGCACGCGCGAGAAGCCACTCGGCGCTGTCGTTCCACACATCCATCTGAACAATCTTGCCGTGACGCACTACGTACCGATCCACGTAACGATTGCCTTCAAATGCAGTGCGGTCAAGCCATTCCCCGTGCAAACTCCCGATGTTGTAGACAATGGCCTCTTCATCGTTAGCCCCCTCCACCACATCGGTGCGCTCAAAACGCTTCTTCACCCAGGCGTAACGGCTTGCATTGAATGCGCTGCATTCGGTCGGGTCGCGCATTTCACGGCCACCTGTAAAGCGGATGCGCAGGTCTGGCGAAGTAAAAACCCGTGCGGCAGCCGGGTCAGGAATCATGATGATTCTCAGAAATTCTTCAACAATTTCTCTCGGTCCTGCGGGCTTTTCCAGTGTCATTTCTGTTCCTTGTAATTTACCCAGATAGACGACGAGCGGACGTCTACTTCATCCAGATTGCTGTCGGCAATGGAGCCGGCCCTGTCAATTACCAAAAAGTCGGCGGCCTGCGTCACTGCGATCAAAGGATGGTGCCAGGTGCCACGGGCATAGTTCACGCCCTGCCCCGGATTCGCCAGGAAGCAACGAATGTCCATGACCTCCAGCGCCTCGGCTACTGGTGCAACCACGACCAGGAAGGGCATACCTGTCATGGAGACAAATGCCTGGCTTCCCAGGGGATGGCGCTCCATGACCTGCAGTTGAAATGGCATGGTTCGAGGCTTCGCCCTAAAAATGCTGACGATGGCACGGCCACCTTCGTGTGCCACATCCAATTTTGCAAGGTCGTGAAAGCGCTCCGCAAAACCTCCATTGATAGCAAAGTGGCGGGCGGTTTCGCTGGCCTCAATTACGTCTCCAAAAGCAGAAAATGATGCAGATCGCAGTGGTTCGATCCGGAGCGTTCTAGGGAAGTTCTTCATCGAGCGTCAGCAATCAATATCAAGCAAATCAGGCACATCCTTGGCATTGCCCTTTGCTGGCTTTCTTCGTTTGTTACGCTTGCCAAATGCCAGTCCCATTGCCAGTGTTTGCGCCAGGCACATCGCGCTGGTAAGCGACCGGAAACCTTTGAGCTCCGCATCGTTCACCTCCAAAACCACCTCTGCGCCTTTGGCGATCGGGCTCAGGATGGCGTTGGTGATGGCTAGCAGCTTGGCGCCCTTGGCAATAATCTGGTCACACACCAGTACGGTATCCGCAGCGTAGGGCGGGAAACTGATCGCAATCAAAAGGTCCTGTTCATTGGCAATGCTGGCCTGCTCAGCAATTGCGCCTCCAAGTCCGGTAATGTGTACGGTCGGCTGCCCTACCCGGTTCAGTGCATAGGCCAGGTAGGCTGCCACCGCGTATGAGCGTCTGAGCCCAACTACATGGACAATCCTCGCTTTCTGAATCAGGGCGATGGCTTCTTTCAATGGCAAAGTTGCAGCATCCGCCTGCAAGTGCTCCAGCGAAACGATGTTGGCTTGGCTGAACGCCTGCAAGACGTCAACCGGATTGTCAGGGTGGTTCAACGTTTGCTCGCCGCCGAAATGCCGGATGCGTTCACGGTAAGTGGGCTTCACGGGGCGTTGCAGGGGCTCCCGGAAAAGCCGCTGCAATTCAGAATACCCGTCAAAGCCCAGCGCTTTAGCCAAACGAATGAATGCCGCCGGGGCAATGCCGGCACGCAGTGCGACCGTAGCTACAGGACTCAATGCCACGTCATTGGGATGTTCCAAGGCGTATGTCGCCGCGTCGCGCATACGTGGAGTTAGACGCGCGCTCTCCTGATTGATGAGCGAACGAAGGCCTTCCAGTGTGGTGGGTTTGGCGTTAATCATGGGTTGATCATAGCCAGCGGATTTGTCAAAATCTTTCAAAAAGCACGCACCTGGCCTCGGGGAACAAAGCGTCCCATGCCTTCACGGCCATGCCAGTTCTGGCCGTCGACGATCAGGGTACCGCGCAAAAAAACCTTCTCGACGCGGCCCTGCAACGTACGCCCCTCCAACAGCGTGTGGTCGCAGTGACTGTGCAAATGCTTGGCATGGATGGTCTGGCTGACAGCCGGATTAAAAAGTACGACATCGGCATCACTTCCCACCGCGACGGTCCCCTTTTTCGGAAAAAGACCGAACAGCTTGGCGGGCGTTGTGGAAGTCAGCTCGACAAACCGGTTGAGCGAGAGCCTGCCCTGCATCACGCCGATATCAAAAAGACTCACCAGGCGCGTCTCAATTCCGGGGGCGCCATTGGGGATCATGGAAAAGTCGTCTTTTCCTCGCATCTTCTGAAGGCGGTAACCCAAGTGCCCTTCTTTCATGCAGAACGGGCAATGGTCAGTCGCAATCACTTGCAGATCGTCGTACCGCAATGCGCGCCAGAGATGCTTCTGATCATGAGGGGTGCGCAGAGGCGGTGTCATCACGTATTTGGCAATTTCAAAGTCATCCGAGGCATAAACCGAATCGTCAAATAGCAAGTAGTGTGGGCATGTCTCCGCAAATACCGGAATGCCTTCCGCACGCGCCGCCACGATGTGTTTGAGTGCCTCGTTGCTGGATACGTGAACAAAATAAATGGGCGCTTGGGCCAATTCCGCCAGGCGAATGCCGCGGTGGGTGGCTTCGCCCTCCAGGATGGCTGGCCGCGTCATGGCGTGGTAACGCGGTGATGTGTGTCCTGCTTCCAGTGCTTCCTTGATCAACAGATCAATCACCGTGCCGTTTTCCGCGTGTAGCGCGACCATACCGCCATCGGCACCCACTTGCCGCAGCATCCGGAAGATGGCGGCATCGTCGGCCATCATGATGCCGGGGTAGGCCATAAACATTTTGAAGCTGGTCACGCCCTCATGGTGCATGGCAAATCGCACGTCCTTGAGCACTTGTTCGTCTACCCGGGTCACGATTACATGCAAACTGTAGTCCACCGCCACCTGGGATTCAGCGCTGCGCTGCGCCCTGGCGATGGCGCCCAGAGGCGAGTCGGTTTGGGTTTGCAATGCGAAATCCACTATGGTCGTCGTGCCGCCAAATGCTGCTGCACGTGTGCCGCTTGCAAACGTGTCGCAGGTGATGGTCGGGCCAATCACGTTCTCAAGGTGGACATGGGTGTCCACACCTCCGGGTAGCACATAGAGTCCGCTCGCGTCGACCACGGTGACATCTGGACCTACTTCTATGCTTTTGCCAATCGTGTGGATGATGCCATCCTGCATCAGCACATCCGCGACGTAGTCGTCGGTTGCGGTAATGATCCGACCGTTGCGTATCAGTGTTGCCATCACCCGATGGCCTCATCCAGGTGGCGGATCAGGCGTTCGATTTCATCGGCCGAGTTGTAATGGGCAATCGACACCCGCACCACACCGCCTTGCGTATGCAAGCCCAGACTCTCGATCAGGCGCTTGGCATAAAAATCACCAAAACGAATGCCGATTTGAAAGCGGTCCACGTGACGGACGATAGATTCGGGGGATCGCCCCTTCACGACAAAACTGATGGTGGGCACCCGACCCCCATCGCCAACGGAAGTGCGGCCAATCACTTTTACCGACTGCTTGCTGGCAAGGAACGCCAGCAAACGCGCTGCGAGAAGGTCCTCATGGGATTCAAAGGCAGCAAACGCGGCCTGCATTTTTTCGCGTGGGGTACCGAAAGACCCCAGGCGACTACCCGTGTCGACCAGGTAGTCGCAAATACCAATGCAGCCGTAGGACAGCTCGTAGTTCACATTGCCCGGTTGAAGCTTGTAGGGGATGGTCTCCCTGGTGATGAAGTAATGGTTCAGGCTTGCAAGGCTTAGAAGCAGTTCGCGTTTACCCCAAAGCACCGCGTAATGCGGACCAAATACCTTGTAAAAACTGAAGACGTAGAGATCGGCTCCGCTGGCCTGCACGTCCACCAGTCGGTGCGGTGCATAGGCAACTGCGTCCACGCAAAGCCGCGCACCGACGGCATGCACCAGCTGGGCCACTTCGCTGACCGGGTTCACCGTGCCCAGGATGTTGGAGGCATGGGTCATCGCAACCCACTTCACTTTGGAGGACAGCATCGCTTGGAGGTCAGGCAAATCCAGCTCCAATGTCTGCGGGTTCACATTCCAGAATCGGACAACGGCACCTGCACTTTGCAGCCTTAGCCAGCAACCGATATTGGCCTCATGGTCCGTGTTTGTAACGATGATTTCGTCACCCGGTTCAATGCTCGGCAAGATGGCATTGGTGACCTGGAACATCAGCGCCGTGGTGGCGCCACCCATCACCACTTCATCATCGAACGGTGCATTGATAAGCTCTGCCACCGCCTTGCGCGCAGCCAGCACTTTGGAGCTTGCATCCTGCGAGTGCGCATAGCTCGCACCCAGTTGAACGCTGCTGGTAAGGAGGTAGTCCCGGATGCGGTCTGCAACCCGACGCAAAACCAGCGAGCCACCTGCGTTATCAAGATAGGCAAAGTCACTCGCTAGCGCCGGAAACTCCGCGCGGACGTGGTCGATGTTGAGGTTCAGTGTGGATATGGGCATAGGGTTCAGTGTTGAAGGACGGCCTTCAGGAAGGCCTGGGTACGCGCCTCTTTGGGCGCATTGAAGAAGAGCTCCGGGGCACCCTGTTCGACCACACGTCCCGCTTCCATAAAGACGACCCGGTCGGCAACACGCTTGGCGAATCCCATTTCGTGGGTCACGATCACCATGGTCACGCCGGTTCTTGCCAGGTTCTGCATGACTTCAAGGACCTCGCCGACCATCTCCGGATCGAGCGCCGACGTCGGTTCGTCAAACAGCAGGACCTTGGGTTGCATGGCCAGTGCCCGGGCAATGGCAACACGTTGTTGCTGCCCACCTGACAATTGCGCCGGGTACTTGTGGGAATGCGCAGCGAGCCCGACCTTTTCCAGAAGTTCCAGGGCCAGACGTTCCGCTTCTTCTCTGTGCGCGCCGCGCACACGCAGTGGACCCAGTGCAACGTTGTTCAGTGCCGTCAAATGCGGGAAGAGGTTGAAGCTCTGGAACACCATTCCCACTTCCGCGCGGACTTTGCTGAGATCTGCGCCGCGTTGCACCTTGTTGCCGTCCACCCGGATCGTGCCGCCCTGGTATTCCTCAAGGAGATTGATGCAGCGGATCAGGGTGGATTTTCCTGAGCCCGAGGGGCCCACCACCACCACCACTTCGCCGGACTGCACTTCCAGGTCGATGTCATGCAATACCTCTACCATTCCGTAGGATTTTCGGAGCTTTTCTATTTGAATCAGGGCTGGCATCGGCGGCATGTTCAATGGGTGTTTTTACGATGGTTTGACTCGAAATAACTGACCAGACGAACCAGTGGAAGGAGAATGAGGAGGTACAAAAATGCGGCCCCAATCAGGGGCGTGGGGTTGGCCGCCAACGCCTGTGCCTGTGTTGCCTGCTTCAATAAGTCGGGCATGGCCACTACCGATGCAAGGGCGGTATCTTTGAGAACATTGATGCAATTGCTGGTGAGGGGGGGCGTCACAATTCGGAAAGCCTGGGGCAAGACAACATAGCGCATGCTGCGAATAAAGCTCAAACCAATGGCGTCTGCTGCTTCAAACTGCCCCTTGGGAACTGCCTCAATGCCGGCCCGGAAAATTTCGGCCGTATAGGCGCACGAGACCATGGTGATCGCCACCGCAGCCGATACAAATGAGGACATCCGGATGCCGACGAATGGCAAGGCGTAGTAGACCAAAACCAGCAAGACCAGAAGTGGGATTGACCGCAATACATCAATGTAAATGCGCGCCACGGTCTGTAGGGGTCTTGGACCATAAAGCCGTGCCAGCGCCGTCAATAACCCGGCCACCATGCCCGCAACGATGCTGACAGTACCCAGCAGGATGGTGATCCAGAGCCCCTCCAGCAAAGATGGCAGGGCGCCCAGAAAGACCGACCAGTTGAAAAAAGTGTCAATCAGACTCATATATGCGTGAGGGTGGACTTACACGGCGGAGTGACGGGGGCCGCCCGCCGCGCACGGGAAGAAAATCGGCGCTTAGAGTTTGGGAACATCCATCACCTTGACACTGGATGACGAGTCAGGCGGTGTGGTTCCAAACCATTTCTTGTGGGTTGCGGCGACGAAACCTTCTTTCTTCAGCGAAGTCAGGATGTCGTTGATCTTGGCTGCGTCAGTGAAGTTCTTGGCGAACATGAACGAGTAGCGCTCGTTGGTTGGAATACGCGCCGCGATCTTGTACTGGGGCTTGTCCTTGATGTAGTACTCCACCGCCGGGATGTCGCTGATGTAGCCATCAATGCGACCCGCTGCCAGATCCAGCATGGCGGGTGCGAGACCCTCGTAGCGGGAGATTTTCGCGATTTTCAATTTGGCGGTGTTTTCGGTGGCGTACATGTCGCCGGTGGACGCCGTGTCCACGCCGACTGTCTTGCCGCTCAAATCCTCCAGCTTGTCGATCTTCGTTGTCTTCAAAACGGAGAGCGACTGGTCGCTGTCGTAGTAAGGCTGCGCGAAGGACAGCGACTCCAGACGCTTGGGTGTAATGGTGATGGACGAGATGGCAATTTGAATCCGACCGGATTGAACTGCGGGAAACAGGCCGTTGAAGGGAATGTTTTCAATTTGAATGGTCTTGCCGGCGCGTTTGGCCACTTCGTTGGCCAAGTCAATTTCGAAGCCGACAAATTTGCCGGAGGCATCCTGAAACTCCCACGGGACATTTCCGATGTTGGCACCCACGACCCAGTCTGCGGCGGTGGCACTGCCTGCGGCGGACACTGCGGCCACCAAGCTCATTACTAGGCGTCCTGCTATTCGATTGAATTTCATAGTGGGTTACTCCAAATATTCGGTTGTGTGAAAAGTGTCTGCGCAGACACCGATGTCCTTATCCACCAGCTGCCTCGTCTGAAATAGGCGCGCCAATCAAATGGATACAGAACCATACCGTAATGAATTATTTAAATCAAGATTTATTTTTGTGAAATATTTGCGTCACTTTGGTGCGCAAAATTGCATTGCACAAAAAGGATGCGCGACAGGCACCAATACCGAACGGGATGGCTTTCAAGGCTGCCCAGGACTTGCCCGTTAACGTGAAACGCTGCAGTGCAAACAGCGTATCAGCCTGCTCCGGTGCAGGCTATTCCAGCTGACAGCGGTAGAGCGCCTGGCACAGCGCCAATGCGCGCGGGGAGCGGATACGCCAGTCGCAGCGATTCATGGTGTAGCCAAACGCCAGCTGGGCTTGCGGGTCGCACCAGCCCAAAGCGCCGCCCATACCGGGGTGACCAAACGATCCGCGGTTGGGTGAAAAGATCCCGTCCTCCTCTTTCAAAAAACCTTGTGCCCAGCCCAGGGGCTTGCCCAGCACCAGGTCACGCGGACTCCAGCCCTGGCGTTGCAACAGGGGCGCAATGGTTTCAGGTGCGACGTAGCGTCGACCCTGCCACTGGCCACCCAGCGACCACGGAACATAGGCGCGCGCCAGTCCGCGGGCCGTGGCGGTGGCCGATGCCCAGGCCAGACTGTGACGGCGCACCGGAGGCTGGTTGTAGATGCCCATGCCGCCCGTTGCCGGTGGATTCATGAAGGCCTGTTTGGCGTGGCCGCCGCGCAATAAAGAGCGGGCCACGTGGGCTTCGGGGCTGTTCCCGCGCAGGGCTGCCCAGACCATCTTGCCCACCCGTGCGGTCATGGAGCCGGGGTACAGCGTGGCCACCCGGTGGTCCTGCTCGGGTGGCGTGCCGAGAAAAACGTCTGCGCCCAGTGGATCCAGGTATTCGCGGTGCAAAAACGTATGCAGGGGCTCGTGGCAGACCTCCTCGAAAAAAGTGCTGGCGTACATGCCGTAACTCAGTGCGTGGTACCCCTGCTGCGTATCGACGGCCCACGCCGGCGACTGGGTCTCCAGAGCCGTACGCACGTCCGACGCCTGGTCCGGGTCACACAGTTGCGCCAGGGTTAATGGAGTTGCAATGCCAGCCAGACCGGCGCGGTGGTTGAATAGCTGGCGCACCGTGATACGCGCCTTGCCCGCCTGGCCAAATGCGGGCCAATACTGGGCGACCGGTGCATCCCACGCAAAGGCGCCGCGCTCTGCGGCCAGATTCAGTGCCATGGCGGCCAGGCCTTTGGTGGCAGAAAACACGACGATTAGGCTGTCAGCCGTCCACGGGGTTTGCAATGCCGTGTCGGCCAGCCCGCCCCACAGGTCGACCACCTTCTCACCCCGGTGGTAAACACATAGACTTGCACCAATTTCCGTTCCTTGTGCGAAGGACCTGGCGAACTGCGCCGCCAGGGGCTCAAAGCCAGCGGCAACCTGGCCCTGCACAGGACTGGTCATCGCATGCCAATAGACACTTTGCCAAACACCGCCTGGGCCTCGCGTGGCAGGCAGCGCCAGTAGTTTTCCTGGGCCTTGACTTCGCCGCCGAGTGCCGCCGCAGCATGCCAGCCCCAGCGCGGCTCATACAAAAAGGCACGGGCCAGCGCAATCAGGTCGGCGTCACCCGTCTGCAATATTGCCTCTGCTTGCTGCGCGTCAGTGATCAGACCCACTGCCATGGTGGGCAGGCCGCTGGCGTGGCGTATGTCGCGCGCAAAGGGCACCTGGTAGCCAGCGCCCAAAGTAATTTTCTGTGTCGGTGAAATCCCGCCAGAGGACACGTGAATAAAATCGCAGCCCAGTGATTTCAATCGCTTGGCAAGCTCTGTGCTTTGCGCCACGTCCCAGCCGCCCTCCACCCAGTCGCTGGCGGAAAGTCGCAAGCCCAAAACGCCATCAAAAGCCTTGCGTACGGCTGCAAACACTTCCAGTGGATAGCGGATGCGGTTCTCAAAGCTGCCGCCATAGGCATCGCTGCGCTGGTTGGAAATGGGTGACAAAAACTCGTGCAGCAAATAGCCGTGGGCGGCGTGGAGTTCGATCGCTTCAATGCCCATGCGGTCCGCGCGTTGCGCCGCGGTCACGAAGGCGTCGCGCACCTGAGCCATATAGGCGGGCTTCATTTCCGTTGGAGGAGGTTCGCCGGGCAACTGGGGCAGGGCGGAGGGACCAAACGTTTCCCAGCCGCCGTCTGCCGGGGCAATTAGTTGCCCGCCTTTCCATGGCACGGCGCTGGACGCCTTGCGCCCCGCATGGGCCAGTTGGATGCATACGGCAGTGGGGGGTGCCAGTTTCCGTGCGCGCTGCAGGGTGTCGGCCAAGGCGTTTGCGGTGCGGTCATCCCACAGGCCCAGGCAGCCGGGGGTGATGCGCCCCTCGGGCACCACGGCCGTGGCTTCGATGGTGAACAGCCCGGCGCCGCTGTTGAGCAGGTTGCCCCAGTGCATCAGGTGACAGTCGGCGGCCTCGCCGTCCTGGACCGCATATTGGCACATGGGCGCCACCACGATACGGTTGGGCAAAGCCAGGCCACCGCGGGGTGACGGGAGGTGAAAAGGGGTGAAAAGCAGGCTCATGGGAGCGAGCATATCTCAGGCGTGTCGCAGGCGGTTTTCCTTTGTCGTCGCTGTGTATCATTCCCCCCTGCAACCCCCAATCACCCGAGGAGACCTTGCCATGGCCCTGATGGATTTCATCAAGAAACAGTTCATAGACGTTATCCAGTGGACCGAAGAAGGCGATGGCACGCTGGCCTGGCGCTTTCCCATGGCGGGCATGGAGATTCAGAACGGCGGGCAACTTGTGGTCCGCGAATCGCAAATGGCGGTGTTCGTGAACGAAGGCAAAGTGGCCGACGTGTTTGGCCCCGGCACCCACAAGCTCACCACACAGACCCTGCCGGTGCTGACCTACCTGCAGAACTGGGACAAGCTGTTTGAGTCGCCCTTCAAAAGCGATGTGTACTTCTTCAGCACGCGCCAGCAGATCGACCAGAAGTGGGGAACGCCGCAGCCCATCACCATCCGCGACAAGGACTTTGGTGCGGTGCGCCTGCGCGCCTTTGGCAACTACGCCTTCCGCATTACCGACCCCAAGCTGTTCCACGCCGAAATTTCGGGCACGCGTGACATCTATTCGGTGGCGGATGTGGATGGTCAGTTGCGTGGACTGGTGCTGCAAAACATCAGCAATGCTATTGCCGCCAGCGGCATTCCGTTCCTGGACCTGGCCGCCAACCAGATTGAGTTCGCCAAGGCCCTGAGCACGGCCCTGCAGCCCGAAATGGCGAAGCTGGGCCTGAAGCTGGAGGCCATGACGGTACAAAGCGTTTCGCTGCCCGAAGAGCTGCAAAAAATCCTTGATCAGAAAATTGGCATGGGCATGGTCGGCAACGACATGGGCAAGTTCATGCAGTACCAGACCGCGCAGGCCATACCCAAATTTGCCGAAGGCGGCGGTGGAGGCAGCGGCATTGCAGGCGATGCGATGGGCCTGGGTGCCGGCGTCGCGTTGGGCCAGGTGCTGGCGCAAAACCTGCAGGCTGGTTTGCAGGGTCATACCCAGGCTGCTGCGACCGCGACCGCCCCGGCTGCGGGGGTGAAAGCTGAAGACGTGATGGCTACGCTGGAAAAACTGGGTGAGCTCAAAAGCAAAGGCATCCTGACCCAGGAAGAGTTCGATGCCAAGAAGGCGGAGTTGCTGAAGAAGCTGGTTTAGGCCTTCTGCCCGTGCATCGGCTCCAGGCTGCGCCTTGGCTACTTTGACACCCGGCCCTCAGCGCCGCTACACCGCGCCCTGTCCGGGCTGCGGTGCGCCGGTGGAATTCCGCTCGGCGCAGTCCACACACGCGGTGTGCGGCTATTGCCAGAGCACCGTCGCGCGCCAGGGTGAGGTACTGTCGCGCATCGGCAAGATGGCCGAACTGTTTGACGACCACAGTCCGCTGCAGCTGTTTGTCACAGGTCAGTACAACAAGCGCAACTTCGCGCTGATCGGGCGTTTGCAATACAAAATTGCAGAGGGAACTTGGGCCGAGTGGAATGCCCTGTTTGACGATGGCGAGTCTGGCTGGCTGGCGGAGGACAACGGAGCCTATGTTTTCACCATGCCGCTGCAGACACAGCGCGAGTTGCCCGAAGCCGGACGCTTCCGGGTGGGTGCCACCACGGCCATCAACGGCAAGCCCTACAGCGTCGCCAGCAATGTGCGGGCGGTGCTGATCAGTGCGCAAGGCGAGCTACCCACGCTGCCGCCCCTGGGGCAACCCTTTGACATGGTGGAGCTGCGCAGCGAAACCGGTGAGGTGCTCAGCATCGACTACACCCGTCAGCCGCCCGCCGTTTCGCAGGGCAGGGCTGTGCTGCTGGATGACTTGCAGCTCAAGGGTCTGAAAGACGAGTCGGTCAAGAACGAGAAAGGCCGCCAGTTCAACTGTCCGCATTGCGGCGCACCAGTCACGGTGGCGCTCGCGACCAGCAAGAGCATCACCTGCGGCAGCTGCAACAGTCTGATTGATTTGAGCCAGGGCATTGGCGGCGAGCTGAAGGCCGCCACGCAGGACGAACCCGTCCAGCCCCTGATTCCCCTGGGTACGCTGGGCACCTTGCAGGGCGTGCAATGGCAGGTGGTGGGCTTTCAGCACCGCATGGGCGTAGCCCCCGGAGATGACGAGCACTTTGGCTGGAGCGAATACCTGCTCTACAACCAGAAGCGGGGCTTCAGTTTTCTGGTCGACTCGGAAGAAGGCTGGAGTCTGGTGCGCCCCACCACTGGTGCGCCGAAAATGGCCAGCGCCAACGCGGGAACGGCATCGTATCTGGGCACCAACTACACCATCAAATACAGCTACAACGCAGAAACCAATTACGTGTGCGGCGAGTTCTACTGGCTCGTACAGCGCGGCCAGAAAACCTTCAACCGCGACTTTTCCAGTGGCAAACGCTTGCTGTCGCAGGAGCAAAGTGGCACCGAAGTGGTCTGGTCCAGCGGTGACCAGATCAGCAGCGATGCCGTTGCCACTGCGTTTGGCCTTCAGGAAAAGAAAGACCTGCTCAAGCGCGGCGATGTGGCCCCCTTCAGTGCCGCGTCCAGCATGGGTGTTGGCACCATCATCGTGGTGGTGCTGTTTACCCTGCTGCTGTTGGTGCTGCTGAGCCGCTGCTCCCGTTGTGATCCGCGGGTGGAGAATTGTTCCTCATCGAGTTCGCGCAGTTCAGGCGGTTCGTTTGGCGGGTTTTCCGGTGGCGGAGGCCACAAGTAATGCATCCCATTTTTTCTAGGAGAGTCCCATGGGCTATGAGCTGTTGAAACCGGGCGCCATCGTCGCCTCGCTGGTGTTTGCGCTAATCGGCGTGGCGGTTTTCTGGCTGTGCTTTGTCATCATCGACAAGATCACCCCCTACGATTTGTGGAACGAAATCGTGGAGAAGCAAAACGTGGCGCTGGCGCTGGTGGTCGCGGCCATGAGCCTGGGCATTTGCATCATCGTGGCGGCGGCCATTCATTGAACATCTCCCGGCGCGCCCCCCGTCCCCTTGAAGTCACGCTCTTAGCCAGCGTCTTCGTGGTGGCCGCCTGCGGGCTGGTGTACGAACTGACCGCAGGCGCCCTGGCGTCCTACCTGCTGGGCGATTCGGTGCTGCAGTTCTCCACGGTAATCGGCAGCTACCTGTTTGCCATGGGCGTGGGCTCATGGTTGTCGCGCTTTCTGGACCGGCAACTGCCTGCGCATTTTTTGCGCATTGAATTGCTGGTCGCGCTGGCTGGCGGTGCGCTCCCTGCCATTCTGTTTCTGGCCAATGCCTATACGCCGGGAGCGTTTCGCTTTTTGCTCTATGGCATGGTCGGTGTGGTGGGTGTGCTGGTGGGGCTGGAGATTCCGCTGGTCATGCGCATCCTCAAGCGCGAAGTGGCGCTCAAGGATCTGGTGTCACAGGTGCTCACCTTTGACTACCTGGGCGCGCTGGCCGTGTCCATTGCCTTTCCGCTGCTGCTGGTGCCACAACTGGGGCTGATCCGCACGGGCCTGCTGTTTGGGCTGCTGAATGCGGCGGTGGCGTTCTGGACGCTGTGGGTTTTTCGCCATGAACTGCGGCGCTTTGGCGCGCATGCAGTGGCTTGTGCACTCACTGCCGCAGTACTCGCCGGGGGCTTTGTTGTCGCAGACCAGATCACTTCGCTAGCCGAAGACAAGTTCTACCATGACCGCATCGTACTGGCCGCAACCTCGCCTTACCAGCGCATCGTGGTGACCAATGGTCGAACCGGGCACAAGCTGTTTCTCAATGGCAATTTGCAGTTTGCCGAGCGTGACGAATACCGTTACCACGAAGCGCTGGTGCATCCCGCCATGGCAGCCTTTGGCGCGCCGCGCAGAGTGGCGGTGCTGGGCGGTGGCGATGGCATGGCCGTACGCGAAATCCTCAAATACCCGAGCGTGGAAAGCGTGACCCTGGTCGAACTGGACCCCAACATGACGGGCCTGTTTGCCAAAGACACTGCCATGGTGCGGCTCAACGCCGGCTCGCTCAGTTCACCCAAATTGCACATCGTCAACACCGACGCATTCCAGTGGCTGCAGAGCAGTGGACAAGACGGTACGGATATGTTCGACGTGATCGTGGTGGACTTCCCCGACCCCACCAACTTCTCCATCGGCAAGCTCTACACCAGCAGCTTCTACGCCCTGCTGGCGCAGCGCCTCTCCGCCAGTGGTTACGCGGTCATCCAGACCACCTCGCCGCTGGTGGCGCGCCAGAGTTTCTGGACCGTAGCCACCACCATCGAATCGGTGGGTCTGCACGCCACGCCCTACCACGCCAATGTGCCCAGCTTTGGCGAGTGGGGCTACATCATCGCCAGTCACCGGCCCTGGCACATGCCCAGGGCGTTACCTGCAGGCCTGCGTTTCCTGAGCCCGCAAACCCTGCCCCTGTTGTTTGATTTTCCGAACGACATGGTGCGGGTACCGGCAGAGGTAAACCGGTTGTCGAACCAAGTGCTGGTGACGACGTATGAAGCGGAGTGGGGGCGGGTGCAACCTTGACAGAAGTGTCTCAACAGTTATCACAGGCTTTTTGCGCGCGCGATACCCTTAGCCGCGTCTGTTCGGTCAGGTATTCCAGGAACACGCGGGTACGTTCCGGCAAAAACTTGCGGCTGGGAAGTGCGGCATAAATGGTGAACTGCCCCGTGATCCAGGGCCGCAGAACCCGCACCAGCTGACCGCTGGCCAGTTCATTGGTCACCCGGTCTACGGAGGTGGACGTGATGCCGGCCCCGTTCAGGGCGGCATGCAGCAGCGTATCCGTATGGTTGGCCCATAGTACCGGCTCCACTTCGAGGTCCAGATACTCGTCGGGGCGCTCCGCCTGAAACAGGTGCCACACGCGCGGGCGCGAGCCGGGGGCCTTCACGCGCAGGCATTCATGCTGTGCCAGCTCTTGCGGTGTCTGTGGCGTGCCCTTGCGTTTGAGGTAGGCTGGGGATGCGACCAGAACGGCCTCAGTGGAAATGATCTTGCGCGCAATCACATCGCCATTGAACGTTGCATCCGCGCCCATCAATGTGATGTCGTAATCCTCCACGGCGGGCTCGGAAAAAGACTCCACGTCAATGTCCAGACGGATCTTGGGGTACAGCACGCGAAACCCCCCCACCAGCGGCGCCAGCACGTGGGTGGCCAGCACCGGCAGCGACAGCAGGCGCAGCACGCCCGACAGCTCATGCGTATGGGAGCTGGCCATTCCGTGGGCTTCGTCAATGTCCTGCAAAATGGCCCGCACCCGGGTCAGATACGTCTCCCCCGCCTCGCTCAGCGACAGGCGGCGTGTGGTGCGGTGCAACAGGCGGGTGCCCAGATGCTCCTCCAGATCGGCCACCAGCCGGGTCACCACCGCAGGGGACATATCCAGGGCCCGCGCGGCGGCGGCGAAGCCTCCTTCATCGATCACCCGCTGAAAAACCCGCATCGACATCAAGCGATCCATAGCGTACTTTCTTCGTGATTACGGACTCTATTATTTCTTATTCCGCAATGTATCGATGCTGAAAAGGCTATTTCTCTTTGTCTGTAGAAATTTTAAAGTTCACCCATCGACGAGACGAAACGTTAAACGCCCCTTCGATGCTGCTCTGACGGCCCGCCGCCACCCCAGCAGGATCTTCAACTTTAAAAGGATAGTCATCATGAAA